>NVVX01000058.1 GCA_002733545.1 Alkaliphilus sp.
CTGAAAATGGAAATGACCAATTGTCAAATTTTGTAAAGTAAGGTGCTATAAGAGATGCCTTGTAGGTTAAAATAAAAATATTTACTCCTCAGTGCTGATAGAATTTTAAGAGACTTTGCGTAAGCTATCACCATTTGATATAATATTGTTAGCGTAAGTAAAATGAAGATATATACCAATTTGGGCGAAAGGAGTTCGAAATGAAAAACTACAAAGTAGACATTGTTAAAAAAGCAAATGAAGAACTCGCTTTATTTGAGTATCGTAATCGTTACAAAACAGGCGATGTTAGGAAAGCAAGTGCTAAGATTTATAGGTTGATTAAAAATGAACCATTTGAGAACATACTAGATATGTGCGAGGAACTTTTAGAAGAGAGGTCATGGGCTATGGGTGTGATAGCATATGATATAGCTTTTAGAGAAAGAAATAATTATACAAGAGAGACTTTCAATAGATTTGAAAAGTGGCTAATTAAATATGTGCGGGACTGGAATGATTGTGATGATTTTTGTACGCATGCTTTTGGCGCACTCTTAGCAGAGTATAATGACTTGTTTGCAAAAGTAGTTCGGTGGTGCGACAGACCTGAATTCTGGGTAAGAAGAGCTGCAGGGGTAGTCTTAATATATCCAATGGCTAAAAACGTGTATGGAGAAATAGATCCGTTTAAAATTTCTAATGCTCTTATGAATGATGATCATTATTTAGTGTTGAAAGGCTATGGGTGGATGTTAAAAGTGTACGGGCAAAGTGAGCCTAAGAAATTAGAGAAATACTTGCTAGAGAATGTAGAAACTATGCCAAGAGTTTCGTTTAGATATGCTATTGAAAAATTGGATGTTGATACAAAGAAAAGCTTGATGGCAAAGTCATGAGCAATGTAGAAAACGGAGGAAGATTATGTATAAACTACTAGCGTTAGATGTTGATGGAACGCTACTCAATAGTCAAGGAGAAGTAACCGATAAAACTGTAAAGAGCATTAGAGAACTTGTGAGTAAAGGAGTATTAGTTCTTATTTGTACTGGAAGACCTACTCAGGGAACAGTTGAACTTTTTGAAAAACTAGGCTTAAAAATGCCAGTAATCGCGTATAATGGCGCAAAAATAGTAAATTTGAATACGGGTGCAATACTACATGAACAAAACCTAAGAGGGATTGATGTTAAGAAAATAGTTGAAATTGGTGAAGAACTTAAAACTACAATAATCATTTGGTCTAATAATCAGTTATATACAAACACGATGAATGATAATGTAATTGCATATAAAAAATTGTCGGGCGTTGAGCCAATAGTAATTGATGATTATGTAGATATTATTCAACAGGGGGCGACAAAAGTCTTATGGATAGATGAAGTAGAGAAGATAGCAGAATTTCAGAGACTTCTTGATATAAGGCTTGATGCTGACGTGAATTATTGCACGTCTAAACCATATTATTTAGAATTTATTGATAAAACTGTTTCAAAAGGAAGGGCATTAAGCATTATTTGTGATAAATATGAGCTAAAAAGAGAAGAAATCATTGCTATTGGAGATGGGCAAAATGACATAACAATGCTTGAATTTGCAGGAGTTGGTGTTGCAATGGGCAATTCTTCGCAAGAAGTAAAGGACAAAGCGGATTATATAACTGCTACAAATGACGAAGAAGGGATTGCGTTGGTCATTGACAAATATTTTAGGTAATTGCTAAACTTTAATTTTCCTTCAAGGTCTGTTCCTCAGTCGGTGTAAACTCAGCCTTAGGTATGAGAAAAAACCAGTCTTAGAATGTTGTTACTACTGATTATTCTGGTATAATTTAGAATGTGAAATGCTAAAACTTAATAGGGAGGAGAAACAAAATGGATTTTGAGAAATTAGTAATTACTATATTATACATTCATCAAACAATGGACGTAGTGGGAGTGAAAGGCTATGTGGACAGACCTAAATTGATTAGTCCTGACACAATTGGCTGGGCAATACTGAGTGTATTAATGGTTTTATATTATTTAGGATTCTCTTATATTAATCTTGTTTTCATCGGGCTTTTTGGATTGGTACTGTATGGGTTATATCATTTTCACTGGAAGCTATATATTTTTGGGGCGACTGCTGAAAAAATAGAAGGATACAACATTTATTTTAAAGGAACACATAGAATTTTATCAAAATCATCAATAAGGCTGGTACCAGATACTTATCATATAATACATAGTATTCTTTACTCTGTAGCTTTTATAACTCTATGTGTTAACTTTTTTATTGGATAGTGTAAGAGTCACTATGTGAAAGACGGTGTGCATCTATTTGGAAATCAAAATGGTGATGTGAACGGAATTCTAAAGTATTTTTAAAAAAAGAACATAGAAGAGAAATTGAAAACTATACGATTCTGGAGAATTTAGGACAAAGAGCATTATTAGAATTTTGCGAATGTGGACACATTATGATTTGTGAAGATTTTGAAGAAAACCTGATGATAAGTGGTATTGTAAGTTTGAGAGGAGAAATAATCGGCGAAAACAGTAGCTTGATATTCTAACGGCGGATGACATACTTACTTATGAAATAATATTATCTAAAGATATTCTATGGAAAAAGAGAAGCAGTTAGTAAAAAACAAGACAGATTTTAAAATTGGAGAGCTGTCAGAATTCAAGTTGCGATATTAGACACGGAGGTTAATTGAGTAATATCCGTTGTGGTTATAATGTTATTCCTATAGTATTTTATAAAATCGTCGCTTGGTAAGGGGCGCGAAAATAAGTAGCCTTGCAAATTAGTGCAATTTAATTTTATCAATTCTTGCCTTTGCTCATCAGTTTCGACCCCTTCTGATGTTGTATAGATATTTCTGGAGTCGCAAAGTTCAATTATTAGTTTTGTTATAGAATAGCCTGTTTCAAAATTGATATCGTTTAGTCCTTGGGTCTCCCATTTAGCATACTGATCTATAGCTATTTTAATTACCCATTCTCCAATCTTTATTATTTGCCCGGTTTCCTCAGCAATAGGTATAAAAAGAGCAGGAGATATTAATCCTTTGCTTGGGTGAATCCATCGAATAAGCGCTTCGGCAGCGGTTATTCTTCCAGTCACGCTGTTAACAATTGGTTGGTAATACAAGACGAATTGATTATCCTTTATTGCATCTTGAAGTTCATTTTTGATTTCAAGCTTCTCCATATTTTTCTTAGTAATGGATTTAGAGTACTTGGCATGCCCGTTTTTACTAAACTCATTTGCATGATTCATTGCTGATTCTACATTTCGGGTTAATTCCTGAGAAGTAGAGCCGTCCGTAGGGTAAGCAGCAGTCCCTATATTTGCAGTTAAGTGAAATCGGTAGTCGTTTACCTCTATGGTTGAAGAAAAAATCTCTAGAATTCTCTGTGTTAGCAGTGAGAGACAATCTATATTTTGACGGTTGGGGATAATGATTATAAATTTTGATCCGCTAAATCTAGCTAAAAAGCTATTGGGAACTTTGTTGATAGTATTTGAAAGAAGGTTGGATATATTTTGCAAAACTGCATTTCCCACAGAATGTCCTAGTGAGTCATTCACTAGTTGAAAAGAACCTACATTAAGTAAAAGAAGAGAAAAAGTTGTTAGATTTATCTGCGAGTCGGCAATCAGTTGACATAGGAATTTATAGTATGCATGTTTATTCGGTAATTCGGTGAGGAAGTCGCAAAAAGCTAAACGCTCAATTTTCGATTGTGCTTCAACATTATGCAATTATTCTATCAGAGTTGTATTAGAAATGAAAGCTATATTTTAGGTAATAGTAACAATTTAAAACAAGTCAATATATGCTATAAAATGTATACAACGAGTTCTTGGCTATAGGATTACGGTGTGATACATTACGAGTATCGGGTCTTTAGAGATGAAATTTTAAAAATTAGAAATAGAAATTATTTCATTATGTCCGCAGGAAATATTGGAGTCTAAAAAAAGGTAATTGGACGAGCCAATTACCTTTTGTATTAAGAGTGAAAAAATTCTAGGTATTTCGAAAAATCATCATGTAAAAATAGAGGTTATTTTTTAATTGAATCAACTACTCCAGTTAAAAATCCAACAACATTTGCTAAATCAGTTGGAATAATTATTTTATTTGCTTCTCCCTTTGAAGCTTCAATAAAAGCATTCATAGCTTTTAACTGAAGAATTTCAGGCTTTGGTACATTTGAGTTAAGCACTTCAAAAGACTCAGCTTTTGCTGTTGCAACTTTTAAAATTGCCTCTGCTTCACCTTCAGCAATTCTAACTTGAGACTCTTTGTTTGCTTCGGCGTCAAGAATTCTTTCGCGCTTTTTAGCTTCTGCTTGAAGGATTCGTGATTCTTTCTCACCTTCTGCTCTTAAAACAGAAGATCTTTTATCGCCTTCAGCAATTATAATAGATTCTCGACGTTCACGTTCAGCTCTCATTTGTTTTTCCATAGCTTCTTGAATATCTTTTGGTGGCAAGATATTTTTGAGTTCTACACGGCTAATTTTAATCCCCCATGGATCAGTTGCTTCATCAAGAGTTGATCGCATTCTTGTGTTAACAATATCTCTAGAAGTCAACGTTTGGTCTAACTCCATATCACCAATTATATTTCTTAAAGTAGTTGCTGTTAAGTTTTCAATTGCAATAATAGGACTAGCGACACCATAAGTAAATAGTTTTGGGTCGGTAATTTGATAAAATACTACAGTATCAATTTTCATTGTTACATTATCTTTAGTGATAACAGGTTGCGGCGGAAAATCTACAACTATTTCTTTTAACGACACTTTTTTTGCAATCTTATCGATAAAAGGAAATTTAAAATTTAAACCAGAATCCCAAGTTGTATTGTAAGTTCCTAGCCTTTCGATAACATAAGACTTTGTCTGTGGCACAATTCTGATGTTTGCAATAATGATTGATACAATAAAAATTACGATAAATCCTCCGATAATTAGTGCTTCCATTGCTAATCATTCCCTTCTTTTTCTACTATTAACTTGTTTCCATCAACTGCTGTAATAATTACTGGAATATTTATTTCTAGGATGTCTTTATTAGAAACAGCTGTCCATTTGACGCCATTTACAGTTACGAGTCCAGGCTTAGAAAATTCTATTGATTCACTTAATAGAACTTTCTTTCCAATTAAAGATTCTACATTTGTCATAGTTCTTTTTCTTCTAATTTTTTTAGCGTATGGGATAGTTAGTGTTAGCATAAGCACTGAAATAATAATACCAGCAAGTACTTGTAATTGGATGGAGAATCCAAGTAATGATAATATTAATCCAGCCAAAGAGCCAACTGCAAACCAAATACTAACTAGCGCTAATGTCGATACTTCCAATATCACAAAAACGACTAAAAGAATTGCCCATACAATTGTGTGTGTATCCATTTTTACCTCCTTGTACATGAATTAGTAAAAAAATCTTGTGAGGATATTAATATACATTCTACATCACATTCATAATACCTTTTTTTATTACAGGATCATGAAAAAATATAAATCAATTTTATATAAAAACATTTTACCTGTGGCTGATTTTAAATTAGATTTTAGGGGGATTGTAAATGCAAAAAAAAATATTCAGATTTTGTTGTGAGGTGTTTTACTAGCATACTTGCCCATTTTTTGCTAGAATGGAGATACAGAGTTTAAAGAATATTAGTCTAAAAGCGAAAAGAAAGGGGCTTTTCGAGTGAAAATTAAGAACACATATATAGAAAAAGAATCTTCGATTCTCAACCACGGGCATAAAGCCGAGGTATTATAGCGGATGGTTCTCTTGAAACTTTGTCAGGCTTCGCCTAAGTCGTTATAAAAATTCATTGTCACATTAATTACTGTTGCAACATATTTATTCATCAGATTTTTTTGGTAATGCGCGCTGCCTTAAAAAACCTGAACACGGTTTGAAGATATTGTAAGTTGCTTTGTTATAGGCATGAATTTAACCTGAGTAATGTGCAGTTAATAGATTAAAAGTTTCAATATTGAGAGTGCTAGGTTACCACTTGTTGCACAAAAGCTTTAAAAATGATAACCTGTATTTAAGGGGAGTGGTATAGTCATGGACAATAGAAAAAAGTATGAACACTGGGAGCATATAGCTAAGTATGATTTAGATACTGCAAAAGCTATGTTGAAGGCAGGTAGATACTTGTACGTAGTTTTCATGTGTCAACAGGCAGTTGAAAAAATAGTTAAAGGGCTGCATGTTTTATATGTAGGAAGTGAGGCACCAAGAACACATAACATTTGGATAGTGTTTAAATCAGTTTTTTTGAAGGAAGAGTACAAAAATTTAGTTTTAGATGAAAAATTTGATGACAAAACAAAAAAATACAAGCCAATTTTTGTGAAGCTGTTAGCTTATTACATAGCTGAAAGGTACCCGTCATATAAAGAATCGATGGGGAGCGAAGTTACCAAAGAAGTTGCATCAGACATATTAAAAAAATCTGAGGAGGCATTTTTATGGGTTCAATCCCTAAATCAATTCAGCAAGTTTTAAATGAATATGCTCGAAAAATATCAAATCAAATCCCTGTAGAAAAGGTAATCGTATTTGGATCATATGCAAAAGATAATTATAGTAACGATAGCGATATTGACATAGCTATTTTTTCGGATTATTTTAAAACTATGAGTCGGGTAGATGGGATTATATACTTGTTGATGCAAGCGTCTGATTATGATATAGATTTAGAGCCGCAGGCATTCACCGTTGATGATTACAACAATCCGCTAGGAATTGTTGAAGAAATAATCAAAACTGGTGTTGAGTTAAAAACTAAATTTCATTAACGAAAAGTCTTGACATTCTGGTTTTCTTAGATTAGTATAAAGAAGTAGTAAAATTTTGAAGTGGAGGTAAGGATAATGATCATAAAAAATTATGAAGTAACCAACATCAACAAAATCAAAAAAGAAATCCTACCTTGCTTGAGTATACTGATTGCTGAATTCTAATTTTCGATTATGAAAATAATAATTTTTGTATACAAGGTCATGGGTTTCTGATCCATGGCTTTTTTTAAATGCCGTGGAGAGTCCATGGCTTTTTATGTGTAATAAATCAAAACGATAGGCAGGTTCTGTCAAAATCAAGTTCAGATAGGATGCTCGTAAAATTCAAGAGCACACTTGAGCATGGTAGAAGTAGTGACTTCAAAACTGAAAGAAGGAGAAATAGTCAAAAATTTTTTATTTGATTAAATGTGAAAACATCAAATAATGCCTGTTGTTGGGGCAAATCGGTTAGATTTTAGTAAGACTAGCGAAGGGAGGAACTTATGAGAGAAATTGTATTAAACAAATTGAACTTTTCTTATGAGGGTGCATCAAAATCAGTATTTAATGATGTAAACTTCCGAATTGATGTTTCATGGAAGTTAGGACTTATAGGACGAAATGGAACAGGGAAATCAACACTATTAAAACTGATAAACGGAGATTGCAAACCAAATAGTGGGAATGTAGTAACGCCAATTAAAACTGAAATATTTCCGTTTAACATTGAGAATGAAAAACTATTAGTTCGGGATGTGGTTAAGCAAATTACTGGTCCATTTTTAACATTAGAAAAACAAATTGATGAAACTTTTAGTAAAGGTGAAATCKCTGCAGTTAAACATGCAGAATTAATTAGTACATACAATGATATAGGAGGTTATCAGATTGATGCTCTAATAGAAAGAGAATTTAGAAAAATGGATTTATTACTTCTATTGCTAGAACAACGATTTGAAACTCTTTCAGGTGGAGAAAAGACGAAGGTCATGATTATTTCTTTATTCTTAAAGGGACATAGTTTTCTTTTAATTGATGAACCAACTAATCACTTAGACACATTTGGTAGAGTTGTTTTAGCAGAGTACTTAAAAAACAAAACGGGTTTTATTCTTGTTTCGCATGACCAAGAATTTCTTGATATTTGCGTGAATCATATTTTGTCAATCAATAAAAACTCTGTAACTTTAAACAGTGGTGGGTTCACTAAGTGGAACGAAACTCGTTTAAGAAACGAGGAACGTGAGTTAAATAGCAAAGAAAAACTGCAAGATGAAGCTTATAGGCTAGAAAACTCTGCTATAGCAGCTCGTGGTTGGTCAAGTAGTAGAGAAAAAGGCAAAAAATCGGCTGGTGATAGTGGGTTTGAAGGCAAAAGATCTGCAAAAATGATGAAAAGAGCAAAATCTATGGAGCGTAGACGGGATAAAAGGCTAGATGAAGTAAAGCTGTTACTAAAAGATTACGAAAACATTAAGAGTTTAGAAATAAAACAAGACAAATTGCTAAATAAAAAGTATTTGAAAGTCCAAGACTTATCGTATGAAATTAATGGGAATGCAGTATTCCAAGATATTAGCTTTGAACTAGCGCAAGGAGATAGAATTTGGATTAAAGGAGAAAATGGATCTGGAAAAACGACTTTACTAAAAATTATTTCAGGAGAAATAGGCAATTACTCGGGGATAGTAAAAAAATATAACGGAATATCTGTAATACATTCTCATCAAAACATTGAACAATGTGACGTAACTGTTGAAGAATACAGAGAGATGAACAATTCTAATAAGACTGCTTTCATAAGGAATCTTGACTATTTTGGCATGAACATTGACCATCTAGAGAAGCCAATCGAATTACTTAGTGAAGGAGAAAAGAAAAAAGTTGAAATAGCAAAAACACTTGCAAGCACAGCCGAATTATATTTATGGGATGAAATATTGAACTACATGGACATCTATTTTAGATTGCAGTTAGAAGAGGCAGTTGTGAAATATAATCCAACATTAATTTTTGTAACGCATGATGTGTCATTTGGAAGTAAGATAGCAACTAAGGTAATAGAATTATCTAAGCAGATGTAAAGTAGAAAAACAAGGAGTTGAAGTCCATAGATTGTGTATTTAGAGAAATGAGGGTAGATATAATACTTCTTAAGGAGCAGATACAGTTAGTTTTATGAGTAACTTATCATCAACTTGCTTTGCAGGATTTAGCCTTTACATTGACAAATAGCAGAAGCAGGTATAAAATCAAGATATATTTAACATAAGAGAGATTGTGGAAGATATCCCGATGTATTAATATGGTGTTAATCAGCCTGCCGATGACGGGTATCTAAATTGGAGGTAAACATGAATATAGATACAATAATTACAAAAAAAATAATTAATGAAAAGCCTTCTAAGTTTGTTTTTAGCAACCCACAAGACAAACAAGAAAGATACAAAAAAGTTGCTGTATACTTTAAAAATGAATACTACCAGATTGAAAAGAAGACTGACAAACAAGTTTTCCACGTAAATATTCAAATTGACGAGTTAGAGAGTAACTTGGTAGATTTAATGAAAAAATACAGACAGATGAATGCCTGGAATGATGAATATGAGCTATTGTTAACTACAACAAAAAAAGGGAAGATGAATTATAAGAAAATCAAGAATGTATTAAATAAGCAAGAGCGTAATGACGCAGAGCATAATAGAAAAAAGAATTATATTCTAGAAGAAGGCATAACTATAGAACCGCTTATTGATATGGGTGTCTTTACAGCAGAAGGAAAAGTTGTGAAGTCAATGTACTCAAAATTTAAGCAAATAAACAGATTTGTTGAAATGATAGATGACATTATAAAAAATTTAGAAATTAAGAAATTAAATATTATTGACTTTGGGTGCGGGAAATCATACTTAACTTTTATACTGTATTACTATCTTACAAAAGTAAAAGAAATTGAAGTTAACATGATAGGTTTAGATTTAAAAGAAGAAGTTGTGGCAAACTGTAATGAATCCGCTAGGAAATATGGGTATGAAGGATTGAAGTTTGAAGTAGGAGATATTAGTGGTTTTAAAATTCAAACTCAAGTGGATATGGTAATTACACTTCATGCGTGTGACGTAGCAACAGATTATGCTTTATATAATGCAATAAAATGGAATGCTAAAATGATATTTTCAGTCCCTTGTTGTCAACATGAACTAAACTCTCAAATCAAGGCTGATGATTTGGAGATTATCACTAGATATGGTATTGCCAAAGAAAGAATTTCAGCATTGTTTACCGATATAATTAGATGCAATCTTTTGCAGCATTCATCGTACAAAACACAGATGTTAGAGTTCGTCGATTTGAGTCATACCCCCAAAAATGTATTGATTAGAGCAGTGAAATCAAATATTCCTAAGAATATTAGAAATGAAAGGCTAAAAGAAGTAAATGATTTAGTCGAGAAATTTGAGTTAGAGCCCACTTTGTTGAAGTTGTTAAAAAAGAAAGAGAATTAAACAGGAGAATGGATGTTTATCTTCTTTTAATTATGTGAAACTCGGCGCAATTTAAAAAAATATGGACTGACACTATCATATGTTAATCACATAACAGCACTGAAGAGTAAATTTTTTTATTTTAACCTACTAGGCACCTTTTATAATTTTTTAGCTTGTAAAATTTGACAGTTCGTTTTTTGCATTTTTAGC
>NVVX01000011.1 GCA_002733545.1 Alkaliphilus sp.
AACAAACTTAAAAGCAAGACCAGTATATCATTTTAAAGAAAGAAGAGTTAGAGCACATTTTTTAATATGCTATTTAGCGCTAGTACTTCAAAGGATATTAGAATATAAATTAGCAGAAAATAAAGTTAAACTCTCTACACACGAAATCATTAATGGATTAGAAGGGTTTGTTTTGAATGAAATAGATTATAAAGTAGATAAGCTGTATATGATTTCAGATAAGCATTTTGAAAGTAAAATAAATAAAAAAATATTTAAGTTTGAAAAGAAGGTTTTACTAAATAATGAACTATCAAATTTAATAAAGAAAATGTAGTGAGTTTGACATAAAAAATAAAAGTGCTATAAACCCTGCAAATAGATGGTTTTAGCACTTTTTCTTATGAATTATGTTCTGAAGTCAGGAATCTGAAGGAAGCTGGAGGCGAATTTCCGGTCTGAGGAACACGAATCACATTTGAGGCTTACGATTTCACAGGGAAGTTAGGCTAAAATATTTGGTATAAAATTTCTAAAAATAGAAATAATCTTAATAAAAACTAAGTTAGAGGTTTTTCATATGAAATTTATTAATAAGCTTTTTGAAACAAAGAATAAACACACTAAAACTAATAAAAACAATCAATTGGAAAGTATGAATGTACTTAAATCATTGAAAAGTAATCTTAGTGAGAATATCAAATTTATTAAAACCGCTATTGGAGAAAGCAGTGACATCGTCATTAGGGAATTACGTGCTGGTGAAGACGGCAAAACCAAAATTGGAATAATCTACATTGATGGATTAGTTGATAAAGCTTTAATCCAAGATTCTATTTTAAGAACATTAATGTTAGATATAAGAAAAGTTCGCGTTGAGTCAACTATTTCTTCTAAGAAAAAATTTTTCGAGACATTAAGGGATTTTGTGCTTCCAGAAGGAGATATGAAAGAGATTCAAGATTTTGAATGTCTTTTTACTCACCTTTTATCTGGAGACACGATTATACTCATTGATGGATATGCCCAAGGATTTGCAGCAAGCTCCAGAGGATGGGAAGACCGTGGAGTTACAGAACCAAATTCGCAAACCGTTGTTAGAGGACCAAAGGATAGCTTCTCCGAAACACTACGAACCAATACAGCACTACTTCGTAGAAAAATAAAGGATACAAATCTTTGGATAGAAACAAAACCTATCGGACGAAAGACTAAGACCGATGTGGCTATAGCATATATAAATGGAATTGCAAATGATAAGATTGTTGAAGAAGTCCGTAAGCGACTTAATCGAATCGATATCGATGGAATATTAGGAGGTGGGTACATAGAAGAACTCATTCAGGATGAAACATACACTCCTTTTCCTACGGTCTATAATACTGAACGACCTGATGCAATAGCTGCTGGACTATTGGAAGGGCGAATAGCAATACTTGTAGACGGGACACCATTTGTACTTTTAGTACCAGCTTTATTTGTCCATTTTCTCCAATCTCCCGAGGATTATCATCAGCGTTTTGATATTAGCACATTAATTCGTATACTTCGTTATGTTTCATTTTTTATTGCACTACTCACCCCATCTATCTACATTGCAGTTACAACGTTCCATCATGAAATGATACCGACTCTTCTTCTTCTTAGTATTGCAGCACAGAGAGAAGGAGTTCCTTTTCCTGCTGTAGTTGAAGCTTTAATTATGGAAATTACCTTTGAAATACTAAGAGAGGCAGGAGTTAGAATGCCAAGACCAGTTGGAGCGGCAATCTCAATAGTTGGAGCTTTAGTACTTGGAGAAGCTGCAGTACAGGCAGGTGTCGTTTCCCCTATAATGGTAATTGTTGTATCCATTACAGCCATTAGTAGTTTTGTATTTCCTGCATATAACATGGCTATTGCTGTTAGAATTTTACGTTTTATATTTATGATGTTAGGTGCAACATTCGGATTATACGGCATTGTCTTAGGACTTATTGCAATGGTTCTTCATCTATGCAGCTTACGTTCCTTTGGTATTTCGTATATGACTCCTATGGCTCCTTTCAATTGGAATGATCAGAAGGATGCAATTTTCCGTTTTCCACAGTGGAGTATGTTTTATCGCCCACGGTTAATTAGCCAGAAAGATATGATTCGCCAGCAAAATCCCAAAGTGGAAAAACCTAAACCACCACAGTAGCATAAGTGATAATAATTTATTGAAGAAAGGAATTTTATCATGAAGAAAACTTATATTATACCATTTACATTAATAGTTCTTATTAGCCTTTTGACTGGCTGTTGGGGTAAGCGAGAAGTAAATGAGCTTTCCATTGCTTCGGCAATAGGAATAGATAAAAGCGAAGAAGGATATCTAGTTACAGTACAACTAATTAGTCCTGGGGAAATCGCTGCAAGAACTGCAACCACTCGTGCTGTAGTCAATACTTATCGTGCTACAGGAGAAACTATATTTGAGGCTCTTAGGAAACTAACTCTTGAAACACCTAGAAAAATTTATATAGGTCATATGCGATTGCTTATATTTGGCGAAGATTTTGCAAAAGATGGTATAGGTAAAGTGTTGGATTTTTTTTCAAGAGACCATGAAATACGAACAGACTTCTATATCATGGTTGCAAGAAATACAAAAGCTGAGAAATTATTAAATATTCTAACACCAGTAGAAAAGATCCCGGCAAGCAAAATATATTCTTCTTTAGAAACGTCTTCCAAGGCGTGGGTTCAAACAAAAACTGTTCAATTAGATCAATTGATAAGTAGCTTGATTAGTAAAGGAAAGAATCCTGTATTAACAGGAGTTGTTATAAAGGGAAGTCCAGAAATTGGAATGGATATTAGCAATGTAGAAAAAGTTGACGCACCCACTGCTGTTAAAATTAGTACTATTGCAGCATTTAAAAAAGATAAACTAGTTGGTTGGCTAAATGAGTCAGAAAGTAAAGGATTAAACTATATTTTAGGAAATGTATCCAATACAGTTTTTAGTGTACATTGTTTGAAAGAAGAAAAGTTGGCAGTTGAATTACGACGGACAAAAGTAAAAATAAAGGGTAAAGTGGAAAATGAAGAACCAAAAATAGATATTAAACTTTGGGCTGAAGGCAATGTTGCAGCTGCAGAATGCGAAATTGATTTGTCGAAACCTGAAAACATTTATGCGATACAAAAAAAAGTAGCAGAACGAATAAAAAAGCTAATGGAAGCAGCAATTAAAAAAGCACAAGATGATTTTAAAAGTGACATATTTGGGTTTGGTGAATATATTCATAGAGCTGACCCAAAGGCATGGAAGGAGTTTGAAAAAAATTGGGACAAAGAATTTGAAGACTTAGAAGTCAATATAAATGTTGCTGCAAAGATTAGTAGTACAGGTACAATTAATAAATCCTTTCAAAAAGATGTGGAGGAGTAAAATTATGTGGTCTATTCTTGGGATTCTAACTGTAGCAATTGGAATTACATTATACGAAGTACCTTCTATACTAGAAAAAAATTTTAAAAAAGAACTATGGGTATTTTCTAGTTTGCTTTTATTTGGAGTGGTTTTAAGTATTATTGAGAGTTTGAATATTGATATTCCAACCCCTTTAGACTGGCTTGCAGTTATTTATAAGCCATTTACTGATTTAATATTTGGTGTTTTAGAATAAATGGGAAGAAGTGATGAAGAGATGATAGGAAACGAGAAAATAAGCCCTCGTCAATTTAAATTTTTGGTGATTTTGTGTTATATTGGCACTTCCATATTGGTTACTCCAGGCAATGTAGCTTCTGTAACAAAGCAAGATGCCTGGATTGCTACCATATTGGGTGTGTTAATTGGATTGTTATTAGTATGGCTCTATAACTCTTTAGGAAATAACTTCTCTAATATGACCTTGGTTGAATACTCTGAAAAGCTACTAGGTAAATGGATAGGTAAATTAATTTCTCTATTGTTTATTCTATTTTTATTTATTAACTGTTCAACTCTTGTGTATATTTTAGGAAACTTCATAACAACACAAATTATGCCAGAAACTCCTGTTCAGTTTACGAATATAATTTTTGTAATTGTTATTATTATGGGAACTCGTCTAGGGTTAGAATCTTTCGCTCGAGCAACAGAGATTTTATATCCTTGTGTGATTGGGCTTTTTATTATATTAATCCTCTCATTATGTAAAGATATAGAAATTCAAAATATACAGCCAGTTTTTGAATTTGGAATCAAACCTATTATAAGAGGATCATTGTTATATGTAAGCTACTCTTCTTTAACACTTATTGCACTTATGATGATTTTTCCTGCTTATGTAAATAATATGAAAGAAGCGAAGAAATCGTTTTTAAAAGGCACATTGACAGGAGGAATCATCATATTCATCGTAACACTGCTTAGTATTTTGGTTTTAGGGCATGATATTACTGCTCGGAATGTATTTCCTGTCTACATACTCGCAAAAAAAATACATATAGGTAACTTTATAGAACGCATCGAACCAATAATTTCAGTTTTATGGTTTATTACCATGTTTTTTAAAACGATCATTTATTTTTATGGAGCTACCCTCGGGTTAGCCCAGATCTTGAAATTAAAGGACTACAAATCACTTACCTTATCCTTGGGCATGATTTTAGTTGTCCTTTCATTGGTAGTATATCCCAATACTGCTTATGCTGATACATGGAATACCACAACGTGGGTGCCTTTTGTTTTAACTTATGGATTTTTTCTTCCTTTGTTATTGTTACTTGTTGGTAAAGTGCGAAAATCAAGAAGAGAAAAAAATTGACATTCTAAAATATCTATGATAGWATTACTTGTTGTATGAAGCCACACAAATCGGGCTTAAAACGAAAGTYGCCTAGTATTTGGTGAGACTGGATTGAGGAGGTGTAACAATGTATGCAGTAATAGAAACTGGTGGAAAACAGTACAGAGTTCAAGAGGGCGATGTTCTGAATGTAGAAAAAATGCATGTGCAAGCAGATGACATGATTACTATTGATAAAGTGTTGCTTGTATCAAAAGATGGTGAAGTTAACGTAGGAACTCCATTTGTTGAAGGCGCAAAAGTAGAAATTAAAGTTCTAGAACAAGGCAAAGCTAAAAAAATCATAGTATTTAAGTACAAGCCTAAAAAAGACTACAGAAGAAAACAAGGACATAGACAACCATTTACAAAAATTAAAATTGAAAAAATTGCGCTTTAGGGGTAAATTATGGTTGAAATTAACGTTTATAGAAATAAGAATGGTGATATATGCAAATATACAATAACTGGTCACGCAAATGCAGCAAAACATGGAGAAGATATTGTATGTGCAGCAGTATCGGTACTAAGTCAAACGATAGTACTAGGATTGTACGATGTTGCCAATATTGATGTTGATTACGAAGTTAGTGATGCTAAGTTAAGCTGTAGCTTGCCCAGTAAAGGATTAACAAGACTTGATCGCAGACAAGCAAACTTGCTATTTGAAACAATGTATATTGGTTTTAGAAGCTTATTAGAAAATTATTCGCAGTATATGCAGATTCATGACAAGGAGGTGTAAGGTCATGCTAATAAAGATAAATTTACAACTATTCGCTAGTAAAAAGGGAGTAGGTAGTACAAAAAATGGACGTGACAGTATTGGTAGAAGACTTGGTGTGAAAAGAGCAGATGGACAATTTGTAACATCTGGAAACATATTAGTCAGACAAAGAGGCACTAAAATTCACCCAGGCAATAATGTAGGAAAAGGGTCGGACGATACTTTATTTGCAACAGTTGACGGAATTGTTAAGTTTGAGCGTAAAGGTAAAGCAAGAAAGCAAGTAAGTGTTTACGCAAGCTAAATATAAAGGGTTGGGATTCTCGATGAGGAATCCAACCCTCTCGTTTTAGTTATTAATAGAATATGCTTCTAATCTCTTTTCGCATGGTGTAATTTATTTTTGTAGTTAAGGGTCACAAGTTAATCATAAAAAAAATATTTATTAGTGTCAAAAAACAAATTAGTATGTTATAATACGCACAAGAGATTTTTTTTTGATAACTGATGTTAAAAAAATAACAAAGACATTAAAATGGAGGTATAAAAAACAATGAAAATGTTGAGTGTTAGACCAGAAATATTGAAATTTGAGAGGTTTGAGGAGTTTGCAAGAGAGTTTAAAATTTCACAAGGAGATTTAGTAATCACGCATGAGTTTTTATTCGATGAGTTTATGAAACCATTGAAATTAGAAGCTGATTTCTGTTTTCAAGAAAAATATGGCGGTGAGCCATCAGATGAGATGATTGATAAAATTTTGGCAGAATTTACGAACGAGAAATGTAAAAGAGTGTTTGCAATTGGTGGAGGTTCAGTAATTGATATTGCAAAAATATTGATTTTAAAAGACGTAACAAGTACGTTGGATGTGTTTGAGAAAAAAACAGCAATTATAAAGGATAAAGAGTTGGTTGTTGTTCCAACTACATGTGGAACAGGCAGTGAAGTAACAAATATATCAATTGCTAAAATTGTTTCAAAAGAAACGAAAATGGGTTTAGCGGTAGATGAGCTTTATCCAGATTATACAGCAATCATACCTGAACTGCTGCTAGGATTGCCATTTAAGTACTTTGCATATAGCTCAATTGATGCTTTAATTCATGCAGTAGAAGCGTATGTATCACCAAAGGCAAATAGTTTTACTGAATTATTCAGTGTAAAAGCTATTGAAATGATAATAGATGGGTATGTCAAAATTATAGAAAAAGGCGAAGAATATAGAAGTGAGATAATCGAAGACTTCTTAGTAGCGAGTACTTTTGCTGGTGTGGCATTTGGAAATGCTGGAGTTGGGGCTGTACACGCACTTTCATATCCTTTAGGTGGGAAATATGGAGTGCCACATGGTGAAGCAAATTATCAGATATTTACAGGGGTATTTAAAGTGTACAACCAAAAAGACCCTAATGGGAAAATTGCAAAATTAAATCAATTATTAGCTGACAAACTTGGAGTAGAGAATTCAGGAGACATTTACGATAAACTTGAAGTATTACTTAATAAAATAACACCAAAGAAAGAGCTCAAAGTTTACGGTATGAAAGAAGAAGAAATAGATATTTTTGCAGATGGTGTAATAGCAGGACAACAGAGGCTATTAGCAAATAATTATGTAGCGTTATCACGCGATGAAATAGCAGCGATATACAGAAAACTGTACTAAAATTTTAAAGACACAAGGGGACGGTTCTTTTGTGTCGACAAGGCTTAATACATGACACAAAAGAACCGTCCCCTTGTGTCTTGTTTAATAAAAAAGAAAGGGTGATTAAACATGGCACGTTTGACTAAAGAGCAGTATATTGAAAGTTTAAGGAATTTAAATTTAAAAGTTTACATGTTTGGTGAGTTAATAGAAAATCCGATCGAGCACCCAGTAATACGCCCGTCTTTAAATGCTATAGCAATGACTTATGAAATGGCGGAGAAGCCTGAACACGAAGACGTAATGACAGCCGTTTCACATCTAAGTGGAAGAAGAGTAAATAGATTTACACATATACATCAAAGTACTGACGACTTGAGAAACAAAGTAAAAATGTTAAGACTTCTCGGCCAAAGCACAGCATGTTGTTTTCAACGCTGTGTTGGTATGGATGCTATAAATGCTACATTTAGTACAACATATGAAATTGATGAGGCGCACGGCACGAATTATCATAGTCTGTTTACGGAGTATTTAGAATATATTCAAGAAACTGATTATGTAATAGATGGAGCGATGACAGATCCTAAAGGGGATAGAAGTAAATCACCAAGCCAACAATCAGATCCCGACATGTATTTAAGAGTTGTTGAAAGAAGAGATGACGGGGTAGTAGTAAGAGGTGCAAAAGCACATCAAACTGGCATGGTTAATTCTCATGAAGTTATGGTAATGCCAACAAGAGCTTTAAAGCCCGAAGATAAAGACTGGGCTATTGCATTTTCAATCCCTACAAACAGTGAGGGGATTAAAATAATCTATGGCAGACAATCATGTGATTTAAGAAAGTTAGAAGAAGATGCAGATATTGACTTAGGAAATAAAGAATTTGGTGGTCACGAAACGTTGGTTATTTTTGATGATGTATTTGTACCCAATGATAGAATTTTCTTAAATGGAGAAACAGAATTTGCAGGGATATTAGTAGAGCGATTTGCAGGGTACCACAGACAGAGCTACGGCGGATGTAAAGTAGGAGTAGGAGATGTGCTAATTGGAGCAGCAGCACTTGCAGCAGAGTATAATGGCGCAAATAAAGCTTCTCATATTAAAGACAAACTTATAGAAATGACGCATTTAAATGAAACATTGTACTGTTGCGGAATTGCCTGTTCTTCAGAAGGAAAACCTACAGAAGCTGGGAATTATCAAATAGATATGCTTATGGCCAATGTATGTAAACAGAACGTTACTAGATTCCCATATGAAATATCACGATTAGCAGAAGATATTGCTGGTGGGTTGATGGTAACTATGCCATCTGAGAAAGATTTTAGAAATCCAGATATTGCTCATTATTTAGAAAAATATTTAAAAGGTGCAAGCGACGTACCTGTAGAAGATAGGATGAGAGTGTTAAGATTAGTAGAAAACTTAACCTTAGGAACAGCAGCAGTTGGATATAGAACAGAATCTATGCACGGAGCAGGACCTCCGCAGGCGCAACGCATTATGATAGCAAGACAAGGAAATATTGAAGGTAAGAAATCCTTAGCGAAGAAAATTGCGAGAATTAAGGATTGAGAATTTAAAAGTGAAATACAAAATGCGCACAAAACTGTCTTAGCGTTTTGTATTTCACAGACGTACTATCACCCTGTGAACAAAGTGAATCGAACTTGCCTGCGCGGTGCCTGCCTGTGCGTCGCACGCAGACAGGCGCGCAAGCAGGCGAGTCTCATAAGAGAGTTGAGGATAATAGATTGCGCTTGAAGGAAAATATTTTTTAGACGAGGAGATGTAATTATGTATGGATTTCATAATAAACTATTAAGAATTGATTTAACAAAAAAAAGCTATAAAGTAGAGAAAATAGACGATGAAGTATTTAGAAAGTTTTTGGGTGGAAAAGGATTAGGGAGTTATTTACTACTAAAAGAAAATCCTAAAGGAGTAGATCCTCTTTCGCCTGAAAACAAGCTGCTATTTGTAACAGGATCTCTATCAGATACTAAAATGCAAGGCTCTAGCAGATATGGTGTTTTTACGAAGTCTCCGCTAACAGGAATTTACTCTGAAGCATATTCAGGGGGAAGTGTTGCGCCAGTTATAAAGAAAACAGGTTACGATGCAATAATTATTGAGGGTAAATCTGACGGTAGAACATTTTTAGTTGTATCTGATGAAGGCGTAGAATTTAAGGATGCCTCCCATATATGGGGAATGGATTCTTATAAAACAGAAGATGCGGTTAAAGAAGAAGTTAATATAAAAGGTGCGCAAGCTGTAGTAATAGGACCAGGTGGAGAAAATCTAGTTAAATACGCGTGTATTAGCAACGATTACTGGAGATGTGCAGGAAGAACAGGCGTAGGTGCAGTAATGGGCAGCAAGAATATTAAAGCTATAGTCTTCCATGGTAAGACAGAATGCGAAATAGCCGACCCAGAACTAATGAAAACATTTGTTAAGGACTTAATTAAAAAAAATATTGATTCGCCAGGAGTTAAAGCGTACAAAAAATTTGGAACACCAATGCTAGTGGCTATAATGAACTCAAAAGAAGGTTTCCCTACGGAGTATTGGCATAAGGGGACTTTAGAAAATTGGGACAAAATTAGTGCAGAAACAATGCAAGAAGAAATGGAAGTAAAACCAAAAGCATGTATTAAGTGCTTTATAGCATGTGGTAAGTTAAGTAAAATTAAAAATGGTAAATATAAAGGGACAGTAGTAGAAGGACCTGAGTATGAAACACTTTATGTGTTTGGGGGACTATGTTGCATTGATGATATAAATGTTATAACGTACTTGAATGATTTATGTGACAGAATGGGTATTGATACAATGTCAGCTGGAAATATGGTTGCTTTTGCAATCGATGCAGCGAGGGAGGGAAAGTTAGATTTAGATATTAAATATGGTGATGCAGATAAAGTTGTGCAACTTATAGAGGATATAGCGTATAGAAGAGGAATAGGAAACCTCTTAGCAGATGGTATAAAAATCGCTAGTAAAGAATTAGGGCTAGAGGACTTAGCAATTCATGTTAAAGGATTAGAACCATCAGGTTATGACCCGCGAGTTTTAAAAGGGATGGGTTTAGCTTACGCTACAGCACACAGAGGGGCTTGTCATCTTAGAGCAACATTTTATAAACCAGAATTATCAGGCATAATTGATCCTGATCAAATAGAAGGAAAAGCAAAATTATTTGTAGAATACGAAGACAGACTTACATTATTTGATACTTATATTATGTGCAGATTCTACAGAGACATGCTAATGTGGGACGAATTGAGCATATTGCTAAAAGCGTCGACAGGCTTGGATTTAGGTGAAAAAGAACTAAGAGAAATTGCGACGAATATTGTAAATGCAACGCGAGAGTTTAATGTGCGAGAAGGTGTAACTATGAAAGACGATTCTCTACCAAAAAGATTTCATGATGAGCCAATTGGATCAGAAAATAAAGTTATAACCAGAGAAGATTTTAATCAATTGCTTGCAGATTATTATGTAGAAAGAGGCTGGACAAAAGAAGGAGAAACAAAAAGAACAGTACTTATTTAAAAAACAAGATTTAAAAAGGGGCAATCAAGGGCGCTTCTTGTTTGTCATAAAACTATAAGGAAGGTGAAACCATGGAATGGAAAAAGACTTATAAAGAAAAGATACTTACAGCAGATGAAGCAATCTTAAAAATAAAATCTGGCGATAAAATTGTAAGCGGGCATGCTATTGCAGAGCCAACAGTTTTATTGCAAGCAATAGTGAAGAATAAAGAAAAATTCAAGAATTTAGAACTTGCGCACATGGTGCCCATGCAAAAATGTGACTATGTTAGCGAGAACATGAAAGGACGTTTAAGGCATAATGCGATCTTTGTTGGTGCAGGAACTAGAGACGCAGTAAACGATGGGAGAGCTGATTACACACCATGTTTCTTTTCAGAAGTTCCTAAACTCTTTAAAGAAGGGTATATGGAAATTGACACTGCGCTAGTGCACCTTAGTCCGCCAGATAAACATGGATATTGCAGCTTTGGTGCTTCAGTAGACTATACAAAACCAGCAGCAGAGCATGCTAAACTTGTCATAGCAGAGATAAATGAATATATGCCAAGAACTCTAGGAGATTCATTTATACATGTATCTAAAATTGATTATTTGGTTGATGCAACGAGACCATTAGTTGAATTGCAGCCCCCAAAAATAACAGATATAGAGAAGAAAATTGGTAAATATTGCGCATCACTAGTTGAAGACGGCTCTACTCTGCAGTTAGGAATAGGGGCAATACCTGATGCAGCGCTGCAGTTTTTAACAGATAAAAAGGATCTGGGAATTCACTCAGAAATGATATCAGATGGTGTCATGAATTTAGTTAAAGCAGGAGTTATAACCAACAAAAAGAAATCGATTCACAAAGATAAGACAATAGTGAACTTTTTAATGGGAACAAGAGAACTTTATGATTTTGTAGATGATAATCCAAGCATAGAAATGTATCCTGCTAACTATACTAACGACCCTACAGTAATAATGAAAAACTATAAAATGGTAACTATAAACTCATGTTTACAAGTAGACCTTATGGGTCAAGTGGTATCAGAAATGATAGGAGACAGGCAAATAAGTGGTGTAGGTGGACAAGTTGACTTTGTTAGAGGATCTGTAATGGCTGAAGGCGGTAAGTCAATTATAGCAATGCCATCAACTGCTGCAAGAGGAAAAGTTTCAAGGATTGTAGCAAATCTAACTGAAGGTGCCGCAGTAACAACTTCAAGAAATGATGTTCAATATATCATTACCGAGTATGGAATAGCAGAACTTAAAGGTAAGACGTTAAAACAAAGAGCAAGGCTGTTAATTGAAATAGCGCACCCTGATTTCAGAGATAGTCTAGTTAAAGAATGGGAAAAAAGATTTTTTGACAAATATTGATTATTGAAAAAATCGCCCGCGAAAAAATTCTTTTGCGGTTTTTAATTTATGTGTTGGGAAACGTTTTGTTTGACAGGGAAAAATGTCAAACGAAACGTCCCCGCAACACCCCCCACAACAACCTTGACATGTAAAGACCCCTTCTAAGCAAATAGTAGGGGTTAATTGACAAAAGTAAAAGTAACTAAATAAGTTTGTCTATTCCTTTTCGTATTGATAGAAAAGATGAATTCAAAGCACTATTTTCGTCTTCGTTTAAGTCTAGCTCCATAATTTTTTCAACACCATTACCACCTAATACAGCAGGAGTTCCGGCGAATATGTCTTTTTGACTATATTCACCGTCTAAATATGCAGATATTGGGAGGATGCGTTTTTTATCTTTTATTATAGAGTCTACCATTTCAATAACTGCAGCTGCAGGTGCGTAGTATGCGCTCCCTGTTTTTAAGAGCCCAACAATCTCAGCGCCACCTTTTCTTGTGCGTTCAACAATTGAGTCCATTCGCTCCTTGGAGATCAAAGTTTCAACAGGTATTCCACCAACGTAAGTGTATCTGACTAAAGGAACCATACCGTCACCGTGCCCACCTAGTACAAGTGCATTTACATCTTGGAAAGAAACGCCCAATTCTAGCGATATGAAAGTACGGTAACGAGTTGAATCAAGAATTCCAGCCATCCCCATTACTCTATTAGAAGGAAATCCTAGCTCTTTAAACATAACATACGTCATTACGTCTACAGGATTAGTAACGCAAATTACARTGGCATTCGGGGAATAAAATGCGATTTTTTTAGCAATACTTTTTGTCGTTTTTGCATTTGAATTCGTTAAATCATCTCTGGTCATTCCAGGCGTGCGCGCGAGTCCGGCAGCAACAATTACAATATCGGAATTAGCTGTAACAGCATAATCATCAGCCCCTACTATATGGCAGTTAAAGCCTTTTATTGGAGCTGCGGCCATTAAATCAAGTGCTTTTCCTTGAGCCATTCCTTTGACTAGGTCAAGAAGCACTATATCACCTAATTCTTTTGAAGCAGCCCAGTGTGCACAGGTAGCGCCAACATTACCAGATCCAATTATACTTATTTTCTTTCTTTTCATCATTTTAAACGACCTCCTTTAATATTATTTTAACAATCTTTTAGAATAATGCAAGCAAAATCGCGTTAATATTTTAACATAAAAAATAAAAAGTTGACTTATTGCTTTTTATTTTGCTTAAAGAATGTTATACTACAGCTATATTAGAAGTTTAAGTAGTATAGATACTATAGATAATTTTGGTAAGTAGCTATGACGAATAGCGTTAAATAATTAACAAGAGGTGATATAATGAGAAAGGTAAAAGCAGAGCAAATCAAAGACGTAATTAAGGAATTATTTTTAAAAGCCAATTTTGTGATAGGTACAGATATCTTAGATATGTTAATAAAAAGACAAAAAGAAGAAAAATCGCCAACAGGGAAAGCTGTACTAAGTCAAATTATTGAAAACGACGTAATTGCTTCTGACGAAAAAATTGCTATGTGTCAAGACACAGGATATGCTGTTGTCTTTGTCGAATTAGGACAGGAAGTATTAATAGTTGATGGAGATTTTAACGAGGCAATAAATCAAGGGGTTAGAGAGGCTTATGAGGAAGGATATTTAAGGAAATCTGTAGTCGAAGAGCCGCTATTTGAGCGCAAAAACACAAAGGATAATACACCAGCTATTGTGCACCTAGAGATAGTACCGGGAGATAAAATAAAAATTGCAGTTACGCCAAAAGGCTTTGGTAGCGAAAACATGAGTACTCTTAAAATGCTAAAACCAGCTGATGGAATAGAAGGGGTTCGTGAGTTTATAATAGAGACAGTAGAAAAAGCAGGTCCAAATCCCTGTCCGCCAATCGTTGTTGGGATTGGAATAGGCGGTACAGTTGAAAAAGCAGCTTTAATTGCTAAGAAATCCTTGTTAAGATCAGTTGATGAACGAAACAATGATGACAGATATGCAAGATTTGAAGAAGAATTACTTGAAGATATAAATAAATTAGGAATAGGTCCAGCAGGATTAGGAGGAATAACTACTGCACTAGCGGTAAACATTGAATTTGCACCTACACATATAGCAGGTTTACCTGTGGTAGTAAATATATGTTGTCACGCTGCAAGACATGCGGAGGCAACAATTTAGGAGGGAAATATGTGAAAATAGTAAAAATCAAAACTCCTGTCACAACAGAAAAGATAAGAGAACTAAAAGCAGGAGATAACGTATTGATTAGTGGAATTATATATACAGGAAGAGACGCAGCTCATAAGAGGTTAGTTGATTTAATCGAAAGAAAAGAAGAACTACCTGTTGACTTTGACGGGCAGTTTATTTACTACGTAGGACCAACGCCAGCGAAACCAGGAGATGCATCTGGAGCGGCAGGGCCGACAACAAGTTGCAGGATGGATCCTTATACTGTACCCATGCTAAAGAAAGGTATAAAAGGGATGATCGGGAAAGGATTAAGATCTGAAGAAGTAGTAGAAGCAATGAAAAAGAACGGTGCAGTTTATTTTGGAGCAGTAGGTGGAGCAGCTGCCCTGATAGCAAAGAGCATAAAAAAAGTAGAAATTGTAGCATACGCTGACTTAGGAGCTGAAGCCATACATCGATTTTACGTTGAAGACTTTCCAGCTATCGTAATTATCGACAGTGAAGGCAATAATCTTTATGAAACTGAGCCAAAGAAGTATAGAACTATTTAGAAGGTGGATATGGTTATTAGTACGTATGCGAGAGCGCTGAGGTGATTTCGATTTACAGAAAGATGGAGGTGGAAAAATGCCAACAAAGACCAAGACGAAAGCGGAAATAGCTGATATAATTAAACGTATAGAATTAATAAGCGGTGAGAATATTTATAAATGCTACCAATGCGGGAAATGCACTGCAGGATGCGTAATGGCTGGAGAAATGGATATATCCCCTTACAAAGTGATTAGGATGATACAATTAGGGCTTGTAGAAAAAGCATTAGAGAGCGAATCTATGTGGCTATGCGCTGCATGTTTTGCATGTAGAGAGAGATGTCCAAAAGAAGTAGATTTATCGAAAATTATGGAAGCATTAAGAGTAATTCAAGTGCGTGATGGGAAACCGTTGATTGAGCCAGAAGAAGTAGCAGATGAAGTGATAGAAGAAATGCCACAACAAGGAATTGTTAGTGCTTTTAGGAAATATAATTGATTAGCATATCTGCAGATATAATAGAAGAAAGGTGCGTGGTAGTATGAAGTATAGTTACTTTCCAGGATGCACATTGCATACACAAACAAAAAATTTCAATGACAGTATAAAAATCACATCGTCATTATTAGATATTGAGTTAGAGGAATTAAAAGATTGGCAATGTTGTGGAGCAGTATACCCATTAACAGCAGATTCGACGATGGGGCTAGTTTCTCCCTATAGGTCGTTGCAAAAAGCATATGAAGAAGGAACGGATTTAGTAACTGTGTGCTCAGCCTGTTATAACGTGTTGAAGAGAACAAACTTCGCCGTTTCAAACGATGCCCAAATAAGAAAAAAACTGAGTGAATATATGGATGTTGATGAATATGCTGGAGAAAGTAAAGTGTTGCATTTATTAGAAGCAATGCGAGAAAACAAAGGTTTCGAGAAAATAAAAGAAAAGACAATAAATCCGCTGAAAGATTTAAGAGTGGCTCCGTACTACGGGTGCCTGTTGTTAAGACCATCAGAAGAATTGAAATTCGATAATCCTGAAAATCCAACAATATTTGAAGAATTTATTAATAGCATGGGAGCGATAGCAGTGGACTTCCCTAATAGGATTGAGTGCTGCGGAGCATATGTATCAATAACTTCGAAGAGAAAAGTAAAAGGTGCAACTGAATCGATTTTAAAGTCGGCAGCAAAAAGAAATGCAGACATTATTATAACGAGTTGCCCACTGTGCTATCATAATTTAGCTAAAGAGCAGGAGCAATTGGTTCAGAGTGACTATCTTTTTAAACCAATTCCAATTTTATATTTCACACAACTACTAGCATTAGCATTTGGTATAGAAGTAGGTAGCTGTGGTTTCGAGAGCAATAGAATTGACGCGCGTCCGATTCTTAAAAGCAAGAACTTGATTTCTGGAGGTGATGCACTATGAAGAAAATAGGAGTTTTTGTTTGCTGGTGTGGACTCAACATATCAAGTACGGTTGATGTTGAAAAAGCTTCTGAAGAGTTAAAAAACTATCCAGGAGTTTTTTATGCTGATGATTACAAATACCTGTGCTCTGATCCGGGACAAGAATTAATAAAAAAAACAATAGTAGATAATAAGCTTGAAGGTATAGTAGTAGCTGCGTGTTCTCCCAATATGCACGAATCAACATTTAGAGCAGCAGCAGAGGCTGCTGGTCTAAATCCATATAGGGTGGAAATAACAAATATTAGAGAACAAGCTTCTTGGGTTCACTCCAACAAAGAAGATGCTACTGCTAAAGCAATTCAGCTAATCAAATCGACAGTTGAGAAAGTTAAAAAAAGTGAAGACTTATTTCCGCAACAAATTCCCTTGACGAAAAAAGTACTTGTAATTGGTGGTGGAATTAGTGGAATGACAGTTGCTCTAGAAGTCGCAGAAGCAGGCTACCCAGTGATATTAGTGGAAAAAGAACCGCAAATTGGGGGCAATATGGCTAAATTATCAGAAACTTTTCCAACATTAGATTGTGCATCATGTATTTTAACGCCAAAAACTGCTGAAGTAGGCAGACACTCCAATATAACCTTGATGACAAATAGTGAAGTAATAGAGTCAACAGGATATTTCGGTAATTTTACTGTTAAAGTAAAGAGGAAACCAACATTTGTTGATTGGAAAAAATGTATTGGATGTATGTTATGTCAAGAAAAATGCCCTAAAAAGACTAATTCAGACTTTGAACATGGTATGGGAAAAAGAAAAGCTATTAGCGTGGCATTTCCACAGGCAATACCTTACAGACCAATAATAAGTGAAAAAGAATGTATTTACTTTAAAACAGGCAAATGCAAAATCTGCGTAAAAGTTTGTCCGGTTGACTGTATAGAGTTTGAGCAAGAAGAAAAAATAATAGAAGAAAATATAGGAGCAATAGTTGTCGCATCTGGCTACGATTTATTACCAAAAGAAGAATTGGGTGAGTATGGGCAAGGTAAATATGCAGACGTTATAGACGGAATGCAATTTGAGAGAATTGCTTCAGCTTCAGGACCTACAGAGGGTGTAATTAAAAGACCATCAGACGGTAAAATTCCAAAGAGTATTGTATTTATACAGTGCGCGGGTTCAAGGGACAATCAAAAAGGCAGACCATATTGCTCTAAAATTTGCTGCATGTATACTGCAAAGCATGCAATGCTTTACAAACATCAAGTGCATGACGGCGAAGCAACAATTTTCTACATGGACATTAGAGCAGGAGGTAAAGGCTATGAAGAATTCGTGCAAAGAGCAATAGAGGACGACCATGTCTTGTATCTACGAGGTAGAGTTGCACGTGTTTATGAAGAAGATGGGAGATTAGTAGTTTTAGGAGTTGACACATTATCAGGAGAGCAAGTTAGAATAGAAGCTGATTTAGTTGTGCTTGCAACTGCAGTGATACCATCGATCGGGGCAAAAGCACTAGGGCAAACACTTAAAGTTGGAACAGATACGTACGGATTCTTTAACGAAGCACATCCAAAATTAAAACCAGTAGAAAGCATGACTAAAGGCGTGTTTTTAGCGGGTTGCGCGCAAGCACCAAGAGATATACCAGAAACAGTTTCACAAGCTACTGGCGCAGCGGCAAAAGTTATAACAATGTTTTCTAAAAACCACTTGGTTAGTGACCCGCAAGTTGCAAAGGTAAATGAGAAAATATGTGTGGGTTGTTTACTGTGTAAACCAATATGTCCATATAAGGCAATTGAACCTGAAATAGTCGAAGTAAGAGTAGGATGTAGAGCAGAAAAAAGGCAAGTTGCTACTATAAATAAAGGGCTATGTCAAGGTTGTGGAGCATGCTCTGTAGCTTGTAGAAGCGGAGCAATGAACTTGAGCGGTTTTTCTAATGAACAAATACTAGAGGAGTTGAAAAGCCTATGTCTGTAGAATTTAAGCCAAATATAATTTGTTTTGCATGCAATTGGTGTAGTTACACAGGAGCTGACATGGCAGGTACAAGCAGGATGAAATACCCAGCCACCATTCGTATAATAAGAGTTCCATGTTCAGGTAGGGTCAACCCAACTTTTGTAATGAAGGCATATCAAAAAGGAGCAGATGGGGTGCTAATAGCTGGTTGTCACCCAGGAGACTGTCATTACAATAGTGGAAACTATTTTGCAAAACGAAGATTTCTACTAGCTACAAGATTTATGACTTTTTTAGGTATAGATGAAAAACGTCTGAGAATGGAATGGATTTCAGCGGCAGAAGGAGTTAAGTTTGCTAGAGTTATGAGAGAGTTTTCTGAGACCATTTCTAAACTCGGCCCTAACCTGAGAGCGAGGGAAGAGGCATGATGAATATGACAGAGAAAATGCTTGAGCAAATTAGAGATTTGTTCGAGAAAAAAAATATTAAACTATTTATTGGATTTGAAAAAGGTTTTGAAAAGTTCTCTAGGATACCAGCTTTTGCAGAAAATTATGATGAAGCAAAATCAATGATTATTGACGAATTCGAAACGCCTTTACTAGCTAAATATCTAATTAGAGAATTAGGAGAGGTGGGGGCGGGAGCAGTTGAGAAATCAGAAAGAGTGGGAATACTAACTAGAGGATGTGACTATTTATCCATACGCAGATTAGTTGTAGACAATATAATTTTGCGAGAGAATTTAGTTATTATTGGAATCCCATGTAACGGCCTAATAGATCCTAAAAAAGCAAATAAATTATTAGGAGAAGAAGCTCAAGAGATTACAGTAGACGAGAAAATTGTACTTGCAAAAGGAGAAATAAAAAGCAGAGAAATTAATAAAGAAGAAATTTTGCTAGATAGATGTAAGAAATGTATTATGAGCAAAGTAGAAGAAAGCGATATTTTGCTTGAAGAGAATATGGATGATATGGAAGTATCAAAAGATTATAGCGCTGTAGAAGAAATTGAAAAATTAACAACCGAAGAGCGCTATGAGTTTTGGAGAAGACAGTTTGATAGATGCATAAGATGCTTTGCTTGTCGAGATGCTTGTACTGCCTGCAACTGTAGAAAGTGTATTTTTGACATAACTGAGCCAGAAATGCTAGAAAAAACGGTGGCAACATCAGAACAATTCATGTTTCATTTTATTAGAGCATTTCATGTAGCTGGACGGTGTACTGCCTGTGGAGAGTGTGAAAAGGTGTGCCCAGTTGATATTCCTTTGGGGCTATTAAATGGGAAATTCAAAAAAGATATTGAGCTTCTATTTGATGTTGATGAAGCAGGGATTCCAGCAGAGATAGAACCTTTAGGAGAATTTAAGTTAGATGACCCAGTGGAATGGTAAGGTATTTTATATTTTACAATAGTCACCTTGAGTAAAATGAAGTAGGAGGCGATAATGTGGATAAATTATTACGTAGTAATGTGAGTCGCTTATTGAAAAAACTTAGCGAGCACGCAGAAATATATGCACCAACTATGGAAGATGGTGTTTGCGTATTGTCAAAATTAGTTAACAATTACGATGATTGGACATTAGATTATGTTAGAACAACAAACTCAGTTAAGGATATATTTTTTCCGCAAAACGAGGAAATTATGAGATATAAAAATGCAAACAATGATCTGAATATTGAACCACCAAAGCCATTTAAAGAGCGAGTTGCTTTTGGCGTTAGGCCTTGTGATGCAGCCGCAATGTTATTATTAGATAACGTGTTTTTAGAAGGAGAATTCTACGATAGCTATTACAAAGAACGTAGAGAAAAAGGAGCATTAATAACCATTGCCTGTGAAAAACCAGATCAGTATTGTTTTTGCACCTCGTTTCATTCATCCCCAGGAGCTACAGAAGGGTCGGATATTGTTCTTTATCCTGCGGATGATTATTTTTTAGTAGTAGCAGTAACAGACAAAGGGAAGAAACTAATAAAAGCAAACGCAGAAATATTTGAAAATGCTACTGAAAAGTCTGGAATCGTAGAAAATTATAAAAGCATGAAAACTCCAATAGGTAACAACTGTAGCCCTGGAGAGCTAAATGAAAAACTTAAGAATGAATTTGACAATCCTTATTGGAAAAAAATAGCTAGAAGGTGTTTAGGTTGTGGAAACTGTACATTTGTTTGTCCTACTTGCCATTGTTTTGCAGTTTGCGACGTGGCAAGAGGTTGCGATGGGAAGCGTACGAGAACGTGGGATTCTTGCAAATTCCAAGATTTTTTTCTAATGGCGGGCGATCATAACCCGAGACCTACGCAAGTAGAAAGAACTAGACAGCGGTTTATGCATAAGCTTAATTATTTTAAAGAGAAATATGACAAATACCAATGTGTTGGCTGTGGTCGTTGTGTTGAAAAATGTCCAGTAGGCGTTCATATAGCAGATGTAATTACTCATATGAAGGAGGAACTCTAAATGTGTAGTTCTCATAATCAGCTAGTTCCTAAAGTGGCTACAATTAAGAAAATAGCAGAAGAAACGAGTAGTGGCGACGTTAAAACTTTTTATGTGGAATTTGATTGTCCTAAAGAGCGAGCGGAGTTTAATAATATGCCAGGTCAATGCGCGATGATATCAGTGCTTGGAGTAGGCGAAAGTATGATATCTATTACATCAAGTCCAACACGTCCCGATCCATTGGAGTTTAGTATTAAAAAAATGGGTAAAGTTACATCTGCATTGCATGACTTTGCAGAAGGCCAAAAAATAGGGATAAGAGGTCCATATGGTAATAATTTCCCAGCAGATGAATGGATCGGAAAGGATTTAGTATTTATTGGAGGCGGAATAGGGCTAGCTCCTCTTAGATCAGTGATAAATTATTGCATAGATAAAAAGGAGAGTTACGGTAGTATAACAATTATTTACGGGTCGCGTTCTCCGTCGGACTTATGTTTTAAAGAAGAAATATTTGAAAATTGGCCTAGTGTTGAGGGAGTAAAAGTCCATTTAGCAGTAGATAAAATAGAAGAAGGAGAACAGTGGGATAAATCAATAGGGTTTGTTCCTCAGTATTTAGAACAAATTAGTCCTTCACCTGATAATGCTATAGCTATTACTTGTGGACCTCCTATTATGATAAAATATGTTCTGGAGTCACTTGAAAAATTGAAGTTTAAAGACGAGCAAATTATAACGACGCTAGAGCTCAAAATGCAATGTGGTGTGGGATATTGTGGTCGTTGCAATATAGGCGATAAATACGTATGTATAGATGGACCGGTATTCTCATACAAACAAATTAAGGAAATGCCACAAGAATTTTAGGGTTTAGTTGTAAGAATTGTTACAAACCTGCATATGTTCTGCTTAGTATTTTGTGTTGCACAAGTGAATGATATTTAAATAGCATAAACGGATAGAAGGATAATGTGAAGGAGGATTAAAATGGGTCAGGCAAAAATGATAGACATATATATTATGGGAAAGAAATACGAAGTCCCAAGTGATTTGACAGTTATGCAGGCGATGGAATATTCAGGCTATAAATTAATTAGAGGTTGTGGATGTCGTGGTGGTTTTTGTGGGGCATGTGGAACGGTATATAGAACACCTGATGACTTTAGAATAAAAGTAGGGTTAGCATGTCAAATGGTGGTTGAAAAAGATATGCAATTTATTCAAATACCATTTTTCCCAGCTAATAAAAAGAAATATGATATTGACGAATTTAATGCGGATTTGCCTAGTTTAATGAAATTATATCCAGAAATAAGCAGGTGCGTAGGATGCAACACATGTACAAAAGGTTGTCCTCAAAATATTGAAGTTATGGATTATATGGCGGCCGCAATAAGAGGAGACATTGAAGCAGTAGCAAAAATGTCATTTGACTGTATAATGTGTGGGTTATGTGCATCGAGATGTCCAGCAGAAGAAGTACAATACTATGTTGCAATACTTGCAAGACGGCTATTTGCAAAACATGTAGTACCAAGAGCTAGTCATTTAGAAGACAAGTCAAAAGAAATAGAAGAAGGATTGTTAGACGAAGAAATTAACAAAATAGTCGCAATGAACAAAGAAGAATTAAAAAACCTATATGACAACAGGGACATAGAATAAGCAAAAGTAGAGAACCGAAATCTCTGATTTCGCGTGAATCACTTTGTTTGTTCACCTAAAAGTAGAAGGGAGAAGTATATATATGTATGATAGCATGATGTTAGAATCTATCAAAGAAGTGGAAAAAACGCGAACTAAGCGATTGAATGAGGAGTTCGCAAGACTAACAGCTGATGAAAAACTAGAACTTCTTCATAATTTTCATCCAGATTTTAGAGATGATACACAGCGAGAAGTGAAAATTGGTGCTAATAAAGGAGAAAAAATACCGCATGAGATAGCAGATTTATTAGAATCAAAAAGCTTACTAAATCCAAAGTCTTTTGATATAATTAACGCAGAGCATGATGTCGATGTATTAATTATTGGCGCTGGTGGAGCGGGTTCTGCGGCGGCATTAGTAGCAAAGGAAAGTGGCGCTAAAGTTTTAATGGTAACGAAACTACGCCATGGTGACTCGAATACAGTAATGGCGCAAGGAGGAATTCAGGCAGCTGACAAAACAAATGATTCACCTATGACACATTACATAGATGTTGTTGGAGGAGGAGGTTATACTAATATTCCTGAACTTGCTAGAGCCTTAACTATGGATGCACCTTCTGTAATAAAATGGTTAGAAAGCTTAGGTTGTATGTTTTCAAAAGATGAAGATGGGACTATGCAAACAATTCACGGTGGAGGAACATCAAGAAAGAGAATGCATTTTGCTAGTGACTATACCGGTGCAGAGATTATGCGAACACTAAGAGATGAAGTGCAAAATAAAGAGATTGAAACTATTGAATTTTGCTCAGCAGTTGAACTTCTCTTAGATGAAGACGGTAAATGTGGTGGCGCAGTGCTCTACAACATGGAAACAAAGGAGTATTTTATTGCTAGAGCTAAAACGGTAATTATCGCAACAGGAGGATCAGGCAGATTACATTTGGCTGGGTTTCCTACAAGCAATCACTATGGAGCTACAGCAGACGGCATAGTTATGGCGTACAGGGCGGGAGCGAAGTTAGCATTTCTTGATGCAAATCAAGTTCATCCAACAGGCGTAGTCTATCCTAAACAAATGATAGGACAATTAGTCACAGAAAAAGTAAGAGGAATAGGCGCACAATTAGTAAATACTAAAGGGGAGCAATTCATTCATCCACTAGAAACAAGAGATGTTGTTTCTTCAGCAGTTATTAGAGAGTGTGAACATAGACAAAATGGGTACGAAGTAGAAGAAAGGCAATACGCAGTTTGGCTAGATTCTCCTATGATAGATTTAATTCATGGAAAAGGCACAGTTAAAAGAGAATTACCAGCGATGTTTAAGCAATATGAAAGATATGATATTGATATGAGTAAACATCCAATACTGATTTTCCCAACGCTACACTATCAAAACGGTGGAATATTAATAAAAGAAAATGGAGAAACAGAGATAGAGAATTTATTTGTTGCTGGAGAAGTAGCAGGAGGAATACATGGTAGGAATAGGCTAATGGGAAACTCGTTGCTAGACATTTTAGTTTTTGGGCGTAGAGCTGGAAAAGCTGCTGCAGATAAAAGCAAAAATAGTGATGTTAAGATACTTAGCCTAAAACATGTGGAAAGATTTCACAAACAACTAGAAGAAGCTGGTATAGAATCTGAAAGAACTTCGCCAATGCTATTGCCCAAATATCACAAATAGGAGGTAATACATTTGATAGAGATAAATGTGTGTATAGGTAGTGCCTGTCATTTAAAAGAATCCTATGACGTAATAAAAAGACTACAGAGTATGATTGATGAAAATGAATTGTGTGAGGAAGTATTAGTAAAAGCGGCATTTTGTTTGGGAGGCTGTGTCAAAGCGGTAGCGGTGAAAATTAACGAAGAAGAAAAAGTATATTCGCTGAACATCAAGAATGTCTACGAGTTTTTTGATGAGCACATTCAAAGGAAGGTGAATTAAATGCTAGATTTTCATAAAGCTGATTGCAAAAACTGCTATAAATGCTTAAGAGTGTGTCCTACAAAAGCAATAAAAATAAAAAAAGAACAAGCAGAATGTATAGCAGAACTTTGTATAGATTGCGGAAAATGTTTAGACGTATGTCCGCAGGATGCAATACAGACTATTAGTGAAGTGCAAAATGTGAAAAATGCTATACTAAGTGGGAAAAAAGTTATAGTAAGCTTAGCACCGTCTTTTGCTGGGCTCATTGAAAGAGATATGATAGGTAAATTTATTACTGCCCTAAATAAATTAGGGTTTTCCTATATTGAGGAAACTGCAATAGGTGCGGCTCTTGTAGGAGATTTATATAGGGAACAGTCAAAAAAAATTAGGAGTAATAATATTATTGCTACATGCTGTCCATCAGCAAACTTGCTAATAGAACAGTATTACCCATCTTTAATAGATAGTATTATGCCTTTTGTCACGCCAATGATTGCACATGGCAAAATGCTAAAAGACAGATTTGGAGCAGATAGCTATGTGGTTTTTATAGGACCCTGTCCCGCAAAAAAAGGTGAGGCAAACGATTCTAGACATCAAGTAGACATTGATGCAGTTTTGACGTTTGATGAAATATTCAACTGGATTAATAGCAGAAGGATAGTGTTAAAGGAACTAGAACCAAGTGAATTTGATGGAATTGCTTTAAAGAAGGGTGCTGCTTTTCCAGTAACAGGAGGAGTTATTGCAAGCTTTTTAGAAAGCGAAGAAGGACAATACGAAGTGATTCATGCAGATGGAATCGAGGAGTGCATTGCAATATTTGACTCAATAGAAGCTGGAAACGTTACTGGTGTTTGCGTTGAACCTAATGTATGTAGAGGTAGCTGCGTAGGTGGAGTGGGATTTCCAAAAAAAGAAGAAGATTATTTCAGGAGACTAAAAAGAGTAAAAGGATATGTAAAGAACTTAGAGAATACTGTTATCAGCGAGAAAAATGTAGAATTTGACAGTATAGACTTTACAAAGCAGTTTGTAAATAAATATATAGATAGAAGAATTGCGCCTAAAGAAATTATTAATGTGATTATGAGAAAAATGGGAAAACATGATGTTGCGGACGAACTTAATTGTGCAACTTGTGGATATGATACATGTAGAGACAAAGCGCAAGCGGTATATGAGGGCATGGCGGAAACGAATATGTGCTTACCTCATATGAGAACTAAAGCGGAGAGCTTGAGTAACGTAATGTTTGAAAATTCTCCAAATATAATAATTATAGTGGATGAAGAAATGATGGTTAAAGAATATAACCCAAGGGCAGAAGAGACATTTCATATAAGAGTGAAACATATGATAGATAGACCTATTTCAATTATTTTAGATGAAGAACCGTTCCTTGAAGTATTAAAGAGCAAAATAAATATTATTGGGCGCAAAAAAACATATTCTGAGTATGATGTTACACTTATTCAAACTTTTAGCTATTTAAAAGAGCAAAATAAAGTTTTAGCTATTCTAACAGATATTACTGCCTTAGAGGAGCAAAAAGAAGAATTGATTAAAGCAAAAGAGAGTACAATAAACGCTGCACAGAAAGTTATTGAAAAGCAAATGAGGGTGGCACAAGAAATTGCAAGTCTACTTGGCGAAACTACTGCGGAAACGAAAGTTACGCTGACTAAATTGAAAAATGTTTTTATAGATGGTGATGTATAATGAAATACTTTATAGACATTGCGTATGATAGTGTTAACAAAAAAGGAGAAGAACTCTGCGGCGATATTGTTGAAATTGTTCGAAATGGAAGCAGTATCATTGTTGTTTTGGCTGATGGATTAGGCAGTGGCGTTAAAGCAAATATTTTAGCTACGCTAACTTCAAAAATTGCAGCAACTATGCTAAAGGAAGGATTAACAATTGAAGAGACAGTAGATACAATTGTAAACACACTTCCAGTATGTAACGTGAGGCAATTAGCATATTCTACGTTTACGATACTTAAAATTGAAGAAGATGGTCGTATGTACATTGTAGAATTTGATAATCCGCCGTTAGTGTTTATTAGGGATGGCAAATTGCATGAGATAGAAAAAACCCCGAGGTTTATAAATGATAAAGTCATATACGAAAGCAATATAAAGCTTGAACAAGATGATCTGTTAGTAGCATTTAGTGATGGTGTTATACATGCTGGAGTTGGTGAAATACTGAATTTGGGATGGCAGTGGGAAAATGTATCAAAACATTTAGCTAGAGTAACAAAAAGAGCAAAAAGCGCAAAATATATTTCTAGTGATTTGGTTGAAACATGTTTAAACTTGTATAATTATAAACCAGGAGATGACACTACTGTAGTGGCCGTAAAAATGCGAAAGCCAGAAATAGTGGATCTTTTTACCGGACCTCCAGAAAACAAAGACAAGGATAGTATGATTGCAAAAATGTTAATGAACGTTAAGGGTAAAAGAGTTGTTTGTGGTGGCACAGCTGCTACTATAGTAGCACGAGAATTTGGAGTAAAGATTATTGTAGATGTTAAAACTATGAATACAAAGATTCCACCAACAGCCTATATTAAGGGGATAGATTTGGTGACAGAGGGAGTATTGACTATTGGAAGGACAGTTGAAATAATTAGAGAATTCAGTGCAGAAAATAAAAACAAGAGCGTCAGTTTTGACTTTAGAAAAAATGACGGAGCAACACAATTAGCAAAGTTACTAGTAGAAGACTGTACACACTTGAACCTATGGGTGGGAAAAGCTATTAATCCAGCGCATAAAAATCCTAATTTGCCAATAGACTTAAGTATAAAATTAAAAATTATTAGCGAGTTAGTTGAATTGATGAAAAAAATAGGGAAAAAAGTAAAACTCACATACATTTAAGGAAGGAGCTGAGGCTACGCGAAAACATATTAGTGAGGTGCAATTGATCAAATATCAAGTCTTGCGAGAAGTTGCGAGATTAACCTATAAGGCCACTTTAGAAGAAAAGAAAAGTGATATTGCTTTAGTGGTTGACCCTGGTCCCGCCCCAAGAATACGCTGTTATTGCTCCTTCCATTGCAAGTCAATTGATCACGTAAAAATCTGGCAAGTAGTAAAAGAAAAAGATTAAAAAGCTGAAATTTGTATTAATTTTATTTTTTTGTTCAATTTCTACTCAAGATATAGTATAATAAAACAACTAAGAACTTGTTAGGAGGAACGTATGGCGACAAAACAAAATGGTAAATTTAAGGTTGCACGTTACGGGGTGCTAGGTGGAACCTTTGACCCAATTCACAACGCACATCTTCATGTAGCAGTAGTTGCATTAGAAGAACTGAATTTGGATAAAATAATATTTATTCCTTCGGGTATTCCGCCACATAAAGCAAAGCACGAAGTAACGCGAGCAGACCATAGACTTATGATGACTACACTTGCGATAAACGGCAATGATAATTTTTTTGTTTCAGAGACAGAAGTTAACCGCGCGGGAGAGTCCTACACGATACAGACAATGAGAGAGTTAAGAGATGAAAATTTTTCGGCAGCAGAATTTTATTTTATTGTGGGGGCAGACGCGTTTACTCAGATAGAAACCTGGGCAATGTATGAAGACCTACTAAAAATAACAAAATTTGTTGTTGTAACTAGAACAGGTAGCGATAACAAAACTTTAGATGAAACAATTGAAAAATACAAGAATAACTTTGGAGCTGATATTTACAAAATATCAATTCCAAATCTAGAAATTTCTTCGACAGATATTAGAAGCAGAATAAAAAGAGGGAAGAATGTAGAATATTTGATTCCAGCTGTAGTTGTAGAGTATATAAGGAAATACAATATATACAAGAATTAAAAGAAACATTCAGCCTAAGTTTCACTGAATAGATTGAGGAGTAAAACATAAGGAGAAGATATGAGCATAATTGTTGCATCAGTTTTATTTATTTTAGGTTTAATAATAATTATTAAAGGTGGAGATTGGTTTGTTGAAGCTGCAGTTTGGCTTGCAAAAGTTACTGGTATTCCAACTATACTAATTGGTGCTACTATTGTCAGTATCGCTACAACGCTACCAGAGCTACTGGTATCTGTGATAGCGACCCGCCAACATTTGTACGGAGTAGCTATGGGGAATGTAGTAGGATCTTTAATATGTAATATGGGTCTAGCAATGGGATTGACGGCTTTTTTTGCGCCAGTTGTTATTAATAGATCTAACTTCACAATCAAAAGTGCATTTATGCTTTTTTCTGCAGGAATGATATTTGTAATGGGTAGCGACTTGGTAATATCTAAGCAAGAAGGGATAATTCTAATATTTTTATTTTTAGTATATATAATAATGAATATTTGGGAATTTAAGAAAGGTGAGAATGACAACAAAGGCAAAGGTAGAATTAAGTACGATAAATCAAATGCTAAAACTTATATATTTAAGTTTATTGTTGGTGCTGTTTTTATTACTATAGGAGCTAGGCTTTTGGTTACGCATGGAGTTACAATAGCTAGATACCTAGGAATTCCAGATCAAGTTGTAAGTTTAACTATGATTGCGATAGGAACTTCTTTGCCTGAAATAACTACAGCAATTACTTCGGTAATAAAAAAACATCAAGGTATATCAGTAGGGAATATTTTAGGAGCTAATATTTTAAATATACTTATGGTACTTGGGGTATCAACTGCAATAAGTAGCGAAGGTCTTATTATTGACATTCAAAGAATATCCTTTGGTAACTTTGTGTATAATATTCCTCAAACGCTGTATCTTGACTTACCAGTAGCTCTTACAATGATGGTTATTTTAGTATTGAGTGGCTTGATATTTGGTAAGATTAATAGAGCAATTGGATTTTTGCTTTTTTCAATATATGTTTTGTATTTAACTACACTAGCAGTGTTATTTTTGTAATATTAACTTAGAGGAGAGATTTAATGGGAAAATTATCTTTAAACGTAATTGATCAAGTAGTAAAAAGTATTGACGATAAACTAGGTGCAGATATTCGGGTACTTGATTTAACTAATTTGAATGCCATTTGCGACTGTTTTATTATTACAAGCGCATCTTCAACACGACAAGTAAAATCGATATCTGACGAGATAGAAGACAAGATGAAAGAATTAAATATACGAATACATCATAGAGAAGGTTATAGCTTAGGAAGATGGGTATTATTAGACTATGGAGATATTATAGTACATATTTTTTTAGAAGAGGAAAGACAGTTTTATGGATTAGAGAATAATTGGAAAGATGCTCTAATTGTAGACACTGCACAATTTTTTTAACACTAGAGGCGGATCTACAAATAAATACAGCAGTAGATAAATAGCATTTGAATGTAAGGAGTATTAGATATCACTGTTTTTTCAGAGAGTCGGTGTTCGCTGTGAGCCGATAAAACAGTTATCGAACTTACCTATTGAAGCATTCAAAGGATGGAATCCTTTATAAACCATTGAGTGGACTTTCAGTCAATTAGGGTGGTACCGCGGGTTAATCTCGTCCCTATGTGACGTGGGAGTTTTTTGTCTATTTAAAAGGAAAAAGAGTAAAAAGATGGAAATTCGTAGGGGCTCCCCTCGTGGGTGCCCGAAACAAATAAAATATATGAGGTGAAATTGATGTTAAAGTACAATTTCAAAGAAATTGAAGAAAAATGGCAAAAAACGTGGGTAGAAAACAATGCTTTTAGTACAGACGAAGACAGTGATAAGCCCAAATTCTACATGTTAGAAATGTTCTTATATCCTTCAGGAAAAATCCACATGGGGCATGTAAGAAATTATTCAATTGGAGATGTTGTAGCAAGGTTTAAGAGAATGAAAGGATTTAATGTACTACATCCAACAGGTGCAGATGCATTTGGATTGCCAGCAGAAAATGCAGCGATTCAACATGGAGTTAGCCCTGACTTTTGGACTAAAAAAAATATGGCTGATATGAAAAAGCAACTTAAAGCATTAGGATTTAGTTATGACTGGGATAGAGAAGTATCAACCTGCGATGTAGAATACTATAGGTGGACGCAATGGATATTCTTACAATTCTATAACAGTGGTTTGGCATATAAAAAAAAATCACGCGTAAATTGGTGTACTTCATGTGAAACAGTTTTGGCTAATGAGCAAGTAGTAGGTGGGCTATGCGAAAGATGTGATTCGCATGTTGAGAAAAAAGAATTAAGCCAATGGTATTTTAAAATTACTAAATATGCTGAAAAATTGTTAGATGATTTAGATTCGTTAGATGGATGGCCAGATAAAGTTAAGACGATGCAAAAAAATTGGATTGGCAAGAGTGAAGGTGCAGAAATAGATTTTGAAATTGAAAATTACAATGAGAAATTAAGAGTTTTTACAACACGTCCCGACACAATTTTTGGAGCTACATACATGGTGCTTGCTCCTGAGCATCCATACGTCATGGAGTTAATAGCAGGAAATCAATCTGAGCACGCTGCGAGGAACTTCATGCAAAAACTACAGCATATGTCAGATATTGAGCGAACATCCACGGAAATAGAAAAAGAAGGAGTATTCTTAGGGCGTTACTGCATAAATCCTCTTTCGGGTGAAAAAATGCCGATTTATATCGCAAACTACGTATTAGCTGATTATGGGACAGGTGCTATTATGGCAGTTCCTGCACATGACCAAAGAGATTTAGATTTTGCAAGGAAATATGATATTGATGTAGTATCCGTGATTAGACCTAGTGACAACACAGATGATTTTACTGTTGATTTAGAAGCATTTACTGGCTCTGGAGTAATAATTAATTCGGGCGAGTTTAATGGAGAACTAAGTGATGTTGTATTCTCAAGGATAATTAAGAAATTAGAGGAAAAGAATGCAGGCACTAAATCTACTAATTATAGACTAAGAGACTGGCTGATTTCTAGACAACGATATTGGGGAGCCCCAATACCAATTGTTTATTGTGACGATTGTGGTGTAGTTCCAGTAAACGAAGAAGATTTGCCTGTGGAATTACCTATCAAAGTAGAATTCACTGGGAAAGGATCTTCGCCGCTAGAAATGGTAAAAGAATTCGTTAATACTACTTGCCCTAAATGCAGCAAAAATGCAAGAAGAGAAACTGATACTATGGACACCTTTGTAGACTCTTCATGGTATTTTTTGAGATTTATTGATTCTAAAAATCAATCTTTACCATTTTCTAAAGAACTAGCTGATAAGTGGATGCCTGTAGATCAGTATATTGGTGGAGTAGAACATGCAATACTACATTTGCTTTATGCTAGATTTTTTACAAAAGCTATGAAAGACCTGAATCTGTTAGAAGCTAACGAACCATTTAAAAATCTCCTAACTCAAGGTATGGTATTAAAAGATGGAATGAAAATGTCTAAATCTAAAGGAAATGTTGTAAGCCCTGACGAATTAATATATAAGTATGGAGCTGACACTATAAGATTGTTTATTTTGTTTGCAGCACCTCCAGAGAGAGATCTAGAATGGAGCGAGTTAGGAGTTGAGGGAGCACACAGATTCTTAAATAGAGTGTGGAGGATGGTTGATGAAATAACTTCCGTATCTAACAACGGAACGTTTTCTAGTAATAAAAATGATGACAAAACACTTAGGTTTGTAATACATAATACAATAAAAAGAGTGACTGAGGATATAGAAAAGCGTTTTAATTTCAATACCGCAATTAGTTCAATTATGGAATTAGTAAATGAATTATATAAATACAAGGAAATCGATGAAGAAAGAAGGAATATGAAGTTGCTTCTTGAAGGAGTAAGAACAACCATAGTTTTGTTAGCACCGTTTGCACCACACATAAGTGAGGAGCTTTGGAAAACATTAGGAAACAACTGCAGCGTGCATGATATGAAGTGGCTGCCCTTTGATGAAGCGGCTTTAATTAAAGATGAGGTTGAAATAGTTGTACAACTAAATGGAAAGGTGAAAAGTAGAATTGTGATTCCTACCAATCTAGACAAAAATGATGTTGAAAAAATTGCTTTAAATGATGACAAAATAAACGCTTTATTAGAAGGAAAAAGAGTTGTTAAAGTAATTGTAGTACTTGGAAAATTGGTTAATATAGTTGTTAAGTAGAGATTCGGTGTCATACTATAGAAACCGTAAATTTTAGGTGAGGGGAGTAGAAAAATGCATAAAGTACTAAAAAACATGGTGCCTGTTGTGGAAGGCATAGCAAAGACGTATGGGAATAATTGCGAAGTTGTTTTGCATGAAACAATAGATTCGAAAATGTCTATAGTTGCAATCTGTAATGGTCATGTAACAGGTAGAAGTATGGGTAGTCCAATGCTCGGAATCGGAACAAAAAATACTGAGAAAAAAAAGACAGAGGATGTTCTAAACTATAGAAATATAACTTCTGATGGGAAAGTACTTAAATCCTCTACAATGTTTATAAGAGATGACTCCGACGTAGTAATTGGGTGTCTATGTATAAATATAGATATATCTTCTTTATTAGTCGCAAAAAATGCGATTGCTGGTTTAACTTGTACGGATAAAGGAATGGAAAAAAAGCTAGAGCAGATTGCATTAACAAATGTTGAACAGATTCTTAAAAATATAGTAGAGGAAACTCTTAGTATTGAAGGTAAACCAGCAAAATATATGAAAAAAGATGAGAAAATAAATATTGTTAGAAAACTAGATAATCAAGGGGCATTTCTAATTAAAGGAGCAATTGAGTATGTGTCAGAAGTTTTATGTGTTTCAAGATTTACGATATATAATTATTTGGACGAAATAAAGAATAAAAAAGAGGAATAAAGCGTGTAACAATTAGTTATAAACTGCTTAGACTAAGATGATTTAGCATAGTCTAAATAATCTATCACAGGCTATCAATTTAGGTGGATCGTTTTGAATGACATTTGTTGGAGGATAACATGAGGAAGAATGTTGGATTAATGATAGTTTTTTTGACAGTGATTATTTTAATGGCAGGTTGTCAAAAAAAAGGCAGTGAAGATCTATCGCAAACGACCTTTGCTCTTGGTACGGTTATCAATATTAATCTATTTGATGAAGGATCGCAGGAGCTAATGACTGAAATTATTGAAAAAATTAGTATCATTGAAAAAGCTATGAGTAGAAAGTTAAAAGATAGCGAAATTTCGCAGATTAATAGACAAGCAGGAATATCACCAGTGAAGGTATCTGAAGAAACTTTTTTTATCATTGATAAAGCTATTCAGTTCGCAAAATTATCAAATGGTAAATTCGATCCAACTTTGGGACCAGTTATTGAACTATGGGGAATTGGTACTGAAGCAGCAAAAGTTCCCGACTCAAAAGAATTATCAAAAGTATTAAGTAAAGTTGATTTTAGGAAAATTCAATTAGATAAAAAAGAGCAAACAGTTTTTCTTGAATTGGAAGGAATGGCATTAGATTTGGGAGGAATAGCAAAAGGATTTGTTGCAGATGCAGTCATTGAGTTATTGCGGGAGAACAAAATAAACAATGCTATGCTTAATTTAGGAGGAAATGTGTTTGCCTATGGCGAAAAAGATAATGGTGAGCCGTGGAAAATAGCTATTCAAAATTCTTTTAATCAAAGAAACAGTTATTTTGCTTACGTAGAGATAGTTGATAAAAGCGTCGTAACGTCTGGGTCTTATGAGCGGTATTTTGAAGAAAATGGGCTGGCGTATCATCATATTTTCGATGCTGTAACAGGATTTCCCGTTCAGACAGAAGTGGTTTCTGTAACTGTTATTGCTGCTTCGTCTACTGATGCTGATGCTTTATCAACAATTTTATTTGCACTTCCTATTGCAGAAGGAATTGCGCTTGTTGAGAAACTAGAGGGAATTGAATGTATTTATGTAACAGAAGACAATAAGATTTATTTATCATCTGGAGCAAAGGAGTTTTTTGTGTTAACCGATTCAAGCTACGTTGTCAATAGTGACTGAGATAGCAAGGTTTAATGAACTTGAATGAATTCATTCGAAGTAAACGAAAAACAAAATATACCGTGAAATGAAAGGAGAAACTTGTAATGAAAAAAGGATATGTACAAATTTATACAGGCAATGGAAAAGGAAAAACTACAGCATCGCTAGGCTTAGCACTTAGAGCTGTATGCGCAGGAAAAAAAGTGTATATGGGACAGTTTATTAAAGGCATGAAATATAGTGAAGTAAAAGCACAAGAACTTTTACCAAACTTTGAAATTGAACAACTAGGAAGGAATTGCTTTATAACGAAAGAGCCAGAGCAAGCTGATTACGATGCTGCAAAAGAAGGGCTAAAGAAATGTGCAGAGAAAATGTCTTCTGGTGAATACGACGTTGTAATAATGGACGAATTGAGTATTGCACTATACTATAAATTATTTTCTGTAGAAGAAGCTATTGAAATTATTAGAGCAAGAGCAGAGCATGTTGAGGTTATAATTACTGGAAGATATGCAGCTGATAAACTAATTGAATTTGCTGACTTAGTAACAGAAATGAAGGAAATAAAGCATTATTATACAGAGGGAGTACAAGCAAGAGTTGGAATTGAAAAATAAAAAAAATTGAGGGGGAAGTTGAATGTTAGAAAAAACGTATATTATGGTAAAACCTGATGGAGTAAAAAGAGGTTTAGTAGGAGAAATAATAAGAAGAATTGAAACAAAAGGCTATAAAATAGTTGATTTGAGGTTAATGAGACCAAATAGAGAATTAGTTATGAAACACTATGATGTGCATAAAGACAAGCATTTCTTTGGAGAACTTGTAAACTTTATTTCAGATTCAGAAGTTGTGGGAATGGTTGTAGAAGGAGAAGACGTAATAACAGTTTTAAGAAATATGATTGGCGATAAAAATCCTGCAATAGCAACTTCTGGTACTATTAGAGGAGATTACGCAAATAGTTTAACAAAGAATATTATACATGGCTCTGATAGTATTGAGACGGCAGAACGAGAGATTGGAATCTGGTTTTGATTAGGAGGATGGATACAGGTGAGAGAATTTAAAGAGATTAGATGGAAACAACGATTTGATAATTTCAAAAAAGCATTTATTCTGATTCAAAAGTATTCAACTATGAAAATATAAGTACTGCTTTTTCGAGATATTTCTTATCAGACAATAGGGACGAATTTTAATAGGCTGTATGGGGGGGGTTATTGTGAGCGAAAATTTTATGTATAGAAGTTTTTCGATAATATAAACGAGAGGAGAGCTTATTTTGAAAGCACATGAAGTAGATTTTAAACTATTTGGTGACGACATGCAGTTTGTGGAGATTGAACTTGACCCACAAGAAAGTGTATTAGCAGAAGCGGGCACAATGATGTACATGGAACAAAATATTCAAATGGAAACAATATTTGGTGATGGATCAGGTGAAGGTTCAGGAGGTTTAATGGGTAAACTCCTAGGAGCGGGAAAAAGGCTAGTAACAGGAGAGAGTTTATTCATGACTGTTTTCACTAATGGAGGACATGGAAAAAGCAAGGTTGCATTTGCAGCACCATATCCTGGCAAAATAATTCCTATAGATTTGCGGGATGTTGGAGGAAAGTTAGTTTGTCAAAAAGATGCTTTTTTATGTGCGGCAAAAGGCGTATCAATAGGTATTGAGTTTCAAAGAAAAATAGGTGTTGGTTTATTTGGAAGAGAAGGATTCATTATGCAAAAACTTGAGGGAGACGGATTGGTTTTTGTACATGCAGGAGGAACGATTATAGAGAAAGAACTTACTAGAGGTGAAACTCTAAGAATTGACACAGGTTGTATAGTAGCATACACAAAAACAGTTGATTTTGACGTTCAAATGGTTGGCGGTGTTAAGAGTGCATTATTTGGAGGAGAAGGACTGTTTTTCGCAACGATAACAGGTCCGGGGAAAGTGTGGCTTCAATCACTGCCATTTAGCCGATTGGCAGATAGAATTGGTAGAGAAGCGATGACTTCTGGAAGTGGAAAAGGTGAAGGTAGTGTGCTTGGTGGTTTAGGCGATTTATTAGGCGGAAGATAGTAAGTGGAGTGACATTGATAGGTTGTAAGGTACAGAGGGGTCAGGCTTCGCTTATCAACTAATTGAAGAGAACAGCGAAAACGTATAATTAGTTGATAAGTGAAGCCTGACCCCTGAAAAAAGGAGAACGATAAATGAACTATGAAGGATCGGTTTTTAGACCACCAAGTGAAGCTAGAAGCCTAATTATTCAGGTGACAATTGGTTGTTCACATAATAAATGTACATTTTGCTATATGTATAAGGAGAAGCAGTTTAGAGTACGGAAAATAGAGGACGTTAAAAATGATTTAGACGAATCTAGGGTAAGATACAGAGAAATAAAGAGAATTTTTCTAGCTGATGGAGATGCACTAGCTTTAAAAACAGATAAACTAAAAGAAATATTAGAGTATATTAAATTGATATTCCCAGAATGCGAAAGAGTAGGTATTTACACCTCACCCCAGAACATTTCAAAAAAATCTGAGGACGACCTTGTTTTGCTATCAAGTTTAGGACTAGGTATTGCGTACTTGGGACTAGAATCAGGAAGTGACACTGTTTTAGAAAATGTCAAAAAAGGTGTGACTTCTGCTGATATGATAGAAGCAGGCAAAAAGGTTGTAGAAGCAGGCATTAAACTTTCGGTCATGGTAATATCAGGTCTTGGTGGTAGAGAACTTTGGAAGGAACACGCAATTGAATCTGCTAGAGTATTAAATGAGATTAAACCAAATTACATTGGACTTCTTACACTACTAGTAGAGCCTGAAACTGAAATGTTTAAGCAAATTAGGGCAGGTGAATTTCAGTTGTTAAAAGCAAAAGAAGTGTTGTTAGAAACAAAGGAGTTACTTACTCGTTTAAATGTAAACGCCTGTACTTTTAGAAGTAATCACGCTTCAAACTATTTAAATTTAGCGGGTGAACTAAGCGAGGATAAAGAAAGGCTCTTAAAGCAAATTGACGATGCTCTACTGGGAGAGCATGTTTTAAACATTGAAACTTACAGAAGGCTATAATTACACTAAAAGAAAGTGTGAACGTATATCGATGCAATTTTATTTACTAACAACAAAATGTTAATCTAAGAGTAGGTAGTTTTAAAAATGTAATGAAAGAAGCAAATTATTGACTTTGCTTTCAAACTTAAGGAGGAATAAAAGTGAGAGAAGTAATTAATACAAAAAATGCACCAGCAGCAATTGGACCGTATTCGCAGGCAATTAAAGTCGGAAACATGATGTTCGTTTCAGGACAAATTCCTTTTGTACCAGAGACTATGGAGTTAGTTTCAGAAGATGTTCAAGAACAAACAAGACAGGCATTAGAGAATCTTAAAGGTATATTAGACGAAGCAGGAATGAGTTTTAGTGATATAGTAAAAACTACTGTATTTATTAAAGACATGAACGATTTTGGTAAAATAAATGAGATATATGCAGAGTATTTTGTAGATAATAAGCCTGCAAGAGCATGCGTTGAAGTTGCAAGACTACCAAAAGATGTTAAAGTTGAAATTGATGCAATAGTAATAGCGTAGAAAAACAGAAGACGTGCGAGCAAATTGACTTTTACAGAGGATATATTCTTAAGGAATAGAAAAGCCTCCGGCTTATCGCAAATATTTATTATTTACTATAAGGTGAACGCATATTGTTCACGCGGAGGCTCTTTTATCATTAATAAGTAAACTATTGGCGAACATTCTTACTAAAGGCGTGTATTATTTTACAACTATGAAAGATCAAATCGATCTGCATTCATTACCTTGTTCCAAGCAGATATGAAGTCATCTAGAAATTTAGGCATAGAATCATCACTGGCATATACTTCGGATAAGGCTCTGAGTCTTGAATTTGAACCGAATATAAGATCAACACGTGTTGCCATCCATTTACGTTCACCGGATGTTCTATCAATCCCTTCGTATATATCTTCGTCCATTTCTGTAGACTTCCATTTCGTATTCATATCGAGTACATTTACAAAGAAGTCATTGGATAGAGTCTCAGTTTGATTTGTAAAAACACCAAATGGTGCACGTCCATAATTCGTATTCAATACCCTCAGACCACCTATAAGAACTGTCATTTCTGGAGCTGTTAGCTTTAATAATTGAGCTTTGTCGACTAGAAGTTCTTCTGCACAAACAGAGAATTTTGCTTTATGATAATTTCTAAATCCATCAGCCTTAGGTTCAATTACAGTAAATGAGTTAATATCTGTTTGTTCTTGAGTAGCATCAGTTCGACCAGGATTAAAAGGTACTGTTAAATCGTATCCAGCATTTTTAATAGCTTTTTCAATGCCCACATTACCACATAAAACAATCATGTCAGCTAAAGAAACTTTTTTACTACCTGTTTGTGAATTATTAAAATCATTCTGGATAACACCAATAATATCGAGAATTTTTTTAAGTTCTTCAGGTTGGTTAACTTCCCAAGTCTTTTGTGGCTCTAATCTAATGCGTGCACCATTTGCACCACCACGAGAATCGGAACCTCTAAATGTTGAAGCTGACGCCCATGCTGTTGATACTAATTGAGATACTGATAATCCTGACTCAAGAATCTTAGTCTTTAAAGCATTTATGTCTTCTTCCTTCACAATATCAAAATCCGGTTTTGATATCGGATCTTGCCATATCAATTCTTCTTCAGGTACTTCAGGTCCAAGATAACGAGAACGAGGGCCTAAATCACGATGTGTTAATTTGAACCATGCACGAGCAAAAGCATCTGCAAATTCTTCTGGATTCTCATGGAAGTGTTTTGCAATAGGTTTATACGTTGGGTGCATACGTAATGACAAATCTGCTGTTGTCATAATAGGTGGTTGAGTTTTTGAACTATCTTGTGACATAGGAACATTGTGAGCAGCAGGATCAGCTGGCACCCATTGCCATGCGCCGGCTGGACTTTTTACAAGATTCCAGTCATTATTAAACAGCGTATCAAAATAACCCATGTCCCACTTAGTAGGTGTAGAATTCCATGGTCCTTCTATACCACTAGATATCGTATCATCACCAGAACCAGATCTAAAACGATTCTTCCAACCTAGACCCATTTCCTCAATGCTTGCGGCTTCTGGTTCAGGTCCTACGTGCTCTGCGCTGGATGCGCCATGACATTTACCGAAGGTATGACCGCCTGCAATAAGGGCAACAGTTTCTTCGTCATTCATTGCCATTCGTGCAAAGGTATCTTTAACATCTTTACCTGAAGCAACCGCATCTGGCATACCATCAGGTCCTTCTGGATTTACATAGATTAATCCCATTTGAACTGCTGCAAGAGGATTATCAAGGTTGCGCTCACCAGAGTAACGCTCTTCCCCTAACCATTCACTCTCACTACCCCAATATATGTCTTCTTCAGGTTCCCAGATGTCTTCTCGGCCACCAGCAAATCCAAAAGTTTTAAAACCCATTGATTCTAATGCACAGTTAGCAGCTAGAATCATTAAATCTGCCCAAGAAATTTTCTTGCCGTATTTTTTCTTAATAGGCCAAAGTAATCGTCTCGCCTTGTCAAGGTTCACATTATCTGGCCAACTATTAAGAGGTGCAAATCTTTGACTACCACTTACTGCACCACCACGACCATCATTGATTCTGTAAGTTCCTGCACTGTGCCATGCCATACGGATAAACAAACCTCCATAATGACCATAATCAGCTGGCCACCAATCTTGTGAATCAGTCATGAGTGCATAGAGATCTTTCTTTAGACCTTCATAATCAATCGTCTTGAATTCTTCAGCATAATTGAAATCAGGTGTCATTGGATTAACTTTATTTGAGTGCAGCTGCAAAATATTCAAATTTAGCTGATTTGGCCACCAATCATTATTTTTTGCACCCCTCCTTTTCCCTTTACTTGTTGCACCTGTTACCGGACATTTTCCACTTTGCATTTTACCTCTCCTTCCTTTCTTTCTTTCTTTTGATTATTCATAGTCAAATTTTATTAAGTTCTTTGTGTTTTCTTTTGTTTGACTTTATTATATAATAGATATGTAAAAAGAAATAGAGACAAAATTGTTTGTAAGAGGAGGACTTTATGAATCATCAAAGGGACGAAGGATTTCGACTAATTCACGATATTTTTAGACTTAAATGGATACCAGAAATAATCCAAACAGTAGGTCATGATTCTCAAAACTATAGTGATATTAGCAGAAAAATTGGTGAGATTTCTAATACGGAATTAAATAGAAAACTAGCATTACTTATAGATAGACAAGTAATTGAAAAACGAGAGGGTACTTATATATTGTCTAAGTTTGGAAAAGACTTAGATCATATATTTAATCATTTTCTAGAAATGAGCCAGAAATATCTTCATAAGTAAATAATAAAATATAATGTAAGTGAACTCGTCCGGCTACGCTGGACATCGGGTAACGGGGACTCTACTTTCCGAGTCTCCTTGTCAATCATAGGAATCAAAAATTATCATATAAATGTTCTAATTTTTATTGTAAGTTTTACGTTTTTTAGAAAACAATAATTTGCGTCTTCTTCTTTTGTTTCTTACATACTCAACAAATATTTTCCAGGCTACAAAAATTGAAAAGAAAGCTAACAGATACTTTAGATTTCTTCCATGTTTATCCCAAAAGGTTAGTTTTACGATAGCATTGTCGGCCGCCACAAGATTTACTGCGCCAAGAAATTCATCATTATATGAGTAGGAAATCCTTCCCAATGCTTCACCTTTATTTATTGGAGCGCTAACATCTTCAAAAACTGTGATTTTTTTATCGATTTCATATGTATTAATTTCTCTAGGAAGTGCTTTATAGAGTGAGTTTTCAGTAACTAGTGGTATTGTTATTGACTCGCTATTTAGTACAGCGGCGTCGGTTACATGCAAATTTAAGTCTGCAATTTGTACAAGCCTGTAGTTTAAGAAGCCATAATCTAATAATGATCGTGAATCAGTATAAATATTGGTGCCAGTAGCTCCTAAGACAACAGCTATAAGTCGGTGGTCGTCGCTAATTGCCGACGAAACAAGACACTGCCCAGCGCTGTTGGTAAAACCAGTTTTTACGCCATCAACTAAATCATACTTTATGTCAACGTAATTACCATAATAGTTCATTTGGTTTCTGGATCCTGTACCCCATAGAAACCTATTTGAGTTTCTGTAAATTCTCATGTTCGGAGTTAATTCAGTAGGTTGAAACTGCAAATTAACGGTTGAAACTATTTCTCTAAAAAGATCAAATGACATTGCATGTCTAGTAATCATTGCCAAATCAAAAGCGGTCGTGACATGACTTGAATCAGGCATACCATGAGCATTAGTGAAGTTAGAATTTCTTGCTCCAAGCTCACGTGCTCGCAAGTTCATTAGTTTAGAAAAATCATCTACACTTCCCGAAATGTGTACAGCTAAAAGTTCAGCAGCATCGTTTGCAGAACGAATTAGTGTTGCTTTTATGAGTTCTTCGACGGTAAAGGATTCGCCTTTTAGTAAGTACATGCTTGAACCAGGTACGTATATGTCGTAATCTACTGTTACTACCTCATCTAAGTGTAGTTTTTCTAGAGCAAGTAAAGCAGTTAAAATCTTTGTTGTGCTAGCAGGATACGCAACACTATGTGCATTGTACTCATATAAGACTTCACCAGTTGTATAATCAATTAAAATGGCGTTTCTAGCAGTAATTGTTGGTGTGGCATAGGTAATAGTGCACAATATAAGGAATAGAAATGGAACTAGGATAGCTGACAATATAAATTTGCGAATCATATAATTCTCCTCTAGTATTAGATTTTCTGATATTTTAATTATAGAGCATATAAAAAGGATTAACAAGCTTAAGTTACTTTCTATTTACTAATAGATATGCAAAAAAATATTAAAAAATGTCAAACACTATTCTTGTACTTATGCTTCAATTAGTGTAAAATTGTGAGGTAAGAAAATATAATAGAAGTACAACTGGGGGGAGTTTGTTTGAAGTTTACAAAAAAACAAAAATTGATTATGTTTGTTGTGATTAGTTTGGTATTAATATCTATCACTAAAATTAATGAAATTAACTTCGGAGGGGCAAAGTATACTCTGAGTGCAGAAGATGAAGGAATTACTGTTGAGATTACTGGAGATATTGGACAAATAGAAAACGAAAAAATTGTCATCCATATTGAAGGGCATATTTTAAATCCTGGAGTGTACGAACTTGAGGAAGGTGCAAGAGTGATTGATGCCATTGAAATAGCTGGAGGTCTTACAGAAAAAGCCAGCTCGCGTAAAATTAACTTAGCTCAAAGGATTTTTGATGAAGCGTACATATATATTCCTAGTGAGCAGGATGAAAATTTTGAAATTAGTCAAGTTTCAAGTGCAATGAATGAAAATGGGAAAATTAATATTAATACAGCTAATATAGAAAGATTGACGAGTTTGACTGGAATAGGAGACAGTTTTGCTCAAAGAATAATCGATTATAGAAAGAAACATGGAAATTTTAAATCCATTGAAGATATTAAAAATGTGAAAGGTATTGGAGAAAGCACATTTGCTGATATAGAAGACAAAATTAGCGTGAAGTAAGGTGTATACATGATTAAGCAAAATATAATTTGGATAATGATTATAATCAATACTATAGTTGGTTTTTTAATACAACCATCTATGAATATATTTGAGATTAAAGAATTTCAAGACGAAATGACAAGTATAGTAGAAGAAAATAAGCAAGATGAGACTGATTTGAAGATTAAGAATCTGATTAATAATATGACAATAGAAGAAAAGATAGGCCAAATGATTATGGTAAGTTTTTATGAACACCAAATACACGAATTCATTAGTAATAAAAGAATAGGCGGATTTATTTTGTTTTCAAATAATGTTCATGCCCCAATGCAGACTCGAGAATTGACGGGCAAGATTGATGAAATTACCAAAATTTACTTAGATGTACCACCTTTTATTGCCATAGACCAAGAAGGTGGTAAAGTGTCTAGAATCGACAGCATTTTCCCTTCTTTTGAGAATAATCGCGTGCTTGGGAATATTGACGATTCTGAACTGTCAAAAGAACAAGGACTGTTAATAGGAGAGGCGCTTTCTTATCTTGGAGTGAATCTAAATTTTGCTCCAGTGGTTGATGTAAACACTAACGAAAACAATCCAGTTATAGGAGTGCGTGCATTTGGAGAGAATGCAGAAATCGTATCCAAAATGGCAAACGCTTTTGTAAATGGACAAAGAAAAAATTTAGTAATATCTTGTATAAAACATTTCCCGGGACATGGAAATGTAAWGAAAGATTCACATTTTGAGTTGCCAACTAATTATCGCGATATTAGCGAGGTTAGAGAAATTGATATTTCTCCTTTTAAATATTTGATTAATGAATCAGATATTGGTATGATAATGACAGCACATGTGAAAGTACCATCTATGGACACTGAACAACCCGCAACTTTGTCTCGAAAAATTTTGACTGGCGAGTTAAGAGATAGATTAGGGTTTGAGGGAGTTATTATTACTGACGATATCGGATCGATGGAAGCAATTACATCTTTGATGAAAACAGAGGAAGCAGCTGTTAAAGCCATTGAAGCAGGAGTTGATATTGTTTTGTTAGTAACGACTCTTGAACAAGTCGAAAAAACTATTGAATACATTTTATATTCAATAAAGAATGGTGTTATAACTGAAGAGAGAATAGATGAATCTTTGTACCGTATTCTTAGGCTGAAATATCGGTACGGATTTTTCAGTGAAAAAGAAGTAACAATTACACACAGATATGAAGAATTGTACAAACGAATAAAAGAACATGCAGAAAACGTTAGGAAAAGAGCCAGTGAACTCAATTAACCTCAGACAATTTGTATGTTCGAACAGAATGATTCATTGATATACATGGATTGTCACCCTGAGTAAAACTCAGTGGAGTCGAAAGGGTCTTGTATAAGAGAAATTCGCGCAAACCTTGAAGGGTGATTTATAAGGAAGGGGATATAAAATGATTACTCCAAGATTAACTCAATTAACGAAAAGTGCTGGCTGAGCTGCCAAGATAGGACCAGACGTCCTAGCGCAAGTTTTGCGCAAACTACCAAAAATAAATGATGAAAGATTACTTGTAGGAATAGAGACATCAGACGACGCAGCTATAGTTTTAATTAATAAAGATACTGCTTTAGTGCAGACTCTAGATTTCTTTACACCAGTGGTGGACGACCCATATGTATTTGGACAAATTGCTGCTGCAAATTCACTAAGTGATGTGTATGCAATGGGAGGGACACCCCTTACGGCAATGAATATCGTATGTTTCCCCAAATGTTTACCTAGTGAAGTGCTAGAGCAAATATTACTAGGCGGTTGCAGTAAAATAGAAGAAGCCGGAGCGTTATTAGTAGGAGGGCATTCAATAGAAGACGAAGAACCTAAATATGGCTTGTCTGTAACTGGGACTATCCATCCGAATATGGTTTTAAGTAATAATAAAGCTAAGATCGGTGATGTACTGATACTAACTAAGCCACTAGGATTAGGAATATTAAATACTGCAATTAAAGCAGGCTTAACAAATGGCAAACAGTACGAAGAAGCAATACATACTATGAAAACTTTAAACAAGTATGCAATTGAAGCAATCAAACATTTAAGAATTTCCGCTTGCACAGACATTACAGGGTTTGGATTGATAGGACATGCTTATGAAGTGGCAAAAGGTAGCAGTGTTTCAATAATTATTGATTCATCAAAAATACCGGTAATCGAAGGAACATGCGAATTTGCTAATATGGGAATAATTCCAGCGGGCATGTATTCTAATAAAGAATATGTAGAAAACAATGTAAAATACTTATCTGAAGTAGAACAAGCAATAGATGATGTAATGTATGACCCGCAAACTTCTGGAGGGCTGTTAATTGCGATAAATAAAGACGATGCAAAAGAAGCGCTGTATATTTTGGGGGAAATAGATAAGAATCCGTTTGAGTTGATTGGTGAAGTTATACAAAAGAGAGAAGCAGCGATACTAATAAAATAGTGTCGTAGCGATAAGAATTTGATGCTTAATATGGTTGAGCAAGAAAAAAAGCAACACATAGTTTAAATATAAACTGTGTGTTGCTTGCATTTAGTTGATAAAAGATTCTTTGCCTACACTTTTTCAGTAAAGAACTCGTTTGTCAATTTAAACACTACTGATCCTAATAAGAATAAACCAATTAGATTCGGGATTGCCATAAGTCCGTTTAATGTATCAGCAACAGCCCATATTAAATCTAAGCTTCCTACAGCTCCAACAAAGATTAGAGGTAGCCAGATAAGTCTATAAGCCAAGTTGAATTTAGAACCTAAAATATATTCGGAACATTTCTCTCCGTAGTATGCCCAACTTAGTACTGTAGAGAATGCAAAGAAAAGTATTCCAATAGCAACAATTACTCCACCAACGCCGGCTAACCCAGTATTAAATGCTTCTGTTGTCAAAGAAGCTCCAGTAAGTCCAGAGTTCCAAACGCCCGTAGAAATAATAACTAACGCTGTAAGTGTACAAATTACGATTGTATCTGCAAATACTTCGAAAATTCCCCAAAGTCCTTGGCGTACTGCATGATCAGTTTGAGCAGCAGCATGAGCAATAGGTGCACTACCAAGTCCAGCTTCATTTGAGAACACACCACGCGCAACACCATACCTCATTGCATACCATACTGTAGCACCAGCGAATCCGCCTACTGCAGAAGTAGGAGTAAAAGCATGAACAAAAATAAGTCTAAATGCGTTAGGAATTCCTGCAATATTAAGAACTAATATAAGTACCGCTCCGATTACATAAAATACAGCCATAAAAGGTACAATTTTTTCTGTTACTTTTGCAATTCTTTTAAGTCCGCCTAATATAACTAAACCAGCAGCAACTGCTAAAACTACTCCAGAAACCCAGTGAGGTATATTAAAAGTAGTATTCATAGCATCAGCAACAGAATTAGCTTGAACCATGTTACCAATACCAAAAGCAGCTAAAGCACCAAATATTGAGAAAACAACAGCCAGCCATTTCATACCAAGGCCTTTTTCTATGTAGTACATAGGACCTCCAACCCACTCGCCATTTTCATTTTTCTCACGATATCTAATAGCTAAAACAACTTCTGCAAATTTTGTCATCATTCCAAAGAAGCCAGAAATCCACATCCAGAAAATTGCTCCTGGACCACCAATTGCAATAGCAGTAGCTACACCGGCAATATTACCTGTACCAATTGTAGCAGCTAAAGCTGTTGAAAGAGCTTGAAACGGTGTGATATCACCTACAGCATCTTTGTCAGGCTTATCGAATATCTTCATTAAAGTTTCTTTCATTGTAAATCCGAATTTTCTTACTTGAAGGAAATTCGTCTTAAATGAATACCATACACCGACACCGACAAGAAAGACTAACATATAAGGACCCCAAACAATAGTGTTAATAAAACCGTTGATTTGTTCAATTAAACTTACCATAATAACCTCCTCTTATTTTAGTTTTGTTGCATTAAATCGATGAAACTTTTCATCACCACCTAAAGACAAATATTTTGAAAATACTACTTGTAAAATTAATAACATTACAACTATATAATATCACAAAAAAACAATAAATTGAAGGGAAAACGTTTTCTTTTTTATCAAGATTTCAGTCGTACTAGAATATTTGATAATTGGATTTGTAATAGTATATAACAAAATACAGTTTAGTATTATCGCAGCTATAACAGTGATAAGGCATTTGTAGTATGAATCACCAAAGGTTATTTGATTAATGCTGGTATTATGTTATAATTTTAGTGTTGGGAATTCTGATTAATTAAGGGAGCGATTTGATGAATGGAATCAATATGCTAAGTACTTTGCCCTCAATAGATGAGATGCTTTGTAGAGAAAGCATTAAGGAACTATTAGTAGAAACACCTAGAAATGTTGTAGTGAGAGAAATTAGAAGCGCAATTAGCGATTTAAGGAAAAGAATATTAAAACTAAATGAAGAAGAAAAAGAGAATTTTAGTATTAATCTTGATAAGATATCAAATCAAGTGATAACAAGAAGCATTAAATTTACTAATATGAATTTAAAAAAAGTGATAAATGCTACAGGGGTCGTACTCCATACAAATTTAGGAAGAGCACTACTAAGTAATGAAATAAAAGAAGAAGTATGGGATATTGCATCATCTTACTCTACCTTAGAAATGGATATAGCTACAGGTAAAAGAGGAAGTAGGTATGACCATGTTGTAGAGCTACTAAAGTTTATAACAGGCGCAGAAGATGCATTGGTTGTTAACAACAATGCAGCAGCTGTGCTGTTAACTTTAAGCACTATGGCTAAAAATAGAGAAGTTATTGTTTCAAGAGGTGAGTTAGTTGAGATTGGGGGTTCGTTTCGTATTCCTGATGTAATGGAGCAAAGCAATGCTAAGCTTGTTGAAATTGGCGCAACGAATAAGACACATTTAAAAGATTATGTAAATGCGGTTACTGATAATACAGCAGCATTACTTAAAGTACATACTAGTAATTACAAAATTGTAGGCTTTACTGATGAAGTTTCGTTGAAAGAACTAGTGAAATTAGGAAGAGAAATAAACAAACCTGTTATAGAAGATTTAGGTAGTGGAGTATTAATAGATTTAAGAAAATATGGTATTACTTATGAGCCCACTGTTCAAGAAAGTGTGCAAGCAGGAGTAGATGTTATTACTTTTAGTGGAGACAAACTGCTGGGGGCTTCACAGGCAGGGATTATTGTAGGAAAGAAATGTTACATTGATAAAATGAAGAAAAACCCACTGACTCGTGCTTTAAGGGTGGATAAACTTACTATGGTAGCTCTAGAAGCGACGCTAAGGCTATACTTGAACATGGATGATGTAGTTTCTAAAATTCCTACTCTGAGGATGATTACAGAAAGCACCAAGTCAATTACTAGGCGTTCGGAAATTCTTTTTGGCATGATAAAGCAGGGATCTGGAAGATTAACAATAAATATGACTGACGATTTCTCGCGAGTTGGAGGAGGTTCTTTGCCTCTTGAAAAATTGCCCACTAAAGTAATTGTTATTTCATCTTCTAATATATCAACTACTAAACTAGAAGAAGGACTAAGAAACTACAAAATACCAATAATAACACGTATTCAAGGTAACAAAATAATTATGGATGTACGGACTATTGATGAAAAAGATTATAAAGTAATATGTGAAGCGCTTGACACTGTAGCGCATAGTATTAGGAGGTAGCCGTTTGAAAAATGTAATAATTGGAACAGCAGGACATATAGATCACGGTAAAACTACGTTAATTAAAGCCCTAACAGGGAGAAATACAGATAGACTTAAAGAAGAGAAGAGAAGAGGAATATCTATAGATTTAGGATTTACATATTTTGATTTACCAAGTGGCAAACGTGCTGGTATAATAGACGTGCCTGGGCATGAAAAGTTCGTTAAGAACATGCTTGCAGGTATAGGAGGTATTGACATTGTTATGTTGGTGATTGCAGCTGACGAAGGGATAATGCCGCAAACGAAAGAGCATCTTGATATTTTATCTATATTAGAGGTGAAAAAGGGTATAATAGTTTTAACAAAATCAAGTCTAGTAGAAGACGAGTGGATGGAGCTTGTTAAAGAAGAAGTAATGCTAGGAGTAGAAAATACATTTTTAGAAAATGCAAACATTATTAGCGTAGATTCAGTATCAGGAGAAGGAATCTCAAAGTTAATTGCAGAAATAGATTGTATCACAAATAAAACTAAGTCAAGAAATTTAGATGCACCTGCACGAATGCCTATAGATAGAATTTTTACAAAAACAGGTTTTGGAACGGTAGTTACAGGAACTTTGGTTGAAGGCACAATTTCCGTAGAAGAAGCTGTGGAGATATTACCAAGCAAGACAAAAGTTAGAGTCAGGAACATACAAGTACATGGGGATTCTGTAAGCCAAGCATTTGCAGGCCAGCGAGTTGCAATAAATTTAGCCAATATAAAGAAAGAAGCAATAGATAGAGGGCATGTTTTAGCTTCACTTGACTCAATGATGGAAACTATGATGATTGATGTAAAACTTAGTTTACTAAAAGATTCACCAAGGAAAATTAAGAATAGAGACCGTGTGAGATTGTATATTGGAGCTTCAGAAATTTTAGCAAGAGTGGCAATATTAAATGCAGAAGAAATACTACCAGGAGAGAGCGCATATGCGCAATTAAGGCTAGAAGAAACAACTGCACTTAAGAAAGATGATATAATGGTAATTAGGTTTTATTCTCCAATGGAAACTATTGGTGGGGCTATAGTAATAGAAAGCAATCCTAAAAAACATAAAAGGTATAATGAAAAAATAATTGAAGAATTAGCTTTAAAAGAAAAAGGAAATACCAAGGATATTGTAGAAAAGCTCATAGAAAATACAAGCAGTCAATTTCTAGGCTTATATGATATAATAAAACTAGCGGGTTATCAAGAAAGCGAAGTAAGTGATTGTGTACAAATCCTCAAAATAAATAAGAGAATAATAATTTTAGACGATACATTTATTATCCATATCAGTTATTATGAGAAAATGAAAAATGACATTTTGAAAATACTAGATAAGTTTCATAGTACGTACCCTCTTAGACAAGGAATGCTAAAAGAAGAATTAAAAACCAAGATATCGAATAAAAGCAAGAGTAAGGCAATAGAATTTCTACTTAAAGATTTTCATGATGAGAAATTGGTAAAGATTGACGGTAAATATGTGTCTGAATTTAAGTTTAAGATTATATTAGATAAAGAACACAATAAAATAAAGCAAATGATTGAAAAAGCATATTATGACAGTGCGTTTTCTACACCATCTATTGAGGATGTTCTAGTAACTATTCCGTATAATGAAGAAAAAATTGAGCAAGTATTAGAAACGATGATAGATAATGAGTTGATTAATATGAACAATGATGTATACTTACACGTAAAGAGATATAATGAAGCTAAAGATATGTTGGTAGTCTTTGTAAATGAGAAAGGTAGTATAACACTTGCTGAGTATAGAGATTTATTAAATACAAGTAGAAAGTATACAGTTGGCTTGTTGGAGTATTTTGATAAAATCAAAATAACTAAAAGAGATGGTGACAAAAGAATATTGTTAAAAGGAAAATAGCTATTAGTAAAAGGTTAAAAGCTGTAAATAATGAATAAGAAAATTAAATTAGAGGTGATCAAATGGAAAGAAAAATTTTAATTGTAGATGATGAGAAACTATTGGTTAAAGGATTAAAACATAGTTTAGAGCAAGACAACTACGTAGTAGATACAGCGTTTGATGGTGAAGAAGCATTAGAGAAAATTAGAAATGAAAAACCAGATTTAGTATTGTTAGATTTAATGCTACCAAAGATTGAAGGACTTGAGCTCTGTAAAAGAATTCGTGAAAATTATCAAATGCCAATAATTATGCTAACTGCTAAAGGTGAAGATATGAGTAAAATTTTAGGACTAGAATATGGTGCGGACGATTATTTAACTAAGCCTTTCAATATTCTTGAACTGAAAGCAAGAATTAAAGCTGTCCTAAGACGAACTATCAAGACAGACATCCCTATTACGGACCAAGTTATAGAAATAGATGATTTTGCTATGAATACAATTGGACGAAAAGTTGCTATACGCGGAACTAATGTCAACCTTACTGCAAAGGAATTTGATCTACTTTTATTTTTAGCTTCACATTCTGGGGAGGTATATAGTAGAGAAGAGTTATTAGAAACCATTTGGGGATATGAGTATTTTGGTGATGTAAGAACTGTAGATGTACATATTAGACGATTAAGAGAGAAGATTGAATCTAATTCAAGTAGCCCTGAATATATTTTGACTAAATGGGGGGTAGGCTACTATTTTAGGTCAAAGTAATTCGTTTGTCAGTATCAGATCTAAAATAATATTTGCGTACATGACACTTTTAGTAATTGCTCTGTTTATTATAAACACGTACGTGTATTCAAACTTAAGACAGCGCTATATCGAAGAGATAAAAAACAACTTTACTACGCAAGCCCAAATTTTATCGAATCGAGTTTTGCTGGCGGTAAATGAGTTTGACAATACAATTGATAAGTTGACTGTTAGTCAAATTATCGAGCAAATAGGTCATCTGATTGAGGGAAGAGTATTAATCATTGACAGTTCGAAGATCGTAATCTTTGACTCGTTTCATATACTAAACGATGAAAAAATAGATATCTATGAGGTAGATAGGGCTATAAGAGGAGAGAACATATCTAATATTTACGAATTAAATATACATGGTAAAGCCATGTATATTAGCGTGCCAATTATGCAGGGCGACCGAATTCATGGAGCAGTACTTATATCTACATCGATGGATGGAGTATATAAGTCTATAGAAAATGTGCAAAAAATGTTATTTGCAATTTCTTTAATTACTTTGCTTCTAGTGACAATGCTAAGTGTATTTTTTGCAAATTTTATTTCTAAGCCTATAAAAGAATTAACTATTGCAATGAAAAGAACTGCGCGAGGAGTGCTTAACGAAAAAATTGAAATAACAGCTAATGATGAAATTGGGCAATTAGCACATGCATATAATTTTATGAACACTAAATTAAGTCATATAGAAAAACAAAGAAGAGAATTTGTTGCGAATGTGTCTCATGAGCTTAAAACACCATTAGCTTCTATAAAAATTCTGGCGGAATCACTAATAGGGGACAAAAAATCAAATATTGACACACATAGAGAATTTTTAATAGATATTAACTCAGAAATGGATAGGCTAAACAACATTGTCAACGAACTGTTGGTATTGGTCGATTTAGACGAAGCAAAATTGGAGCTAAAGCTTAAAAGTTATTCCCTAAACCGAGTTGTAGATAAAGTGGTGGCTACAATTTTACCATTGGCAGAAAAAAGAAATATTAAAGTTAGAGTAGAACATAAAGATAATGTGCAAATAGTAATAGATCAAGGGAAAATACATCAAGCGTTAATTAATATAATACATAATGCAGAAAAATATACTGAACAAAGCGGTTGTATTAATATAAAAATTTGCTACAAAAATAAATATGCTACTATTGAAATAAGGGATAGTGGAATAGGTATACCAAAAGCAAGTTTGCCATATATATTCGATAGATTCTATAGAGTAAATTCTGATAGAGCAAGAAAAACAGGTGGCACAGGGATAGGACTTTCAATAGCACATCGTATTGTTAGCTTGCATCAAGGAAAGATAGAAGTTATTAGTGAAATAAATAAAGGCACTACCTTTACTATTGAGCTTCCAATTGATCCGAGACAATATTGTGTAACGTAGAAGAAAACACTAAAGATTTAAATCTGTATAAAAGGGGAGAAATTTCCCGACTGTATCTAAAAAAAGAGTAATCTTACGTATGAAAGAATGTGTAAGAAACTAAATATAGGTGAATGTTATGAAAAAAAAGTATGTGTATATATCTTTTGTTGCGATTTGCGTCATTTTTGTTTATTCAATTAATGTCTTCACGAATTCTGCACTTGAGGCACCAGAGTTAGAAATTCAACCAAGTCCAGAAGAAATTCAAGAAACTATCACGCTTTATTTTAGATGTCCTATAGAAGCTATTTTGGTGGAAGAGTTAAGAGTTATCGAAAGAACCTTTGAATCAAGGGCAGAGGTTGTTTTAAGAGAGTTAATCAAGGGTCCAACTAATACTATACTACATCCAACTCTATCACCAAGAACAAAGATCTATTCAGTTCTTACAATAGGGGATACAGTTTATGTGAATTTTTCTAAAGAGTTTTATACTGATTTACCTAGAAGAGAGATTGACGAAGTGTTAGTAGCTTTTTCTGTGGTAAATTCTTTGACTAAAAGTGATTATATTAGTAAGGTACAGATACTAATAGAAGGAGAACGACCTCATATTTTTTTGAAATATTTGTCTTTGAGAGAACCGTTAATTAGAAATGAAAAAATAACGAAAGAAACACTTGCTTCGCCACTAGATGTTCTTAGAGCATATTTTGAACACCTTGAAAACCAAGAAATTAGACGAGCATTTGATTATACGTACAGAACACCAGAGTTTGGACTAGACTATACAATGTTTTTTCGAGAAACAAGGGAGAGGATTCGAAATTATAAAAATATAGAGATAAAAATGTTTGTGATTAGCTACAACAGTGAAGGAATAACCCTGACAGTTGATTATGTAGTTGAATTAACGTCTGGTGAATTTATTACACATGAAAAAGAAGTTTTTGAATTTAGAAATCACTTTGGGGAGTGGAAAATATTCAAAAGAAATAAGCTCTAAAATAGGATAATTATTCATGTCAAATGCATACGCGTTTTTTTGTTTACTTTTTGTAATAAATGTTGTATAATTATAGTATACTAGTTCAAGTACAAACTCTACTCATTAGTACTTAAGGATTCAGGTCCATAACTTATCATATTTTCTAAGTTTTATAGGACTTGCTTTTATAGTCGCAGCATACTCTGATTTTTATGAACTCCCAATTAAAAGTGATATCTTCTAAAAAAACTAATGCATATATTGGTACATTTTTTATATAAAAATTTGGGTTTGATACTAAACTAGATTGTTCAGTAAAAATTAAATTGAAATTTTGAATGTGAATTGGTATCTTTTGAAGTTACAACAAAAATTTAAGAAGGCTCGAGCTATGAAATATTTGAAAAGCATTGAACAGAATAGGACGGAGAGGACGGATCAGTTAGCATTTAGTGGAGACAGTATCAATGTAAGCAAGGCACAGCCAAATGATCTACAAGAAATATACCAAATAGCTTGTAGTGTCGGACAAAATAAAAAGGTGGCAACAAAGGGATTTTTAATGGATGACTACTCAAGTGATCCTAAATTTTATCAAGCTAAATTACTTAGTGACATTTTTGAATTGAAGTATTTCTATGTTGCTAGATCTAAAACGCAAGATAAGATAATGGGTTTTTTAATGCTAAATACAAGGGAAGAATGGTTAAGTAATAATACAGGTTGGATAGAAGAAGTTTATTGGAATCCAAGGTTTGATATGAGTAAAACTGACAATTTTGTATTCGTAGACAAAACGGCGATTTATGCGCCGTATACAGGAAGAGGAATAGGGAGTGTTCTATTTTCAAATATGATTGCGGATTCTAAAAAGCGTGGAGTAAATGGCATTTTTGCAGAAACAATCGTAGGACCTGAGCCAAATCTTGCATCTCTCGCGTTTAAAGTTAAGCAAAAATACATAGTTGCCGGTATGAGGTATGAGGTATGAGTTCTATGAAGAGAAAGATCTAACTACACTCGTTCATTACAAAGCGATTTGATAATTGTAAGAGAATGGAGACTCTAGATTATTGCTACATTCAAAAAAGAGAGAGTTGAAGAATTTTAACTTTGAAATATGCTATAATATAGTCAGTAGTAGTATATAACCGTGGGACACACGGGGTTAGCTCGCTTATGCTGTAGCCATTAGGCTACTCGAACGAGAAGCCCCCACTTCTTCAAGTGGTGGGAGTATGTCACTGTAGTGTAAATACTGTAAGAACGATTTTGAAAAATAGTCGTTTTTATTTTTTTGAGATTTTAGTATTGACAAAATGCTCTTCAAATGATATCTTGTATTTAGACGTTTTAGCACTCGACGCATGAGAGTGCTAACAAAACGAGGTGAAAGTATGAAAATGCATGATAGAAAACTTAAAATACTATATGCTATTGTCAAAGACTATATTGAAACAGCTGATGCTGTTGGTTCTAGAACATTAAGCAAAAAGTATAATCTTGGGGTTAGTGCTGCAACAATTAGAAATGAAATGGCTGACCTTGAGGAATTGGGCTATCTAACGCAACCATATACTTCTTCGGGTCGAGTTCCATCTGACAGTGCTTATAGAGAATATGTCAACTACATAATGGCACTGAAAAAGAAGACGAGTCAAAGAAAACACGACATTGAGTCAAATGTTGCTAGTAAAATTGGAGAGATGAGAGAGTTACTTCATTATAGCTCTAAAATCCTTTCGGAGATTACTAGCTATACTACCATAGCGTTATCACCTCATATAGAAGGGTGTAGAGTTGAGAGCATACAGTTTGTTAAAATATCAAGCGAGATGATTTTAGCAATAATAGTAACAGATACTGGAGTTATTAGAAAACCTGTATTTAGAATAATAGGGGGTATAGACTCAACTACATTGCAAAAAATTACAAATTTATTGAACTACAAAATGAAGGGGTTGACTTTAAGAGAAGTTGAACAATTATTATTAAGAGAAATAAATCGCGAAGCAAGTGAATTAGAAAAAGCAACAATAAAAGTTCTGCCGGAACTACTCAAAACGCTAGAAAAAATAGATGAATACGATATTATGTTTAACGGAACTGCAAATATTTTCAATTTTCCAGAGTATAACGATGTTGTTAGAGCTAAAGCATTTTTTTCGATGCTTGAAAAAAAACAAGCGATGTATAACTTAATTGCTGCAATTAATAATGATGGAATCAGCATTTCAATTGGAAAAGAAAATGATTTTGATGAAGCAAAAGAGTGTACATTAATTACCGCGACACTTAAAAATGATGGCAATATTGTTGGTTGGCTAACTGTTATTGGGCCAACTAGAATGGAATACACAAAAGTATTAAAAGATATTAGGTATGTTAGTGCATTTGTAAACGAATTAATGAATCATAAATACTAACAAAATGAGGTGTATTGATTGGAAACAAACAATAAGGAAAATAGCACAAAACTAGATTCAGAAGAGCTTGAGGATATTGTAAAGCAAATAGAGAAATATAATCAAGAAAGCAGTGCAGTGGAGATTTTAAATGATGACGATAATGAGGAAGCTCAATTGTTGGAAACAGATGAAAGTGAGAAGATGGAAAATGAGGATGAATTATCAATGTTTAAGAAGCGACTAAAAGAAAAAGAAGCTGAAATAGCAGAGAGTACCGCTAAATTTCAACGTCTGCAAGCAGATTTCACAAATTATAAAAAGAGGGTCGAGAAGGAAAAGAGCGAAATATTTTTGTATGCTAGCGAAAAACTAGCTTGCGAGTTGCTTGAAAGTATAGATGACTTGGAAAGAGCAGTTGAACAAAAACAAGAAAGCACAGATAATGATATTTTAGGAAAAGGCATTGAACTAGTACTAAAGAAAATGAAAGAAACTTTTACTAGACATAATATTAAAGAAATTGATGCAATGGAAAAACCGTTTGATTTAAATCTTCATCATGCTGTGATGCAAGAAGAATCTGAAGTTGAACCAAATATGGTAATTGCAGTGTTTCAAAAAGGATATACTATCAATGGTAAGGTGATTAGACCTTCTATGGTCAAAGTATCGAAGTAATTTAAAATTTAAATAATGATATCAATGAGAGGAAGGATACAAAATGAGTAAAATTATTGGAATTGACTTAGGAACAACGAATTCTTGTGTAGCAGTTTTAGAGGGTGGAGAGCCAGTTATTATACCTAACGCTGAAGGGAATAGAACTACGCCATCAGTAGTTGCGTATGGTAAAGATAGTGAGAGGATTGTAGGGGAACCTGCAAAACGTCAGGCAGTAATTAATCCTGATAAAACAGTGGAATCTATCAAAAGACATATGGGAACAGATCACATTACAAAAATTGAAGGAAAAGATTATACTCCACAAGACATATCAGCTATGATACTTCAAAAATTGAAAGCTGATGCAGAAGCATATTTAGGCGAAAGAGTATACGATGCAGTTATTACAGTTCCAGCTTACTTTACAGACAGTCAAAGACAAGCAACAAAAGATGCAGGTAAAATCGCTGGATTGAATGTCCAAAGAATTATAAACGAGCCTACAGCTGCAGCGTTGGCGTATGGAATGGATAAAACTGATGAACATCAAAAAATATTTGTATACGACTTAGGTGGAGGAACTTTTGACGTTTCAATTTTAGACCTAGGAGATGGAGTCTTCGAAGTTTTAGCTACAAATGGTGACAACCATTTAGGTGGAGACGATTTTGATCAAGCGATTATTGACCATATTGCTGATGTATTCAAAAAACAAGAAGGAATTGATTTAAGATCAGATAAAATGGCTTTACAACGATTAAAAGAAGCTGCAGAAAAAGCTAAAAAAGAGCTTTCTAGCACAATGACTACTAACATCAACTTGCCATTTGTTACAGCAACTAGTGAAGGTCCAAAGCATTTAACTATGGACTTAACTAGAGCAAAATTTGATGAAATAACTTCCTACTTAGTAGAGAAAACACTAGAACCAATGAAAAAGGCAATTAAAGATGCAGGAATATCAACTGATGAAATTGCAAGAGTAATTTTAGTTGGTGGATCTACAAGAATACCAGCGGTTCAAGAAATAGTTAAGAAAGTAACAGGAAAAGACCCATACAAGGGAATTAATCCTGACGAATGTGTTGCACTAGGAGCAGCAATTCAGGCTGGTGTTTTGACTGGTGAAGTTAAAGATATTTTACTTCTAGATGTTACTCCATTATCGCTTGGAATTGAAACTCTTGGTGCTGTATTTACTCAACTAATTGAGAAAAATACTACTATTCCTACTAAAAAGAGCCAAACTTTCTCTACAGCAGCAGACAATCAGCCAGCAGTAGATATTCATGTTCTTCAAGGAGAACGTTCTATGGCGTCAGACAACATCACTTTAGGGAGATTCCAATTAACAGGAATACCACCAGCAGCAAGAGGAATTCCTCAAATTGAAGTGACATTTGATATTGATGTAAATGGTATTGTGAGCGTTTCTGCAAAAGATTTAGGCACTGGCATTGAGCAAAAAATAACTATTACTGCTTCTACTAATTTGACAGAAGAAGAAGTTAAAGCAAAAATTAAAGAAGCGGAAGAATTTGCTGATGAAGATAAAAAAAGAAAAGAAAAAATTGAAGTGAAAAATAATGCTGATTCAATAGTATATCAAACTGAGAAAACACTAGAAGAATCTAAAGATAAATTAAAAGAAGATGATATCAAAAAAGTGCAAGAAGAAGTAGAAAAACTTAAAAAGGCAATAGAAACTGATGAACTAGAAGCTATGAAAAAAGGTGTGGAAGACCTTACAAATGCATTTCACGCAATTTCGGAGCAACTATATAAACAAGCAGCTGCAGAAGAAGCGAACACTAAATCAGAAGAAGAAGAAACAAATAAGAGCGATGACGACAACATAGTAGATGCTGATTTTGAAGAAGTAAAAGAAGAAGTAAAAGAGGAAGAAAAATAATTTTTAAAGACTAATCTAAGGGCGCAAAAGTGCCCTTAGATTATTATAGCGGTGCGAAAATAATGAGTTTCTTTAACTTTGCATCACGAAATAAAATATTTGATTGATTTTACATAAGAATTTTATTATAATTGTTTTAAACTAGTATGTGTAGTGAAAGGCTGTGGCAAAGTGAGCAAAAAAGATTTCTACGATGTGCTTGGAATAAATAAAAGTGCATCTAATGATGAAATAAAAAAAGCATATAGAAAACTTGCAATGAAATACCACCCTGATAAAAATCCAGACAATAAAGAAGCAGAGTCCAAGTTTAAAGAAATCAGTGAAGCATACGAAATTTTAAGCACTTCTGAAAAAAGACAAAAATATGATCAGTTTGGACATGCTGGGGTAAACGGAAACGGAGCGGGCGGCTTTGGAGGAAATTCAGGTGGATTCGAAGATATGTTTGGAGATATTTTTGACATGTTTGGTGGTAGCGGGTTCAGTTCAAGAAGACAAAGCGGGCCTAGAAAAGGTGCAGATATAAAATATGAAGTTCCTATAAGTTTTGAAGAAGCAGTCTTCGGGACAGAAAAGGTTATTGAGTTTTACAAATATGAGAATTGTTCTACTTGCAAAGGTACAGGTGCAAAACTTGGAACATCTAAAAAAACTTGTTCTGCGTGTAAAGGTGCAGGCGAGATTAGATATGTACAAAATACAATTCTAGGGCAAATAATTAATACTAAAACATGTAATCAATGTCACGGAGAAGGCCAAATAGTAGACCATCCATGTACAACATGTAGAGGAACTGGAACAGAAAGAAAACTTAAAAAAATTAAAGTGAAAATTCCTGCAGGAGTAGATAGTGGTAGTATTATACCTATTAGAGGCGAAGGTGAACTAGGAGAAAAAGGTGGACCGCGTGGCGATTTGTATATAGTACTAAGTGTGAGAAATCACAAGGTATTTACGAGAGAAGGATTAGACATTATATGTGAAATGCCAATAACATTTGCACAAGCAGCGCTTGGTGACGAATTAGAAGTTCCAACTTTGGAAGGGAAAGTGACATATAAAATAAAAGAAGGCACACAAAGTGGGACGGTATTTAGACTTAAAGGAAAAGGGGTTGTTCACCCTAAAGGATACGGTAAGGGAGATCAATATGTAAAAGTAACTGTTGAAATTCCTAAAAAGCTATCAGAAGAACAAAAAGAGTTTTTGAAACAATTTGCAGCGTCATGTGGTGAAGAAGTACATGAGAAAAGAAAAGGTTTTTTTGATAAGGTCAAGGATGCGTTTGGAGTATAATTGAATATTACACAAAGGATGTGAAATTATGGAGTGGATAGAAATTGCTGTTGAAACAACATATGAAGCAAAAGAAGCAGTTGCAAATATTCTCTATAATGCTGGAGTAAATGGCATTGTTATTGAAGGATCTAACGACTTTAAGTTGTTAGATGACGATAAATCTTGGGACTATGTTGACGATGCTCTTTTAGAGAAAGACTTTGATGGCGTAATTGTTAAGGCATATCTGCCGACAACAGTAGATGTATTAGAAAAAATTGACTTGATTAGTCAATTAGTTGCATCTCTACCTCTCTATGATATAAATATTGGCTGTGGAAAAGTTAGCACATTAAAAGTTTCAGAAGAAGACTGGAGCTCGTCTTGGAAAAAGCACTTTAAGCCGACAAAAGTAGGTGAAAGCATTGTAATTAAGCCTACATGGGAGTCTTACTCTGCAGATAGTAATGAATTAGTTATTGAACTAGATCCAGGAATGGCATTTGGAACAGGAACACACGAAACAACAGTTATGTGCATTAAAGAATTAGAAAATACGGTATTACCGGAATTTACTGTACTAGACATTGGATGTGGAAGCGGAATATTATCAATTGCCGCAGCAAAGTTAGGTGCAAGAGAAGTGCAAGCAATTGATTTAGACGAAGTAGCTGTAAAAGTATCTAAAAAGAATATAGAATTAAACAAATTGACAGATATTATAAACGTAAAGCATGGAGACTTGTTAAACAGTGCTGATGGAAAAGCAGATGTCATAGTTGCTAATATTATGGCAGATATTGTTATGAGACTAAGTGATGATGTAAAGCAATTCTTAAAGCCAGATGGAATTTTCATTGCATCAGGAATAATATTAAAAAAAGTTATGGATGTTATAGAAGTTTTTGCAAGAAATGATTTAGTAATTATAAGAACTGAAAAAATGGGTGAGTGGGCAACAATAATAGCTAAAGCAAAGCGTAAAAGCAATTAGAATTCAATTAAAATAAATACTGCGGGGCCATCGATTATTAGAGATCAGATGGCTTTTGTTAAAATTATAGGTATGTCGAAAGTACTATTAAGCTGTGAGCAGGAGGAAAATTGTGAAGAAAGTAGCATTTCATACTTTAGGTTGCAAGGTAAATCAATACGAAACTCAAGCAATGATGGAGATTTTTAAAAAAGCAGATTATGCGGTTGTAGGAGACTTAGAATCAGCAGACGTGTACGTTATTAACACATGTACAGTAACTAGTATGAGCGAAAAAAAATCCAGGCAGTTTATTAGAAGAGCGAAAAGACAGAATCCAGACTCAATCATAGTTGTAGTTGGCTGTTACGTGCAAGTATCGCCTGAGGAAGTGTCAGGAATAGAGGGAGTAAATATAGTAATTGGAACCAATGAGAGAAAAAAAATAATAGAGCTAATTGATAAAAGTCAGTTTAGAGATAAAATAGTTGCTGTTGATGATATTATGGCGGTGAAGGAATTCGAAGAACTAGAGATAAACGAAGTTAAAGGAAAAACAAGAGCCTTTTTAAAGATACAAGAAGGATGCAATCAATATTGCTCTTATTGCATAATACCTTATGCAAGAGGTAAAATAAGGAGCAGAAAAGAAGAGAATATAGTAAATGAAGTAAAAAGGTTAGTTAAAAATGGAGTTAAAGAAATTGTTTTAACAGGAATACATTTAGCATCTTATGGAAAGGAACAAGGAAGAGAAGATGGTCTCGTTAACTTGTTGTTTAAACTAGATGATGTGCGCGGATTAGAGAGAATACGACTAGGTTCTTTAGAGCCAACTTTGTTTAGTGATGAATTCTTGTCAGAGCTTGTGAAAATAAAAAAAATATGTGCTCATTTTCACTTGTCAATGCAAAGTGGATGTGATGAAATTTTAGATAAAATGAACAGAAAATATACTTCAGGTGTATATAGAACTACTGTTGAATCAATAAAAAAAGCATTTCACAACGTTGCGATTACAACAGATATTATTGTAGGCTTCCCGGGAGAAACAGACGACGATTTTAAAACCACCTACGATTTTGTAAATGAAATGGGATTTAGCGAAATTCATGTCTTTAAATTTTCACCAAGAAAAGGAACAAAGGCGGCTAAGTTTACACCTCAAGTAGACGGTTTGGTAATGAATAAAAGAAGTGAAGAATTAATCAAATTAGGAAAAACTCTCCAAAAGGACTACATACTTAAGCAAATGGATACAGTTACAAATGTTTTGATCGAAACTAAATCAAAGCAAATAGAAGGCTGCGTAGAAGGATTGACTAAAAATTATTTAAATGTTGTGATAGAGGGTAATAAGGAAATAGTAGGGGAAATTGCAAAAGCACGTTTAGTAGGCTTCGTTGGAAACAAAATAATTGGTGAAGTAGAAATTTAAGATTGAAGAATAAGATAAAGAAGAAAAAATATTGTAGGAGGTTATCTGATGAAAGACTGTATTTTTTGTAAAATTGTAAGAAAAGAAATACCAGCTGAAATAGTTTATGAAGATGAGAATATCTTAGCGTTCAAGGATATTAATCCGGAAGCTCCTATACATCTTCTGGTTATTCCTAAAAAGCACTACCAATCGATAAAAGASGTTGGGTCAGGAGAAGGAGCACTTTTAAGCGATATTTTCAATGCAATAAATAAATTAACTAAGAAGTTAAATGTTCATACAGAGGGATTTAGAATAGTAAACAATTGCGGAGACAACGGTGGACAAACGGTGAATCACTTACATTTTCACATGCTAGCTGGTAGAAAAATGAAATGGCCTCCGGGTTAAACAGCTAAAGTGATAAATATATAAAAAACTTTTCGAATTTAGTTGACTTAATGAAAGAAAAAGAGTATCATAGGAATATACCCCCCGGCAGTAAGGGATATAATAAGGAGGTTTGAAGATGAATATCGATGTTACAGATAAAGCTATTAAAATGTTTGACAAGCAGCTAAGCGATGAAAAATATAATGGTACTTCAATCAGACTATTCTTTCAAAGTTTTGGTTGAGGAGGCCCTACTTTTGGAATGGCTCTGGAAGAGTTAAAAAACAATAAAATCAACAGTGATGATTATTCGAAAAAAGTTGGAGGATATAATTTTTTAGTGAACAAAGAATTAATGGAGCAATATAATGGTTTTACAGTTGATTTTAGTGATGGTTGGCTTAGTAAAGGATTTAGAATTGTACCAGGTGTAGCAACTAGAGGTTGCTAAGATTTGATTGGAGGATGATGAAAATGAGTAGAAAAGTAGTGATATATTCAAGTGATACTTGCGTTTATTGTAGTGAAGTTAAAAAATACTTAAGAGGGTTGAATGTTAGTTTTACCGAAAAAAATGTTTCTACAGATGTTGAAGCAAGAAAAGATATGATGAAAAAAGGCTTTATGGGAGTGCCAATAGTATTCATTGACAACCATGTAGTGCAAGGATTTGACAAAGAGAAAATTGATCAATTGTTAAAATAATATATACTTGAAACATAGAATTGACCCTCTTCAAGTGAGGGTCAATTCTATGTTTTAAGTAGAAATATCTAGCGGTACTGTTATCATAAAGCTAGTGCCTACACCTACCTTAGACTTAACTTGTATAGATCCATGTATTTTGACTAGGTTTTCTTTTGCAATATATAACCCTATACCCTCGCCGCTTGTGTCTATCGACTCATTGGCTCTATAGTATGCTTCGAATATCCTGTCGAGATTTTTTTGGGGAATTCCAATTCCAGTATCATCAATGTAAACAACTAATTTTTCAGGATATACGACGGAATGTATTTTGACATGCCCATTCTTTTTTGTGAATTTATATGCGTTAGTCAGTACATTATATATTGCTTGACTTAATTTATATTTATCGCTATACAATATTACTTTTTCATTTGCATGAAGTTGCAAACGAATTTTTTTTTGTTCGAATTGGACCTTTAAGCCAGCAACGATTTGATTGATTAGCAGATTAAAATCAAACTTTTCTAAATTAATACCATCGAAATCTTTTTCTGCATCTATCATATTGCTCATATTAGAAATTATAGCTGTCATATTATTTATTTGATTTTCACAGATGCCTATTTCCTTTGGGGTCATTTCAATTATTCCATCTGAAAACCCCTCTAAATGGGTTTTTAAAATGGTCAAAGGAGTTCTTGCTTGATGTACAAGTTCATCTATCAGTATAGTCCTGCTTTTTTGTTTTAGTTTTAGGCGTCTTATTAGTGCTTCTAGGCTTTGCTGTATTACTTTGATCTCAATAATTTTTGTAGGTATTAAATCTGAATCTATACCTAAGTCAATATTTTTAGCCATTTCCGCTGTGTTCATCAAAGCTTTACTCATTTTTTTGCTAATATATAAACCTATAAGCAGGGAGATAATTAATACAACTACTATAGAATAGAAGCTATTCGATATTAGGGAAGCCTTAAACATACGGGCTTGAATCGAATTTTCAATAGAACTATACTTAGTGATATTTAACTGTCCAATAAATCTTCCGTTTTCAATTAACTCTATGTTTTCAATTTCTTCAAATTGTGCGTTCATCATGCTATTCATCATTTTTCTGCCCATCATACTGTGGTTTCTCATATTATTTGTAGCACTAATGTCTAAAACTAAGATATTTTTTGCATTGTATAATCTAATGCGAGTAATTGGGTCAACTAAATGCATCTCAAACTTTACAGATATGGTAGTTTCAGATGAACTTCCTTCCGTTAGAAATTTAGTTGAATCAGAAACAATTTGGGTCATATGATTTTTGTGGTTTTCTGTCATATATTCTTTGAAGAATTTGTCTGTTAAAGTGCTCAGAACAAGTGCATTGAAGGTTACGGAAAAAACTGCGATTAACATTAAAGCTAGAAGCCACATTTTTCTTATGCTCATACTTTTTTGCCTCCAAAGATATATCCTGCACCATACTTTGTAATGAGTAGTTTCGGGTATTTTGGATCATCTTCTATTTTTTGTCTAATGCGCTTAATATAGCTATCTATATTTCGATCGTAGTCTTCGTAGTCAGCTCCAAAAGCAAGATTTATCAATTGCTCTCTTGTTAGAACTTGATTTTTATTACTAAACAATGCATATAGAAGAGAATATTCGGAAGCCGTTATTTCAATTTCCTGTTCATTTTTAAACAACTTCATGCTTTTTATGTGGAGGCTTAATTCTTCATGAGTGTAAACAATTTCATTGGAAGATTTATAAACTCTTTTCAATATAGCTTTGATTCGACTCATTAGTTCACGCACACTAAAGGGTTTTACAACATAGTCATCTGCTCCAACACTAAAACCATTTAATCGATCTATTTCTGATTGTTTCGCTGTCAACATAATGATTGGGATTTCAGATATTTTACGAATTTCTTTTAGCACTTCAAAACCGTCTATACCTGGCATCATTACGTCTAGTAAAATGAGGTGGAATTCATGCTTAGAAAAATAATCTAGTGCTACAAAACCATCTTTTGCAACTAAACAACTATAACCTTCATTAATAATGTATTTTGCAACAATATTACTTATTTCTTCTTGGTCTTCAACGACTAAAATCTTGTAGTTCATTCAATCACCTCTTTTGTTAGCAAATATATTTGGACTGATTATTTTCATGAAATCTTTGCTTTTAGTGGTTAAAATACATGAACAATCATAAAACACTAAGTCAATGCAAGGATTAATTCTATCATATCATATATAAACTCAAGCGCTTAGCTTATTTCAGTTTACATAAGTGAGGAGGGCGTTCTAAAAAAACATAAAAAAGAAAAAGTAGGCCTTTATCAACATATTAGCATGATAAAAGCCTTAATCCAGTGCAAGGTGTTCCTCATTTTACAACTATTTTTTACTGAGTACATTTTTACGTTTTAAGTACTCTTCTTCTGTTATTTCACCATGAACATATTTTGACTTTAAAGATTCTATAATATAATTATGTTCACTTTTGCGTCTAGCGCGACTATAAAGCAGATATGTTACAGCGATAAACGTAAATAGAATAGCTAAAGGAATCAAAAAAATCCATCCATTACCAAAATGACCATAACCAAAGCAATTATAATTTCCAGAAAAACCTCTACCAAACATCATTATTTTTCCTCCTAACGATTTATTATTTTATTCATTTTTTTGTACACTTCTTCGTCGATTTCTCCATTAATGTATCGTTCCTTTAAGATATCTTCTGGACTTTTCTCATTGTGAAATTGAGAATTAGAATGTCTTGACCGACTARAGATAGAGTACATAGCAAATCCAAAGAATAACCACAATATCATCATCATATTAAATACCTCCTAAACTATTTGTTACCTTTATTATGATACGTAAATGTGTCTCAAATATGGTTTTGTGAATATATTATGATTTTTACTAAGACAAACGTGAAATTAAACTGTTGCCTCTAAAATAAGGGGTAAATAGAATTCGAAATTTTTATTGCATATCATCTACTTTTAATGTATAATAACCTAGTGAAGTATGGTTATATTTCACAAACAGGATATTTTGCTGATGATAAATCATTTAGCAAGTGTTTGYGGAGGGGGGTAAGTTAATGTCTGAGATAAAAATTAAAGATAATGAATCATTGGATAATGCTCTTCGAAGATTTAAGAAACAATGTGCGAGATCAGGAATATTATCAGAAGTGCGTAAAAGAGAACATTATGAAAAGCCGAGCGTAAAACGCAAGAAAAAAGCAGAGGCTGCAAGAAGAAAAAATACAAAGAAGTTCTAGTGTAGAAAGAGCGAGGTGAACAAAAATGTCCCTCAAAGATAAATTAGCTAGCGATATAAAGCAAGCTATGAAAAATAAGGATATTATTGCTAAAAATATAATTACTCTAGTAAGAGCTGATGTAAAACGTCTAGAAGTTGATAATAGAATAGAGCTAGATGACATAGGCATAGAAAAAGTAATTGTAAAACAAGTGAAGCAGCTAAAAAAAGCGTTAGCAGAATTTACTAGAGCTAACAGAGCTGACCTTATAGAGCAAACGCAAAATGAAATAGATTTTCTGCTGAACTATTTGCCTAAGCAGTTGACAGAAAAAGAGATTTATGACATCGTACAAGGAGTTATTAAAACTACTAATGCAACGTCCATGAGAGATATGGGCAAAGTTATCGGACTTGTATCTGAGAAAACTAACGGCAAGGCTGACGGAAAAATTATAAGCCAAATGGTGAAAAAATATTTGAATGTTTAAACGAAAACCTAGAATGTAGAGTGCATTCTAGGTTTTTGAGTTTTTGAGGAAAGTTAATAGAAACTAAAAGAAGGAGTATCGAGAAGGAAGTAGAAGTATATAATAATAGCAAATTACATGTCATATAATGAGATAGCGGTGTTCTAAGCACAAATATTTCTTAGATGACAAATTTTTGTTTAGAATAACAAGATGCAGAACATAAATAAGTGAGAGGGGGGAAAAAAATGCCCAAAAAAATTATAGTATTTTTGTTACTTTTTTTATTTCTTGTGCCGATATCTAGTGCTGAGAGTCAACTAGGAGACATTTATGTAATCCCGATTGATGGTGAAATAGGACCTGCAGTTTATCAGTTTTTAAGCGATCAACTGGAAGTGGCTACAAATAATGGTGCAGCAGCGGTAGTTATTGAGATTGATACTTATGGTGGTAGAATTGATTCCGCAATTTCAATTAGCGAGCTAATTACAGATACTGACATACCAACTATTGCTTTTGTTAACACAAAAGCTGAGTCTGCTGGAGTATTAATTACAATCTCCGCTGAAACAATAGCGATGGCACCGCACAGTACAATAGGGTCTGCTGAACCTATACCTAATACTGAAAAAATCCTATCGTTTTGGACAAGCAAATTAAGGTCAGTTGCAGAAGAAAGAGGGAGAGATCCGGAACTTGTCGCTGCTATGGCTGATAAGAGCATTTCTGTTACAGACGTAATCGAGTATGACAGATTGCTTAATCTAAGCACTATGAAAGCCGTAGAACTGGGATTTGCAGATATGATTGCTACAGACTCGTATGATCTGATAGAACAATTAGGCATTGAATATGATGATGTAGTGCATGTAGAAGTTGGATTTAGAGTGTTAGTAGCTCAAGTACTATCAAGTGCGATATTGGTACCAATACTATTATCATTTGGATTTATAGGAATCATGGTAGAAATACTCACACCAGGTTTTGGTATAGGAGGAACTATAAGCATAGTGGCATATTCGCTGTTTTTTGCAGGAAGTATCTTAGCGGGGCATGCGACTTTTGCGGTACTCATTATTTTTGTGGCAGGGATTTTGCTGCTCTTTATTGAAGCTGTGATGCCAGGGTTTGGAATCGCAGGACTGGGTGGAATAATTTGTATAGTTACAAGTGTTTTCATGGCATCAAGCAGCGTAGGATCTGCAGTTGTTTCACTAATTATTGCGATCATTTTTTCGGTGATTGCTTTGATTTTACTTTTGAAGTATGCACCAAGAAATAAGTTTTTTGATAAAATAATACTTAGAAAAAGTGAAAAAGGTTATGTAGTGACTATTAAGGATTATAGCATGCTGCTTAATAAAGAAGGTTT
>NVVX01000012.1 GCA_002733545.1 Alkaliphilus sp.
TGCACACATACATCCGTACACACACACACACACACACACACCACATACACACATACACACATCAATACGCTCCTGCTCGCGCTCACCCTCGCTCTCATACACTTTTTGCTTTGTTTTCGTACCATCTTTGTACCTCCTAAATATCAAAATCTTTCTGCCCCTGATAAACAATCTCCTCATCAACTTGTTCCTTACGCACTGAACACGCATACATCAAACTAGAAGTAGCAAGGTTGTTAACTAAGCGAGGTATTCCTTTGCTTTGGGAGTATATAGCCTCAGCTGCAGAGGATGTAAAAATAGTGTTTAATGAGCCAGCTGCTCTTAATCTTTTAGCCAGATAATCCTCTGTTTCTTCCTTTTTCAGACCCTGCATAACGTGTTTAATAGCTATTCTTTGCTTAAGTGGAGAATTAATAGATAGATTAAGTTTGTTCCTAATTAGTGGTTGACCCGATAAAATTAGAATAAAAGGATTTTCAGAATCAAGTTTGAAATTAAAGAGTAGTCTTAAATCCTCAAGTATAGAATTAGAAAGCATTTGAATTTCGTCTAACATAATTACAGGAGTAATCTTTTGATCGTAGTAAAGAGAACAAATAGCCTGCTGAATYTGGYGAAACATTGTAATCTTCTTGCTACTTGGAATTTCGCCTAGAGCTATCAAAATACCTCTGTAAAAATCTAATACAGTAACAGTAGACAAAGTACAGTAGCAGACCTTAAACAGCCCAGGATTAAGCGTTGATGTAATATTTCTAAGAGCTGTAGTTTTACCCGAGCCAGGCTCTCCGATTAAAAGAAATATCCCACGAGACGATTGAATATACTTAAATCTGGACTTAAACTCTTTAATATCAGCACTTTCATAAGTTTCGTCTATGTTGAATTCCTTGTAAAAAGGATTGTATTTTAACCCGAAAAATTGTGTAAACATTTAGTTTTCCTCCTCATCCATCATTTGAGCAAAAGATATTGTTTGTTCTAATGGCAGCTCATTTAAGAGATYATCGTAAGTAGTATTTTTAGCATCGTCAAGACTTGCAGACATACTATCCACTGCTTTAGTAGAACTACCAGTTGGTCTACCCTTGCGCTTCATATGAGCATTGTCATGAAAATTAACTCTATTAGCTACTCCTACTTTCTTATCATCAACATATATTAGAACTGGACTTGAAGAAGTTAATAGCCACGATGGCTCGTACCTTACTTGCACATACATACCAGCAAACTTCAATTTGGTTTCAAATAGCACTTTATCAATACTAATTGTTCCATCATGAGCCACTTTTCTTTTTGCYCTWAGCAAAAACTTTTCATCAAGAGMTTTAGTATCASTACATAACTTAATTCTATCAACTTGAAGCAGGAAAAAATCAAGAGGTGACAGAYCCTCAAGKGAACTATGTGTTTTCTTGTTGTAGTCCGCRTCTAACCACTGCCAGAAYTTRTTGTTTAARTCATCAATRYYTTTRATTTTGTCAATATCTAATRCAGAYAAGAAYCTTTTTCTAACAGTYAAGAAAAATCTYTCTATTTTYCCKCGACCRTTTGGYACRTAAACTTGAGAATGKATTARRCTACARCCTAARCTTGCAAGCAGTAATTCAAACTGCTGTGACCTATAGATTTTTGCATTATCTGTATAAATTAATGTTGGAATCCCTCTCTTTAAGACAGCTTCTTTAAAAGAATGTCTTAAAGATTCAAAGTTTTGAAAGAAGTAAAACTGCGCATGTGTAATTAGCCGACTCGCATCGTCTAAGTATGCAAATAAGTAAGTTTGTTTTCTTTTTTTACCATCTTTAATGTATGGACCAYACATTAAGTCGGTTTGTGTCAATTGATTTATATACTCATGTGAAAAACGTTTCATTTCTTTTTCTTCATCCCTAGTAACTGCTGTAGAGTTTAGTGGCTGAGACTTTAGATATCGGTACAAACTGCTTATTGATATTTTAGCAGGATCTAGAGTGCCATCTTTTATCAACAACTCATAAATAATGGTGTTTGGAGCTTTAGGATATATTTTTTTCTTTTCCATTATTCTCTCTCCAAGCTCCTCACCAATCTTTCTGCTYCCWCCTCTATCTCCCCTAGGGCGTGGTTTTAGTGCATCTAACCCTCCGCGCATATAATCCGTATACCACATCTCCACAGTTTTAGGTGCGTATTTCTTCGTCCCATAATAGGGCATATCAATAGAACCTTCACTAACCTCAGCATAATATTCTCTATTGTTTGTTACCTGTCCATTAAGAACTGGACTAATTAGAGAAAATCTTTTTAAAGCTACTGCATTTCTCGTGTTTTCATCTAACATTTCTCACGACCTCCTCCTAAAATTTTGAAACTCTTGCCTTTTCATTTCCATATTTAGCATATCACTCATACTGTTTGAGATATATGAAAATGTAGTGTTGGAGCCTTTATTTTTTTGAGGTCTTTAAATTCACTTTAATTAATGCTATAATTAATTTGAAAGAGTGAGGAATGTTTTGTTTGAAAGGGCATAAAATTCTTGTGATAGGGAACAAATTGCTTTAGGGTATTCCCTAATTATTTCAACTAGCTTCTTTGCTCTTTCTCTTAGTGAAACATTCTCTGCTGGGAGTTGGATTCTTGAGTTCATTTGCCGTAGTCCAATCTGAATAAGAATTAGATTTTTCATAAATCTTTTTTTGTAGTGATAAACAAGTTGTCTTGACATGTTAAGCCCTACATAAATATCATTCAACTTATTTAAACATGCTTTTAGTGTCCCTTTAGATAAAATTATTTCTTTTAGATAAACAAACAAAGTGATTCACGCAAAATCATAGATTTTGGTTCTCTACTTTTAAACATCTCCAAATTTCTTTAACCCCATAAGTAAATCCAGGTAGGCAAAAGCTTGGAAGGTATGATATTGTGCGATTACAAAGCGGACAGATATAGCGTCTACAAACAACATATCCACAGAATGTTTCTACAATTGAGTACCTATCATAAAAACCATGTTTCTTGAAATGAACCATCTTATTACAATTGTGACAACATTCAAATGGTGGTGGCGGGAATTGGTATTTTCGACCTTTCTCTACATACTCTTCTATGCTTCCTTCTATCTTAAATATTTTTTGCATTATTAATCACTCACTCTCTTTTCGCTATTGATTTCTCTTTATTAGATACCCATAAAATATATTTTGCAACTAATAATCCTACTGCAGTGCGAAATTATATTTGCGCACTGCAGTAGGATTATTTATTGGCACTTCCTGTTTTAATGTGATAAAATCAAGTTATATTTCCTTTATTAATTCGATAGTCTACAGTTAAGTTCAACATCACCGAAGTATTTTCCGTTGTATACATCTTCACACAAATGTCTAATATCTGCATAATCTTTGCTTGGAATAAGGTCTTCATACTCTCTAAGTAAGTTCTCTATTCTACCTTTATACTCGATAAGTACATCAGATAAATATTTATTATCAGATTTATCTACCAAAATTTCTTTTGATACTGAATAAGACCAAAGTAATTCAAAAATGCCATCCATTCCTTCATATGGTGAAGATGCTAGCTCAACTACTCCCAATTTTTCCTCAAAACACTTTAAGAAATCTTGTGAAATCTCCTCTGGAAATGGAGGTGACAACCTTTCCATCAACTCCACATCATCTCCATCAATGGCAACCATTAAATCTTCTAGAAACTTATATGGTACTTTCAATCCATTTGGTATTACTTGATTTGACTCTGTATTAACTGCTATAACAATATAATTGTAATCACAGTCAATTGATGTAATGGCTGTACACAAATATAGGAATCTTATTAGTTCTTCAGGGTCTTCAAGATTTAGATTATTGGCAATTATCGGATAGTATTTGAGAATGCCTAAACTATAATAATCCACTGGAAAACACAAATCAAAATTATTCTCTAACTCATTCAGTGCTGTTCTTGTATCAGCAATCAATTTCTTCCTCTTCTTGACATACCATGATCTAATAGCATATTTATTGAAGTACTTACTGGCTTTGTGTTCGATATAATACTTACTGGTCATTACTAAGGATTCAAGTCTCTCACATTCAAGTTCACATAACTGGTCATGTTCACTATGCTCCAAATCCAGATTGTACATTACATCTTTAAAAAATTCTTGCATTCCAAATAGTGACCCTTTTGCAGTTAGAATATTGAAAACAGCTAATCTACTCTGGTTTTGGTCACGAGTTATAAGCTTGATAACTTGATTCATAAAGTTCTGAAGGCTACTAAAATAATCGTGTTTTAGCTTACTAAATTCACCTGGAATTACTATTTTCTCTTCAAAAGGTCTATCTTGATTTGGATATCTCATCTCTCTAATTAACTTCTTATTGATTTCAGCACTAAGGTTATCAAATCTACTTGAATGTTCTCCAAGAGGTTTACCTTCTAATAATCTATGCAATATCTTTTCGCATTCATTGAATAGATCAATGATTTGTCTACGTATACTTATCCACTGTTTTATCCATCCCAGCATGCTATCGCATTCATAATTGCTCATTATTGTACTACCCCAAAGTGATGAAAAATTCTGATTAAACATAAGCACGATATTCCTTATGGGCATCATCTTATGAGCATCATCTGGAATTTGATATCCTGCTAGAGCTTCTATTACAGGTGAAATTGCATCAGAGCAGTACGTTTCATATATTGGAAGTGTTTTACATATCAACTTCAGTCTACTTACACTTTCTTCATTACCACGTCTTACATCGCTTGGTAAGAGAACATATTCAACACGGATTTTTTTTTCTTCTCCATCTAATACAATGTTCAATGAGTTAGTAGCATGTTTTAAATATCTTAGTATATTATCTAAGTTACCAACAACATAAGATAAATATCCTTCATTATTACCACAAAAGCAAGCATACATAACATCAGATATTATTTCTACATTATAAATATCCTTGTTATCCCACACCGCATCCAAAACAATCTGAGATGCTAAATTGAAATCTGTGTTAACATTCAGAAGCCAATATGTAATCAAGGAGTATGATGCAATATCAATCATAGGATCCTTATTTACCAAGAAGTCATATAGTGCTTTAGAAAAATGGTAAAGATCAGTTTTATCTAGGTCGAATTTATTTGCTTTGTCCCTAAGATTACATAAGTATTGAATGTTCTTATTATCAGGAGTTGTCTTTCTAATGTCGTCTAAAGTATTTAGCACAATATCGAAACCAACAAATCTGACAAAAGGATTCAGTTCTGTAGATACAAGTAGTAAACCTCCGTGATCATTAGCGTCATCAAATAACTTTTGATTTTCGGTAAAATATAAGTCTATACCTCCAGATAAAAGTCCTTTTAATGCCATTATATATGCAGATAAACTCTTGTTACTCCAAAGGAGTTTCACAATATCCTTATAAAGCTCTTCTCTATTGGTGATCCATTTTGGCAAGTTAGAGAACAACTTTGAAATATACGTTAAATCAGTCAGTTTAATAACATTAATAGCCGTTGAATTTATTGCATAAAACTCATGTAACCTTTCTACTACATGTATTGATCTAACTGGATGAAGCCCTTCAATGTATTTTTCTTTTTCATCTATGCTAATTAGAAATTCGTTTTCAACGCTCTTTAATATCTCACCATAATCGCTAGAAGTAGGTTCTTCTAGATTTTGGATTAATTTCATAACCGGTATTCTAACACCACAAACATCTGCGAAACAAACAATTCTTAGGATTTCACATTTAATCCTCCCATTCTCAGCATTACTGATTAATGCTATCTGCTGGCTTATTCTTTCAGCAATCATTTCACCATGAGTAAGTAAGTATACATACTCTATAAGAAGTCGCTTTGCAGCTACCTTCCTCCAAGCTTTTTCCCAATCGACTATAGTCTTATGTAATTGATTTCTGTTATTTAATTGAGTGAAAATGCTCTTTGCCTCTTGATCATTTAACGATAGATTTACCGTTCTAAGTGATCTAATGTTACTTATATTCCCTGAATAGCTGTACCAATCATCTTCTCTACTAGTTAAAAGCAATTTGTAATTGTAAGTAACTTCTTCTTGCATTAACTGTGCTAGCTTATTCCACTCACTCAACTGTGAATCTAAATTATCGATTATGATTAGTGGTTTTTCACCTAGTTTTACTCTTGAATTGAAGTATTTGATAATATTGTCAAGTTCCTGTGCATCATTACACCATTTCAATTGATATATCCTATATTCCTTTGAGAGGTTGAATGCAACTTGAAGCGCAACGGTTGTCTTCCCTTGTCCACTCGAAGCCTTAATAACAGTAACTCTATTATTCTTTATGGAATCTACAACCTCTTTTTCGGTCTCAATACGCCTAACGGGTAAATTCAAAGCAATATCTTGTGGCGTTGCTTTCTTACCTTCGAAATAACTCTTTTCATCTGCAGTATCTGAGACTTTAAAATCAATCTTTTTAATCCATCCATGAGCAGGATTCTGATAGCCTTTACTGATATCATCACTGATACTCTGTATTATTGTATCCAGTTGTTTTTTATCTATACTTTCTCGACATTTCATTTTATTAAGACAACAAATCTTAATACCATCTGCATACAATCTAATATTACCAGTTGTAATATCATATTTCTCAATTAAATATTTTTCAATTTCCAATGAAAGAGAATTTTGGTCTCGCTTCTCAAAAGTAATTTTACCTAAGAATACATCATATGAAAACCCATTCCAATTCCACTGCGAATTTTCTGCTTTAATCGTCTCAATTATCCCGTTCCAATATTTCTTGGAACTTTCATCGAGATTATTATTTATTAGTTTGCTTAAATTTCCTTTTGCAATTTCAAAGTCATAGACAAGTTTAAACTCATGAGTATTGTCTATCAGATAAACTTCCAAATAATTTTTCAATACTTCTTTAAGAAAACTGGCATCCTGCTTATTTGTTGAATACTTAATTTGAATATGAGTTATACTTTCCGATGTTACATTACATTTATAACGGTCAATATCTTCAAGTCCTTCAAGTGTGAAACTTGTACTTTCATCTTTTTCTGATAATATCAAATAACAAGAATATAAAAACTGGTATGTAAAACCAGAAAGTGCAATCTGCCCACCGGTACGTGACCTTTCTAATTTTGGCAACGACTTGTGTACTACCTTATTTGCTTTTTTTTCTTAGATGATTTCTTTTTCCCCATTTACTAGACCTCCAAAAGTGTCACAATAATTTCGATGAAAATATTTTTATATTACACTCTTTTATTATAATACCAATTATATCCAAATACAACGTGTTTAAAATGAAATAAAAGTCCAACAAGATTCATCAATTTTATTAGAACATTGTAATTTGAAGGTATTCAACACTTACTATATTTTTACCTGCAATCACAGTGATTATTAGCCCATACGGTTAGAATTTATAAGTAGTAATACATCCCTACAAATCACAGTTTACAAAGCTTATTATATTTTTTACTTTTAATCAAAATAGTATAACTATGTTATGTTTCACTCTCCTTATTGGATGTTTATTGAGAAAGCATTAAACTGTAATTTCACCTATCTTATTTTCCTCATCCACTTTAACTTCTACTTCTTCATCAATCACCAAGTCATCTTCCTTATCCATATCCAATTCACTATTAAGTTCTAATTGCCTTCTTAACAAATTTTTTAGCTTTTCTTCATAAGCAAATGGCTTCTTAAATTCTTCCTCTGCTTGTCTTAGATTTCTATTGATTTCATCTATCTTTATGTCGGCATTTTCAACTTGTTTCTCAAGTCCTTTTAATAAATTATCCAATTTAACCATATTTCCATGTGAACTATCTGATATTTTAATTGAATATGACTTATTACCTTTAATTACTAATTCTTTGTCGCTACTGAAAAACCCTTTTTTAAACAATACTTCAAGGCCATTAAATTGTCCTATAATTTTAGTTTCATCATCTTTCATGCCATTAAGTAAAGCAAAAACGTATACTCCAGCTTTTTCTCTTTCATCAAAGATTTGACCATTTATTTTTATTTCAAATTCAGCTTTTGTATTTTCATTTCTTATTTCTATATCCTTAACAGTACACTCAATCATTTCCTCTTGCCTTTTTATTTGCTGAGGATAACTATATAAAATTCGATCTTCTAATGAATACTTCTTACTATCAAAATTAGATTTTAAAAGTTTAAGCCTTGAAACTTCATTGTCAACATCCATTTTTTCCTTAATTAAAGGATTACCAGTAGCTGTATTTCTACATTTATTATAATATAATAAGTAATAAATATATACTTGAAGAAACACGGTGTGAAAAGGGGTTGACAATTACATGTTTACGTGCTTCAATTTATGTGGCTTTGGTAATCATTTAAAACAAATAAGAAAATCATTTGGCTATACCCAAGAAGATGTAAGACGATTGTCAGGTATTAATCCAGATACTTTAAGGAATATTGAAAATGGAAAAGTCATCCCAAGGTTCGACACTTTAGAATATCTTTCTCTTATATACAAAAAAGATCTCTTAAATGATTTAAGACATTATAGGAACTCAAATACATATCTTCAATATTATTCTCGTCTAAGTAATCTGATTTTAAACTACAACTTAGATACTTTGAGAAATCTGAAAAACGATTGGGACGAGTTTGTTGAGTCTCAGAAGACCGAAGATACACTTTTAAATGCTTCGATGAAAGAACAATTTGCTTTAGTGTTAGAAGGCATTACTCTCTACAACTCTGAGAAATCCAAGGCAAGTTTAAGATGTTTTGTTGATGCCGTAAAAATGACCAATTCTTTCTTCGATTTGGACAAATTTACTTCTTTAAAATACTCGTATTTTGAGTTACGCATCCTCCTGCTTATTTCTCTTTCCTTAGCAAAAAAAAATAATTTTCAAAAAAGTAATAACATTTTATCAGAGTGTTTAAATCAATCCAATTTTGATTTTGAAGCAACTTTCAATGAAAAATTATTAATTACCCTAATATACTTCAACTTGTCTTACAATTCACATAAACTAAATTTTTACGATAAATCACTGAGTTACGCAAAATTGGGAATTGAACACTCTAATAAGAATCACATAAGTTATTCCCTCGCTCCACTTTTGTATAGAAAGGGAATTGCAGAATACTTATTATGCCTTGATAACTACAAAGATACGCTCAATTTTTCAATTTCTTTGCTATTGATTACAGACAGAAAAAAACTAGCAGCACTCTACGCGAAAAAAGCCTTAGATGTATACGGCATTGTATTAACATAAACTGTATGATATAGCTTCACTTTTTTAACGACCCGTCTATTTCTTGTAGTTACAAGCACTAAAGCAATTCCAAATCTTATTATTATAGGATATACTAAAAGCAAAGTACAAACCTAAAAAAACATTGAACTTCCTTACTACTTAATCTACAATGAAAGAAAGAAAGAAAGAAAAAAATTGGAGGAATTTTATGTCTTTTAAAAATATTAAAGTAGTTGTGTTTGACCTTGACGGGACTCTATACAGAGATACAAAACATTTTGACTACTATGCAAACAAAATTAAGGAAAAGCTTAATAAAGATGTGCAAGAAAAGTATATCTACGAGTATAACCAAGCAGTTTCTGGTAATCATGTTATTAAAATTGGTAGTGTCTATGATGCAGAACTTGACTTAGTGTTATACTTAGATGATTCAACTGTGGTTTCTGCATATAATTGGAGCAATACAGAAATTGATTCTAGCTTTATTGAGGAGCATTACCCTAACCCTATTATAATTGATATGGATAGGTTCATGAGCATAGGTGATTTGTGGTGGGTTCCTTCTTCAATAGGCAAACATTATGGTTTAACAGGAGAAGATACTTACGATGCTTTTTTAAGAACAAGGGATTATATGATGACAGATAGTTATGACATTGATCCAATTGAAGGTCTAGCTGATGTAATTAAGTCTATTAAAAAGAAAGTAGATATTGTTCTTATGACGAATAGCCCAGAGCCTGATAGTCTGGTTATAATCGAAAAGCTTGGTTTAAAAGGAATATTCCCAACTAGGATTTTCAACGCCAAAAAACCCGTAAAAACTTTAGCGCGCTTTGATAGTATTTGCTCACAGTTTAATGTCAAACCAACTGATATACTTAGTATAGGTGATAATTTGCTAAACGAGATAACTCCAATTAGAAAGTTAGGTGGAAAAACAATATTTATTGACTTTCATGGTATAGCAAATAAAGATAGTGCTGATATTGTTGTTACAAATCTTGAAGACTCATTTGACATGTTAAAAACTCTAGGGTAAGCCTAGAGTTTTTAATTCTTTATATTTGCCATCACTATAGCCTGTTTTTCAATCTGTACTTATAATCTTTAATTGTTCTCTGACTAATTTCAATTTTTTCTGGATTTATATCCCCCCCACGCTCCAAGTAAAATTCTCTGTCTCTGTTTCTTCGTATCCAACCCATCAAGTCCCTCACCAATGTCTTTACGCTTTGCGAGGCAAGAAGACAGACTAAATTTACGTAGTCTGACGGAGCAAGTTTGTCATGTAAATCTAAACCCTTGTAGATATGTGACAAAACTACTCCGTTCCTAACTGGCTCGGTCCCTAACTGGCTCCTAGCATATTGCAGTAATTCTTTTCACACTGTTTTTCTTAGTTTTCAAGATAAACTTCTGTTTATGCTAGTTCGCAAAGCTTCTAATTCCATCTGCTTTAATCAGTTCAAGTTGCTTGCTTTTGATAATATATATTTCATCTGCTAGTGAATCTAATGTCTCATCATGCATAATAACTACAACTGTTTTTATCTCCTTCAGCTCGTTTATGTATTCTGTTAGATTTCTCTGTGTCTCAACATCTAGGTTGCTAAAAGGTTCATCTAAAAAAACATAATTGCTATTCATAGACAAAACTCGGAGCAACCCCAATTTTTGTTGTTGCCCCAAACTTAAGTTAATGGGATTCGTATTTATTTCCTTACCCTCAAAATCAATATTTAACATTTTTAAAATATCCAAATCATATTTTTTATGAAAGAGATTATCTCTAAAATTTCCTTCTATAAAAAAAAGCGGATAAGTCAAAAATGCTGTATCTTCAATGTCTTTGGCTATGCTAATTTCTCCTGATGCCCAGTTAGAGCTAATACTATTAATTATATAATTTAATAATAGACTCTTCCCAACTCCATTAGATCCTTTTAAAACATATAACCCTTTCTTTTTCATACACAAAATGTCTGTCTCAAACAACATATTCTCTTTATCATCATCGCTGTATAATTTTAACCTCTTAGCGCTAATAAGGTAATCTTTATTCGTTTTTAGTTTTTCATATACAGTGTCTACTTGAGTTTTTCCAGCTAGTTCATCTACTCTTACTATATGCTCCTTATCCGCCTTATAAGTTAGAAATGTATAAGCAATGTAGGATAACGGTCCTGCAACAAGTCCCAAGTATTGATATCCCATAACTAATTCGCCTAAAGATAATTCTGCTCTCTGTATTAAAGTAGCAGCAAATAATAAATACACTGCTCCAAATATATTAGTAGCTATTCCAGGGAATTCTTCTAACAGAGCTTTTAAAAATTTTAATTTTAATATGAACTTTTCCCAAGTACGCATGTTCTCGGAAAATTTTCCCATGAAATATTTTTCGCCTTTTAATATATTTATTTCTCTTTTATAGTCAATTGAAGTTTTTAGAGAAGATAGAAACATATCTTGCTTAGCAATCGCATCCGATTGCATGGTAGCAAGTTTCTTCCCTTGAAAAGTAGTTCCAATAATTACAACTGGTACGTACAATAAAAATATAAGTCCAATTGCTTTGTTCATATAGAATACTCCTGCAACAATTATTAGCACAGCGCAAATATTCGCTATCAGTCCTAAGTAGAGATTGGCATGTATATCTCCATATGAAAACGAACTATTTGTTACTACATTTAGATAATAAGATTTTTCCTTTTTGAAAACAAAGGAATAGGCATTTTCAACATTTGTGAAACAGAATTAATACTCAATTTTGCGCTATTTTTTATACTTTTTTTTGTTGTTGCAAAGGACATAAAATAAAAAGAAGTAATTGAAGAAACAATTGACAACATCAATGCAATACCAAACCAAATTAGTAAATTAGAATTCTCGCCTCTAAGTATTATGTTGTCAATTAAATATCCAAATAGAAATGGAACTAACATAGATAATGCTATTGCTACTATAAACAAAAAAAATATCTAGCGGGTATTTTTTTAGTATTTTTGTTTGCATTATTTTTCCTCTTTTCGTAATGCATTGCTATTTTAACTTCGCCTGAAAAACTAATAGTAATATTATTAAACCTCTTCTTTTTTTCAATGCTTCTCATCCCCCTTGAGTTTCGCGTTTTCTTTTGCTTTTCACAAACTATTCAGAAATCAACAGTTTATATACCAATTCTCTTGTTTCCTAATATCTCTTTCAAAATTCTAATGTGAAGAACCTATATAATTTCAAACCCCCAAATTATCTCACTCCAATCTTTACATTTTCTTATAACTGTATTATAATATCCTCATAATCTATTGTACACAGCACTAGTGCGGTATTTTGTAAAAAGGATGTGATTTCTTTGTATTATGATCTTCTTAACTTTGGATTAAAGGTTAAAGAAGTTAGAAAAAGTCTCTTGCTTTCACAAAATGATGTTTCAGAAAAAACTGGAATTAGCGCGGATACGCTATATAGAATAGAAAACGGCCATTTTTACCCTAAACACGCTAACCTAGAACTACTTTCTTGCGCCCTTCGTTTAGACTTAAACAAACTTTTTTTAGAATTCCGTGTCGAGCGTTACGGCTATCTTCAAGAAATCGAACAAAATATTTCTAAAAAATGTGAATTGGCTGATTATAGTGGGTTAATAATTGAATCCGACAGCTTGAAAGAATTACTTTCTAGTAGTACTATGACGCATTACTATAACACGCGCTGCAAACAACTTTTGTTTTTAATCGAATCAATTATTTTGAAATCGCTTCACAAAAATGTCAACTTAGCTTTAAATAAGCTTACAAATGCCCTTAAACTATCAAATCAAAATTTTAAGCTTGCTAAGTACAAAATGTATAGGTATAATAATTTAGAGTTGTATTTGCTAATGAGTACTGCTCTTCTTCTAAGACACACTGATAGTACTGAGAAAAGCTATGATGTTTTAAAATTTTGTTATAATTACTTTGAAAATAATGCATTCTCTTCTGATTTTTTTTTATATGAAAAACTATGTTACAATCTATCTTACGCCTGTCACCGCTTAAAACTATACGATGAAGCACTCGTGTATTCATCTATTGGTGTGGATTATTGTAATAAACAGCGTCTTTATAATATGATTGGTCTTCTGTATGCTCGTAAAGGTATTGCAGAGCATCTTCTTAATAGCCACAGCTCCACTGATTCACTTCGCCGAGCAAAGCACTTTTTAAAGCTAACGAATCACGATAAAAATCTCCACAAACTAATTGTTGCTTGTAAAAAGCATTATAATATTGATTTACTTAATATATAATCATTTTTTTACAAAGTATATTGGCTATGTAAGTGCAAGCAACGAAAAGAGCTGAATTAATCATTCTATCAATTAAGTGCTCTCTTTAATTCTAATTATAAGCTCTATTTCACTTTCATATTTTTAAAAACACAAGTATATTTTGCGTTAAAATAACCTAAAGGATAATGTATAATAGTCTTTCTAATTATTATGCACGGTATATTCATGAATTCATTACTTGAACTTCTTAAGAGGTTTTCTGAAAGTAACCTTTCAACAATTCTTCTCACCATCCTCATTGCTTACTTAATTAGGGGATTGATAATACGGGTACTGCGCAAACATGTTAAAGAGCAAAAATCCTTTTACAAAGCAAAAAGGTCAATCACTTATGCTTATTTCACTCTGGTTTCGCTAGTAGTTATTTTAATTTGGGCTGATACGGATTCAGTCGGTACGTATTTAGGGCTAATATCTGCTGGGCTAGCAATTGCACTAAAAGATATATTTATTAATATTGCTGCTTGGATTTTCATCTTGATAAAGAAACCTTTTGACGTAGGTGACAGAATCGAAATTAATGGTCATACGGGCGACGTCATTGACAAAAGACTCTTTCAGTTTACGTTAATGGAAGTTGGCAATTGGGTTTCAAGTGATCAGAGTACGGGAAGAATGATACATATTCCAAATAGTATGGTATTTACCTTTCCGCTTGCTAATTTCTCGAGCGGGTTTGAATACATTTGGAACGAGGTTGATGTTCTGTTAACTTTTGAGAGTGATTTTAAAAAAGCTAAACCTCTGTTCTTAGCAATAGCAGAAAAATATTCACTACATTTAACAGATACAATTGAAGAAAAGCTTAAGCAAGCCTCCAAAAAGTATCTTATTTATTACAATATTTTGACGCCTATAGTTTATACAGACGTCAAAGAAAGTGGAGTTATGCTATCTATAAGGTATTTATGTCCGCCAAGACAAAGGCGTAATACGACTGAGTCTATTTGGGAGGATGTATTACAAGTGATTGAAGATAATGACGATATAAATTTAGCATACAATACTATTAGACTGGTTGATAAAGCAAGTAGGTGACTAACGGTGTCACCTACTATTAGTCATTAACCAAGCAATAGCTGTAAGGGCTCCTATAGCTACTCCCCCACAAAAAACTTTAGATACATAAGATAGAAACAATTTAGATACTTCTAGACCAAATAACTTAGTGCTTTCACATTCTTTACTCATAATTGGTCTCCTCGCTTAGTATTCTCCGCTATTGCACTCTAAACTGATTTTAATTTTCCRTCTTCAAACACATAAACCTCGTCATATTCAGGTAGAAACTGTTTACTATTGCTTGGATATGTTAAAGATGGAGCAAATCCATGTAGTGGTACAAATACTACTGGATTTATTTCATCAATAAAGTACTTAATATTTTGATGTAATCCGTGCCCCGGTGATGCGCAATACTCGTATTTAAGACCTATAAATTCAATAAACTTTGTCAGTTTTTCATACGCTGGATCAAATGCTCCTAATGGCACTCCATTTGAATGAATATATATTCCGTCATTAACATTTAAGTCTAATAGTTCTAGGTTGTTTTCAAAGGAATTTTGCATGAAATATTTCTCTGGCGATTCATTTATTTTGTCAATATTCACGCGCTCAAACTCATTTATTATTTCTTTCTCCCACATCTCTAACGTATTATTTATATGTCTAGCTTCTGTGTCTTTTGTTAGAATAATTTTAAAATCTCTCTCTTGAGTTATCTCTTTTACTAAGTATGCAGTATTTAACTCAAATACTGGGGTTCTATTAGATTTTTTAGCTAGCTCAATAAAGTTTACTAGCCTTTGAATGTTTCTATTATACACATTAAAAACTGCTACGCCTTTTGTTTCTAATAATTTTTCTTGCAACATATCAACTAATAGAGATTCTGAGTTGATTCCTTCTATTGATTTATTAGGTTCTGGCTGCCCCTCTTCATCTATTCTATCTTTAAAAACCATTGTAGTTTCTGTTATCAAAACATCTGGTTTGAATATTCTTGTTTTATTAATATACTCGTAAGTAAGCTCTGGATTATTACCATGAAATCTAAAGTCTCCAGTATACGCTATTTTCATGTCTGGTGTTTCTATGTGAAATCCTCCCGCTCCATAAACGTCATGATCAATTTCAATTGGAGTGATTCTGATATTACCAACACTAAATTCTTTATTAAATTCACAAATTTTGATTTCTTTTTTCCAATTGCCTGTAATTCGTTCTCCGCTAGTATTTAGCTTTTCATTCAATAAATAAGATTCTTTGTTCATATACACATCAATTTTGTCAGACAGCATACCAATAGCACCCATATGATCTAAATGTAAGTGCGAAATAATTATAGAGGTGTTTAGTTTACTGTCTTCTTCAGAAATTAAACTATTCATCCCACCGAGTTGATTCTTTGGGTATACTCCTTCAACTACTGGCATCATTTTAAGCTTTAGCATGTCTTTTAATTTAGAACTCTCTCTTATTCTTACTTGTGAGTCTAAATTGCTTTCTGGAGAAAAATTCAATCCAAAATCAAAAATAATTCTGTCCTCTCCATACTCAACAGAAACTACTGTTCCACCAATATTCTTTAAACCATTATAGAATCTTAGTTTTGTTGTTGTTTTCATCTCTCCATCTCCCTCATTAGTGACAAAGGGACGGGTTGGCAATTTTCTTGTTCAATCCCGTCCCCTTGTCATATCATTTCATATTAAATTTATCTGTCAATTAGCTTTTGTAATACTTCTTCTGCTTCTAGCAATGCTTCGTCTGGAGTAGTTTGAAGTAATAAAATCTTTTCAATTGATTTTCCTACTTCAGATGAGATAGAGAATGCATCAGATATTTTGTATCCGAAGAATCCATAACCAAGTTGTTTTTCTCCTACACCTTGAACAGGTGATTTTTCTACATATGCTACGTAGCTAGGAAGTTCAAAAGCTGAGTATCTAACTGGCAGGTATCCAGTTTTTACTGCCCAGTCTGCTGTGTTCTCAACGCTAAGGATGAACTTTAAGAACTCCCAAGCTGCTAATTTTTCTTCGTCTGTTGCTGTATCAAACATTGTTACATTTGTGCCTGCAAATATWACTGCTGCTTCTCTTCCTCTTGGAAGTACAGTTGCGCTCCACTCAATATTTCCTTCTGCTGCTGACCTTACAAATGGGATTCCTGCAGATGATCCAACATACATTGCTACGTCTCCACGTCCAAATGGTCCTGACATAAATCTGTCTTCTCCAGCTAGTCTTGCATGACCTTTTTCAATCATTCCTACTAAGAATGTTAACGCTTCAACTGCTTCTGGTGAATGTATTTCTGCTGTCATAGTTTCTTCATTTAATACTCTTCCGCCTGCTTGCCTTATCCATTGCTCTATTGTTCTAAAAATACCGTTTTCCATACCAAACCCTATAACTCCATCTTTTGTTAACTTTTCTGCCGCTATTTCAAGCTCTGCCCATGTTGTTGGTGGCTCAATACCAGCTGCTTCTAATAATCCTACGTTATAGTATAATATTCTTGTGCYTTTGTTAAATGGAACACCATAATATTTGCCGTCCCAAATATTATTTTCCATAAAAATGTCTATCATATCTTTGTATTCTGCTTCAGTCCATCCATGTTTTGGGTCATGAATAAATGGAGTTAAGTCCACGTTAAAACCGTTTTCGACATAATCAGTCATCCAACTAGCCATTGCTTGTGAAATCGTTGGTAATGTTCTGGCTTTAGCTGCTGCCATAATCTTTGTAGATAAGTCACCATATCCACCTTGGAAAGTTGCATTTACTGTTATAAAGTCACTTTGATCATTAAAAGCTTGTACCATAGCATCTACTACTTCGCCATGCGCACCACTCATTGAATGCCAAAATTCTACAGTTACCGGGGCATCAATTACAGTTTGAATTCCTACTGGTTCTTCTACTTTGTCAGCAGGCTTTTCAGCAACTTCAGTGTTCTTTGTTTCTTCTGCTGGTGCGTCCTCTCCACAAGCTACTAAACTAAAAACCAAAGCTAAAGATAATAATAATACTAAAAACTTTTTCATCATGAAACCTCCATTTTTTTATTTTATACTTACAAGATAAGTACAATATTGCACTCATCCAAGAAGTCTATTAACCTTTTATTCCTGCTCTAGCAACTCCTTGCACTATATACTTTTGCAAGAATATATACACTATAATTATTGGTAAAATTATCATTGCCGAACCTGCCATAAGTAACTCAAATATAATTCCTGCTTCCGAACTAAATGCAGACAACCCTACTGGCAATGTTCTCATTTCTGCAGAATTAGTCATTATAAGTGGCCATAAGAATGCATTCCAACTACCAACTATTTTAAGCAGCGCTATAGTTACTAATGCCGGCTTAAGTAGCGGAACCATTATTAGCCATAAGAATTTAAAGTCGCTACATCCGTCTATCTTAGCTGCGTATGCTAGCTCATCAGGTATTCCTAAAAAGAACTGTCTCATTAAAAATATTGCAAATACACTCGCTGTCCAAGGGATAATTAACGCTTTATATGTGTCTATCCACCCTAAATTTGATAGTGTTACAAAGTTAGGTATTAATAGCACTTCACCTGGTATCATTATGGTTGCAATTAGCACTGCAAATAATATATCTCTACCATAAAACCTCATTTTAGAGAATGCGAATGCTGCCAGTATTGTTGTTATCAGCTCTAGCGCAGTCACTGAAACGGTAACTATTACACTATTTATCGCATACCTTAGAAATGGTGCCATCTCCATTGCTCTTACATAATTCTCCCACATGATTTCTGACGGTATCCACACAGGCGGCATCATCATAACCTCATGTGCTGGTTTAAGTGATGTACTAATCATCCATGCAAAAGGCACTATTGTAATTATGCTTCCTAAAATTAGTATTGCGTAAATTAAAGTTTTTGATATTACTTTCTTTATCACTTAAATCACCTCCATTAGTAATGTACTTTTTTCTTGCCAATATACATTTGTATTAAAGTAAATGCTAGTGTAATGACAAAAAGCGCATATGCTGCTGCTGAAGCTATTCCGAATTCCCACTCCATATAGAACTTCTCATATATATAGTATACAATTGTCAATGCACTACTAACCGGTCCTGGTCTTCCATCAAACAAGGCGAACACTTCGTCAAAGACCTTAAACCCACCAATTAAACTAACTATAGATATAAAAAATATTGAAGGTGAGAGTAGTGGCAAAGTAATATTTCTAAATTGTTGCCACTTAGAAGCTCCATCTATTTGTGCTGCTAAATAGTATTTTTTGTCAATATTTTGTAGTCCAGCAAGGAAAATAATAATGTTGTATCCTAAACTTCTCCAAATAGACATGATTATTATCGCAGGCATACTCCATGCAGGATCAATAAGCCATGCAATCGGATCTATACCGAACCAACCTAGGAAATAGTTTAATATTCCGTACTCGCTATGGTAAATCCAACTCCATACTATAGATATAGCAACTACTGATGTGACAAAAGGTATAAAGTATATTGTTCTAAATAATCCTCTAAACTTTATTTTTGAGTTAAGCAGTACAGATATCCCTAAAGAAATCACTATTGCTGCTGGTACAACCCCCACTACAAATAGAAATGTGTTCCGCATAGCTAACCAAAAATCTGGATCATTAAAAATGTATATGAAATTGTCTATTCCATATGAATAAACCTCCCCTGTGAAAAAATTGTAATCTGTATGAAAACTCATAAGTAGTGATCTAACTACAGGATAAAAACTAAATGTGCTTATGATAGTTAGCGCTGGAAGTAAGTACAAAAAGGCTTTGAAGGTAGATTTTATCGTTGGCTTTCTATGCATTTTTACATCCCCTTATCAAATGGTTTAGTTTTATCAAAGTTCATCCCAGTCTTCGTATCAAAAATGTTTATCTTATCTTCATCAAATTTTATTTTTATTATCTTGCCTTTTTTCAATGTATCACTAAATTCTGTAAGTAATCTAATCTCTTTTCCTGCACACTTCACTTTAAGAAGCGTATCTCTTCCAATAGTTTCAATACTTATTATTTCAGCATCAATTGAGCTTTTGCCGTTTTCAACTAAGTTAATACTTTCTGGTCTAATAGATAATTTTGCAAATTCGTTCTTCTCTATTATCTCTGTGTATATTGCATTTGTATTAATTGCAAAGTCTGTCCCCAAAATCTGCACTCTTTTCTTCTCAGTATTCCATTCCAAGTCTAGCATGTTCGTGGGAGGATTCCCCATAAAAGATGCAACAAATTCACTTACTGGATTCATATACATATTTTGTGGAGTTGTATGCTGCTGTAATCTCCCTTTGTTCATAAGTATTATTTTATCTGATATACTCATGGCTTCTTCTTGATCATGCGTAACGAAAACTGTTGTGATTCCAACTTCTTGTTGGATACGTCTAATTTCTCCTCTTGTTTCTAGGCGTAGTTTAGCATCTAGATTAGATAGAGGCTCATCTAGTAGTAAGAGTTTCGGTTTTTTTACTAAAGCTCGTGCTATAGCAACACGTTGTTGTTGTCCACCAGACAGTTGTCCAGGTTTTCTGTCCATTAAGTCGTCTATTTTGACGAGCTTAGCAATTTCTATAGCCCTTTCTTTTGCTTCTTCTTTGTTGACTTTTGCCATTCTTAGTGGAAACGTAATGTTTTTCATAACTGTCATATGTGGATACAGTGCATAATTTTGAAAAACCATTCCAATTTCTCTTTCTTCAGGTTCTAGTTTATTAACTAGCTTATCGTTAAAATATATGTTGCCGTTTACTGGTTTATGAAACCCGGCTAACATAAAGAGTGTAGTCGTCTTACCACATCCACTTGGTCCTAGTAAAGCTGCAAATTCACCTTGTTTCACTTCAAAACTTAGTTCATCTACTGCTTTTACATCTCCAAAGTGCATACTCGCATTTTCAAATCGAATTTTCAAGCAAATTCCTCCTAAAAGTTTTTCGTGTTAATAATATCATAATTAATTATTCTTTTGTTAAGATAGTGTAAAATATGATATTTTTTTTTAATGTTAGGTACCCTGCTATATATGCCTAACTGTACACTATTCTGCTATTAATCAAAAATCCCTTTAAATTAGTTAAATATTTTGCGATTTTAATAAAAGAATCTTCTATTCTGGAGTGCCTCACGAGGGGGGGCAAGTTTTCTGACTAAGTCGTTATATAAAAATAACAGAGAGCGTGGTATAATATGCTCTCTGTTATTTTTATTCGTTTACAAAATTAATAATCTATGCTGCTTTAGATTTTTTCATCTCCTTGACTCCTAATTTTATATACATAAGAAGCGCTACAATAGCCGATACAATTGCAAGAAAAACAAGTGTCATGGCATAATTGAAATCATATGCAACAAATATAATTGCAAAGTAAAAAATAATAGTTGATATTTTGCCATATTTGTTTGCAGGAATTATAACTTTATCTTTTTTTCTATACAAAAAAAAGCTTCCTATTATCATAAAAAGTTCTTTAACCACTACTATTATTAACACCCATGGCGGCAATAACTTTTTCAAAGTAAAACAACCAATTACTGCAACTTGCATAAGTTTATCTGCAAGAGGATCCATTACTTGTCCAAATTTTGTAATCAAATTATACTTCCTTGCAATATATCCGTCTGCAATATCTGTAATTCCAGCAAAGATAAAGATATACACGGAATAGGTAATTGCATTTTGCCCAGAAAAGAAAAATGCAATTATAAACAACGGAACAAGCCCTATTCTCAACATAGTAATCATGTTAGGCACATTCATATAATCTCCCCCAATATGTTATTATTAATATATTGAATATTCTCTTTGTTATCCATTATAGCATTTTTTACTGATGTTTTCAAAAATCATTGCTTTCTTATATTCCCAAAAAAGTCTACTGCTAACGAATCCGTCAGACAATAGTTTCTATCTTATTTTGAACTCTGCAAACCAGTTTTCAATCTTTTCTCTGATTACAGTTAATTCCTCCGCTTTATACGGTGTCAACTGGTTTTTACCAACTATCACTGTTTCTGCATCTTTAAAGTTCTGTATAAAATATTTTTTGCTTCCTTTTATTTCTTTAGCTATTGCAATAATGTCTTCTAATGAAAGTAATTCTTTGCAAACAGTAGTCCTAAATTCATATTCGACTCCAGATTTTTTTATGACTTGAATGCTCTGTTTTATACTATTCGCATTAACTTTTGCTCCCGCGACCAAATTGTATTTTTTAAAAGGTGCTTTTACGTCCATAGCAATATAATCAACTAATTTGTCATCTAATATACTCTTAAGTACATTTGGATTTGTTCCATTAGTATCAAGTTTTACAAAAAATCCATTGTTTTTTATTCTTTTTAATAAATTATACAAGTCCTTATGTAGAGTTGGTTCTCCTCCTGTAATAGATATAGCATCAATAAATTTTTTTCTTTTGTTTAGAAATTCAATCAATTCATCTTCCTTTATTTCTTTTCCTATACCTTCGACAATAGTCGAATTATGACAATACGGACAAAGAAAATTGCAACCAGCCAAAAAAATGACTGTTGCAACTTTATCTGGGTAATCAATTAGCGATGTTTTTTCAATCCCAATAATTTTCATCAAAAAACCTCATCTACAATGCTTTTTTTACTTCTTTTTCATATTTTCTAAAACTATCTTCTACCGAAAATTCTTCTCTATCTTTGTATTCTTCTTTTTTACCTAAATTCCACGCTGACACAGGTCGGTGAAATCCTACAACTCTAGTCCAAACCTCTGTCTCACATCCACATCTTGGACATTCAAATTGCTCACCTTTTAAATATCCATGTTCAGGACACAATGAAAAAGTAGGTGTTATTGTAATGTAAGGCATAGCTGTATTATTAAGTATTCTTTTTATCAGAGTTTTACATGTTTCCACACTCTCGATTTCTTCTCCAATGAACCCATGAAGAACTGTCCCCCCTGTGTACAGTGTTTGTAATTCTTCTTGTAGTTCGATAGCTTCAAAAATATCTTTAGTATGTCCAACTGGTAGTTGCGTTGAGTTTGTATAATATGGCTCTTTTTCTCCTTGTGCTACAATTTTCGGATACATTTTTTTATCTAATCTTGCAAATCTATATCCTGTTCCTTCAGCAGGTGATGCTTCTAGGTTCCATAAACTATCTGATTCTTCTTGAAAGATTGTTATTACTCTATTCATAAATTCCATAATCTCTATTGCAAAATCTTTTCCTTCTTCAGTTGCTATGTCTTTTCCCAATAAGTTGATGCATGCTTCGTTCATTCCATTTAAACCAATTGTTGAAAAGTGGTTTGTAAAATATGCACCTGTAGCTTCTTTTACCTGCTGCAAATAAAATCTTGAATAAGGATATAATCCATCGTTCATATATTTTTCTAATATTAATCTTTTCGCATCACATATTTCTTTTGCATTTTCCATAAGTTCTTTAACTTTTTTCTTAAACTCTATCGTAGTCTTAGCTATATAACCTATTCTTGCCATGTTAAGAGTTACCACGTTAATTGAGCCTGTTAGTGGATTTGCACCAAATAGACCTCCGCCGCGTTTTCTAAGCTCTGTATTATCCAGCCTTAATCTACAGCACATAGATCTTATATCTTCTGGTGACATATCCGAATTTACGAAATTTGCAAAATAAGGCGTTCCAAATTTTCTGGTTAAGTCCATTAAAAGATTTGTAACTTCTGAGTCCCATGGAAAGTCATCAGTAATATTTATAGTTGGAATAGGGAAACTAAAAGCTCTACCTGCTCCGTCACCTTCCATCATAACTTCGAAATATGCTTTATTAAACATGTCCATTTCTTTTTGGAATTCTCCATAAGTTTTGTCCATTAGTTTACCACCTAAAATTATAGGCTGATTTTTAAGTAATGGATGTGCAGTCATGTCAAGCGTTATATTTGTAAAAGGCGTCTGAAAACCGACTCTTGTAGGTACGTTAAGATTAAACACAAATCTCTGTATTGCTTTTTTTACACGATTATAGTCTAAGTTGTCGTAATGTATAAAAGGAGCTAGATATGTATCTATACTTGATACTGCTTGTGCACCAGCTGCTTCTCCTTGTAGAGTATATAATAGGTTTACAAGTTGCCCAAGAGCTGAATCAAAATGCTTTGGTGGCTTTGACTCTACTTTTCCACTAGCACCTTTAAATCCTTTTCTAAGGAAATCCTCTAAGTCCCATCCACAGCAGTAAGGTGCCAATAATCCTAAGTCGTGAATATGTAAGTCGCCTCTTATGTGAGAATCTCTTAAGTGTTTATCATATATTTTATTTAACCAATATTTCTTAGTTATATTTTCTACTATATGATTATTTAATCCTTGCAACGAAAAACCCATATTTGAATTTTCGTTTATTCGCCAGTCTTCATTGTTTACATATTCATCAACCATAATTTCTGCATCCATAAATAAGTTCTTTACTTCTCTTATTTCTTCATGCTTTTTTCTATATAGAATAAATGCTTTTGCAGTTTTAGCATGTCCATCTTCAATTAGCACTTTTTCAACCACATCTTGAATGTCTTCTACTGTCGGAATAGCTGCGTTATGGGTCTCGTTTACTATATTGCTAACTTTATTTGACAAGTTTATTGCTTTCATTTCGTCTTCTCCGCCAACCGATTTAGCAGCTGCAAAGATTGCTTCTTTAATCTTGTTTTTTGTGAAATCTACTATTTCACCATTTCTCTTTTGTATTTTTAAAACTGCCATATTACCCCTCCTGTAGTGCTTGAAAAAATATCATACACAATATATAGTATATGATATACTATTTCGGACTAATTTGCAATATAAAATAACAAAAAATTAGACAAAATTAACTCGTCCTTTAAAGCTTAATTTCTCCAAACTATTTAATAATATTTTTTCGCTAATTTCTTTTTTTTCTCTAAATTTACACGAGTTTATCATTTCAACTACAACAGCGCTATTTTCATCTGTATTTTTTTTCTTCGTCACTCTATTCCCATTTATCAATCTATCAAGTTGCATTACTGTCCCGTTATTACCATCAAATAACGAAACATCTTTATCTATCATCCTAGTTATATTATCCTTTATGAAAATATAATGAGTACATCCTAGCACTATGGCATCATTATCATTAAAACTAATAGCTTCAAATACTCTTTTTAAGTAACGCTCTATCTCTTCTTCGTGCGTAACACTCTCGCTACCTATTCTCTCTATTAACAAAGCTAAACCCGGGCATGGAAGTTTAATAATTTCTGCACTATTTCTAAATTTATTGACTAATTCACTAAATTTTTCTTCTTTAATAGTTACAGGTGTTGCCATTACAACTATTTTACCATTTATATCCGATTCTACCGCAGGTTTTAGTGCAGGCTCCATACCAACAATAGGCATTTCCCATTTGTTTCTTAACTCATTAACTGCTGCACTCGTAGCTGTATTGCAAGCAACCACTAAAGCCTTAATTCCATAGTCTACAAGAAAGTTTACTGCTACCATGGATAATCGCTTTACTTCTTCTGTCGTTTTTTCTCCATAAGGCGCATTAGCTGAATCAGCAAAGTATACAAAACTTTCATTTGGCATTTCACTAATCAATTCAGCTAAAACGCTAATACCACCAATACCTGAGTCAAACACCCCAATTGGTAAGTCTATAGTTTTTTTTTGTTTTTCTAATTTAGTTTGCATTTCCTTCATCTCAATTCTCAAATATCATTCGTAGTAATTCGATTTAATTCTACGGGTACCCACGAGGGGCACCCCTACAAACTTGCATGTTAAAGAGAACTTCCACCTGCCCTATTTATGTCCTGGTTTCTCTAACAATTTAAACATATTCTTTTTATACTCTTCAACACCAGGTTGGTCAAATGGATTAATACCTGCCATATAGCCTCCAATAGCACATGCTTTTTCAAAAAAATAAACCATATAGCCGAAGTAATAAGGAGTTAACTCTGGAATACTTATTATCAAATTAGGAACTCCTCCTTTTATGTGTGCTAAGAGTGTCCCCTCAAAAGCCTTGTCATTAACATGTTTAATCGATTTGCCATCCAAGTAATTTAATCCGTCTAAATCTTTGTTATTCTTTAATACCTTCATTGACTCATCCACTTTTTCAACATGAATAACCGTTTCAAATATTATTCTCAGTCCTTGTTGAATATATTGACCCATAGAATGAAGATCAGTCGAAAAATTAGCAGTAGTTGGGAATATGCCACCTAAGTTTTTCCCATCGCTCTCTCCAAATAGTTGCTTCCACCATTCTCCAAAATATTGAAGCGACGGCTCATATGACGCAAGTATTTCAATAGCTTTCCCTTTTCTGCTAAGTATATTTCTCGCTGCTGCATATTGATAGCAGCCGTTACTTTCTAAATCATTTACTCCTAAGTCGTCATAGGCGCTAGATGCCCCTTYTATTATTTCTCTGATATCAATTCCCGATACTGCAATAGGCAATAATCCTACTGCTGTCAGTACAGAATATCTACCGCCTATATCATCTGGTATAACAAAAGTTTTATACCCTTCTTCTGTTGCTAATTGCCTAAGTGCTCCTTTTTCCTTGTCAGTTGTAGCAATAATTCTTTTTTTAGCATCTTCTTTGCCGTATTTTCTTTCAAGGCTGTCTTTTAATATTCTAAATGCAATTGCAGGCTCTGTWGTAGTTCCTGATTTAGATATTACGTTTATTGATACATCTTTTTCTTCGATGATCTCCAATAAGTCTTTAAGATATTTGCCACTAATATTCTGTCCAGCAAAATATATTTCTGGAGTTTTGCGTTTAGCTTTCGGCAATAAGTTGTAGAAATGATGGTTCAACATTTCAATTGCCGCTCGTGTTCCTAAATACGAGCCTCCAATTCCAACAACAWTCAACACATCAGAGTTCTCTTGTACTAATTTTGCTGTTTCTTGGATATCAATCAAAATATTTTCCTCATAATTCTTAGGCAAGTCTACCCACCCCAGGAATTCGCTTCCTGCTCCTTTTTTTTCATGTAATAAATCATGTGCGACTGCAACAATCGGTTTCAAGTTCTTTAGTTCTTGTTTGTCAATAAATTCAGTAGCTCTTGAATAATCGAATAATATTTTCTTCACTTATTTCACCTCAATATTTGTCTTTACACAAATATATCAAAAATCAACTATCTTTTCAATACAATGTTAGCACTTTATATAAATCTCCTAAAAAAGCAAGGATTAATGAAAATGCTTTCTAAATTTCACCTTGGAGTTTTATTTAAATTAACTTGCCACAAATAGGACAATACCTTGTTTCGTCGTCTAATTCTATATCACATGCCCTACAATACTTTATTTTCTTTGCTTCTACTAGGTTTTTCTCTAATGACTTTATTTTTTCTTCTATTCGTTCAATGTGCTTTAATTGTTGATACAATTCTTCTCTCGAAACATTATTAGATTTTTTCAATCTTCCATATACATATTGCCCAATTTCTTCGTATTTTTCTATTATTTCATCTTCAATTCTCCTTCTTTTCATATTCAATTTGCCCACTTCAATAAAGTCAGAAGTTCTTTCGCTGAGCGTTTTAGCAGAATTTGATGCTGTAGTAGTAAATCTATCTAAAAATCTCATTTTAAAGCCCCCCCTCTATACATCATTATTCTAAATGTTAGAATACGTACCATATAGCAATATAAACTACTACATTCAAAATGATAATGCTATGATAAATTATAATATTAAACTTAATTTATCATAGCATTATCAAATATCGTATTTTTTACTACATGACTAAAGTACCATCCTCTTGTTGAACCATAAGTAGTATTTTTTCTTGTTGTCCTGTATTTGCATTAATGTATACCAAATAATTGTCTTTGCCAAACTTAACTTTAAATTCGTAACACAATACTTCTTCATTTCCTGCAGTAGGAATTATTGCTAGCCTTCCACGTTCTACTTTTGCAGTCTCTGACAACCTTTCTCTCGCTTCTTCTTCTGAAAGTTTTGGCTTTGGAATATTCCTCTTGTGATGATTTATTAAAAAGCCTTCTGCTTCAAACCCTATTACCTCACCATTATCAAGAGCAATTTTCACCTTTATGAGATCTGGGTAAATAATTACTCCATCTTGTTCATAAGCGAAGTTAATAACCGCCTGTCCTTCATATGCCATCATATATGTTGGTGTCATATTCCTAAGTTCTTTTTTTTCAAGAAACTCGCTCGCCGCTCTGGTTGCTTCGTTTTTATCTAATTTGCTTTCGCCAATTTCTCTATTATTTAAATACCAAATCATTTTGCCGCCAACCTTACTTACCGCAAATGAAACTTCATGTTCAGCGTCTTCTGCATAAAGATCTCCAACTAAATAGAATCCCTCAATAGCTGTATTATGAATTTCACTAAGTACTTTTATACTGCGTATTTCTTGATCTTTCAAAATAGACATAGAAATTCGCATTGCTTCATTTTCATCAATTTTTCTTCCTTTGATTCTTGGTTTTATATCTTTCAAATGTGCTGAAAAAGGACCATCATAAATTAACTCTGGATATTCTTGCATCCTTTCTTCTATGTTTATAAGATTCATATCTTTCATATGCTTGTCTACTAGTTCTAACCTATTATTTCCTTCTCTTCTAAGGTCTCCAAAATTCACTCCATCTTTAACAATTTGTTGTTGCAATTCTATTAATTGCTTTGATAAAAAATTTGCAAATTCGTGCAATTCTAACATGGTTTTTGAATCTTTTTCATCAAGTGTATACCCTCTTATGCTTCTATTTATCATCGCAGTACTATAATCACCTATCTGACTAAGAAATCGTTCTGTATTCCTAATACGTGCATGGTTAAAAGGTAATTGAGTTAGTTTTTCTTGTGCTAAGTATGCCTGCTTTACAGCCGAATTCAAAAATTTTATCATGTCTTGATTGCTTCCTGAAACCATTGCTTTTGCTAAGTTTACCTGCAGATTTTCAACATGCCCAATTAAGTCATAGAATTGCCTTTGGAATTGAATATCCAAGTATGTATGATAGTCATTTTTTTCATTATACTGATAATATCCCCAACCTACCGCAATTAATATAATGATTGTTAATACAAAAATAGCAATATTTTTTTTCATTTTGATTTTCCTCCTTAATCATGTGCAAAAACATGTCTACCAATTGTTAGAGTAATCTTTCTAGTCCATATCCACTTACTGGTTGCTGTCGCAGGATTCCAAAAATAAATCGCTCCTCCTGTTGGATCCCATCCATTTAGCGCATCTCTAGCAGCACGAAAAGCTGAATCGTTTGGTGCTAAATTGATCGTACCTCTTTTTACTGGTTCAAATGCACAAGGTTGATAAACTACACCTGCAATTGTATTTGGAAAAGATGGATGTCTGACTCTATTAAGTACAACTGCCCCTACCGCTACTTGCCCAACATACGGTTCTCCTTTTGATTCTGAAAATATTATCCTTGCTAACAAATTAACATCGTCACTTCTTGAAACTCCACGACTTGTTGATACTGTCGTTGCTGATCTTACTGGCATACCTAATGCTCTTCTTGTTTGTGGTCCTATAATTCCATCAACTATCAAACCATTGTTTCGTTGAAGATTTCTAACACCCCGATAAGTTTGCGGTCCAAAGATACCATCAACCTCACCATCCATATATCCCCATCTTACTAATTTAGATTGCGCTGTTCTTACATCTTCTCCCCTAGAACCCCAATGTAGATTTTGTGCAAATGTTGTATCTGTATATATCCAACATAACAAAACTACAGCTAAAACAAGTATTACAGCAAACGGTCGGATTTTTCTCAAATTATTCCCTCCTACTTCTTTCGATTTACTTTATTTTTATCTTAAATAAGAGGAATTATCCAAAAAACTAAAAAACAACCTTTCGGTTGTTTTTGGAATGTTTGTTACTACAAATTCAAGAATATATTTGCTAGGTTAAAGTAGACAATAAGTGCAATAGCATCAACAATTGTAGTAATAAGTGGACCTGCCATAATCGCTGGGTCTAGTTTTAGTTTTTTTGCTATAACTGGCAACATGCTCCCCACAAGTTTAGCAAATATCACTGTAATAGCTAGCGTAAGCGATACAACAATAGCTATATCCATCTCTACTCTTTCTATAATTAGAACTCTAAAAAAGTTTAACAGTGCCAACATTGACCCTACTACAATACTCACTCTGAATTCTTTCCAAAAAACTTTAACATAATCATTCAAACTAATTTCGCCTAATGCAATTCCTCTTATTATTAAAGTTGAAGATTGTGAACCTGCATTTCCTGCAGTATCCATTAGCATAGGGATAAACACAGCTAGTACAACTACTGATTGCAAAACCTCGTCGTATTTTCTAATAACAATTCCTGTAAACGTCGCAGATACCATTAAAAACAATAGCCATACTATTCTTTTTCTTGCTAGAGAAAAAATTCCGGTTTGCAAATACTCTTTTTCGTGCGGCTCCATAGCTGCCATTTTTTGAAAATCCTCAGTATTTTCTTGTTCAATTACATCTACGATATCATCAATTGTAATAATTCCAACCAACCTGTTCTCATTATCAACTACTGGCAGTGAAATTAAATCGTATCTTTTAAAGAGAGATGCAACCTCTTCTTGATCGTTAAGTGTATTTGTAAATACAAAATCTTCATTCATAATATCAGAAATAAACAACTCAGCATCTGAAAGCACAAGTTTTCTAAGTGATACTAATCCTTCTAGTTTACGCTTTCTGTCGAGCACGTAGCAGGTATAGATCGTTTCCTTGTCTATCCCTATATTCTTAATATGGCTCAGTGCTTCTTTCACAGTCATTTCTTTTTTTAAATCAACATACTCTATCGTCATCAAGCTTCCCGCTGAATCTTCAGAATAGCTTAGAAATTGATTGATAAGTTTTCTCTCTTCCTCAGATGATTCTGCCAGTATTTTTTTCACAATATTAGCTGGCATTTCTTCTAAAATATCAATCATATCGTCAAAAAATAAGTCATCTAAGATTTCGTTTAATTTGGTTTCTTGTATTGCTCCTACTATATCTATTCTCTGCTGAGCTGTCAGATTTGAAAAAACATCTGCAGCTTTATCTTTTGATAGCAGGCGAAATAGTATAATACTGTTTTTTTTATCCAAATCATCAAAAACATCTGCAATATCAACTGCTTTTTCTTTTTCAATCTCTTTTTTTAACATCACATACTCTTTATTGTCCAAAAACTCTTTAATGTCTAAGTACATTTTTTCACCTCTTTTTTTATTGTGAAAAAACTTCATTATTACAATGGTAGTTTCTTCACTAGGGGTGACAAGGGGACGTTTCGTTTGACACCTTTTTGGCGCTTTAATTGTAAAAGGTGTCAAACGAAACGTCCCCTTGTCACCCCCTATATCAACTGAGTTCTTAAAAATTAATTAAATCTTTCCTCATGTTTACATTCAATATAAGACCAATAGCAATCATATTAGAGAGCATAAAAGTACCACCGTAACTCACAAAAGGCAGTGGTTTACCTGTAACTGGCATTAACCCAATTGTCATGGCAATATTACCAAAAATATGAAAAGCTAGCATGAAAGTTAACCCAATAACTAAGTAAGCTCCAAAATCATCTTTTGCCTCTCTAGCTATCTTTATACATTTCAAAAGAATAAATATGAACATCGTAATCAAGAAGACAACACCAATAAATCCTAACTCCTCTGCAATTACTGAAAAAATAAAATCTGTCTGTCTTTCAGGTAGAAAACCAAATTGAGTTTGAATTCCTTCATATAATCCTTTTCCTGTTAACATACCTGATCCAATGGCGAGTTTAGACTGTAATATTTGGTATCCTGCACCCATGGGATCTGATTCAGGATTTAGAAAAACTCTTATCCTAGTTTTTTGATAATGCTCCAAAAATGTCCACACCATCGGCATGCTTAATAGTCCTGTAACGCCCGCAATAAAGATATGTTTATACCTAAGACCAGCTGCAAATAGTATTCCAAAAGTGAAAAAAACAAATGTTAGAGACGTCCCTAAGTCAGGTTGTACTACAACAAGTCCTATAGGCAAGCTCACATAAAAAATTACTTTAAGCAGTGTTGATATTTTATGTATGTTCTCTTTATTATCGGCTACGATTTTTGCTATAGAGATTGCTACCCCTATTTTTGCAAATTCCGACGGTTGAAATCCAAAACCAGCGATACTAATCCATCTATTAGCTCCCCACTGATCTCTTCCTGTTCCAAACAAAAGTACAGCTATTAACATTGCATTGCTTAAAATATATATGGGAATATGAAACCTGGCAAATGTCTTATAATCAAATAATAGTATTATTGAAATGGCAGCTAGTCCCATAAAAATTGAAACGGTTTGAGTTCTAATAAATCTTTCATTACCAGCACTTAAACTACTTGTTGCACTTGAAATCGTAATAACCCCAAAAACGCAGACAATCAATACTGCAATTAGTAATGTATAGTCTATTTTTTTAATCAATCTATTCACAATTTTCATTCAGTTCACCTCAAAATAAATCTCATAGAAAAAACTAGTCGCCATATAACTTTTGTTAATTTTCTCAATTCTAGTGTACTCTAATTCAAGGAGCGATGCAACAATTTATTTGATTTACTCACTCATACCTGCAAATCAAACTAAAATTATATAATAAATGCATGTAAAAAACGAAGCATTTAATCGCATGCTCCGTTTTTTATGCTTAAAACTATCTTCCACTCATATTTCTTTGCGCTTGCTCAACTAATCTTTTTGTAATTGTTCCACCAACATACCCGTTCTGTCTCGCTGTTAAATTTCCTTTATCCATTTGATCATAGTTGGACAGTCCAAGCTCATTAGCTATTTCTAATTTCATTTGATTTAATGCTTTACGTGCTTCTGGAACTACGATATTGTTCCTACCTGCTCCACCTGAACCCTCTGTCGTATTAGGCGTTCTGTTCATCAATGTCAGCCTCCTTCCAATGGAAAAATTATTTTAGTAGCTTGTTGCTACAATAGTATTATTAGTAGAAAACAAGCTTTTAAACGATGTAATATTTAACACCATTGGAATTATTCAAGAAACCGATCTAGTTAGGAATTATTCATTTTCACTTTTCTTTAAAAAGAAAAACATTTAGAACCGCCAAATAATATGAAGAGAACAATGCAAATTAGTATTAAATTATCATCAAAGAGTCCTCCTAGACAACCGCTACCACCGCCACTAAGTAATAAATATAGTACAACACAAATTATTATGGTATTCGTACTGCCACCACCGAACAATGATGATAAGATATTGTTTACAGCTATTTCTGCCATGTTAACACTCCCTTAATAATAGATTAGATTCGTATCTATTTTTATAATATGTCTATTAAGAGGAAGTGTGAATTGATTTTTACATAAACTGTTTTTGCAAAAATATCGAAACAAAAGCTAAATCAGGAAAAAGTTGCAATAGTCTACAAAAGCTCTTTTAGCAAAAGTTTAGTTTTTTCTCGCTCATGAACAAAAAAATTATTTTCTGTAAAACGTCCCGGCAAAGTATGGATTCGAATATCCTTATGTTCCACTCTAGTAGCAACTGCTATCAAAGCTGCTATATTTACATCACCTAAGTCTGAATTTACATGTTTAAGCGCGGTTTTAACAACTACTGGTAGTCTATGTGTAAAAGACTTTTTTATTGCTTCTTCTGCGAAATTTTTAATAGCAGAAATTCTACCTAAATCATCTCCACGAGAAGCTGCATCTACAACGCTACCGCTAATATATCTTATATATTTCAAACTATCTTTACCGTTTAAAGTGTGATTCCCTGGTGCAAAATCAATAATCAGCGGTGGGCTCTCTTGTGAGTCTGTATAAAACATTCTTTTGTCAATTTCTACTGCGACACCACCAATTGAGTCAATTATGTCTATAAATCCTTTATAATCAATAGTAATATAGTGGTCAATCACCATGCCTTGTAATACGCCTTCTACCGATTCAATAAGACCTTCAATTCCCAGAGTTCCATAAACATCTTTTAGTTTATCAACATTCCTAGCTACTCCGCCCTGAAATTTAAAAAACGTGTCTCTGGGAATAAAAATAATATCAATCTCTCTTTTACTATATTCAATTGAAGCTACTAAAATTACATCAGTTGTGCCTTTTTCAATACTCGAAATTAAAATATTTGTCCTTACATCTGGTTGGTCTATAGTTTCTTGTTCTTCACTTACATCCTTGATAGTTTCTTCAATTTTTTCTAGTTTTGCTAAATCTCTAAAGGAAATACTATCGCTATCCGAAAAATGCATAAAACTTACAGTTCCTGCTGCGATTGCAATAATAACACATGCAATTACAAAAGCAATAAACTTTAAAATAGCTCTAACCATAAAAAACTCCCCTTTTAAAAGTATACAAGCATTAAAGTTAACAAGTTATTTTCCTACATCAAGCAGTTCAAGTTATGTTTTCATCAATTAAGTTTTATCTTGTTTTTAACTTTTTATGGCTTCCAGCTTTCTTATTAGCAATTTCTGCACTTACTCTTCTGCCTTTAAGCCTAGTTCCATTCAATGCTTTAATGACTTTGCTTGAATGCTTTCTAGATACTTCTACAAAAGTAAATTTGTCATAAAGCTCAATTGAGCCTACTGATTTCCCTCTAATATTAGCTTCAGCAGTAATTGCACCCACAATGTGCCTAGCTTGTATTCCATGATTTTTACCAACACTAATAAATATTCTAACCATATCATAGTCAACGTCTTCTGTTTTCACTGACAAATCTTCGTCTGTTTGTGCTGAAATTGATGTATTTTTTTCTATATACATTTTTAAGATTGCAGCACCTACTTCAATAGAATTATACTCTTCTGACATTCTTTCAATCATGTTTATATGCTCTGTAAGTCCACCTTTTTCTACAACTGAAAAAATTTCTTTAGAAATATGATCTCTTTGCTTCTCAACAATAGCATTTATTGATGGAATTTCTTTTCTTGAAATTTTACATTTAATATACTTTTCAAGTGCTTTTAGCGTTCTTATTTGCCTTGATGCCACTAAGGTATATGCTAATCCCGCGTTGCCTGCTCGTCCCGTTCTTCCAATTCTATGAACATAGTACTCAAAATTCTCAGGGACATCATAATTAACAACAAGAGAAACATTCTCAACATCAATTCCTCTTGCAGCAACATCCGTGGCTATCAATAAATCGATTGTTCTATCTCTAAACTTTTTCATAACTCTGTCTCTTTGACTCTGTTTCATATCACCATGTATACCTTCAACGGAGTAGCCTCTACTTTGCAATTTTTCAACTAACTCATCAACATTACGCTTGGTGTTTGAAAATATCATTCCTAATTCTGCTTTCTCCATGTCTAATATCCTACATAGTGATTCAATCTTTCTATGTGGTTTTACCTCAAAGAAATACTGCTCAATTTGTGGAACTGTTAACTCTTTATGAACAACTTTAACTTTTTGTGGTTGTTTCATGTATTTTTTAGCAATTATTTCAATCTCTCTTGGAATCGTCGCAGAAAACATTAAAGTTTGTCTAGTATTTGGTGTTTCATTAAGAATTGTTTCAATATCCTCTAAGAATCCCATATCCAGCATTTGATCTGCTTCATCTAAAACTAAGGCCTTCACTGCTCCTAATTTTAAAGTTCTTCTTCTAACATGATCAATAATTCTACCTGGAGTACCTACTACAATTTTCACACCCTGTTTTAGTGCCTTAATTTGCCTATCAATCGGTTGACCACCATATATTGCTAGAGATTTTACTCCTGGCATATATTTGCAAAATTTTCGTATCTCGTCAGCTACCTGTACTGCTAATTCTCTGGTCGGTGTTAAAACTAAAATCTGCACATTGTTTTCATTTGTTTCTACCATCTCAATTAATGGAATTGAGAAGGCAGCAGTTTTTCCTGTCCCCGTTTGTGCTTGTCCAATAACATCTTCCCCAAGATAAATCCGTGGCATCGCCTGCGCTTGTATTGGTGTTGGCGATTCATAACCTAATTCCTTAATTACTCTTAGGATATTCTCCTTTATAGGTAATTCGCTAAATTCTTTAAAATCTTTCATTTCATTCTCCTTCATTCTTTTATATTTTTTTATTTTGTTCTTAAAGAAAACTATTTAGTACATCTATTAAATTATATGCTTATATATATTATTACACAAACTCAATAAAAAATCACCCCGTATTACAGGGTGATTAATCTATAATCGTATTACATTAATAATTTAGTTTATCAAACTAACGATTATATTCTTGAAACATTAGCTGCTTGAGAACCTCTAGGGCCTTCAACAACTTCGAACTCTACTTTTTGTCCTTCTTCTAAAGATTTGTAACCATCAGTTTGAATTGCAGAGAAATGTACAAATACATCATCTTCGCCTTCTACAGAGATAAACCCAAATCCTTTTTCCGAGTTGAACCATTTCACAGTACCAGTTTTCATTTAATTTCCTCCTAAAACAATTTCTTTTTCATTGTATAATTTATCACGTCTTGATGTCATTGTCAACACTTTTTTTAAATATTTTTATTTTATTTTTTAATAACGTTAACCAAAGGTGTATAAACACTTTATTCATGACAAATCTCGTCACCATAATTTCTTTTTCTTTTTTTTGAAAAACTTTCTTGCAATACTCACTAACCCTAATATCTCTCTAGCAGGTATCACAAAATTATCTGCTACATTTTGAGCTGTAGCCGCTACATCAGTCAATTTTGATTCAACCTCGTGAATTTTTTCTTGAACATTTTTTAATTCTTCGTTAGCTGTGTTAGTTATTTCTTCGATATTTTTCAGTATCTTTGGAACCTGCTCAACTGAGTCATCAATGTTTTTTTCATTGTTTATTAGTAATCCTTCTATTCTACTAACAACACTATGTAATTTAAACAACAGTTTTGCAAGCAGCACCAGTACTACAGCTCCAATAACCACCAAAATTCCCCACAATACTTCAACTGGAATATGCATACTCTTCCGCCTTTCTTACTATTCTTTATCACTTATCACAAGTTCCTCGTCTTCAACTACTAAGATTCCTTCACTGCTTGTATTCTTCATTTTATTTTTAATTACCTCTGCTTTTTCAACAAGAATTTCTTTACTCTCTTCATATAAGTCAGAAACTTTTTCTCTTCCTTCACTACAATGAATGCTTATAATGTCACTTGCTCTTTTTATCTCTTCTTTCGTTTTGCGCCTAGTAGTTTCACCTTTTTCTGGTGCAAATAAAATACCAATTACTCCTCCAATAACAGCACCTATAACTAATCCCTTTGCACATCCTTTTCTTCTTTCCTCTCTTTTAATGTTGCGCAATCTTTCTGAATCAGCAAGTTCTGCTAATACTTCTAGTTTATTTCTCAATTCTCTCCAGTACATTTTATCTCCCCTTCCTATTTTTGTTTCAACATCTTAATTATACCCTATATTTTAATTCTAAAACAACAACAAAATCTTAAAACTTAATATTTCTTAAAGGAAATCAAATCCCATTAACTATTTCAAATAGATTTCTTCTATAACAAATATATGCTGTTTTTATTTCTGTTATCATATCAGACATTTCTATTTGCAAGGATGCAGCGAGGTCATAATCTTCTTCTTTCAAAGCTTCTTTTAAATTAGTAAACAATGACTTCACTTCAAATGTATCTTTCATTAAATAATTCCTAAGCAAATTTACTTTCTCCCAATTACTTATATCTATATCAGTTTCTCCGCTACTTTGTTGAATCTTCATGCATCTTCTTACTACATCAATATTATTTGGAATTATTCTACCTGTTAATTCAGTAATCCATTGTTCAAGCATGGCTTTTTTATAGGATTTAATAATTTTTTCACTAAAAACACCACCACTCAAAAGAATTTTTTCTTTGACTGGATTATTTTTAAACTCTTTTAAATTACCCCAAACTGTTACTGGTGGGTTAGCAAACAAAATATTTCTCTCTTCACTAGAATAATCGTCAAATACATCTTCTTCGCTGCGGTACATTCGTGATTTTTCAAGATAATCAGTCTTTTCACCAGAAGGCTTTGAAAATTCTTTTTCCAATTCTTCACTAGACAATTTATTATTTACAGCGTATCTAATACCTTCTAACATGGCTAAATATGATGCTGCTACATATAAATAAGTGTTTGATTCAGGATTTGGCGATCTTAACTCAAATCTTGTGGCTAAAGGGCTCTCAATATCTCTTACAAATCCAACTAAAACTGTTCTATTTCTCGAAGGAATCTTAACATCATGACCTACTGAAGCTACAATACAAACAGGCGCCTCGAAACCTGGCTTTAAACGATTAAAAGCATCATTAGTAGCACTGACAAATGGATTAATTACTTCGTAATTTTTCAAAAGTCCCATTAAAGAACCCCATCCAATTGTACTCATAAAATCTTTTCGTACATCTTTTGCTGTAATAATATTAATTATTCTACCATTATCGAGGCGCACTGCCATACCCATATGTGTATGTTTGCCGCTCCCTGCCACACCTTCTATCGGTTTAGCCCTAAAAGTAACTTCTAGACCATGTTTTTCAAAAATCTCCTCAATAAATTCTCTAATAAACAAATCATTATCCGCGCTTAATAACGCTGTTTTGTATTTCCAATCAATTTCAAGTTGCTCCATAACATGATTTTGTTTCCCACCTATTCCTATCTTAGCAGTTACTCCGCCTACTTCTTTATGTCCCATTTCTGGCTCAAAACCATATTTTTCTAATAATATCATTACTTCTTCTAATGCTGTTCTTACAAAACCTTTTGTTTTTTTCCAATACTGTTCTTTTAACATCTGCGAAGTGGTGAGTTTTTCTTCGTCTGCCATGTCTTCGGGAGTTTTAACCCAAAATTCTAATTCTGTTGCTGTAGTCATTAGAACTTTATCGATTTTTTCAGCATCTCCTATTCCAAATTCTTTCTTTAAATGTATGTTTTTTTCAAATAATGATACTATTTCACTTGAAAAATATTTTTCTGTCCTGTTCAGTACGGCTCTTGATCCTACAAACTCTGCTTTATATTTCAAGAATGAAGGTATTCTTAATGTTCCTACTGGTAATCCTGTTTCCTTATCAATATTTTCATAGTTGTAATCTACATACCATGTTACATTTATGTCTGGGATAATGTCTACTTTCGCATCATTCAAAGTAGCTATTATTGGCAATACAACGCTAGAGCCATCTGTTTGTACTCCCGAACTTAAAAAAACGTCTACATCTTTAATAAGCAAAGAAATAGGAATTTTTTCATCAGTGCTGTTTCCACCTAAATCGACAGCAACAAGTGAAACAAACTTAATTGATTTTTTCGATTCGAGCAAATCAAGCAATATTTCACTCGTATGAGTCCATGGTGGTAAAAAGAATAATAACGAATTTCTTGATAATTCTTCTAATTTTTTTTTCAAGTTACTTCCTCCTCGAATGAAATGCTAGTCTTCAGTTTTTTGTGTTATCAACATTGTTAAGTTTTCCATTGCGCTTTTTTCATCTGGTCCTTCAACTTTAAGCAAAACTTCTTCCCCTTTTTTTGCACTCATGGTTAGAATGTTCATGATACTCTTACAGTTGTATTCGTCACCATCTTTCACTATAATACTCTCAGCTTTATACTTAGTTGCTTCTCTTACCAGCATACTGGCTGTTCTAGCTTGAAGCCCTATTTCATTACCTATTACTAATTTTTTCTCTAGCAATTAAGCTCCCTCCTAACTGTTTTTCCCATTTAAACTCAAGTATTGATATATCGTCCTTAAGTATATATTGATCTCTTGCCATTTTTTTTAGACCCGACGTCAAGTGATGCTTAGAAAATTGCAGTTCTTTCTTCACATAATTCTTTACTCCATCGTAATCTAGTTTATTTCCATCTTCATCTTCTATCTCAGTCAAACCATCAGTGTACACAATTACTGTTTCTTTTGGCTTCAACTGCACCTCTATTTCTTCATACTCCACATTTAATTCAAAACCAATTGGGGTTCCATACCCGCTTAATTCTATAATGTTTTCATCATTTTTCACTAAAATCGGAGGCGGATGACCTGCACGCACATATCTTAGTATTCCTGTATTCGTGTTTAATACCATATAAAAAATTGTGAAATACAAATTGTACTTATCAAATGTAAATCTTCTATTTAAGTACTCTATTACTTTCACCGGAGAAGTTATTTTATAGTATGGCTCACTATTTGTCTTTTTTTTCAAAGGCGAATCTCTATCAACATCTAAAATGAAAAATTCTGATAATGCAACTGCCAACATCGAAGAAACTACACCATGCCCCATAACATCTATCATGTATAGACCCATATGATCATCATTGAGCATAAACACGTCAAACATGTCACCACCTACTCTTCCGGATGGTTGAAAATACCACGAAAAAGAACAATTCGGAATATTGCCTAGTGTTTTTGGTATTAAAGATTCTTGAATTTTAGCTGCTAAAGCAAGATTGTTTTCTAATTCTTTTTTTTGATCTTTGATAGTGTGCAGACTTTCCTCTAAAGCTTTCCTTGACAGATCAATATTATATCTCATATTAAATATTTCAAGTTGATTTTTTATCTTTAACATTAACTCACTATCATAAAATCCTACTTCTACGTAATCATTAACTCCAAGAGCAATAAATTTTTCTTTACTACATATATCGTCTTTGTTTATACATGCGATTACTAAACTCTTATTTATTCTCTGATCACTTCTTATTTTCGCGAGCATTTGTAGAGCCTTATCATCTCCACCAAAAATATCTAGCAATATCAAATGAGGCTTTAATTCTGCTATTGTTGATATTAATTCACGCTCAATTCTTCTTCTCATTACTTGGTAGCCATGTTTTCTAAGTAGGTCTCTTTTGAAGTACGATTTATTAACTGTTGATTGAATAATTAAAATCTTATTCGTGACCAAAATGTCCCCCCCCTTCTTCACACCTATGTAGTCACTACTTACTCATCTTTAATTATTAAAGCATTCGACTTCACTGCGTTTCTCTTAAGATGACAAATTAAGACCTGCTATTTTCCGGTTTGCTGTTTTTTTCCTGTATAGTTTTCCAACTACCCAACTATATACTAATTTTATTATCACGTATTACAACAACCTCATCCCAAACAACATAATTTATTCCTACTACTTTGCTTAAAACAGTATATAGTGGTATTAAGTTTATCTTTCCAGGAATCTTAATTTGAAAACTTATTTGCACATTTGCAATTTCATCTTCGTCTGCCGAATCACTTTCTATTGACATATTTTTAATGACAATGCTATATTTCCCAAATAAAGTACCTATTTCACCGATAAGTCCTGCTCTTTCAATTGCAAATATTTTCACATGAGAAAAACGCTTTAGTTTTTTCATTCTCCTCTCAATCAAACGCAAAAAAACCAAGAAAAACAAAACTAAAGCAGTAGTTGTAACTGCAGCAATATAATACCCTACGCCAGTAGATAAGCCAACCCCTGCAGACACCCAAAGTGTGGCAGCAGTCGTTAATCCTCTTATATTCATACCATCTCTTAAAATCGTACCCGCTCCTAAAAAGCCAATACCACTAACTACTTGTGCAGCGAGCCTTGCGGGATCACCAGAATTCCCAAAAGCTTCTGTTGACAAAATCATGATTAAACAAGATCCTAAACATACTAAAATATGTGTTCTTAAACCGGCTGGTCTATTATTTATTTCTCTCTCGAAACCAATAGCTCCACCTAACCCTGCTGATATTACTAATCTTAGAACCAATTCTCCAGTTGAAAGCACTGGCTTCCACCCCCAATTCTACGATGCTTGTCTATTATTTCCAACATCTTTAACGTACATTATACCACATAACCGAACAATATTTTACTAATATTTTTCAACTACTTGGGTAGAGTAAAAGAAAACATACAAGGAGAATCAAAAGCATGCCCCGAAAAATAAGTGAATTTTTTCAGTATTTGAAATATTCAGCAGAAGAAAAATCTTTAAACCGTTCAGCTTTAATTACAGGTGATGAAAAAATAGCTTCTTCCATAGATAAAATCATCGATCAATTAAAAAACAATTTAGGTGAAAGCAGCGACCTTATCATTAGATCTTTTAAAATTGAATCTTTTGATAGTAACTCGGTACTCGTTTATATGGATGGTTTGGTTAACAAACACTCTCTTGAGTTTAGTGTGTTAACCCCATTAATGCAGCACCGAAAAAACTGTACTACAAACAATATTTCAAGAAAATTAAACATAGATTTTTTGATAAATGATGTAATTCACTCTCTTTACTGTTTTCAGAGCAGTTCGATGCATACATCCATTGAACATCTACTAAACGGTCATGCTATTGTCTTTATCGAAAATACAAATAAATCAATCATCATCGATTCTAAAGGCTGGGAAACAAGAAACATAACAGAACCGGCTACGGAAGCCGTTGTTCGTGGGTCAAGAGAAGGATTCAATGAAAACATACAAACAAACCTTACTTTAATTAGAAGACGATTAAAAACTCCAAAGTTTAAAACAGAAGGTATTGTTTTAGGCACATATTCGAACACTTCAGTTGTCATTTGTTACATTGAAGGTATTGCTGATAAAAGAATAATAGAAGAAGTTAAGGATAGAGTAAAAAAAATTAAAATTGATGCAATCTTAGAGTCAGGATATATTGAACAGTTTATTGATGACCATCCGCTAACTCCACTACCAACAGTAGGGTACACAGAAAAACCTGATGCTTTAGTAGGAAAACTCTTAGAAGGTAGAGTTGGTATTCTATGCGATGGTACGCCTTTTGTACTAACTGTTCCTCATTTATTTGTTGAAAGCATTCAAACAGCTGAGGACTACTATGTCAATCCCTTTTACTCATCCACATTAAGAATTATACGCTTATTTGCACTGCTACTAACAACATCTTTGCCTGCTTTTTACGTAGCTGTGAAAACTTTTCATCATGAAATTATACCATTTGACCTGTATATGTCTATCGCCGCTGTTAGAGAAGGTATTCCCATGCCCTCTTTTATGGAAGCCCTAATGATGATTAGCATATTTGAGCTTTTAAAAGAAGCAGGACTCCGCATGCCAAGAGCCATCGGACAAGCTGTAAGTATTGTAGGTGCAGTTGTTTTAGGTCAAGCAACGGTTGAAGCTGGAATAGCTACTCCGTTAATGGTAATTGTTATTTCAATCACTGCTATAACAGGTTTTATAGTTCCTCAATTAGATATAGGAATTCTGTTTTTACGTGTTTTGTTATTACTACTTGCTAATGTAGTAGGTTTTTTCGGCATAGCACTTGGTGTCGTGCTAGTATTTATACACATGTGTAACCTAAGATCTTTTGGCATAAACTATTTATATCCGGTATCGCCTATTGTTCCAGCTGATCTAAAAGATACTTATTTTCGCTTTCCTTTTTGGAAATTGCTATTTGACGATACAACTATAAGTCTAAGAAAAAACGATTAATGATTTCAAACAAAAAATAATTTGTTTCTAGAGGTGCCAAATGAAAAACTGCTTATTAATAATTTTTTCAGTAGTACTTGCTGTCACTTTGTGTGGATGTTGGGACAATATCGAAATCGATGATGTTGCAAGCGTTCTTGCAATTGGTGTTGACTTAGCTGATGATGATAAAATGAATTTTACTATTCAAATAGTTGTTCCGCGACTCCTTCAACAAAAAGGGTATGAAAAAAATGCTACTATCACTTATAGTGCCACGGGGCGAACCTTTCAAGAAGCTCTTGAGAAAATTCAAGCAACATCTAGCCGTGAAATAAGTGTTGGGCACATTCAACTTGTGGTACTTGGGTGCGCATTTGCCAAAAAAGGAATTTTCGATATTGTAGATTATGCTGAAAGAAGTCACGAATTTCGTGTGCAAGCATCAGTCGTTGTCGCAAAAAATATAACAGCAAAAACTATATTAGAAACAAGCAGTATTCTTGAAATTTTTCCTTCTGTACATATCATGAAAACAATTAAAAACAAATCTCATATTGGAATGACGAGAAATGTATCTTTTTTGGATATGATTAATGAATTAAACAACGAGGGTAGGCACTTGGTCTTACCTACGATAGAAAGTAAGGTTACTAATAAACCAAAATATGTTAAAGATCTTAGAATAAACGGCTTTGCATTATTTCAAAACGAAAAATTAATTTGTTTCGTTACTGATTCTAATGCGATTCAAGGTTATTTATGGGTGATAGACGATATCAAAGATGGAATTTTGTTTGTTTCTTCTCCTGATAATCCTGAAGAATTTATTTCTTTGGATACTCTGCGTAGCAAAACAAAAACAGATGTGAATTTAGTAGATAATGAGTTTGTTTTATCGGTAAAAGTTCGGGAAGAAGGAAATATCAGTGAACAACAAAGCACTAGCAACTTTACAACTCCTGACATGATAACCTATTTAGAAAATGCAAAATCAAATAGCATAAAAAATAAAATTAAAGATATATTCGTTGTCTCTCAAAAAGTTTATCAGTTAGACATCTTTGGGTTTGGGGATATCGTTAGTAAAAAGTACCCAAAGAAATGGAAAGAAATCAAGTCAGAATGGGATGAAATTTTTTCTAATTCTCCTACACAAATTGAGGTTTATTCAAAAATACGCAGAAGTGGTCAAATACAACAACCGACCCAAACTCAATAAGGGGTGATTATTATTATAGCACTGATTTCACTTATTTTATTAGCATTAATTATTATAGCAGTAGATTATAGAATTATTAAAGAAAACAACAATAAAAAACTTGTTTTCACTTACGCTTTACTAATGATTATTGGAATAGTAATAGGCTTTATTACTATTCTTGATTTGCCTGTTCCGTCGCCAGCTATTATCATTGAAAAAATTATTGCGCCAATAATTGAGAGGTAATTAATTATGAAAGCTAAAGTTCAAATATCTACAATTCAATTTTCTGTATTACTTATGGGTTTTTTGCTTGGTAGTACCATGATTATTGTACCTGGAAGTTATGCGAAACAAGATGCGTGGATTGCCTACATTATCGCGTGGTTTGGTGGAATACTACTGTTCTCTGCTTATGTGCTTCTTGCAAGTCGCCACCCTCGCAAAAATTTAGTTCAAATAAATAGATTGTTATTAGGACGGGGGCTTGGAAGTTTCGTTTCACTTTTATATATATGGTACTTTATCCATTTAGCCGCTCTTGTTCTAAGAAATTTTGGCGAGTATACTCTTACTATCAATTTAGATCAAACCCCTCTCTGGTTTGTTATCGTATGTTACGTTATAACTGTAACTTACTCAGTTAGGAGCGGTTTGGAAGTTACGGCGCGCACAGCAGAATTAATAGTTCCTTTTATATTCCTGTTTCAAATAGTCATAACGCTTGCACTCATTCCGCACGTAGATTTTTCCAATTTCAAACCCGTTATGGGCGATGGAATCACTCCTATACTTAAGGCTTCTTTTTCTGTTCTTTTTTTCCCTTTTGGAGAAACTGTTGTTTTTCTGATGATTATTCCTTTTTTAAACCAACAGAAAAAACTCAATAAAACCTACTCATTGTCTTTTTTTCTAGCAGGCCTGCTACTCCTTATATTAATAGTCAAAGATATTGGCGTTCTTGGAGGCTACGGTCTGGACAGGAAAATGTTTCCGCCGCATATGTCTATCAAACATATTTCAGCAATTAATCTAGATCCGCTCATTGGAGTAATCTTTTTCATAAGTGGTGGAACAAAAATATGCGTATGTTTTATTGCGGCTAGTTTAGGGATTGCACAGTTAACTGAGAGCAATGACCACCGCCCCTTCGTGTTGCCTTTAGCTATCATATTAGTAGGTCTATCAATATGGGTCTACGAAAGCGCACCTGAAATGATGCATTGGGCGATAGAAATATGGGGGTATTATTCAATACCTTTCCAGGTTATTATTCCTATTACACTACTAATAATCAGCTATGCTAAACCAGTGATTCAAACAAGAAGTACAAAATGACAAGAGATGTCAAACGTCCCTTGTCACTCCTTATCACTATTTATTCTTTTTTGATATTTTAGCCCACGTATCACGTAGTGAAACCGTTCTATTAAAAACAAGTTTTTCTTTTGTTGTATCTTTAACATCAACACAAAAATAACCATGTCTTAAAAACTGAAAGTGCTCACCTTTTTCTGCATTGGCAAAACTCTGTTCCACTAAACAGTTAGGAAGTTTCTCAATCGACTTTTCATTTATTCTATTTTTGAAATCGTCTGTGTTTCCTTCGCTCTCGTCAATCATCATATTATCATATAGTCGAACTTCTGCCTTAAGTGCGTGTTTTTCAGACACCCAATGAAGTGTTCCTTTTACTTTTCTCTTATTAAATCCGCTTCCACTTTTGGTCTCAGGATCGTACGTGCAACGAAGTTCAATGATATCACCTGTTTGTTCATCTTTGATTACACTCACGCATTTAATGAAATAAGCATGTTTTAGCCTAACCTCACGCCCTGGTGCTAGTCTAAAAAACTTCTTCGGTGGGTCTTCTAAAAAATCGTCATGTTCAATATATATTACTTTTGAAAAAGGCATTTGCCTTGTACCCATTTCAGGATTTTTAGGATGATTTTCTGCAATTAGAAGCTCTTCTTTATCTTCTGGGTAATTCTCAATAACAACACGCAGTGGTTTTAGTATTGCCATTCCTCTTTTAGCATTCTGATCTAAATCTTCTCTTACACAGTGTTCAAGCATAGCTATGTCTACAACGCTATTGCTTTTTGCCACACCTACAATATCGCAAAATTCCCGAATAGACTTTGGAGTATACCCCCTCCTTCTTAATCCTGATATCGTTGGCATACGAGGGTCGTCCCACCCATCTACTAATCCTTCTTCTACAAGTGAACGAAGTTTTCTTTTGCTCATAACTGTATTAGTGATGTTTAATCTTGCAAATTCAATTTGTTGTGGATGGTTTTTCAGCTTTAGTGTATCTAATAACCAATCATAAAATGGTCTATGGTCTTCAAATTCTAAAGAACAAAGCGAGTGCGTAATTCCCTCAATTGCATCAGAAATTGGATGCGTGTAATCATACATAGGATATATACACCATTTGTCTCCAGTTCTATCATGCTCCGCATGTAATATACGGTAAATTATAGGATCTCTCAAATTAAGATTTGGTGATTTCATATCTATCTTTGCTCGTAAAACACATTTACCTTTTTTAAATTCGCCATTTTTCATTCCTTCAAACAAAACTAAGTTTTCTTCAATAGAGCGATTTCGAAATGGGCTATTTTGCCCTTTCTCTGTCAGTGTACCTCTATACTTCCTCATTTCATCAGCATTTAAATCGCACACAAAAGCCTTATCTAGTTTTATAAGTTGAACCGCATAGTCATATAATTGCTCAAAGTAATCTGAAGCAAAAAAAAGTCTATCTTCCCAGTCAAATCCTAACCATTTAATGTCGCTCTTTATAGCTTCTACGTACTCTATTTCTTCTCTAGCAGGATTTGTATCATCAAAGCGCAGGTTACACAACCCATTATATTTTTTTGCCGTGCCAAAATTAAGGCATATTGATTTCGCATGTCCAATATGTAAATATCCATTTGGCTCAGGTGGAAATCTAGTATGTACTCTTCCACTATGTTTTTCATTTTTTAAATCTTCGTCTATTATTTTATGAATAAAATTTGAATGTTCTGTAATGTCATTAATTTTTTTGCTCACAATTTGCCTCCTCTAATCTTAAATTCACTATTACATTAGTATACTACAAATAATGTTTTTAATAAACCAAAAAAGTTTGATAACAAAAACAAAAGAAGGAAAACACAATTTTCTTTTACTTACGGGCACCCACAACGGATGCCCCTACAGTATTTTCTCCTCTTAAATTTTTTCTTAAGCAACTCTACATTTTCTCAGTTCCCAATTCTCTACGGCTCTCTATCATCTAAATATTGTACTCTTGCTAATTGTAGAGCACTGTAAGTTTGCACTCCTACAATTCCATCTGCAATTAGATTAAAATCAGCTTGAAATTTTTTAACAGCGTCTGCTACCTCCACGTCATATATTCCGTCTATTTCGCCATCATAATACCCCAGTTCACTTAAAGTTTTTTGTACTTCAAATACATCTGCTCCAGGATCAACTCCCACACTTAATACTCTCCCTGTAAATATTTTACCTGTTATTTTCACTGGAGTACCCAAAGGAACTATGTCATATAATTCATTAACATCTTCATTATGCATCCTAATGCAGCCATGGCTTGCTGCAGTCCCTATTGACGGCGTATCATTCGTGCCATGTATACCATACCCTCCCCATGGTACGTTTATTCTCATCCACCTAGAACCAAATGGTCCACCAGGATTTTTTGTTTTTTGTATTATCTGCCAATCTCCGACTGGCGTAGGGGTAGATGGCTTTCCAATTGCTATTGGATAAGATTTCAATATTTCGTTAAACTTTCTAAGTTCCAAAGTTTTCGTATCCAAGTCAATTTCAATTGAATATCCTTCCGTAGGTATAGGAAAATCAATTTCCTGGCTCAAACCAATCGCATTCCATGTATCTGGACCTACGATACCGTCAGGTGACAGACCAAAATCTGCCTGAAATTTCTTAACTGATTCAAATACTGACTCATCGTAAATACTATCTATTTCACTTTCATAATACCCAAGCTCACTTAATCTCTCTTGAACATGCATAACATCGGGTCCTTCCATATATGGATCTAAAAGTCTTAAATAGCGACTTGCTAATTTCATTTTTCACTCCTCCTTACTTCATACTACGGATTCTCATTAGTATTGTGATATAATGATTAAGAGTTTAAAGTTTGGACAAAAAATAATTTCAGCAACTATTCACACCTCTTAGTCGTTTAGGTTCAGCCCCCTAAGGTTACATCCTGATTGTCATACCATCGTAGCGCTTCATAGAAATGATCTGCTTTAAAATCTGGCCATAATTCGTCTACAACATAAAAATCTGAGTAAATTGATTGAATAGGTAAAAATCCACTTAGCCTTCTTCTACCTCCCCAGCGGATTATTAGGTCTATTCTGCTAATATCAGATGAGCAAATTCTGCTTAGAATTTTTGTTTTTTCTCTTTTTTTCTCTTCATTACCATTTTTTTCAAACATATTTTCTAAATCCCAATGCCACCCATAATTCACAAGAAAGTTTACCTTTATACCCCCTTCCCCAAAATTTCTCCTCGTTGTATATTCTTTTAATTCGTTAGGAAATTTAGTAGACTCCGAGTTTCCAACAACCAATAAAGAAGCATTTTCTTTTGAAAGCATTTTAACTGAGTCAATACATGCTTTAGTAAATGCAAGGGTTTGAATCTTTGGACGCTTTGTATTATCTGTTGTAAAACCATAGTAGGTTATCTCCTTCACTCCAGCTTTCTTACACAATTTATAAAGCTCTAACCCTGGTTTTAAACCATACTCGTATCCTTTTTCTTTTGATAATTTGATATTTTCTGCCCATCTTCTATTTCCGTCAGGAATAATACCTATATGCTCAGGAATTCTCATCACTTTTCCTCCATTTGCTCAATAATTATTGAAATTAATCAATCATAGCTGTTATTTTTGTCATAATTGCTATAATTTATTCTTATTTTAGATTTGCTTCTTTAACAATGCTAAAAATCCTACAATCCATTTTTAAAGTGGATTATAGGATTTCTGGTATTCTTTTTAAGTTTGCTAGAAAAAATAGGTTGGTTTTTTTGCAAACAGGTTCATTTTATATAAATTCCACATCTGCAGAAAGTTTGTATATAACATCTTTTCTTTCTACCACGACTAGAGTCCTTTCTGACAAACCTTTGTCAGCTTTAATATTTGTCAAAAGCTCTTTAGTCGGATTAATCGCGATTGGATTGCCTACTAGTTTAAACATTGAATAATCGCCATTTGTATCTCCATAAGCGTAACTTCTTGACAAGTCAAGATTATATTCTGAAACAAAATCCATAATTGCCTCATGTTTATTTTCCGAGTCCCACATTTGTGCAATTTCACCGGTGAAGTTTCCATCATCTCCGACATAATACTTTGTTCCTCTGTAATCGGTTGCTCCATACTTCGAAGCCATCTTTGACACAAGGTAATCCGGGCTACCTGAAATGAAAATTATCTTATGATTCTTTTCTCTATGCCACTCTATACGGTCACGAGTAAATCTATACACTCTGTCACCTTTAAGTTTAATTACTTGGTTTGTAATAAACTCTATTTCGTTTCTGTTAAGGCCTTTCATTGATTCTAAGTAAATTGATGCCACTTCAAGCATGTAATCTTCATACTCTCCTTGACGTTTATCCCATTCTTTAAAAGCTTTTTCAGCTATATCGTACCACCTATACTGTTTAATCACTTCATACTTTAGCATTTTTTTAAAATGTTCTACCATTAATGAATTCCTGTACAACGTTCCATCAATATCAAGAAAAACTCCAATATTTGACATTTACCCACCTTCTTTCTTTTTTTCTTCTTGAAACCTCGCGTTTTACTAGCTAGCTCGTTTCATTTCCTCTATAACTGCCTCAGCAATATTCGATGCATGGTCGGAAATTCTCTCCAAATTACTAATGAAATCTAAAAACAAAATTCCAGAACTTGTATTACATAATTGCTTGTTCAAGCGAGCAATATGATTAGTTCTTAGTGTTCTTTCAATATTATCTACTCTACCTTCTGTTTCAATTACTTTCATTGCTAAATTTACATCTAAATTTTTCATGGCTGTCAACGAATCTAAGTATCCGCTTATAACGATGTCTTTCATGTTATTTAACTCGTCAATTGCTGTCTCAGAAAAACTCAGCTTGTTATCAATTTTGTACTGCGCTAACTCAGCAATGTTTTCAGCATGGTCCCCTATTCTCTCTAAATCATTTATAGTGTGGAATAATCCATCCACTCTTTCTCGGTCGCGCTTTGATAAGCTCGTGTTAGATAATTTTACAAGATAAGTAGATAATTCGCGGTCTAACTCATTTACACTTTGTTCTAATCTTAGAGATTCATCTATTTTTTTCTGATTATTATCAAAAAACCCTTCAAATGCAGTGTCTAATGTCTGCTTTGCAACATTTCCCATATGTAGCACTTCTCTAATTGTTGTGACTAATGCAATTGATGGCGTTTCAAGTATTCTATCGTCAATATATTTTATCCCTTTAATTTCTTCTTCTTCTCCTGGAACTATTTTTTTAGATAAGTAGACGAATACTCCAGCAAAAGGTAGTAATATCAACGTATTTGTAATGTTAAATATTATATGAGCAGTTGCGATTTGGCCTGTTACATTGCCAGGATTTATTATGTTTATTATCCAATATAACGGATATTGCAATATGAAAATAAATAGTAGTGCCCCTGCAATATTAAACATAAAGTGTACTGCCGCTGCGCGCTTTGCAGCAATATTTGCGCCTATACTTGATAACATAGCTGTTATTGTCGTTCCTATATTAATACCAAACAATATAGGCAGTCCTGAAGAAATTGGTACTAGGCCTTCAATAGCGAGAGCTAGTAAAATTCCCGTGGATGCTGTACTGCTCTGTACAGCAACAGTAATAGCAAAGCCTGCTAATATTCCTAAAATCTGATGCTCACCAAAGCTTACTAAAAGGTCAATAAATGGTTGATGAGTTCTAAGAGGCCTTAGCGCATCTCCCATGAACATCATACCAACAAATAATATACCAAACCCTATACAGGCTTCTGCAATTTGCTTCGTTCTACGGTTTTCTGTAAAAAGCCAAACAGCTACAGCTATCCCAACTATAACTGGTGCATACTTATGGATTTTAAAGGATATAATTAAGGCAGTAACAGTTGTGCCTATATTCGCTCCCATAATCACACCTACAGCCTGATTCAATTGCATTATTCCCGCATTTACGAAACCCACAATCATAACGGTTGTTGCACTACTGCTTTGAACTATTGCAGTTACTAACGTTCCTACTACTACACCCATTAGCCGATTGTTTGTTRACATTCCGATAAACGTCTTTAGTTTGTCGCCAGCTACTTTTTGAAGTGATTTACTCATTACGCTCATTCCGTATAGGAATAAACCCAATCCTCCAATAATACCAAAAGCTATGTCCACTATATTTCCTCCTCAAATGTCTTCTGTATATATGTTTCAACCTACCATGCGCACAGTTAGTTTATCATTTAATTGTTATGAGTGTGTTAATTCTATGTTAATTATTTTATGGTTATTTTTGCAAAATTTCATCACTCAAATTACTTATGAGGCAATGTTGTATCTACTTCATCTCACTATGTTTCTAAAATACCCTCTAAAAACTTCATTTAAACGTACACAATTTCTATGATTTATGTTATCCTTAGAGCATAATTTTATTCTTTTCTTAAGGAGGAAAAATATGATCTTTCAARAAATTTGTGAAATGATTGGCGAACAGCTAGATGTAGAAAACATTGATGACATAAAAATGTCTACTACTTTATCAGATGATTTAGACGCTGATTCTTTAGATGCAGTTGAAATAATTATGGCAATTGAAGATGAGTTTGGCATCGAAGTTTCTGACGATGTTGGAGAGTCTTTTAAGACTATAGCTGATATTGTTAATTTTGTTGAGCAAAACACAAAAAAAGCTTAAGTTCAACTCGCATCATCTTTTCATTACTTTCTTTGTACAACTATCATATGCAGAAAAACATCATATACTAAAGCAGAAGTACATTTAGTATTAGAACACACTATTTTACGAGGAGGTCTTTCTGTGGAATCTACAAAACAGCATATGAGATGCCCTGGTATGGATGACGGTATGTATATGCCTATGCAAGGCATGCCAATGATGCGACCAATGCCAATGCCAATGCCTATGCCTGGCATGCAAATGTGCCCTAAAGGAAATGAAAGTCATATGGAAATGTATTGTATGAATATGTATATGTCAGCAATGTGCGAAGCTGAAGCATATAAGCATAAAATGATGCATTATGAAGATAAAGACAAGAATAAATACTAATATTGTAGTAAAACACAGGAAAAATACTTTTCCTGTGTTTTTTATACATAAAAATATTTTGATGATACATTCTCACAGTACTACGTATTATTCAAATTATGACTTTATTGTTTGAACGAAAATATTAGTTTTTGCCACTTGGATTCCCGTCATAATTTCTATTTCCTCTTTAATTTTCTCTTGGACAATTCTAATAACTTTAGGAATTACAATACCATACGCTATCGACACAAAAATGTTTACAATAAGGATCTTTTCTTTCACTTTGTTGCTAGAATCTTTCGATTTATTACTTTCTTTATTTGCAATATCCTCCTTCTCTTTAGACAAAGTACTTTTAATTAGTGTTACACCTTCAATTTCTTTTACAACTTTCTCTATCATTGTTAATACAACTTCAGATGACACTTTTATTCTACCATTAGTCCCGGCTATTTCCATAGGATTTGACATAAACTTACCTCCCTTCTACTACTAATATATCATGTCTTTTTTATATCAGGCTCCTTGTTCATTTTAGTTAGTTTTTCACTAATTAGGTCAAGCGCTTTTTGGGGATCATTAGTATCATGTACTAATACCTCCATTATACATCTCCCTGTGCCTTCACGATTAAGTATAGAAGATGTTTTTTTTGCATATTCTACATGTATATCGTTATCACATAATATACTTAAAGCACTTTCGCTTATTACATCTGCATAAACTTCCTTAACTTTCCCTAGAACTAACAATAGTGCAGCAGCTTTTCCTATAACTCTGTCGGCAAAAGAAGCATTATAAATAATTTCTCTATCAGTATCCATCATTAAAAATATTGGCTTAATACCTCTTTCATAAGAAGTTGCAATAATTACACCATTTTTTACAACAACACACGCAAATTTTTTTTCTTTCAATTCCTGTTTAGCTATGTCAATATTTAACACCGCGCAAACCTCCTGCAAGTGATTTTACCAAAATTGGAATGAAAATTAGTTGAGTTAACATTCCAGGCATCCCGGTTATTATAGCTGCTTTTAATGTCAGTCCTGGTGGCAGTTGTAACGCAAATATATTTAACATTATTATTAGAACAAAACCATATATAATTCTACCTGATATCATTGCTCCAACTAATGAAATAAATATATTTAGTTTTAATTTACGGTACAATATTCCTGCAACTAAACCATATGTTGCTAATTCAAAAAACATTATCGGTAAAATCGGTGGCGACAACGGCGGCATTCCTGTTAAGAAATAACTAAGTACCGGGGTAATTAAACCAACGTACAGACCTGCAATAGGGCAAACTAGCAAACCTGCTAATAGAACTGGAATGTGCATAGGTAAAAATACCGGACCTCCAAACCCGATTAGATGAAACAGTTGTGGGAATAATACACCGAGTGCTATAAACAACGCTCCCTTTGCCATTCTACTGTTTGTTAAATTCATGCTCTACACCTCTTATCTAATATTTGTGCCTACTCTACTGATTATACTACATTATTTACTAATCTACTATAGTCATATATAATTTCCCGCGAATATTTAAGCACCGTCTCTCTTTTAGACGATGCAAAAGAATTCTCTCTCTAAAGATTTTAAACATGAAGAAAAGCTCCCTAACAACTCTGTTAGGGAGCTTTTCTTCTCTTCAAATATCCTACTTTTCTTCTTACTTGCTTTCAGTTGCGTAACCTTCGTTAGCCCATCCTCTATCACCAGTTAGTCCTACTCCCATTCCACTGTGAAGAGAAATAGCATCGTAACCTAAGAGTCTAAGTATAGCAACAGTTTGACCTGAAGTTTGACCTGAGTAACAATATACTATTATAGTTTTGTCTTTTGGAAGGTCTCCAAAGTTTTCTTGCATGCCTTTACCAAATGACATATGGCTTGCACCTGGAATATGTGCTTTTTCAAAGTCTTCAGTTTTTCTAATTGATAGGAACACTACACTATCATCATTTAGAAATGCTTGAGCTGCTTCAGCTGAAATGATATTACTGCCATACATGCCTTCTCCATCTTTAAGTCCTTGGAAATAAGCAACAATAGCTTCTTCGACATCAGCGTCAATATTTAAGCTTTTCACACTCGGAAAATCATTAGAGCCTGATTCCATAATATCTTCAAACCCATCTTGCTTTGATACTCCTCTGACCATCCCAAATCTTACAGACTTTGCATCAAATCCTGCAACATTCAATAATGAAACAGTTTGACCAGCCGTTTGACCTGAATAGCAAAGAATGTAAATAGTTTGATCTGCTGGAAGCTTGTCTAAATTAACTCCAACTTCTTTCCACGGCACATGTACTGCGCCTCTTGGATGACTTTCTTCGTAATCTTTTGTCGCTCTAATGTCTAAAATAAACAATTCTTCTCCAGCTTGTAGTTTTTCTACGAAAGCTTTTTCATTAATTAAGTTTTTGTCTTCAGGATAATTAACGAAATATCCTTCTGCCCCATCAGCTACGGCACTTGAAGCTACGTAAGTATCACCACAACCTACTAAAGCAAATACCATAACTAAAACAATCATTAATAGCATACTTCTTTTAAAATTCATTGTATTTCCCCCTAAATTGTTGTTATTTTTTTAACACTTCTTGCTTCCACATTAATTTTACCATGTAATATCTTAAAATAGTTCTAAGATATTACGATGTTGCATAAGAAAATGTTATATCTTTTTTTTAATACAAGATGCTTAGCTAGTAAACTAAGCATCTTGCACTTAATACACAATCAATATTTAAGCTCAACTACCAGTTGAACAAAGCTTACTATCAGCCACCGGCATCAGCTGGTGCTACACCTTCTGGTGCATCAATTGGTCTGTTTTCGTCAAGTGTCCACTCTAGCCACGCTCCATCATAAAGCTTAACGTTTGTATACCCAGCATTATAAAGTGCTAGTAAAGTTTGCGCGCCTCTAATAGAAGACTTGCAAAACAGTATTACTGTATCTTCTTCTCTAATATCAAGGTCTCGATACATCAATTTAATATTCTGTACAGACTTAAAAGTTCCATCTTCGTTGTTGTTACCAATATAATTAACCAATATAGAACCAGGAATAGTTCCTGCAACATATTCATCGACGGATCTTGTGTCAACTATTTTGACATCTTCTCTTGGTCTGTTAACTTGTTTGAGAACATCATTAGTTGTAGCTATTAAGCTTTCATCAAGTGGTTCAGCAGAGTATGTTGGTGTTTGGGTAATATTCTCATTGCCACTTCCAATATTTACACCTTCATTTTCTAGGGCTACAATTCCTCCACTTACAACTTTCATGTTCTCATGACCATAAGCTTTCAAAGTCCACCAAAGTCTCGCAGCATCCATATTGTCGTTGTTATCATATATTACTAAAATGGATTCATTTGATATCCCGTTTGCTTTCATTAATTGTTCAAAAGCTTCTTTTCCAAGTAGCATATTAGACACTGGTTCACTGATTACGATATCGCTCCTGCTAATATTAACAGCACCTTCAACTTGTTGCTTGCTAAATGCGTCTAAATTTTGAGCATCTACAACAACAACATTGTTAGCATCCATCAGTTTAATTGCTGATCTTGCACTAATAATATATGGACCTTCCTGTTGAAGAGCTGCTGTACATCCAAGCAAAGAAGAAATCAATAGTACAAGCATTGAAATTAGCAAAATTTTTGAAATATGTTTCATTTTTTCACTCCTTTATTCAAAGGTATGTTACTACTAAATAGATGCGAGTATTTCTTCTTTAGTAATATTCTTAATGTATTTATCTACCTTACCTTCTTTAATAACAGCAACGCAAGGGAATTCTTTAATCCCTAGTCTATTAGCAAGACCTAGTGATTTGTACACATCAACTCTAGTTACTCTGAATTTATCTGTATTATCTTCTTCTAGTTCTTGTATTACTGTTAGCAATTCCCTGCTTTTTGCATCAGCTGCGTTATATACATACACAACGCCTGTAATTTCACCACCAATTATTTGATCGTGGAACATTTCGCTTTCTGCAATATATTTTTCCGTTGCAAATCCTGCAATAGCTCCATCACCTACAGCTGTAGCAACTTGCTTTAGGAATTTTTCTTTTACGTCACCTACAACGTAAACTCCTTCAATATTAGTTTCCATTTGTTCGTTACCTAATACGTAGCCTTGTTTAGTTAAGTCGATTTGCCCTTTGAAAATATCAGTATTAGGAATATACCCAATAAATTCGAAACACTCATCTACTTTTAGAGGTTGTGAGTCTCCTGTTTTTAAGTTCTTTAGAACAACTGAATCTAAATAGTCATCACCTTCAAAACTATCTACTACAGTATTCCATAAGAATTCCATTTTAGGATTTGCAAGAGCTGCTTCTTTTGCAATTTCATTACAATCCATTTTGCCAGTATCATGCATTACTGATACATATACTTTTCGTGCGAATTTAGTTAAGAACATTCCTTCTTCTATCGCCGCATCGCCACTACCAATTACTAATACGTCTTTCCCAGTATTAGCTGCTGCGTCGCATGTTGCGCAGAAGGAAATTCCTTTGTCAAACAAGAATTTCTCCTCATTTGTTGCACCAGTAACTCTTGGTCTGCCTCCAGTTGCAATAATTACAACTTTTGCTTTATAGGTTGTTCTAAAAGTTTCTACGGTTTTAACTTCACCTTCAAGTTCAACGCTTTTTACATCAGTTAACTTGAATTTCACACCAAATCTTTTAGCTTGTTTTTGAAACAGATTCATAAGCCCAATTCCAGTAGACCCTTCAGGAAAACCTGGGTAATTTTCAATATCGTTAGTATACGTAGCTAAACCACCTACTAATGACTTTTCTATAAGCAAAGTATTAAGTTTAGCTCTACCACAATAAATCCCAGCAGTTAATCCCCCTGCGCCTCCACCAATAATTACTACATCATACTCTTCAACTTTTTTCTCACGTCTAGCCATTTAAATCCTCCTAATTAATTACCTTGCTATCATATGGCATAAATCACATAATAATAGCACATGCATTTTAAGTGACCCAAACAAATACATTTGCATGAATCACTTCTTTTGTATATTACATGAAATATTTAACAAGTATCTTGCTTCCAGCAACTGCTCCAAAGAACAAGAATAAAGCAAATACCCAACCCGATAACGACAATGATGCTATTCCACTAAATAAAGCACCGATATTACATCCAGCTGCTAATCTTGCTCCATATCCCATCATGAATCCTCCGAGAACAGCCGCAATAATTTGTTTTTTTGATTTTATTTTCTTAATTTTAAATTGTGATGCTAACAAAGTTGCAAGTAATGCTCCAAAAATAAGAGCTAAATTTCTAATAGTTCCTGGGTCACTAAAAAAACCTGCGTCCAATGTTGCTTGTGCTCCAACACTGCTAAATCTATGCCAATTGTTAACGTTTCCACCAAACAACCTAAACGTCCATGCTCCCCAATTCATCAGTGGACCAGATACACCCCACGGACTTCCAGTAGAAGCAAGCGTTATAACCTGAACTACGGATAACAAGACTGCTCCAGCAACATAGCCCCATGCTTTTTTCATGCCTTTTTTGCTAAAAAATTCTTTGATTTTATTCAATATCGCACCGCCTTTCTGCGAGTCTTAGTAATGCGTCGAGCAAATTTTTCAATATCTACTTACGCTTTTTCGATGATTACTTCCCATTCACCATCATCTACTTCTTCTATTTCAACATTATGTCCATCTTTTCTTGCCCACTCAGGAACATTTTTCATTGCACAACTATGATCTACTTGAAGGACTAGCACATCACCAACCGCCATTTCTTTTATTGCATTTTGCGCTTTAATTAGTGGTACTGGACAAGCCTCTCCTAATGCATCAATAATAATTTCATTCATTTGTATTACCTCCATTTTTTTTAGTTTTAAGACTGATTAACTACTTTCTCCTTATGCTGCTTTGCTCTTTTGCTCCCATTTTAATGCTAGAAAGTATAATAGTGCAATAAGTGCAAGTTGTGCAACTACTGCACCAACCCAGCCAAACACGTCAGGCAAAAACACTCTTGGCGCATCTTGAATAAAATTCAATTTCCACCAACCAAAATCATATGCACCTACTAATGAACCAATTACAAAAAATAGAAGTGACAACATTTGCATTGTAAACCCTTCTCCTACTCTCATTAATGTCCCAGATGCACATCCTCCAGCAATAACCATACCTATTCCGAAGACAAATGCTCCCACTGCTGTCGCAATACCTATTGGTGCAATAAATCCTTGTCCTGGAATCGGTGAACCATTAACATACGCCATATACTTAATAACAGTAAAGCCAACAGTAGTGATTGCAAATGCAATTAATACTGCTCTTGTTAATGTAGTTCCTCCAGTAAGCAGAGGATCTCTCATCGCCGCAGTAAAACAAAATCTTGATTTTTGAAGAATAAATCCAAAAGCTAAGCCTGTAAACCAAAAAATGCTGAGTCTAGGATTAGTGAATGCAAGATAAATCCCTATCAAAAATAAAACAATAGCAACCGCTATTCCAATTGGAATTTGATTCTTTTTTGGTTTTCTTGTTCTTGTTCTCGAAGATGCTCTTTTAATCGAAGATGGTGCCTTCGTAGGTTCTGACATAATATCACGCTCCTTGCTGATATATTATTAACAATTACAATCAAATTTTATCATACTTGTTCCTATTTTTATAAGAAGATTTAGTTATACAGCATAATTGTTTGTTATAACAATATTTCCTATACTTGTAAATGTCTCCTTTTCTGCCTTTTCCCTTATATATCAAGGCATCTTATAGTGTTACTACCCTTTTATTTTTCTTTTACCCATTTTTTTGATCACCTTTTTTCTTAGATGAAAATGCTAGAAACTATTATCAAAAAACAACAAAACGAGAACCCTCATCAGCTCTCGTCTTATCAGTTTTAACTTATTTGCACTAACTAATACTAATACTAATCTTTCTTAATCCTCGAACGCTTCGCTAGTTTTCCAAACTTTCCATACGTTACCCACAAGATCTGGACCTGGCTTTAACACTGCTTTGCCTGGTTGCCATCCAGAAGGAGTTGCTTCTGTTCCTTTTGATGCTCTTACTAATTGGAAAGCTTTGATTTGTCTAATACTTTCACTTACATTTCTTCCAACAGGTGGTGTAAGCACTTCGTATCCTTGAACATTCCCATCTGGATCAATAATAAATCTGCCTCTTGTTTCGATTCCTGCATCTTCATCGTAAATTCCGTACGCTTTACCAATACTTCCATCTTGATCTGATAACATTGGGTAAGGGATCCCACCTTCAACCATCTTACTCAATTCGTGATCATTCCACATTTTATGCACAAACATACTATCTACACTTACAGATAATACTTCTACTCCTAAATCTTGCAATTCTTTATGTTTTTCAGCAACTGCTGAAATTTCAGTCGCTCAGACAAATGTAAAATCGCCTGGATAAAAGCAAAGTAATACCCATTTCCCTTTATATTCTGATAAACTCACTTCTGCAAACTTACCCTTAATATATGCCGACGCTGTAAATTCTGGTGCTGGTTTTCCAACTTTAATCATACTCATCAATTGTTCATCTCCCTCATTTAATTTTTCTTCTTTCTCTTCCTTTTGATCTAATTCTAGATTGACATCATTGTTGCTAATAGGTCTTTGACATCCTGCCTTAAATTCTTTAGGCACTCTTACACCTCCATTCTTAAAAATTTTATCTTAAAAGCTATAAATATATAGTTTTTAAAATCTCTCTAGTTAGCAGCTGGAGGCACAAAAGTTCTTTGTGCTAGTTCTTTGTCTAACATTAATAGCCCATGTCCTTTTCCACCAATTAGCTGTAGTTTGTTAAGCATTTCTGTAACTGATGCTTCTTCTTCAACTTGCTCCGTTATAAACCACTGTAAAAAGGCTGTTGTTGCGTAGTCTTTCTCTTCTGTAGCTATATCCATCAGATTATAAATCAGTGAAGTTACATGTTGTTCATGCTTAAGTATCTCTTCAAATACATTTACAATTCCATCCCATTCTACTGGCGGGCTCTCAATCGCTACTAGTTTTGCGCGCCCTCCTCTTTCGTTGATGAAATCAAAGATTTTCATTGCATGAAATTGTTCCTCTTCTGCTTGAACCCTAGTCCAACTTGCAGCGCCTGGCAAATTTATACTTTCAAAATAGGCAGACATTGATAAGTATAAATAAGCTGAGTATAATTCTGCATTTACTTGTTTGTTTAGTTCTTTTTCTAATCTGTGATTTAACATTTTTTCCCTCTTCTCTCTAATTATTTTGTAGTCCAAAGACCATGCACGTTGCAATATTCGCGTGCATAAACATTCTTGCAATCAGTCATAAATATTGCCTCTGGTTTGTCCTCAGGTTCCAAAAACATAGTCATAACTTCATCACCGGCAATTAACTCAATCCACTCAATATAATGCTTTTCTTGCATTGGGTGAAGCGTTGAACCTACAACTACTTTATAACCGCCTTCAATTTTTTCAATTACAGGAACATGTTTTTCAGTAGTACTATCAGCGTTTTTTTCTTCCATATGATTCATATCGCTGCCACAACAGACTAACGTCCCTGCACCTTCGTGAAACATTTCAACAATATTTCCACACATATCACATTTATAAATCTCTAACCTTTTAGTCATCTTTTCTCCTCCAAACAATATATTTTATTTTATTACACTAATACCAAGATTATGCTAGATAAGCTCAATATGTAATGATTACATTATTATAATAACATCAATTTAAAGCTCTGTCAACAGGCTTTTTAAATTAGTTCCTAAAATATAATTTTACCCTGTTTGTCCATATGCTTTGCCATAAGCACACTGCTATTTCATAGTATTCTATTCTTCCTTATTTTTAYTCCTACCCATTTTTTTTTCTGTTAATCAGTTCCTTTTTATTGTATACTATTCTTAAATGTTTCAACTAAGAAAATATTGACAGGTTTTTTTGAAAGAATTACACTCAAACTCAAAAGAGGGCTTTCGCCCTCTTTTTTATTCTGCATTTCCTGTAAAGTGGAAGTTTTCAATTTTTAATGCAGGGACGTAATTTGTTGCAAAGAAGCCTGGAACTTTCTTTCTTTCTTTTGTAATTCCTACTACATTACTAAATGCTTTCGACATGGTTTCGGTAAATCGCAGGTTTTTAACCCCCGATTTTATTTCACCATCTTCTATTAAATATAGCCCGTCTCTTGTAAGAGCAGTTAGTTGAGCCTTTGTAGGATCAACAGCATTCATGTAGTGAAATCTCGTTACTAAAAGCCCTCTCTTAGTCGACTTAATAAGGTCAGTCATATTATCTTTCCCGTTTTCCATGACTAAATTAAATGCGAACCCTCCCATGCTAGTGTTGCCTACTGAGTGCCCTGTGGTTTCAACCCCATCTTTAATTGCACTCGTAACATCATAAGCAAGTTCTTTCGCAATACCTTTTTCAATTATGCTTAGCTTTTTCTTCTCATATCCTTCAAAGTCAAATGTTAATGGAATTGTGTTCATATTACTAACATCATCAGTTATTGTAATATTCTCTCCAAAAACTTTTTCGCCTAATTTTCCAGTTAAAAAACTCATTCCTGTTTGTACGCCTCTTGCAGCAAACCCAATATAACTCATGAATGCTAATAAATCTCCTACAGCAAGAGGTTCGAGTATTACTGTATACTCTCCAGGTTTTACTGAAACTGGATCAATTCCTAATCTAGCTTTATCATAAGCCACTTTAAATTCCTTCACTACATCAAGTTCGTCCGCTTTATTAGTGTTCATTTCAACATACCCAGAAAAACCGCCTTCATGAATCACTACTGCATTAAAATCAACTGAATCTATTCTAGCGTACCTTCTAATTCCTTTGGTGTTTCCCATAGCTAATACAGATTTCTTTAAGGACAATGACCCTGCAGCTATAAATGTATCATCTAATTGCTCAATCCCCTGCTTTAACAACTCACTCCTATTTGTTATGTCAAATTTAATGCCAACTTCCTTATCATAAGCTTCGCTAACAATCTCTTTAGGCTCACAAAGATGAGGCATTTTTACTTTTCCTTCAGGTAAAAATGCTAAGTTCTCTTCTGCCTCTTTAACAGCCTGCTCTAAACTTTTTTCGTCAAGAAGATTTGTAGTAACTTTCGATTCTTTTTTATTTTCTAAAATTTTTATCGATACTGTTGTATTATAGTTAAATACGTTTTGATGTATCTCAGAATTTGCAAATCTTGTTAAGCCCTCTTCTTCAGAATCAATCGAAATCATAGTGTAATAATTGCAGTGCTCCAACGTTTTATCAATAATACTATATGCTTCTTTTTTACTTAACATCTTCGACACCTACTTTCACTTTTCTAAATCTAGCTGGAGACGATCCATGAGCAACGTGTGCCACTTGCCCTGGTTGGCCTTTACCGCAGTTAGGCGTTCCATAAACTTCCCAATACTTATCGTTACATATGGCGTCGCAACTTCCCCAAAATTGTGGTGTAATCCCTGTGTATATCGGATTTCTATAAATTTTACCTGTAAATTGTCCATCTTTAATTTCATATGCTATTTCACATGCAAATTGAAAATTCAGCCGTTTGTCATCAATACTCCAGCTCTTATTCGTAACTAAATGTAGCCCATCTTCAATTCCTTCAACCAATTCCTCAAACTCAAAATTACCAGGCATTAGATTAATATTTGACATTCTAACTATAGGAATATTAGCCCACTCATCTGCTCGGTTATTCCCATCAGACGGTTGCCCAATTTTTACTGCTGTATCTCTTGACGAAATGAAATTCTTGAAAATTCCTTTATCTATAATAGTTTTTTTAGTAGCTTTTACGCCGTCGTCGTCATAGCCATAAGTGCCTAGCGCTGTTGGGATTGTCGCATCCATCACTACTGTCACGTGCTCTGATCCATATTTAAAATTCTCGTTCCTTTTCTCTACTCCAAGAAAACTCATGCCCGCATATGCAGCTTCGGAGCCAAACACTCTATCTAATTCTACTGGATGACCAATACTTTCATGTATCTGCAGTCCAAGTTGTCCTCCGCCAATTATGATATCGTATACCCCCGATGGGCACTCTTCTGCATTAGTTAACATAACTGCTTCTTTCCCTGTTTTCTCGCCATGACCTATTAAATCCAATTTTAGAATATATTCATATCCAGCTGTTGCATGATTTCCTCTAAAAGAATTTGGGTAGCTTCTGATTTCAGTCAAATTATTGTTTCTTGCCGTTGCTACAATACCGCCACCTGATTCGTATAGCAATTGTGTAATATAGCTCCCCTCTGTGTCTGCATATATCTTTTCTTGTTTTTGAAAATCCATTGTTGCTTTAGTTTGAGATAGTTCTGCACTCTTTCTCATTTCTTTCTCAGCACTAAACAACAATTCAATCTTATCTGACTTAGATATTTCAAATGGGTCAATTTCAATATCAGTTTCGTAATGATCTACAGTTACCTCTTTTTTGGCAAGTATTATTTTCTCTTTTTGCAATATCCTACTGGCTTTTGCAATTTCTAAAGCCTTCATAGCGGTCTCTTCAAGTTTTTCAAGATTTTGAGTGCTTGCAAAACCTAATGACCCATCATGTATTACCCTAATTCCTGCACCTTTACTTCTAGAATTGACTATGCTTTGCACCTGCAAATTCTCTGTTGTAATTCTTTCCTTCACAGTGTCTACAATTCTAACGTCCGCATAGTCAACTCCCTTTTCTTCTAACAAACATAAAATTTTCTTGATTTCTGCCTTCAATCTACTCCCACCTTCGCTTTTTTGATTTTTTCCATTTGATTTAAAACAAAATTCGTTTCTTTAAGTTATTACTTCGACCCTCTAAACAAATATCCTGCAAAAATTTATTTTTTCTTGCAAATAAATTTCAAGACATTTTCAAAGACAACTATTTTGAAAATAATGTATGAAAATGGACGGTAAAGCTTCCCTATTTCTATCTCGACTACCCAAACAAAGTTTTTCGTACCTTTGTTTCTTTACCTTTTAAAATGTTCATAAAGTTTTGTCTATGTTTATATGTAGAGAGTAAAGATAAGATCACTAAAGATATAAAGACATATATGCATATTTCAAAATATACTATAGCTATTATTGGAGCTATTATAACAAGTGCTAGGGTTCCTAGTGCAATATAATCAGTAATTAATGTGAATAAAAAAATTATAAACAATGCGATTATGCCTAAAAAAGGGTTTAGTCCTAATAGAATTCCGATATAGCAAGATGTCCCCTTTCCCCCTCTGTATTGCATGTAGAATGGATAGTCATGCCCTAACACGACACCTAAAACTATCATACTCATATTTAGACTGTAGCTATCTAATAAAAACTGATTATCTTGTAGCAACGAATAAACAAACACGAGCAGAAATGCTTTGAAAATATCAATTGCTGCCACTAAAATTCCTTGTTTTTTACCAATGGTCATAATTACGTTACTAGCACCTGCATTACCTGATCCGTGCTTTCTTATGTCAATCCCTCTTGCTTTACCTATAATGTATGCCGGCTGTATTGATCCAATTAAATATGAGAAAAAGAATAAAATAATTGCAAGTATCAATTCTTTCATGTTACCCTCCTTATTTAACTTATTATGCTTTTTAAACAGAGTACAAAAAAACTAGCGTTCTTAGAACCCTAGCTATTGTATTGTAGTTTTTTAAAATTAATGGTGGAGGCGAGGGGAGTCGAACCCCTGTCCGCAAGCTCTTAAATTTTAGATTCTCCGAGCGCAGTTGTTGATTTAAATCTCGCTTTATCTAGCACTCAACAACAAGTTCTAGATTTAGCCAGCCTTAATTGTACAACTTAAGGTCAAGGCAACCCTTAAGGCGTTCCCCGCGTCAATGACGTTTCTAGCCTAACAGCGGGTGGTTAGGTAGAAACGAGCAGCTATCTATGCAGCCGCTAAAGCGTAATTATCGTTTGCGTTTATATTTTTTGCTCAGTTTTTTACATGATCCTAAGCGAAACATGGCTCGCTACTAAAACCGCTAAACCCACGTCGAAGCCAGTACGCCCCCATATATGTGTAGTACTTAAAACCTATTTCTTTCACTGATACGGGACCTAATAATTTTTCTGTCTATCTCTTAGTTCTTTTGCAATTCTTCTTTGGGAATCTTTTTTTGCCATATCTTGCCGTTTGTCATATTGCTTTTTACCTACTGCTATTCCAAGTAAAATTTTTACTTTGCCATTCTTCAGATATACACTAAGTGGAATAAGCGAATATCCCTTTTGTTGGATATATCCTATAAGTTTTCTAATTTCTCTCTTATGAAGCAAGAGTTTTCTAACTCTTAAAGGGTCAACATTATATATATTCCCTTTTTCATAAGGGCTTATATGAACATTATGCAAGAAAACCTCACCGTTTTCAACTCTAGCATATCCATCTTTTATATTGATTTTCACTTGTCTTACAGATTTCACTTCAGTTCCTTTTAACTCAATCCCAACTTCATAAGTCTCTTCGATTGAGTATTCAAATCTTGCTTTTTTATTAATAGTTATAGATTTAGTTTTCAACTAGCCCACCACTTTTAAATATAGTATTTTGCATCTCTGTACCTCCCTAATATTAACATACAAAAGGACAGTTGTCAAATAGCAGTAACTATAAATGTTATCTATTGTTTTTTAGAGTTAAGACTCCCACTTCTTTAGGTGGAATTTGCAATTAGGTGGGCTAGAATCTCCGTTCCCTGATGTTTGGCGTAAATAGAACAGTTCACTGCCGCCTATATATTCATATTTTTCTATTAATCTTTCAATTAAATTTTATGATAAATTGGTCTCATTTGTTCGAATGTATTAATGGTTTTAAATCCTATTCTCTTTAGCGATTTTATTACATTTGATACGTCGTATCCAATATCTCTTCCATTATGCGCATCTGAACCAATTGTAATAATTTCTCCACCTAATTCATAATATGTTTGGAGGATTTCATCATTCGGATGGTTTGCTCCCTTTCCATATCTAATTCCAGAAGTGTTTACTTCTATTCCTTTCCCTTTGCCAATAAGATTTTTTAGGAGTACTTCCACTGAATCTCTATATTCTTTATATTTCAGGGGTGCTCGATATATGTCGTAACGCCTTACAATATCAAGATGCCCAGCAACACTGTATTCATCAAAACTATTCAACACATTATTCAGTTCACTAAAATAATCATTATACGCTTCTATTTGGGTTCTTTTTTTATAGCCTAATCTCCCGGTATTTTATACATAGGTTTTTGTATCAATTCGAAATGCCTTGTAAATATCTTTAGTCCCCTTTGTCAGCTCAGTATATGTAGCCTTT
>NVVX01000059.1 GCA_002733545.1 Alkaliphilus sp.
TTTGAGAGCAAAAAGAGGGGGTGGAAGGTTTTAACTGGTGTAAGCCAGTAGAATAAATGGATAGAGTGCAAAAGCGGGTTAAAACTTTTGACACTACGTGGAACATATAGGGGGTGAAATGTCTTTAACTGGCGATGTTATGAGAAACATCGTTTATAGAAATAGTCCCATAATTATTCACGATGCACTTCAAGATAAAATTATGAGTTATGAAGTTCGACCTATGAATTTGCAGAGTGATTGAAAAAGCTAGTGAATAGTTATATTTGCTCATTGCCAACTTTACATTTCTTCTTTCTATGACCCGCAATATACATTATAGCATTGGCTTGTTGAATCTTTTACTAATAGTATTAGATAGATTTTTGTTACAGTTTGGAGGTAAATCTTTAGCAATCCCAAAATATACGCGTTGTCATGACATGTATATTTTGGGTCTCAACGTTTTGGGTTGGAAGTTGCATGGATTTTTTATTAACTTCACATGAAGATAGTTGGAAAGAAAGGATTATTTCAGACAAAATATAAATTAGGAGGAAGGCAGAAGATGATATACTTAACATTGCTACTAGTTTTGATACTATTTACTTTATTAGTTTTTTTACAAATTGCTTTTGCAAAAAAGGGTGCTTGGATTAGTTTAGTGCTTCCTAGCATTTTCTGTGTGATAAGCATCTACTTGTCTATTATGAGCCCATATTGGGTTGCTCCAATTAAGTTGCTGAGACCTATTGTCTTCGTTTTGGCTAATATCCCTACTATCATTTTAATGGCAATTCACTATGTATTTAAAGAAAGTACAGTAAATAAAAAAAATTGTGATTAGTAAAATGGAAAAGGCTATAGATTAGTAAGCAATCTATAGCCTTTTTATGTCGAACTTGGTATCGGTGTAAAACTAGTTGGTTTTTTTCTTCTCTCATTATGATAAAATTGCCATACAGTCGTATATATATTACTACATGAGAGATCTGGGGGATGAATATGTTAATTTACCTATCATTGCTTCAAGATGAAAATGAARAAACCAAATTCGAGCAATTATACTTAGAATATAAACAAATTATGTTTTATGTTGCAAAAAGAATTTTGAAGGATGAACACCTTGCAGAAGATGCACTTCATCAAGCTTTCTTAAAGCTAGTMGATAATTTACATAAAATAAATGAAATAAAGTGTCACAAAACCAARGGTTTTTTGGTTGTTATAGTAAAGAGCGTTTCACTAAATATACTTAACAAAAGAAAAAAGCAACAAGTAGAACTGATTGATTTGTATGACGATCAAATAGCGAATGAAAGCTATAATTTAGAGAATGATGTAGTAGATAAAAATGAGCATAACAGGCTAGTTCAAAATATATTAGAACTGCCCCCTAAATACGCTAATATACTAATACTTAAATATAGCCATGATTTAAATACAAAAGAAATTGCTAAGATAGTCGGTATTTCTGGTTCRAATGTAAGAAAAAGAATACAAAGAGGTAGAGAGAAAGTTCTAAAAGCATTAGAAAAAAGGAGCGATCAAGTAGATGGATAACCTTATATCAGAAAAAGCATTTTCAGACATAGTAAAAAAAGCTGAATCAATAATGCTACAACAAATTCCAAATATCAACGAGCAGGCTCATGCATTTACCAAAGAATTTGAAGATAAAATGAAATTAATAAACAAAATAGCAAATAGAAAAATGTCATGGAACAGGCTTGTGAAATATGCAAAAAAAATAGCTATTATTTTCTTGATTATACTAATAACTAGTTTCGCAACAATTATGAGCGTAGAAGCTCTAAGGGTTAGATTCTTTGAAATTATAACAAGAACATTTGAAAAATATACGTATATTGAATTTGAAAAAACAAATTTAACTATTGTAGATGATAAAGAATATATTTTTTACGAGCCTAGTTATATTCCAAAAGGATTTAAACTAATAGAGCATGAAATATTCCACACGACTGCTATTTTGACATACGTTAATGACTATGGAGATGAGATAATGTTTAAACAATACCCACTAGAACATACGAAAATGAAAATAGACACGGAGGGAACGACTTTGAACTCTATTACAATTAGAGGAAGCGAAGGACATTATTTTAAAAACAAGGGGCTTACAACAATAATGTGGCAAGAAAAGCAATATGGATTTATGATTTCCTCGGAAGCTGAAAAAATCATACTAATGAAAATGGCAGAGAGTATTATGAATTAAAAAATCAAGCGAACTCGTCCAGCAACGCTGAACATCGTGGAACGGGGATTCTACCCCGTTGGAAGTTCCCACTTGTAGAAGTGGGAGTCTTAACTCTAAAACAAAATAGATAGATAAATTGTCCATTTATTATCTTTGAGAGTTAGGTTGAAATTTCAACGATTCGTGGCAACACAAAAAATATGTTTAAAATATTTTCAAAAAAAGTGTCACACTTTCTCTTTTTGAATGGTTGTATATATGAAGGGTAAAAAGGAGGAGGTGAACACAATGATAAAGAAAAACTGGATTGTAGTTATAATGTGCATAGTTGCATTCACGAGTTCATTAGCAACGGTCAATGCAAATTCAGAAGTATTAGAAGATGAAATGTTAGTTATATCTCCACAAATGTTGTATATAAGTAGCGTAAGTAGTAGTCTTCACATGGAAAAAGGTGAAGCAACTATAATATGCTCGCTGAGAGGATATCGTGGCACAACAGACAAAGTAAAAATATCCTCATATCTCCAACAAAATATCGGTGGGAGATGGACAACTATCAAACATTTCACAGAAAGATTTAACAGTCATAGTGGGACAATGTTCAAAACACATATTATAGAACGAGGCTACTCATACCGTACGATGACATTCTTTTATGCCTACAGTGGACGTAATGTAGAGTCACAGGTAATAATAAGCAACACTATTCGATAATCAGATGCAATACTGTGATCGTAGTTGTGTAGCTTTAAGTTCTGGATTACGAGAAATATGAACACACGATAATAAAAAACTACAAAGGATGGGATAATAATGAAGAAAATAACAAGTTTATTGTTAGTACTCGCTATGATATTTTCACTTAGCAGTACAAGTTTTGCTGTATGCGCCAATTTTACAGAGGATAGTCTACAAAACGAAAAAACAACAAATTGGACTGTTGGAGACGAAATGATTTTTGAAAGAGCAGTAGAAATTGCAGAGAATTTTCTAGAGAAAAATAATGATGGAACGCTTAAGTTGAATTTACCCAGAAAATTGATAGAGCAGATAGGTTTGAACACCTACGAGCAATTGCAATACGGACTGCTACAAACGAATAAAATGGTACTAAGTGGCTATTTGGAATTTGATGTAGAGTTTAATATTATTACAAAATATAATTGCGAGATTGTCGGAAACATACTAGTGGATAAAGGTCTAGACCTAAGCAATAAAGAGAGTATAATTAGTTTAAACGGGAGTTCTCATAAAGGGGTCAGCAAAATTGATTGGCACTGGTGGGGATTTGAATTATACTTAGATTATTATGATACAATTGATCTCATAGACGGGGGTTCAGTAGCATCTATAATGATAGCTTTTATACCTAAAGCAGGCCCTGTGTTAGCCGCAATAGTTGGAGTAAATACTATTAGAATAAATCGCTACAATAGGAGAGGAAAAGGTATTGTTCTATCTTTTTCGTGGTTCTCTGGCGGGAATCTACTCGTTAGGAATATCAGACCCCAATAACATAGAATTTTTAGCGAAAGAAATAATTGAGACATTTTAATCCATTAAATAAGGCTGTTGCAAGCCTAACTTCCCGCTTTTTTGTAACTAGGTGACTTAAAGCTTGGTATTCCAACATTGTTAATTTTAAACACAGTTACAAAAATCCAGGAATTGAAGTTGTAAGTATAAGTAACTTTCCATGAGTAGTTCTGAAATTGCTTATGCTTGAAAATGTACTAGGATGCGTATCAGGAAGGAGATGTTAGAGTATGTACGTTGTTCGTATAGTCGCTTTTTGTACACTCATAGCAGTCTCGGGCTATATTACTATATACAAAAACAAAAACCATAGAACAGTAAACTCAACTGAAAAAATAGTGTGGTATGGCATGGGCTTGTTGAATCTTTTACTAATAGCCTTAGATAGATTTTTGTTATAGTTTAAAGTACCGTTACAGTTCAGAGGTAAATCTTTAGCAATCCCAAAATATACGCGTTGTCCTGACATGCATATTTTGGGTCTCAACATTTTGGGTTGGAAGATGCAAGGATTTTTTGTTGTCTTCACATAGAACAAGGCGCAGTATTTTTGAACATGTATTTATATCATGTTATTTCTTAAATGTGTAGACAAACCTAGTATTATGCCCTTCTATTTTACATAGAAGGGCATAATTTAAAACAAACGTTACTTCTTTCCCCTAGCCACCATTTCATTAACAACAAATGATGCAACGTCTTCTGCGTAAGTTCCTGGTCCAAATCCAGCATCGTAGCCTAATTCTTTGGCTAATTCATGGTTAATCCTAGGTCCTCCACAAATTAGAATTATATCGTCTCTTATTCCTTCTGCTTCCATTAATTCTACTAGGTTTGTGAGGTTATTCACGTGAATATTTTTTTGCGTTACTATTTGCGAAACTAAAATTGCATCTGCTTTTAATTCTATTGCTTTTGCTATTAATTCTTCGTTTTCTACCTGACTCCCCATGTTTAGAGCATCAATGCCTTTATATCTTTCTAATCCATAATGTCCGTCATAGCCTTTCATATTCATAATTGCATCTATTCCTACTGTATGCGCATCTGATCCTGTACAWGCGCCTAAAATCACTATGTCTTTTTTGAAATTGTCCGCAACATATACCTCTACTTCTTTTCTTGACATTACATCTGTTTCTACCTTCACTACTTTTATCACATCATAGTTTACAGTATGTTTGCATTTCCCATAAAGAATAAAATAAGTATATCCAACCCCTAGGTCTTTTGCATGCACCACACTTGGTTCTTCTAATCCCATTTTTGCGGCTAGTCGTTTTGCTGCTTCTATTCCTTTTTCATCACAAGGAATTGGCAAAGTAAAACTTAATTGTGTCATTCCATCATTTAAAGTATCTCCGTACGGTTTGATTTTTGAATAATCAATTTTTCCAGCTGCCATTATGCATCCCTCCTAAGCATCAAGTCTATAAATGGGTTGTAATATTCATCGTCTTTCTTAATAACACCCCTTAATCCCTTACCGCCTGTTCTTAAACGCTTTACTCCACCAAATTTCCCTTGTTCTATCGTATTATACATTCCGTTTCTCTCAATTTCTTCTATTAATTCAGTAGCTTCTGCCAATACTTTCTGCGCCCNTTTTTGAATGATTCCATCTTTTTTAAATTCAACTTCATCTCCTAAGTCCTTGCAATTGTTAAACACATATTTTGCATTCTCAATCATTAAAGCTCTATCGTGCAAATGCGGAGTATGAATTGCTTCTGTTAGCATTCCTAGTAATTGGATGCCCTGATTTGTCCAAATAGAAACCAAGTTAAAGAGTGCGTTTTGAACATGCCCTTTAAAAATGTCTCCTGTCATAAATTTAGTTGGCGGCATATATTTTAATGGTGAAATATAGAAAATTTCTCTCGTCATTTGAGCTTGTGCAAGCTCCCATAAAAATCCATTTTCTTCTTTTGGATTCATTTCAAATGCGTGACCTAGCCCCATTTGTTCTTCTGGCAATCCTGCCACCAAGGCAAATTGTTCATTAATAAATTGCGAAGCAAGTACCGTATGTGCCTCTTCAACCGCATCAGCAGTCGTTAAGTAATTATCTTCTCCAGTATTTATTATAATTCCGGCAAACCCGTTTATAACTCTTGAAAAATACTGATCAACAAAAGTTCTTTGCATGTTTATATCTCTAAATAGTATTCCGTAGAGTGCATCATTTAGCATTACATCCAGCCTTTCAATTGCTCCCATAGCTGCAATTTCTGGCATACATAATCCAGAGCAGTAGTTGCATAGTCTAATGTRTCTGCCTACTTCTTCTCCTACTACGTCTAACGCTTTTCTAACTATTTTAAAATTCTCTTGTGTCGCGTATGTTCCACCGAAACCTTCAGTTGTAGCACCATAAGGAACATAGTCAAGTAAAGATTGAGCAGTTGACCTAATAACAGCAATAATATCTGCTCCTTGCCTCGCTGCTGCTTGTGCTTGAATTGCATCTTCATATACATTTCCTGTTGCTACTATTACATATAAATAAGGTTTTTCACCTTCTCCGATTCTTCCAATTGTATCTTCTCTCTCAAGCCTTTTTTCCCATATTTTCTCTACAGAAATTTCAGCCCACTCATCAATCCTTGCTTTTATTGCTTCTTTGTCTTGCATAGGAACACGTGTTAAATTCAGTTCAGCAGATGCAACAGCCTCCGCTATTTCCTGGGGCGTTTTCCCTGTATGCACTGCTGCATTTCCTAACCAAAATGCTATTCCTCTTTCGATTCCGCCATTTTCTTTAACATGGTCAACCACCACATTTGGTAGCGGCGTCCCAATTTCATCAACTCCATCTATTCCAAAAAGTCTTACTATAGTTCTTTCAACTGTTACCGTTGTGTGTAAATCAATAAAATCTTGTACATCGAGTGCTATTTTTTTAGATGCGCCTCTTGCTCTTTTTACTAAATCAAAGTCTAAGCTTAATTTGCTTTTCATTTTAAACCTCCATTAATTTTTCGACAGTATTAGTACTACTTCATTTTATCTGCATCATCGATTATTTCTTTACATAAGCCCATAATTTCAGCAACTAAAAGTGCATCTCTTGGAACTAAGTCTACGTTCTTTACTTCCTCTAGTCTATAATCCATGTATTTTTCGAATATCACTTCATACTGCTCATTTTTGAGGACATCACTTTTCATTTGAGCAATATCTGCATCGCTTAACCCCTTGACCTGAAGGTGCTTAACACCTTCAATGGTATATAAACCGTCAAAATGAGATGTAATTATTGTAACCGAGTTTTTGTTCTTTAAATACTTGATAATTGCCTTAGCAATTGCTTGCCCTTCAGTTGGATTAGTTCCTCTTGCAATCTCATCGATTAAAATTAATCCTGTTTCATCTGACTTTGATATAACTTCTTTGAGATTAAAAATCTCTGCTCCAAAAGTAGAAAGTCCTTGTTTGTCTGATTGCTCATCACCTACTGATAAATATACAAAATTCACTAACCCAATTCTTGCGCTTTCTGCTGGTACAAACATTGCATACTGGGCAAGCGCCACAATAAGTGAAACCATTTTAAGATTTACTGTCTTCCCGCCCATATTAGCACCAGTAATTAACGTAACACCCTTTTTCAAACTAATATCAATAGGTGTAAATTGTGATCCTTTTGATTTCAATGCATTCTCAGTACTTACATGACGTCCTTTTTCAATTTCAATAAAAATGTCATTATCTATACTCGGTTTTACAGCCTTGATTGCCATCGCATAAATAGATTTTGCAATGAACAAATCCAGTTCTCCAACAGCTACTATATTTTTTTCAAATTTTTCGACATTCCTGCTTAACTTTTCTACAAGTATCTTCCTTATTTTAAACTCTTCTTTTTCCTCTTGAATCACTAAGTCATCTAATTCATTTATCATCGCTTTTAAGTCTTTGTTGTTCTTAACTCTAAAAACCAAAGCACTAAAATACTCAGAGCTAAGTACAATTTTATCGCAGCTCTTCAACTTTTCTATTTCACTCTTTTTACTACTATTTATTCTTATCTCTCCACTTTTACTTGGCATTAACCCCGTCACATCAAATACTTCTTCTCTTAATTTCTCTTTTATTATGCTGATATTTTTCTCAATTTTACTTTTCGTCTTCCTAATTTCAGATAAATCCACAGAAAAAGCATCATACATGTAAAAGGTTTTAGTCCCTGTTTTTTCAGGATCAAGTAATTCTATCTCTAGTTTAGACGAGTTTAGCTTAAATCTCTCTAAATATATTTCCTTGCTTGCCATAAGCAAATTACGTAGTTTTTCAATCTCCATAAATTGGCTTTTTAATTCAAAAAATTCTACTTCATTTAAGATTTCTCTTCTTTTTAATCTCTTTATTGAACCGCGGATGTCTTTAATTATGTGTAGTGCACCCTTTATTTCATTCATTCTTCGTTTACTTAGTTCTGCAAACTTTACTATGTCACTTAAGTCTTCTAGCGCAATCTTAAGCTCTCCCATATCTTCTTTGATGTAAGGAATCATATTCATTTTAGCTATTGCGCCATAATCAGTGAGTGTCGGAAGATTATTTATTATCTCATCTAACCCTATACTTTTTTTAGTGCGTGAATCTATAAATACATTGTTATCTCTCTGCATTTTCAACCTCCATTACATCAATAACTGAAATTTCTGGTAGTCTTTCTTTTAAAGAAGATAAAAATTTCTCTGCATCAAAGTTGTACCCATGTGGAGAATACGGATTTAGTGTTACTGCTAACAAATTTATTTTATTTAGCACTCTAATAGTAATTCCTTTTTTATTTAGCATTTTCCACTCTCTCGATGTTAAAAATATTTTAGTAGCATCTTGTACAATGTATATTACGTTCTTATAGTTTTCAGCCACATTAATAATGTCCTCAAATGTTTTATATACAATTGATCCACTTAACACTACATATCTACTGCATTCTTTTATTTTCTCGCCTATTATTCGTCCCGAATTCAGAGTAGTTGTAATATTTATGAGGTTTCTCGTTCCTTTATTGTCTACGATAATGAATTCCTTTTCATCAAAAACCTTTCTAAGTTCATCCTCGACTTTACTCTCTACTCCCTTTAGGCTATACAGCTCCACTTGAAATACAGTTTCTTCAATCACATTGCTCATATTTCTACTTAATGCAGCTCCAGTAGCTAATATAGTAGCTTCCGATATTGTTGGCGCTGCAGCAGTTTTCCTATTAATTGCTCCATCAAGAATTACTACTTCAGCCCCATATTCTATCATTCTATCTGCAATTTGTTTTAGCTGCTTATTCGTTTCAGCACCTGCTATCTCAACATATCCACTTCTTTTAACCCTTGCAATTACTACTTCACCTAAAGATGTTCTGCTGTTTGTAATTTCAAGTATCTCTAGCTTTGCGCTACTCTTTAGTAAAGTCTCTTTCGCTGAGGCGATGATTGTATTTTCCGCCACAAAAATAGTCGGTTTTTCCGTTTTAGTGACTACATCTAATTTTTCTCCGTCTCTTCCTGTAGATGTTATTCCAATTACTACGCCTTTCTCATCGAACTTTTCAATAAGATAGTTTAGTGCAACAGTTTTGCCAGCATTTTTAGACATTCCTACTACAGATACTATTTTATATTTATTATATATTAAGTCTACTAATTTCATAATAACCTCACCATCAATCTAAGTCTAGTAAAATATAAAAGTCTAAGGACAGTTTGTGTGTATTCAATATTTTCAGCGGACAAAACATGTCGCGAGAAACGTCCCCTCATCATGTAATTTAGAGAATGATGTAGTAGATAAAAATGAGCATAACAGGTTAGTTCAAATTATATTAGAACTGCCCCCTAAATACGTTAATATACTAATACTTAAATATAGCCATGATTTAAATACAAAAGAAATCGCTAAGATAGTCGGTATTTCTGGTTCGAATGTAAGAAAAAGAATACAAAGAGGTAGAGAGAAAGCGCTAAAAGCATTAGAAGAAAGGAGCGATTAAGTAGATGGATAACCTTATATCAGAAGAAGTATTTTCAGACATAGTAAAAAAAGCTGAATCAATAATGCTACAACAAATTCCAAACATCAACGAGCAAGCTCAT
>NVVX01000060.1 GCA_002733545.1 Alkaliphilus sp.
TTTATATATATATTCGACATAAAATTCAATTTTCCTTTTTGAAATATATGGTAATTGCAAAAGGTTTATTTTTTATTTCAATTCAGCGGAGTATGAGTTCAAAGGTAATATATTCTTAATATAAATGAGCTCCATTAAAAACAGACACTTCATTCTATGCTAAAATCAAAAATGTCTTCTTCACGTTTTCAGAATATGGTATTTCTATATATAGTTAAGAAAGCGATATCCTTCTTTTTAGAGGATACCGCTTTCTCTCATAAATATAAGAACATAGTTTTTTTACTCATCGGTTGTTTTTTTATAACTGAACCCATCTATATAGATTGTAAGGCGAAAAAGTTGGCCAACAAAATAGCCATACAACTAAAAAATATGAGGAGATGATTTAATGCCTAGTAGAGGAGATATTAAAACTATAACAGGGGTAATGTATCCATTGCAAATAATTGAAGCAAGACAAACAATCAACAGCTACCAAACTCCCAAGACTCGTGACTTTGTTTCTTGGGGAGGTACATTGGTTTCTTACCTTTCGAAATCTTTGTCCATTGCTGGTTCAGCTGCATCACTACTTTTTGGAATCACTGACCATTATAGTTCTGTCTACTTAGAGACACAAGAAGATTTGTATACATTGCTCCACGAAGAAGTCACGCTTGATAATCTTGTGTATGTCGAAGTAAAACAAAAATATGAATATATTGTAAATGGAAGTGGAGAAGGGTGGATTCTTAAAGGAAATCCTACTATAGTAAGACATTACAAAGATTATTAAAAACAAAAAAGAAAGAAAGATTAGAGTCTTCTCTCTAGTCTTTCTTTTTTACAAACCATTAAACATAATACTGCATAAAAATTGTCAGTTGGCAAATAAACTGTAATGGTTAGCATGATAAAAGCTCGCCACCCCGTACACGTTCCTTACTTACCCTCTTCGTGATCTGATTAATTTTGAAACCACAATACATAACTTATTGCGATAATTGTTATTACTACAATAATTGTTACTGTTACTGTGCTTAAACCGGGTTTTGTTATTAATCTGGTAGTAGCTAGTAACAGAATTAATACTTTCAAAATTCTACTCATTCTCCCATCGCCCCCTAACCCAAATTATATAGATCTGTTAATATTCTCAACTTCATATCATGTTTCAATATAGATTTAGAATGTTTTATGTTAGTTTTAATAAATAGCAAATAATAGAAAATGGGACAGATAGGTAGACTCCTTGCATTAAGTAAGCTATGTCTAAACCCATACCCCACTAATGAGTTCTAGTAAGTTGCAAAAGTGAAGCCTAACCCCATACCCTCCTACATAAAATTACATCTCTATTACTTGTAGGTGTTCTTTAAAAGCTTCTACTACTGCCTTATTTTTTGATTTCTCTACTTCCCAAGAATGTTTTCTGCGAATTATTGAGTTCCATTTTCTTTGTCTTGCTTTTATTGTAAGTTTCCTGTTTGCAAATTTATATCCTTCTATCTCTTCCCAATAATAGTAAACCCCATTAATAATTATGCCTTCTTTAAAAATGTACAATCTTTCAAACACCTGAGCTACAGCAAGAATAACAACTATTAATGAGAAAGTCCCAACAACTGGGTACCCTGGATGAGTAAATTGCAAGTAAATTGGCAAAAGTGTTACTGGTGCTCCTAGTAATATCCAGTAAAAATAACCGCTTTTAACTTTGTATTTCAAGTTATAAATGCTCTTATAATGTATTGTGACTGAAAAAGGCACTGCGAACCTCAATAGAAATGTAATTGCAATTGCAACATCCGTCCATAACTCTATGTTTCCCAACGACATATATTTTCCCCCTAATTAAATTTTTAGCATATATCTATTTACCAATCATTTAACTACCGTTCTACAATTGTTTAGCAACTTCTCAACCCCCTGTACATCCACTGCTTTAATACAACTTAAACTTAGCACACAATTCCTTCACTCTCTTTTTTGCTTCTTCTTTTCTATCTGGCTCATTAATAATTAGTTTCATGATTTCAGCTATTTCTTCCATTTCTGATTCTTTCATTCCTCTTGTAGTTACTGCTGGAGTTCCAATACGAATTCCACTCGTTACAAATGGACTCTTCGGATCAAATGGGATTGTATTTTTATTAGTAGTAATACCTATTTCGTCTAGTGTTTTTTCTACTTCCTTACCAGTTAGATTTTTATTTCTTAAATCAATTAAAATCAAATGATTATCTGTTCCTCCAGAGACTAAATTGAATCCATTGGAAATTAAGGATTCTTCTAATTTTTTTGCGTTTTTAAGTACTTGTTTCTGATATTTAGCAAACTCTGGCTCTAATGCTTCTTTAAATGCAACTGCTTTTGCTGCAATTACGTGCATTAATGGTCCACCCTGGATTCCTGGAAAAATAGCTTTATCTATCATCTTCGCATATTTTTCTTTACAAAGTATAGCTCCGCCTCTTGGTCCTCTCAACGTTTTGTGAGTAGTTGTTGTTACAAAGTCAGCATACTCACATGGATTTTGATGTAGTCCAACAGCAACTAACCCTGCAATATGTGCCATATCAACTAATAATAAAGAATCTACTTCATCGGCTATTTCTCTGAATTGCTTAAAATCGATTGCTCTTGAGTAAGCACTTGCACCTGCGATAATTAATTTAGGTTTTGCTTCGATTGCTATTTCTCTTAGTTTATTATAATCTATCCTCTGAGTTGCTTCGTCAACTCCATAACTTGCAAAATTATAGTAAACACCTGAAATATTAACATGGCTACCGTGCGTTAAATGCCCTCCATGTGAAAGGTTCATTCCCAATACTTTATCTCCTGGTTTTAACACAGCAAAACATACTGCTAAGTTTGCATTTGCACCTGAGTGTGGTTGCACATTAGCATGCTCTGCACTAAATAATTTTTTTAGCCTATCAATAGCTAGATTTTCAGCCACATCTACTTCCTCACACCCACCGTAGTATCGTTTGCCAGGATAGCCTTCAGCATATTTATTGGTTAGTTGACTTCCCATTGCTTCCATTACGGCTTTAGACACAAAGTTCTCTGAAGCAATCAACTCTATTTTATCCCTTTGTCTATTCGTTTCTTTAATAATTACCTCGTATATTTCCGAATCGTACTTTTTTAGATTGTCAAAATTCATTGTAGTACTCCTCTCAGCTTTGTTAATTATTTCACTGACATTATACTAAAGATTTCTTATGTTGACAAGTATATTCTATTTACCGATTTCAAAATCTAGTAGAAAATCTCTACATTTTACTGTTCAAATCTTCTGCTGCAATCATTCCAGTTGTAAATGCCATTTGAATATTGTAGCCTCCTGTATCTCCATCTAGATCAAGTGCTTCACCTACAATATATAGACCTTTAGCCTGTTTTGACTCCATCGTTTTCATATTTACTTGGTCTAGGGCTAAACCCCCTGCTGTTATCATCGCTACTTCAAATCCACCACTTGTAAAAGAACTTATAGTGTACTCGCATATTAGCTTAGCAATTTTTTTTCTTTTAGCTTTATCTATTTCGCTACAACGTATATCTGTTTCTATGATACTCTCTGTTAAAAATGCGTATGTTAGGTTCTTGCTAATCCCTAAACGGTTAAGAAAAGTTGCAAGCTTAGTTTTACCACTAATTTTACTCTCCCTAATTATTACTTCTTCTAGTTTGTTTTTGTTAGTTTTTTCTCCTAAAAAGTTAATCTTAATTTGTTCATTATTATGAAAGTACCTGGAGCTATTTAAAACCACAGGACCACTAAACCCTTTATGCGTTATCAGTAGGTCTCCTTCTGCTCTTTTTACTAATTTCTCATTTTTCCATATTGTTAATGATGCATTTTCTAGTGAGACTCCTGATAATGAGTGTAAGAAGTGATTGTTTACATGCAGTGATGTTAGAGCCGGCACTGGCTCAATTATAGTATGTTCTAAATCTTTTAACATGTTAAAACCGTCAACTTTTAAGCTGCCCTTTGCAAATAAACAACCTCCTGTCGCTATTACAACATTCGCTGCTTGATACTTATTTTCATTTGTTTTTACTGAATAAAAATTATCTTCAATTTTTCTTACTGCCTCTACTCTTTCGTTGCACTTTATTTCTACTTTATTATCTTCTAATTTACTTAAAAGCACAGATACTACGTCGTTAGAAATCAAAGATTTTGGAAAGACTCTACCATCTTCTTTGGTTGTTAGCTCAAGCCCTGCATCAGTAAAAAAATTCATCAATGACTTATTATCAAATCTCCTAATAAGTCGTTTAACAAACTTGTCCTTATCACCATATTTCCCATGAAAGTCTTTTGAGTCTCCATCATTTGTGATATTGCACTGTCCTGCTCCAGACAACGACAGCTTTTTCCCTAGCTTGCTCTCTGCTTCTAAAAGCAAAATTTTCTTCCCTTTAAAGTTTATAGCGGTGAAGATGCCCGAAGGCCCTCCACCGACAACTATTAAATCATATATCAATTTGAACAACTCCTAAATTTATTTTCCTGAAATAGTTACCCCTGTTGTCAACAACCAAGGCATTAGAGCATTACCAAAGTTAACTTGCTCCTTAGAAATTTCTTTAATATTCTTGAGCATATCATATATGTTTCCAGCAATCATAGTTTCAGATATTGGATATTGCACTTTACCGTCTTCAATATAATAACTGTTTTTAGCGATGCCCGAAAAATCTCCATTAGGGCTTGGATTCCCTCCTGAAAATCTTGATAGTAGTATTCCTTTTTTCACTTTCTTTACCATGTCTTTGTACGATACTCCGCCAGGGTCGACCACATAAGCATCTCCTGAATTTTCAGCTCTTTTCTTTGCTGTTTTTTTAGCTCCATAAAGTCCAAGTAGATGATTTTTTAAGACCCCATTTTCAACTATAGTTAAATTCTTTGCTTCAAATCCATCACTTGTAATGCTGTATCCATCACAAATATGTTTGGATCTAGGATTTGAGCGAATTGTGAGTTTAGGGCTAGCTATTTCTTTCCCTATACTATCTTTTAACACACTTGTTCCAGCTATTAGTGCTCCATCACTCAATCCAATACCCGCAAAAGTTGCAATTAATTCGGCTAAATAATCAGGCGTGATTAAAACATCTCCTGCGAATTTCTCTGTAATTGGTTTTGTTTCAAGCTGCTCAATATTTTCCTTTATAAGTCTTCTTAGCGTAGCAGTATCTAGTAAGTCTTTCTCCAAGTCATTCATAGAGAAAGCTACAAAATTCATTGAAGATATATTATCTCCATCTTTCGCAGTAAATACTACATAGAAACTATAAATTCCTTTAGTCTGTAAATAGTCCACCCCATTGCTATTAACAAGATTAACTTCGGTATAATTAAATGTTAACGCTGATTCCGATATATTAAGCTTAGGATACTCTAATTTAACTGCTCCAATGAATCGAGTGATTAGCTTATACATATCTTCCTTGTTTGGCTCTTTGCTGCCACTTTCAAATTGCCTTGCTTCTTGAAAAGGTGATATATCATACGCATCATCTACCTCTGAAGTTTCAAGTAACTCTAGTACATTTTTAGTTGCTTCTTCTAAAGAAGAGTCATCTACTTTATTTATATTAACGCTTGCTTTCTTATTTTCATTGATTGCAGTAATTCTTAAGTTGGTATCTGATGTAGTTCTTAATAAAGAGATTTCTCCTCTTTCTACTACCATTTCAGTTTTTTTAGAATTATTTATGATGATTTGATATTTTTCAAGATTTTCTTTTGCTAATAACTTCATCATTTTGTTTACAACTTTATTTTTGGTCATATTTATTTACCTCCTACATTGATTCTACATTTAATAGCAGGTCCACCCATTCCAACTGGAATCATCTGTTTTTTTCCGCACATTCCCCAGCTGCCCCAAACCATATCATCCGAAACCATGGTTACACTCTTTAAAACATCAAAAGCTAACCCAGCAATAGTTGTGTCTCTAATCCCTCTAGCTAATTTACCATTTTTTATTTCATACCCAATTGTTACTGCAAACATAAATTCACTTGTTGAGTCTGCCTGGCCATTACCAGTCTTCATAAAATAATAACCATCTTCAATTGAAGCAATCATGTCTCTTAGTTTGCTTTTTCCAGGTTCTATTGCCGTATTTCTCATTCTCACCAATGGCTCATCAAAGTATTGATACGCACGCGCATTCCCTTTAGCAATAGTTTTAAAAGTTGCTGCAGTTTCTTTGTTGTGCATAAACTCTTTTAATACTCCATCTTTAATTATAACTACATCCTCTGCTTTTGTTCCTTCATCATCTACAAAAATAGGTGTAGGACAAAGATTTCCTTTATATGAGTGAGCATAGTCCGTCAACGTAATAAGATGAGAAGATACTTCTTTATTTACATAGTTAGCAGCAATTGATCCACCTAAAACAATATCTGCTTCAGTAGTGTGCCCTATAGCCTCGTGCGCAAGTATCCCTGCTAAGTCTGCGTCTAATATAACTTCTTTTTCTCCAGCACTTGCATAAACACCCTTGCTTTTGTTTTTTAGATGCTCATAGAGTTTGTCTATGTCTTCAAACAAGTCACTAGGATTAGTAAATAAATCTTCAAAATGTCCTCTCCCACCAAATATTTCATAAGCATTTATTGGTTCTCCATTCTCTTCAACTCCGAGCTTAACGAAAATCATTGTTCTTGGCCAAAGTGAGTATCTATTAGAGCCTACAGAAGTTAACAATGTTTTTTCCATCCCTAAAAAGTTTAGACCTACTGTTCTTGAAGTTACATCAGCAAACTTTTTTACAATATAAGCATCTATCCCCTTTACAAAATCCATCAATTCTTTTTGGCTAATTCTATTTTTTTTAGTACCCAAATTGTGAGAATGTGAAAATGCAGCACCTTCATATATTTTATTGTTTTTGCTTTGCCTTCCTGATAAAAATTCGGCATTTTCATTTGCAAATTTAATAGTATCTATTATATTTACATCGTTCATTTCAGGGTTTGATGCAAATCCCCAAGACCCATTTAGGAACACTCTTGAACTAACTCCTGAAGTATATTTTTTTTCGTTTCCTACTAGGTTTCCGTTTAAAAAAGTTATGTTCATGCTTTGGTTCTCTTGAACTCTAAGTTCTGTGTAATTTGTAAAATGTTTTGAAAATTTACTCAGTTGTATCATTATATACTATCTCCTTTTCGCAAAATTAAAACATACAAATACAATTCTAAACCACGAGCCACATTAAGTTATTATATCAAAACCTAAACTAAGATTTAAAAATTGGTTTAATGATACTTTGTTAGACATTCATCCTCTCCCACAATGGGAGAGGATGAATGTCTAAGTCGCTATCAACACAATAGTTACTCGTGGTTCATATTTTAGTCCTTTAGCTACAGCGCTCTAGGTTTCCCTAGTACTTCTGCCATAATTATTCCGTTGATGACTGCTTTTTTGCTAAACTCTAATTTCAATCTGCTTCTCTTACTAGTTTTAATGCTGTATGCTCCTGTTTCTTTCGCTTCTTTGCTATTTTCTTTTTTCATTGTATTAAACACCAGTTGTGAGTCTTGCAAATCCACTCTTTGCATTTTATTGCCTCCTCCACTAGCAGTGTTCTCTAACTGTCTTTCTAATCTAGCTTTATCTTTAGGACTCTCTCTCTTTTCTTCTGCCTTATTAAACTCGGATTTCTTGCTATCTCCATTTAACTCGCCTCCAAGTTCTCGAAAAAGACTTGCTAGTTTTTTCTTTGTTCCTTCTAGCTCTTGCAATTCTCTTGAAAATCCTCTGTTACTTTCTCTAGATAGATTTCTACCTTTATTGCTAGACCTATTATGGTCCATAGATTCTTGCTGTTTATTCTTTTGTTTCATTCGTTTCCATAGCCACCGACCAGCGGCTAAAAGGGCAAGCCCTAATATACCATCAAATTCCATTAATTCACATCCTTATTACATAAAAAGTTTTACTCTTTTGCAGAATCAGAAATAGAGTTTCTCATATCTGTATCTGAAACTACATTTTTCATATTATAGTAATCAAGCACACCTATGTTTCCTTCTCTAAGTGCTGTAGCCATTGCTTTTGGAACTTCTGCCTCGGCTTCAACAACTTTTGCTCTCATTTCCTGAACACGAGCAACCATTTCTTGTTCTACTGCAACTGCCATTGCTCTTCTTTCTTCTGCTTTTGCCTGAGCAATCCGTTTATCAGCATCAGCTTGTTCAGTTTGAAGTTTTGCTCCTATATTTCTACCAATGTCAATATCTGCAATATCAATTGAGAGTATTTCGTAAGCTGTTCCTGCATCTAAGCCTTTATTTAGCACTGTTTTAGAAATCATATCAGGGTTTTCTAATACAGCTTTATGATCTGCTGCAGAACCAACTGTAGTTACAATACCTTCACCAACTCTGGCTATAATTGTTTCTTCTCCTGCTCCACCTACTAATCTCTCAATATTCGCTCTAACAGTAACTCTTGCTCTTACTAAAACTTCAATCCCATTTTTTGCAACAGCTGAAATTTTTGGTGTTTCAATAACTTTAGGATTTACACTCATTTGAACCGCTGCTAATACTTCTCTACCTGCTAAGTCAATTGCAGCCGCTCTTTCAAAATGCAAAGGTATTTCTGCTCTCTGAGCTGCAATTAGAGCATCAATTACACTATTTACATCTCCACCAGCCAAGTAATGAGCTTCTAATCCGTTAATATCAAGTTCTAGTCCCGCTTTAGTCGCTTTAATTAGTGGAAGAATGATTCTTCTTGGTACAACTCTACGAAGTCTCATACCTATAAGTGTAAATAATCCAACCTTAACTCCTGAAAATAACGCTGTAATCCATAATCCTACTGGTACAAAACTCAAAAATACTGATAAAGCAATAAACGCAATTGCTACGAAAATCAAAACTGCAATAATACCTTCCATTTAAAAGCCTCCTAGTTAATTTTATTTACAACAATTTTTCTTCCTTCAACTTTTATTACTTTAACTCTTAACCCTTTTTCTACAAAATCACCATCTGCTATTACATCATATACTTCTCCCTCTATTTCAATTCTTCCGGTCGGGCGCAGATATGATTTTACTAAACCTTCTTTATTAAGCAGCATGCTATAATCCTTAATAGTCACTACATAACCTTTTTCACTTTTTCTAAGTATTATTTTATCAAAAAACTTATTTCTTAATAATTTTTTGAGCTGCACGAACGATACGATCAATCTGATCAATGCTTTCAGTATCTTGAGATGTTAAATTCTTAACAGATTTGTAAAATTTAAGCTTCTCTTCACCAACAGAAATTTCAACTTCACGTTCTTGCATTTTAGAAACAAATTTTTCTATTTTCCTACCAAAACGGCGTATAAGCTTATTTGAAATTCTTATCGTACGAACTAAATCAATAACGTCCTTCTTGTTTTTTTCAACAGCTGCTAACATTTCCTTTTTCTTCTTAGGATCATCGAGCTTCGATCGATACGATTTATATATTTTCTCTTCACCTTCAACCAAGCGTTTCAAATTAATCAGCATAGCTAAAAACTTTTTCCGCTCTGCTTCAAATTTTGGAGAATTATCTTCATCAAAATCAGAAAATTGAATTAACTCTTTAAGATATAAAGCATCTTTTTCTAAGCGATCAACTGTTAACATCAGTTCTTTTGCAACAAAAGGAAATTGTGAAATCGAATCGATTGAATCACGTTTTCCTTCAGCAATT
>NVVX01000061.1 GCA_002733545.1 Alkaliphilus sp.
CACTATATATATTATATCATATTTTTGAAGTTTTGGGAAGTTTTATTGCAAAAGTATTAGAAATTAACCCGAAAAGATTTTACTCCTCAGTGCTGAGAACCCTGTCACTTTAGTGATGGGAGGTTCAGAAATGTAAGACTATATACTATAATTAGAATTGAAAATATATTTGAAAAATTTAGAATGTTGCGTGGTAGACTTGTGCAGTTTGTTGTATCCACTACCTGATAACATGTGAAAAACTATAAGGAGGACAAAATTTTGAAAAAAACAGTAGGAGTACTAGGAGGAATGGGTCCAGAAGCTACTGCAAGTTTTTTAAAGAGAGTTATAGAACTAACAGTGGCCAGTTGCGATCAAGAACATATACCAATGCTAATTGACAACAATGTAATGATACCCAATAGAACAGCTTACCTGTTAGACGGTGGAGAAAGTCCCTTAGTGGAGATACTAAAATCTGCAGTGAAGCTAGAGATGATGGGTGCAGACTTAATAGTAATGCCATGCAATACTGCGCATTATTTTTATAATGATGTTAAAAAATTCATTGGAATTCCTTTTATAAATATGATTGACGAAGTAGCGAAGTATATTAAGCAAAAGACTAAGGTTAATAAAGTAGGACTTTTAGCAACGGAAGGAACATATTCGGCAGAAATATATGAAACTTCGTTTAAAAAGCTGGATATAGATATTATCACACCTAGAGACGAAGTGAAGAAAGAACTGATGAGAATTATTAGTGAGATCAAAAAAGGCAATAAAGAAGAATGTTTTAGTAAGTTTAAGAAAATAGTAATGAGTTTGAAAAAGCAAGGAGTACAAACTATTATACTAGGTTGTACTGAACTGTCATTGTTACATAGAAGTTTATCAGATGACATAGAGATTAATATAGAGAAGATAAAGCTAATTGACCCGATGGATATTTTAGCTAGAAAGGTTGTTGTTTTGGCAAGTGAGTAAGAAGCGCAAAAAAGCTTCTTGACATAGGTTATAAAAAAGATATATAATCGGAACAATTAAACATATAAAGACGTTGAAGAGGATGTAGTAAAACTGATATACTTACAGAGAAGTGGTCATTAGTTGAGAGGCTATAGTATAGGTTTTATGAAAATCACCTTAGAGTTGTTAGCCTGAAAGCCAAGTAGGGCAATGCCGGTTATGCATACGTTAAATGCAAAGAGTGATAGATAGTTTTTATCTATAATTTGGGTGGTACCGCGGTTATTCGTCCCTAAGCATATGTTGCTTAGGTTTTTTTGCGTGAAAAAAGAAAGGAAGATGAAAATGAGCAAGTACAAAGTATTATCTAAACTACCTGTAGCAGAGTTTGAAAATAATATTTCTGATGTATGGGAAAAAAATGAAATATTAAAGAAAAGCATAGAAAATAGAAGTAGAGAAAAGAGTTTTGTGTTCTATGATGGACCACCAACAGCCAATGGCAAACCAGGTATTCATCATGTAATTTCACGAGTATTAAAAGATGCAGTCTGTAGGTATAAATCATTAGATGGTTATCGAGTAGAAAGAAAAGCAGGATGGGATACGCACGGACTTCCTGTTGAAATTGAAGTGGAAAAACAATTGGGTTTATCAAGCAAGAAGGATATTGAAGAATATGGAATTGGAAAATTCAACGAAAAATGTCGTGAATCAGTTTTCGTTTACGAAGAACAGTGGAAAGAAATGACCAAGAGAATGGGATATGCTATCGATTTAGATAATCCATATGTAACTTTAGATAACAACTACATTGAAACAGTATGGTGGATACTAAGCGAATTTTTCAAACAAGACTATATTTACGAAGGACATAAAATACTCCCTTACTGCCCTAGATGTGGAACAGGATTAGCATCACATGAAGTTGCACAGGGATATAAGGAAATAAAATCGAATACAGTAATTGTAGAGTTTAAGAGAAAAGATGCAGACGAATACTTCCTTGTATGGACAACAACACCTTGGACTCTAGCTGCTAATGTTGCGTTGGCTGTTAATCCTAAGGAAATATATTTGAAGGTCCGGTATAATGAAAAAGTCTACTACGTAGAAAAGAACTTAGCTAGTAAAGTAATTGGAGAAGATTACGAAATTATTGAAGAATTTAAGGGCAAAGAATTAGAATTTACTGAGTACGAGCAACTTATGCCATTTGTAAAGGCCGATAAAAAAGCGTTCTACGTGACACTTGCAGACTATGTTACTACAGGAGATGGAACAGGAATTGTTCATTCGGCACCTGCTTTTGGAGAAGACGATTATAACACGGGAAGAAAATATGGTTTACCAGTATTGCAACCAGTAGATGACAGTGGTAAATACACTACTACGCCTTGGAAAGGCAAATTTGTTATGGACTGCGACATTGACATAATAAAATGGCTTCACGCTGAAGGAAAACTATTTAAAAAAGAAAAAATGCTGCATAACTACCCTCATTGCTGGAGATGCTCAACCGCACTAATTTATTACGCAAAGCCGAGTTGGTATATTGAAATGACTAAATTAAAAGACAAATTAATAGAGAATAATAATTCAGTTAATTGGTATCCAGACTATGTTGGTGAAAAAAGATTCGGTAATTGGCTCGACAATCTTAACGATTGGGCTCTATCAAGAAGTAGATACTGGGGAACTCCTCTTAATATTTGGAGGTGCGAGTGTGACAATTTAGCGACAATATCATCAAGAAAAGAGCTAGTAGAAAGAGCTATAGAGGACATTGATGAATCTATTGAACTGCATAGACCGTATGTAGATGATGTTCACTTAACATGTGAAAAATGCCAAGGAACAATGACGCGAGTGCCAGAAGTAATTGATTGCTGGTTTGATAGTGGCGCTATGCCATTTGCACAACATCACTATCCATTCGAAAACAAAGAGACGTTTGAAGAACAATTCCCAGCTGACTATATTTGCGAAGGAATTGACCAAACAAGAGGGTGGTTCTATTCACTACTGGCAATATCAACATTTGTTAAAGGAGTATCACCGTATAAAAACGTGCTAGTAAATGACTTGGTATTAGATAAAGAAGGCAAGAAAATGTCTAAATCCAAAGGAAATACACTTGACCCATTTGAGTTGTTTGATAAATACGGAGCTGACGTTTTGAGGTGGTATTTACTACATGTATCTCCTGTGTGGTCGCCGCTTAAATTCGATATTGATGGTTTAAAAGAAGTACAAAGCAAATTTTTCTCAACTATAAAAAATGTATATTCATTTTTCCAAATCTATGCTGAGACTGATAATATTGATGCGAAAAGCTTTTTCATTGACTACAACGAGCGCCCAGAACTAGATAGATGGATTTTGTCGAAATATCATAACCTAGTTAAAAGAGTTAGAGAAGACTTAGAAGTCTACGACTTAACTAAAGCGGTAAGAAAGATTCAGTTATTTGTAAGTGAAGACATGTCAAACTGGTATATTAGAAGAGCTAGAAGACGTTTTTGGGGAACTGAATTAACAAATGATAAAAAATCAGTTTACAATACAACCTATGAAGTATTAGAAGGACTATGCAAGTTAACTGCGCCATTTGCTCCATTTATTTCAGACGAAATGTATAGAAGCTTAACTGGAGAAATGTCAGTTCACTTAGCTGATTACCCTGTTTCAAACGAAGCTCTTATAGACAGTGAAACTGAGTATAAAATGGATTTAGTAAGAGAACTAGTAGGACTCGGAAGAGCAGTAAGAGAAAAAACTAAGATTAAAGTTAGACAGCCAATTAATAAGATTTTAATTGATGGGAAGCATGAAGACAAAATTGCAAACTACATTCCACTAATTAAAGAAGAATTAAATATTAAAGAAGTAGTTTTTGAAAAAGAATTAAAAAAATACATGAATTTCAGCTTAAAACCAAACTTTAGAACCGCTGGCTCAGTGCTTGGGTCTAAGATTAAATCCTTAGCAAAAGAAATTGGAAAACTGGATGCTGAAAAAACCATTGCTGAGCTAGAGCAAAATGGCAGAATCAACCTTACTCTTGAAGGAGAAGAAACAGAAATCTTAAAAGACTATTTACTAATAAACATTGCAGCTAAAAAAGGTTTTGCAGTAGAAACAGATAACAACTTATTTGTTATCCTTGACACAGTATTAACTGAAGAATTAATAGATGAAGGCTACGCAAGAGAATTTGTATCAAAAGTCCAGCAAATGCGTAAAAGCAATGATTATGAAGTAATGGATAATATTAAAATATTCTTTAGTAGTGAAGAAGAATTTACAAAAGCTATTGAAAAACACAAAGAATATATTATGAAAGAAACTTTGGCAGTAAGTATTGAAAATGTCATAGAAGACGAAAGTGAAAAACTAAAATTAAATGGACATGATGTTAGTTTGAGGTTGGAAAGAGTTTAGTTGAATGTGTAAAGAGTAGATAACATAAAAAACCTAAGGATGAAAAATTCCTTGGGTTTTTTTGTTGGATTATACACGTTGGAGAGAATTTTTGGTGAGGGATGCTAACAACAACAAACACAACTACGAAAAAAAAGTCCGTAGACTTGCATAAAACGTAAAGAAATTGTATAATATAGTTACTATTAAGAAAAAAATATTCGCTAGGAGGATGTTATGCTTTCTCAATTCACATTTAAAAATTTTAAATGTTTTAAGGATGAAACTACATTAGATATGCAGGCGGCTTCAATAACTGAGCTTGAGGAGTCAATAATTAAAGATAAAAATGACAATGAGCGGTTCACTTCGGTTGCTGCCATATATGGACCAAATGGGAGTGGCAAGTCAACTTTACTTGAAGCGGTAGATTATTTAACTAGAATGATTACAGAGCCCGTAGAGATGTTTAAGTTTTGGGGGAGCAAAGACAGTATTAGGAAAACGGCGGCTATTCCTTTTATGTTGGATGATTTTTCTAAAGACAATCCAACGGAATTTCATATTATATTTAGACATAATGATAGAGAATTCAGTTATTACATTAGTTTTTTAAAGAGGCAAATTATAAATGAAAGGCTTATTGAAAATAAAATTGGGGAGAAAAAAATAAACGAGATATTCTATAGAGAAGAAAATAAAATCATTAATGCAAGCCTACTTAAAGGTGTTGCAAAAACACAGATTGCTCTAGAAATGCCATATTTGGTTTTTCTTAAAATCAATTACGATATAGCTATTATAAATGAAGTGATAGCATGGTTTAATAAATGTAAGTACGTTTATTATGGAGGAAATTGGGCAGAAGCTTGGTTTGAAAGCAATACTTTAAGAAGTGTGAGCAAAAAAGAGGAAGACTCTATAATAAAACTGCTAAATGAAGTGGATATTAATATAAGCGACATGAAAATTGAAAGAGACGACGAGGGTAGTGTTATAGGGATTAAGACAGTACGGCATCATGAAGGGAAAAAGTACTATCTGGATTTTCATGATGAATCTAGCGGAACTATTAAGATGATGGAATTACTACCTGAAGTTTTGTCTATTATTAAAAACGCTGGATTATTGATTGTTGATGAGTTAGATTCAAAATTACATCCTAAACTGCTAAAATATATTATTAAAATATTTAAAAATCCTACAATTAACAGATACGGAGCACAATTACTATTTACTTCGCACGATCTGACTACCATGAAAAATGATTTGTTTAGACGCGACGAAATATGGTTTACTACGAAAAATAAAAATGATGCATCTGAATTATATTCATTAATTGAATTAAGAGATGAGAAAGGTGAGTTAATCAGAAAAAATGCGCGATTTGACAAGCAATATTTCGCAGGTAGATATGGTGCGGATCCTTATTTGCAGAACATTATTGATTGGGAGGTCTTAATAGATGAGCAAGAAGCCTCTGAAAAAAAGTGATATTAAAAGAAAGATGGAAAAGAAAAAGAGGAAAGAGGGCTCTAAGCTAGCTCAACCCGAGAAATACTTAATTATTTGCGAGGGAGAGAAAACAGAACCTAATTATTTTGAAGGAATAAAGAAAAAAATCGAAGAAAAGTATGATAGGCGAATACATATAGAAACTGAAGGAACTGGAAGGAACACTTTGTCTTTGCTTGAATATGCTAAAGCTTTCGTTGTAAGTAAAAGCAAAAATGGAGAATTATATGACCATGTATGGCTTGTGTATGACCTTGATGACTTTCCGAGAGATAATTTTGATAATACTGCTGATGCAACTGAAGCATTAAATAAAGTGAATGCTGCAGATGAAGATTCACCCAAATGGCATGTTGCTTGGTCAAACCAATGTATAGAGCTGTGGTTCTTACTTCATTTTAATTACTATAATTCTAATATTAGCAGAAGAGAATACTTTGAAAAACTGGCAGAGATATTTAAAGACCGTGCGGAAACTAAATACGAGAAAAATGATCAAAAAGTATTTGAGTTCTTGAGTGAGCATGGAGATTTAGAATTCGCAATAAATAATGCGAAACGACTGTGTGAAGAAAGCAAAGGCAAGTCACCTTCACAAATGGTGCCTGCCACTACAGTTTATAAGTTAGTAGAAAAATTGCTACCTCATTTCAAAGAAATATAATGCTATTATGCATTTCTTTTTAATGGAGAAAAAAAGAAGAGTTAGCTGTTGAACTTAGTAATGAATGGCGGGTTACTTACTATTAACAATAACAGTCCCCAACCCTGTTTCAATACGTATCTCAGATGTTGGGTTCTCTCCAATATCGCCTTCTAAATCCCAATTATTCTTTTTAACGTTATTTAGAGTGRAATCAATATTTGTAGTTCCCATGCCTGTATTGATTTTCAGTCTGGCGTTAGTATATTGGGGTAGAGTTAATTTAACGGTTCCCATACCAGTTTCTAATACCCAGTTTACATTCTCAGCTATAGCAGAATTGATGTTTATTGTACCKCTTCCAGATTCGATAYTGAGATTTTGCTGAGCATTATTTATATTTATGGTGCCTAGWCCTGTGGCAACTAAAAGGTTTCCTTGGATGTTTGATGCAGAAACAGTGCCGCTACCTGTATTTATTGTAACATCTGATTCTACATCTTTGGCTGTAATACTTCCAAGTCCAGTATTTAAGTTAACAGGACCTTTAATGTTTTCAATCAATATATCTCCTAACCCAGCATTTGAAACAAGCGTTGTTTCAAATGGAGTAACTATATCAAAACTTATGCCTACCCTATTTTTTTTAGACAAATTATATTTTTCAAGATTACCCAGTATTATTGTGTTTCCATTCACTTTAATTGGTGGATTTTCCAATATTTTATTTAGTAGTTTTTTTGCTTCTTCTTCGTTTTCTGCGCCTACATTTATAGTAACATTAATCTTAACTTCATTATCACTACTTCCTCTGACGGTTACTTCCCCCAAACCAGTGATAACTTCTAGTCTAACTAACGCATCCACAACAATTATTTTTTCGAATGATTCCTCTACTTGTATTTTATTTCCAAAAAATCCTCGTGCATCGCTAAAAGTATTTAAGTCTATATTTATTTCATCTGGCAAATCAATAGCGGGAAAGTCAATAGTAGGCAAATCAATAGTACATGCAGATAACAAAGTAAGCAACATAAGTAAAATTAAAACTTTAAGAATTCTAATTGATTTCATTTATCTCACTCCCAATTTTTAATTTTGCAAAAACTGCACTACAAGTTCAATTTTTTATCTATCAAAACACCTGATAAGAATGTCATAGCAAGTATTAGTATTATGCCTACCAAGTAAGCAAAATACATGCCTGCTTCAGTTAGATTCTGTAATTGTATTGGACCTGCCTGAAACGTCCAATTAAATAGAGGGAAACTGGTGACAGCATCAATGAATATTAACAAAACACGAGCAAATAAATCATGAACAATATGAAGTGCTATAAAGATTAAAAACGCTAGAGACTTTTTAAACCTGACGTTGGCACCCATTGTTTTGGTAAATAGTGCTGATATAAAAAGAATTAAAATATGCTTAAATGAACCTGTCATCTGTTCTAAGATTTGAGAAATTAATCTGATTGGTGACAGAATTGAATAACTAGGGGTGAGAGCTGTAAACATTATGTTTTGTACTAATACTAATTGAATTACAAATGATATTGCGGCGAACACTAATACAGCTAACAGTTTAGATGAAATAAAAACGAACCCACTTATTGGTGTTGTAAAAGCTACTCTTCCTTCATGTCGAGAAAATTCTGACCACATTATTTTATAAGTTGCGTAGAGGAAGTATAGAACTAGCCCTACGATAGGTAGGCCGCCAAAAAAGACAGTTGATATTATAAGGTTAAAACCATTTGCTCTTCCAAACACATCACCTGTAAGTGCAATTCTCATCAAAACAAAGATAAAGAACATTACTGCACCAAGAATTAGCAATTTTTTATTTGACTTAAGTTCATACTTTAAAAGTTTAAGCATTTGCAAACACCTCCATGTACATTTCAACTATTGATTTGTTATTTTCTTCTTTTAGTTGCTCCACATTCTTCTTAAGTAAAATGTGACCTTTTGACAAGAAAACTAAATCTTCAAGTAAGTATTCAACGTAGTTAACATGGTGTGTTGAAATAAGCATACAGCTTTCATCTCTTTGAGAATTAATTATAGTTTCAATTAATTTTTCGCGTGTCTTTATGTCTATTCCGTCGAAAGGTTCGTCTAGTAAATAGAGCTTTGCGTCTCTAGCTAGTGTTAGAGCTAATTTAAGGCGGGCTTTCATTCCTTTTGATAATTTTTCAACCACATCATTATCGGTTAGATCCATAAACTGCATAGTTTCTCTCGCTTTTTGCACGTCAAAATCTTCGAAAAAATCGTGGTAGTACTCAATTGTCTCTCTAACGGTCATCCACGAATATAGGTCGCTTCTATCTGGTAAATAAGCGACAATACTTTTAGTTTTTGTCGAAGGTTTATGTCCATCAATTAGAATTTCACCACTATAATTACTGATTAGTCCTGCCAATATTTTAAGTAACGTAGTTTTTCCACTAGCATTTGGTCCTAACAGCCCGTAAACCTTCCCTTTTTCTAAATTCAAATTAATAGAATTGAGTGCATTTGTTGACCCGAAATTTTTTTGCAATTGCCTTATTGTAACTATGTTATCCATTTTTCATTTCCCCCTTTAAGAATTTTTCTAATTCCTCAATCATTTTCTTATCGTCGTATCCTAACACCCTTAAGTCATTAACAAAAGTCGAAATCTTGAAAAAAATCCTTTCTTCTCTTATTCTCGAAATCATCTCCTCGCTTTCTGTAATGAAAGAACCAACTCCTTTTTTTGAAAATATAGTACCTTCCTTTTCTAAAAGCTGATAGGTTTTTGCTATTGTATTATGATTGACACGTAATTTTTGTGCCATATCTCTAACTGATTCTAATTTCTCTGCTCTTTTATATTCTCCAGTAGCTATTTTCAATTTAACATGATCTATAATCTGCAGATATATGGGTATGTTATCTTTAAACTTCACGATACCGCTTCCTTTTCAAATGCTTTACTTTTGTTCGGTTCATTATTTAGTATTTTTAGTATATTAAGTGGATGTCCTAAGGAGGATAATTATTTCATCCTATTCAGTACTACATACATAGTACACCACTATCTGTATGATGTCAAGCCAGTAAATAGAATTTCAGCACTGAGGAGTAAAATCTTTTCGGGTTAATTTCTAATACTTTTGCAATAAAACTTCCCAAAACTTCAAAAATATGAT
>NVVX01000062.1 GCA_002733545.1 Alkaliphilus sp.
TTGTAATAATATTATGCTGAGTTATCTGAGTGTCAGGTATTGTATTACTTGGCTTAAGTTTCATTGCTCAGCATAATATTCTACTGTGCATAAGATTGTTTATGCGTTGCAACGCATAAAGAATCTAGCAAAACATAATCGTAGTCATCCTTAATGTCATCTAGTATTGTTTTTAGTACGTACTCTCTACTCATGGCATTAACTAGACTAATTTCAATCGCTGAAAGTTCAATACTACTTGGAATAATATCTACTCCGTCTCTTACTAAAATATACTTTTCCTTTGCTGGTAAGTCTCTGTCATTCATAACGTCCATCATTAAGTGATAGAGTGATACTTCTAGTTTTTCAGGTCGTCCAATCCCAAAGCAGTCAGTTAAACTTGCTTGGTTATCTCCGTCAACAGCCAAAACTTTATACCCCTTCTTAACTAATACTGTTGCTAAATTTCTGCAAGTTGAAGTTTTTGCAACCCCGCCTTTTTGTGATACAATCCCAATTATTTTACTCATGATAATTTATGCTCCTTTCTGGTTCTCATTTTTTAATGTGATTATACATTAATTCATTAATTATAGCAAGCTTTCGTCTGTTTTATTTTTAATTTTAAACCCTAGTTGATTTGATTCATTCAATAGTGTATTATTATACTTAAGAATCTAGTGCAGGCAGGTGATAAATATGAAGTTATCTATGAGTGAAAAAATTAGGTTGATTTTAAGAAGAAAGAATATTACCATTGTAGAATTAGCTAATAGAGTGGGAACAACAAATCAGAATTTAGCTAATAAGTTTAAGAGAGATAATTTTTCTATAAGAGAGCTTGAAGAAATCGCTGCAGCTCTTGATTGTGAATTCGAAGGAATATTTATTGAAAAAGACGGCGAAAAGATTTAGCAGCTCTTGCTCGCAAAGATAAAAATGTTAATTTTCATATGAAAAAAGAGTACAACATTTGATCTGGCATTGTACTCTTTTCACTCTACTATTTTACTAATTGTATCTACTTTTACTAAACCCTCACAGCAATACATACTTCTAATTCACTAACTGGCACTTTAATGGTATGTCCTTGTGCATTTTCAACAAACTTTAAATCGCCTAGAGCCCTTGTAAATACAGCTATTTCATAGATTCTATCTTTTGTATTCCCACTACGCATTCCACATGTGGGGTATGAGGAAACATATCTACAACTTGCAACTTTTCAACCATATACCCTTTCCCCACAAAAAACTTCAAGTCTTCAACTAAAGATTTAGGGTTGCATGACACGTATACAATTTTTTCTGCATTAAATTCTGCAATATGCTCTAGTGCTTTTGGTGTTATACCCGCTCTTGGTGGGTCCAATACAATAATATCAGGCTTTTCATTAAGGTTTTGTACTTCTTCTTTTACATCTCCTGCAATAAATTTGCAATTAGCAATACTGTTTTCTTTAGCACTTTCTCTGGCCGCTTTTACAGCTTCTTCGTTGATTTCTATGCCTATTACTTGCTTCGCTTGATTAGCGACAATTTGTGAAATAGTGCCTGCTCCACAGTATAGGTCAAATATTGTTTTATCTTTTGAGTCCCCTACAAATTCTTTTACTATTGAGTATAATTTTTCTGTTCCTAAAGTGTTAGTTTGAAAAAAAGAAAATGGAGATATTTTAAATTTCAATTCAAATACTTTTTCCGTAATAAAATCTTGCCCAAACAATGTTTCTGTTTTGTCGCTTTGTACTGTGTCTGATAAATTATCATTGAAAGTATGCAATATTCCTACTATTTTTGAATCTAAATCTAGTTTAGTTAGCTCGCTTACTAAGTCAGAAGTATCAACTTGCAATTGTGTTGAAGTTACAAGATTGACTAACATTTCACTCGTATTATGCGCTTTTCTAACTACTAAATGCCTTAAATATCCTTCACGTTTTCTATTGTTGTATTTAGGTATGTTTCTAGCTTTAAAAAATTCTAAAATAGTTGCTAAAATTTTTCTAAAATCATTGTCCATAATGATACATTCATCTACCGTCACTATATCGTAGTGCATTCCTTTTTTGTGCATTCCTAAAGTAAGTGGTCCTCCCTTAAACTCGTCACCAAATGAAAATTCCATCTTGTTTCTATAGTCCTGTATAACTGGACTACCCTCAATTTTGAGCCACTGCTCTGGTTCTATTCTTACATTTTCAAACAATTTCTTTACCCAATTTTCTTTTTCCGAAAGTTGTATTTCATAAGGAAGTGTTTGTAGTGAACACCCTCCACATTTCCCATAATGCGTACAGGGAACTACTGTTTCATATGGAGATTTTTCTACAACTTCCGTTATGTACGCTTCAGCCTTATCTTTTCTAATTCTTTTTACTCTCGCTTTAACACGTTGCCCTAATATCCCGCCTTTTACTACTATTTTTCGATTATCAAAGTAGCCATATGATTTATTTCCAAAAGACATTTCTTCTATTGTAAATTCTATAATCTCTTTTTTCTTCATGCTTCTCTCCTCAAAAATTGTAATTTGTTTCTATCCGCAAAAGAAAATCATCATCACTTATGCAACGATGACTTCCTAATAAATTTGATAATATCTCATCTCTGTATGTTTTCTTTTCAATTAGTGACTATTTATGATTCTTTTTATTTACATTGCTGTATTTTAAAAATAAAGCTATAAAAATCAAAACAATAATTATAAAGGGAAATAACCATACAATCGCAGTAGTAATACCTATAACAACTCTTCCAAATACTCCCATTCCATCTTTAAAAGCAAAAACAATTTTTTCCCAACTGCCATTCGTTACTGTGCTAGTAGGTTGTGCTTTAGCATACAGACTAATATTCATATTTGAATAATCAGTTGCGTTTTCAAGGTAATTAATCCTTCCAATAATTCTTTCTATTTCAAATCGTACTCTTTCAAGTTCTCTTTCGATAGATAGCAATTCATCTACATTCTCAGCTTTATCAATAAAAGATAATAATCTAGTTTCTTGTACTTCAAACGTTTTTCTTCTTGCCACAAGATCAATAAACTCTTCTGTTACATCGGTAGAAGCTATATTAGAGTATATTACTTCTCCTAATTTCCTTAGTTCATTGGAATCTTATTGTTTCGAGGCAAGTCTCAGCTACTTAATAGCTTTAATAATATAGCCTGGCGCTGGAAACTCTTTTGCATTTTCAAATTCTTTTACTAATGCTTCTGTCACTTCAACGTAGCCGTCTGTAAGTTTTTTATTATTAATATCGTTCTTACCTTTTATTAAAGTTTGTTTTCGTTTGTCTAAAAATTTAGTAGCCATCTCTGCATTAATTTTTTCTTTAAACTCTCTCCATTGGATTTCTTTAAATCCAATTATTTCTAGTGTGCTCTCCAAATCCGTAGGATGCATTTCATTAAATTGAGCCATAGCTTTTAAATTGCTTATGCTCTTAATAACTCTCAGTCTTTTAGACCAGTATTCATACTCTGAATTATCGACTGACCAAATTGGCATTTCTTCTGTTATTAGAAGTTGTCCTTTTGGCTTCAGTACACGATAAAGCTCTTTTAATGCTCTTACTGCTCTTAGTGGAAATTGGTTAACAGAGGATAATGTATAGTTACACACAACAACGTCAATTGTCTCCGTCTCCACAAAATGCAAATCGCTTAAATCTCCTTTTCTTAACTTTAATTCTCTAAAATCAGATCCAATATCTTTTTCTATTTCATCAAAATGGCTATCATCTACATCCACAGAGATAAGTTTTGTTTTCCATTTATTTTCTTTAACTCTCTCTGCAATAATACGCGTCGTATTCCCCCAACTAGTTCCACCTTCTAAGACTTGTTTCCCATCCAAATTAATATTTTCCCACAGGAATTTTTCTGCATTTATGATTTTATACATACTATCACTCCCAGTCATAAAATTGTTTAATACTGATATATCTATTATACCCATTTCACTAAGCAACAAATTTATTTATTGAATTTTAAATCATATTTTTTTTATTCTTAATTTCTTACTGTTCATTGCATATGATAATAAAAGTGTTATCACTACTGCAACAAATGTATTTAGAGAATAATTAAGTCCGTATAATGTAACTAGAGCAACTATACCTCCACTTATTGTAATTGGCAGTCCTATGTAGGCTCCATCAAATTCTACTACATTGTATTTAGCAAGTCTATATGCTCCGCTAATCGTAAAAATAATAGCAACCATCATTCCCGATGTTCCAAAATCTTCGAGCGTAAAGCTCCAAATTAAAACTGCAGGAGCAACTCCAAATGAAGCAAAATCGCATATGGAGTCAAGTTGCTTTCCGACTTCACTTACAACATCGAATTTCCTAGCAAAATTACCATCTAACCTATCAGTAAAAGCAGCTAACAGTATTAGCATAGCAGCATCACTATATTCGCCTTTCAAAACACTTATTATTGCTAACATCCCTAGTGTCAGATTCAGCAGTGTAAGCATATTTGGTACATGTTCTTTTATTTTCATACTAATCTCCTTAATACAAATAGAATTGTGTCTTCATATAATATTTTGACTAAGTATATTTTACTTCATTTTTCAGTTAAATCATAGTGCTAAATTGACTAATGCAATAATTTTATGTTAGAATAAAATAGTCAAAAGTTTTAATTCATCCAGATTATAAGTCTATATATGTTTCTTCCTTAGAAACTCGGGTATAATTAACAACAAATCATTCCACGCATAGAATTGAACTTTGTGCGTTATCGGAGACTATTCTCCGCAAAGCTATAACAGTGAATCCCTTAATATATGGGAATCTAAAGAAAAAACAAAAAAACTATGGAGGAATTTTATGAAACCAGTAACAAGCAAAGAAATGTTTAAAAAAGCTTACGAAGGCAAATATGCTATTGGCGCTTTTAACGTTAATAACATGGAAATTGTACAAGGAATTGTTGATGCCGCAAAAGAAGTAAGTTCTCCGCTCATTCTACAAGTTTCTGCAGGAGCTAGAAAGTATGCTAGGCCAGTCTACTTAAAAAAATTAGTTGAAGCTGCTATTCTTGATTCAGGACTACCAATTGTTCTGCATTTGGATCACGGTGACACTTTTGAAATTTGCAAACAGTGCGTAGATGACGGATTTTCTTCTGTTATGATTGATGCTTCTCACCATCCTTTTGAAGAAAATATTGCAATTACCAAAAAAGTTGTTGAGTATGCGCATAGTAAAGGCGTTGTTGTTGAAGCTGAACTCGGAAGATTAGCTGGAATAGAAGATGAGGTAAACGTAAGTGCGGCTGATGCTTCTTTCACTGATCCTGATCAAGCAGTTGAGTTTGTAGAAAGAACGGGAGTTGACTCTCTTGCAATTGCAATAGGAACAAGCCATGGCGCTTTCAAGTTTAAGGGAGAACCAAGACTTGATTATGCTCGTTTGGAGAAAATAAGCAACTTATTACCTAACTTTCCATTAGTTCTACATGGTGCATCGTCCGTTCTGCCTGAGTTTGTTGACTTATGTAATAAGTATGGCGGTAACATCCCTGGCGCACAAGGAGTTCCAGAAGATATGCTAAGAAAAGCTGCACAATTTGGTGTTTGCAAAATTAACATTGATACTGACCTACGCCTAGCTATGACTGCAGCCATTAGAAGAGAATTTGCAGAGAATCCAGGTAATTTTGATCCTCGAAAATATTTAGGACCAGGAAGAGATGCAATTAAAGAAATGGTTAAACGTAAAATTACAAGCGTTTTAGGATGCAATAATAGAATTTAAAGCGTGTTACGTGTCACTGCACAAAAACTCCAGTAGAAATTTGCTCTTGTGCAAATTTTTATTGGAGTTTTTTCATATTGCTAAAATATTTTTGCTGCTTCAAAATTCAAGTAATCGCACGATACTAACCTATAATTCACACCATTAAATAAGCCCTTCAACCCTGCCTTGTACGATTCATTCCCATGTAGATGCCCATACACAACCTGCTCTACTCCATATTTTTCAAGAACCTCTGTAAATAAAGATGATTCCATTGAGTCGTTAGTTGGTGGATAATGAAGCATTGCAATAATTTTAGTAAAGCCAGCTGCTTTTGCCTTACCTAATGACGCTTCCAACCTATTTGCTTCTCTTACGTAGATTTTATTGTCTTCATCTGTAAAGCTATATGTATTTGGACTAATCCATCCTCTTGTACCACAAATGGCATAACCATCATATACAAAAAAGTTGTTCTGCAGAAAATCCATGTCTTTGTATAAATCATTAATCTTTGTTATAGATGACCACCAATAATCGTGATTTCCCTTGCATAAAATTTTCCTGCCAGATAGTTGGTTAATCCAGTCTAAATCAACCATAGCATTTTCTAAATTCATTGCCCAGGAAATGTCTCCTGCAATCAATACAGTGTCATTTTCGTTTACTTTTGATAACCAATAGTCTTTAATCTTTTTTGTATGAAGAATCCAGTTTTCTCCGAATACATCCATTGGTTTTTCACCAGATAGACTCAAATGTAAATCTGCGATTGCATATAGCGCCATTTTTTTCTCCTATTCATCAACATTATTCACTCATATACTTCGTATTTTTCGCTGCATTTATTTATCTCTTCTAAAAAACTTTCTAGTTTTATTAAGTCACCAGTATCCCATATCTGATTAAACTGCTCATTATATTTTGTAGCTTCTACATTTTTTCCTGCTCTATATAGGAGTTGTATTTTTTTTATTATGGCTGATACTGTATTTGACTTCATTTCAAACATCTTTTGCGCTTGCCTAATTTCATGCCTAATTTCTGACATTTCTAAATCTAGCTTTGAAGCTGCATCAGCTGCTTTTTTCAATCTCTCATTTACATGCTCTGGAATATTTCGTTTGTATTTATATTTCAATGAGTGTTCAATAGTTGCCCAGAAATTCATTGCAAGTGTTCTTATTTGAATTTCTGCTAGTATTTTTTTATATCCAAGTGTAGTATATATAGGGTAGCGAATAACCATATGATAACTTCTATACCCACTATCTTTAAAATTGTTTACATAATCCTTCTCATAAAAAATTTCAATATCTTTCCCATCGCGTTCTCTAATATATTCTACTACGGTATAAATATCCTCCGAGAACTGGCACATAATCCTTATTCCTGCAATATCTTCCATTTCTGTTTCTATTTCTTCCATTGGAATTCCAAGCTTTCTTGATTTTTCAATAATACTCGAAATTTTCTTTACTCGCCCAGTTACAAACTCTACTGGTGAATATTCTCCTAATGAAGTGTGCTCTGTTCTAATACTTCTAAACTTAATTTTAAGTTCTTCAACAGCTCTTTCATAAGGAATAAGGAATTTTCTCCATTCTAAAAACTGCATGTAATCACCCCTAGCTAAGCTAATCATAATTTGATCAAAGTTCTTCCACTCTTCTATAATTATTATATCATCTTTCGCAATATATTGTTACTCATAATAGAAATAGACATGGTTAACTTGTGATAATGTCAGTATAATTCCAAAAAAATAATTCTAAATTGTACTCTCTTTCTAAGTTGCTATCAAGAATAAACGTAAAAAAACCGCTATCGCATAGACCTTAGATTCTAAAACCTACATCAGCTGTTTCCACGTTTTTAACTTTTCTCTTACATTCTGTTCTGAATACAGGAATTAAAACGTTTTTCAAGCAAAAAAACAAACTAAGGACTACTTCCTATAGTTTGTTTTTTTCCAGAACTATTAGTCACGATATTTACTATCCATAAAGCTTACAATTAAAGAACTAGTAGTGAGTACGCTACCCCTATTACACCAACTATAGCTAAAATGTACACTGGTAATGCAGGCATTTTCCCTTCTTTTTTCATCCCTTGACCAAACATAAAGAATACAACTGGATGAACTAAGAAAGGCATAGCGAATATGAAAGTAATTAAGCCACTAGCTTCAGCTCCAAACATGCCTCCTTGTGTTGCAGCAAACAAACCAAAGTGTGAAAGGCCAGCAGATTGTGCCATTGCAGCATGATTAAGTGGCATTCCAAGCAGATGTAACAACACGAATCCGCCAAAGACAGCTGTAAATTGCCAACCCAAAGAAAATTGCATTAACCCCTTAACTTCTTGTCGATCATCGCCATCAGAGTTTTTCAAAGTTTTAAATGCTAACATAGTAAGTCCAATACCTGCAACTGCAGCTATTGCCGCTGGAAACAGCATTAACTCCCCTCTTGCAATACTCATTGCTAAAATAGGAAAAAGAATTATGTGCCCAAAAAATGGTACATTAATCATAATTGGTGCTCTTTTAGCAGCAATTAATCCCAAATCACCTGCAGTACAAGCTCCTGTCAAACCCGCATGCGATAAAGATCCTGCCATACCTGGTCCTAAACTTCTAACTTGGTAAGTTTTACCAAAGTACATCAATATTGCAATCCCTCCGAACATCCAAAGTAGTTGCCCAAAAAATCCGTATGCTATAACTGTGCTCATGCCAACTATACCAAACGCTTCAGCAATTCTCGATCCACCAACCAAGAAAACTCCAGCCAATGCCATTGGAACACCAGCAAACAGCATGGCTCTAACAGTTGGTCCAAAGGTCCATTTATACAAAAACCAACCTGCAGTCAGTGAGAAAACCATAACAAAGAAAATTTGTGGTAAAGCTATTATGCTTTGAACCCACGAAGACACATGAAAAGTCAGAATTAAAATAGCTACTATACCAACAATTTCTAAAGCGCCTTTCCATATGTATCTGGATTTGTTGGCAATTTTGTCTTTAAAACCCACAAAAAGAATCCCACCAGATAACCCAATATAGGTGATTAAAGGATAAAATTGACTCATTGAGCTACTAGTGTTTCCCAATGCTTGACGAGTTAAAGCACTTATCCCAATTAGCAAAAAGAAAACTCTGATAATCTCAAACAGTTGAGTTCTTTTAGTTCCTAAAACCACTTCTTCATCAGAAGGAATGATAGTTTGATTCTCATCAATTTCAACTTTTCCAAACAACTTGCGTAGTTCTTGGCCTCCGGAAAAAAACACTCCTGTTAGCACAACTATTACGCTCCCACTTATTAAAGTTATAATTGGGAATCCAGGTAAACCTGGTTCAAATATTCCAGCTTTAAAGAAAATATACCCTATAGAGAGTCCAATAATTACAATAACTAATATTGGTGAATAGGTAGTTCCCTTCACCACTGCTCTAGCTATAAGCATTAGTGGTATCAACAATACTAGTGCTAATCCAATCTGATTTAGCACTTCTAATATTAGCATCTGTTCAATCAGTGCTTCCATTAGCAATCACTCCTTTTTAATAAGTTTATAAGTTGTTCACTCTACATGTAACAACTCAGTTTTACGAACACTACGTTGAATTATATTACATAGGCTTTACGTTGTCAAATATTTTAAAACTTTGCCAGAAACATAACACATTTTTGGTTACAGTTCCGAGGTAAAATATAGGTCTACTACTTTGAGTGAATACTTCCTTAGCATGTTACCATGAAACCAGCTAAGGGTGGGTCACTTCTCAGCAGCAACAGGTTTTTATCGTTTTTTAAAACAGTTATGGTAGCACACACTGAACCTCCCATCACTAAAGTGACAGGGTTCTAACCTCCTTAGACTTCCATTATACTCTCATGTATAGAAATGTTTACTCTCCACTACAACATAT
>NVVX01000013.1 GCA_002733545.1 Alkaliphilus sp.
TATATGTTGTAGTGGAGAGTAAACATTTCTATACATGAGAGTATAATGGAAGTCTAAGGAGGTTAGAACCCTGTCACTTTAGTGATGGGAGGTTCAGAGTAGATAAAGAAAGAGCTTTTAGGGAGGAGAGTATCTATGAATAAACTCTTTGGAACTTTCAATATAAAAGATGATGGGCACTTGTATGTTGGGAATCATAACCTTCATTCACTTGCTAGGGAACATGGTACACCTCTTATTGTCTATGATATAGATGGAATTAGAGAAAAAATAGAAACATACAAATCTGCATTTAAGTGGAGGAATGTTTCTGTTGAAATTATTTATGCATCAAAAGCGTTTTTGAATAGTTCTTTTGTTCAATTTATCAAGCAAGAAGGCCTGTCTTTAGATGTTGTATCTGGAGGGGAAATTTATATTGCAATAAAAAATGGATTCCCACCGGAACAACTGCATTTTCATGGGAACAACAAAACAAAAGAAGAAATTATCTACGCCCTTGAGAGTGGGGTGAAAAATTTTATCATCGATCATGCAGATGAGTATCACCTAATAATTGACTTGTTAAAAAAGAGCAATAGATTAATTGATCTATTTGTTAGGCTCAACACTGGGATTGAGGCTCACACCCATGAATTTATTATGACCTCTCATGTGGAATCTAAGTTTGGTATCTCTATTCACAGTAAAGAGCTTCAAAGAATTCTTCAAGATGTTTCTTTAAGAGACAACATTCGCATCTTGGGCTTTCATGCTCATATTGGATCTCAAATCTACGATGTTCGCCCTTATCTTAAAACTTTGAAAGTGCTCTTTGCATTTACTAAGAAAATGAATGAAAAACACAACTTGATTATGTCTGAAATTAATATTGGTGGAGGATTTGGTATCTATTATTCAAAAGAAGATGACTTTATTGACATCAAGTCTAGTGCTAAACTATTGGAGAAAACTTTAGAAAAAATTGATCATGACCGAATAATCAAAAAAATATTAATAGAACCAGGTAGGAGTTTAGTAGGAAATTACGCTGTTACCCTCTATTCAGTTGGAAGTGTAAAAAAAACAATGGGGGATAAGACTTACGTGTTTGTTGATGGTGGCATGACTGACAATCCAAGATATGCACTTTATGGGGCGCACTATGAAGTATTAGTTGCAAACAGATGTTATTCCCCTTTTAAAAGACATTACTCCGTTGCGGGAAAAATATGTGAATCTGGAGATGTAATTATTGAAGATGCGCTACTATCGTATGTCGAAAAAGGTGACATACTTGCAGTCTTAAGTACTGGTGCCTATAATTACTCTATGGCTAGCAATTACAACAAAGCTTTAAAACCAGCTGTGTTCTTTGTGAACGGTGAGGAAGAATATTTGACCACTAGAAGAGAAACCTACGAAGATTTACTAAAATTGGACGTTTAGGAGAGAATAATGAGAAAAATAATTGTACACAAATATGGAGGAACCTCCGTAGAAAACATAAAAAAGATGAAAAACATTGCAAAACGTGTTATAAATCTGTACAACGAAGGAAATTCCATTGTTTTAGTTATTTCGGCTATGGGCAAAACTACAGATCACTTAGTAGAAATGGCAAGAGCTATTACTGAAAATCCAGATAGAAGAGAGTTAGATATGCTTATTTCTACTGGCGAACAGGTTTCCGTATCTTTAATGAGCATAATATTTAAATCACTAGGATACGACAGTATTTCTCTAACTGGATATCAAGCAGGTATTGTAACAAGCAGTGACTACAATAAAGGAAAAATTGAAGATATAGATATTAGCAAAATAGAAAAATATCTCCAAGAAAAAAAGATTGTTATTGTAGCTGGATTTCAAGGGAGAACAGAAGAAGGAGATATAACGACTCTTGGACGAGGTGGCTCAGATACTACAGCAGTTGCCTTGGCGGCTAAACTTCAAAGTAAATGTGAAATATATACTGACGTGGATGGAATTTATGCTGTTGACCCCAGAAAATTAGGTAAAGCGCGGTTATTAAGTGAGATTAGCTATGATGAAATGATGGAGCTTTCTAATCTCGGAGCTAAAGTTATGGAAATGCGTTCTGTTGAAATGGGTAAAACATTTCAAGTGCCAATACATATTGGAAATAGCGTAACCGGAAAGATAGGCACAATTATAAAGGATGTGGATCAATTGATGGAAAAGAAAGTGATAACAGGATTAGCTACAGAGAGCAATGTTTCAATGGTGACTATTACAGATATACTTTATTGTTCAGGTGATATTTATAAAATATTTAACCTTTTGGCTGAAGGAGAAATAAATATTGATATGATCAGTCAAACTGCGCCAATTGATGGCAAGATTAATGTATCTTTTTCTACTACTTCTTTGGACTCAAATCGTCTAAAGTCACTTTTGAAGGATTATTCAGCACATAAACTTTATGTTGAAGAAAATATGACGAAGATATCTGTAGTTGGTATTGGTATGGCTGATCAGTCAGGAGTCGCTTCAAAATTGTTCAGTATATTTGAAGATATTGGGATTTATTTTAAACAAGTAACTACTTCAGAAATCAGCATTTCTTTTATCGTTAATAACGAAGATTCTCATATTTTAATTGAAGAAATTTCCAAAGCATTTGATTTATCTGATGACTAGCAACTCGTTTGGTGGCATGCTATTTCGCTTGTAAAAAAATATTGATAGCAGGTGCAAAAATCAAATTTCCACAAAAAAAGGACAAGCGTAGATGGAATAAACAGCTGCCCCTAATTCGTAGGCACAGCTGTTTATTGCAGACTAATCACTTCCCAAGCAAAATAGAAATCGATAAAAGCTCATGTTGCAAATCAAGCAGCTTATTTTTTAGAGCATCATAATTTTTCTTAAGTATTTTATCATCTATAAACTTGTCAGTATTTTGTACTAGACCTTCAAATTGACCATACACTTCTTGTAACTCTTTTAGTATATTTTCTTTTCTTTGCACTGGCTCTAGCAGCTCGCCTGAATAAGCTCTTAGAACGTCATTTTCAACTTCGAAAGAATATCCCATATTTGGTATGATTGTTTGAATATTTAATTCCTCATTTATAAGCTTGGCAAAAGGGATGCTTGATTCTTCTTCGCCATGCACTATAAATATTTTCTTTGGTTTCTTCTTAAAAGCACTTATCCAATTGATTAAATCCTTTTGATCTGCATGAGCAGAAAAACCATCGATACTATGAATTTCTGCGTTAACTATAATTTCTTCGCCCAACAATTTAACTTTCTTAGCTCCATCTTTTAGCTTTCTTCCCAAAGTTCCGTTTGCTTGATATCCTACAAAAACAACAGAAGTTTTAGCTTTCCAAAGGTTATGCTTTAGATGATGTCTGATTCTGCCAGCAGTACACATGCCACTTGCTGAAATTACTACTTTTGGAAAGTCAGAAGTGTTAAGTCTCATAGACTCTTTGACGTCCCTAACGAAGAATAAATTGTCAAATTCAAACGGATTATCACCGCTTAGAATCAGTTTCTTTGTTTCATCATCAAATGAGTCAACATTCTTTGCAAAAATTTCGGTAGCAGAAGTTGCCATAGGACTATCAATATATATTGGTACACGCATAAAGGCTTCTAAGTCATCAGCATTTTCATAATAATTATTTAGTTCATATATTAGTTCCTGAGTTCTTCCGACAGCGAAAGATGGAATTAAAACAGTTCCGCCTCTTGCTACAGTCTTATTAATAATACTAGTTAGTTTTTTGACTCTATCATCAATATCTTCATGAAGCCTGTTGCCATAAGTAGATTCAATAATTAAATAATCAGCAGAATTAACAATTTGAGGATCTCTAATTATTGGTTTATTTGGAGGGCCTAAGTCACCAGAAAAAACTACTTTAACAGTATCTTTTTCTTCCTCTACCCAAAGTTCAACTATGGCAGAGCCCAAAACATGGCCTGCATCTTTAAATCTAATAGATATATGTCCGTTGACATTAAGTTTTTGATTATACAAAATAGGTTCAAAATGACGTAAGCTGGTTATAGCATCTGCAGCAGTATAAAGAGGTTTAAGAGGAGGTTTTCCAGCTCTTGCTCTCTTTTTGTTCTCCCACTTGACGTCAGATTCTTGAATATGCCCGCTATCGGCTAACATAATTTTAGACAAATCATTGGTTGCTTTGGTACAGTAAATTTTCCCTTTGAAGCCTTCCTTAACTAGTTTAGGAATTCGTCCAGCATGATCGATATGAGCATGACTTAGTAAAAGAAAATCAATTTCTTTTGGGTCAAACTCAAAATCATTATAGTTTAGTTGTTCTAATTCTTCGCTTCCTTGGAACAATCCACAATCAATTAGTATTTTATACTTATTCGTTGTGATTAAATAATTTGAACCGGTTACTATTTTAGCAGCACCTAAAAATTGAATTTTCAAATCTTTTTCCTCCTAATTATGATTTTTTTGAAAATCTTAATGAGACAGATGAAACGTCCCCAATGTCTCCTTTCTACGAGAGCAAGTATTTCTTTTTTAAAACAATACTAAGACCGACACCGATAACAGACATAACACCGGCTGAGAAAAAAGTAGGAGTATAACTACCTGTTAAATCAAATATCCAAGAACCTATAGCGGGAGCAATTGCGCCTATGCCAAGTGCAGTAATAACTAGCCCGTAATTAACGCCTAGGTTTTTAGTCCCAAAACAGATAGCAGTGAGTGTTGGGAATACTGCAAGAGTAACAGCTACGCCCCAACCAAAGATGGCTGAAGAAATATATAGAGTTGCTGCAGTTGTAGCAAATAGATGAAAAGTAAGGAATGCAACAGCCTGAAGGGAGTAGGTGAAAATCATAACCCAAACAACTCCGAACTTATCACTTAAATACCCTGCAAAAGGTCTTCCTAATCCATTAAATCCTGCAAAAATAGATATTGCGATTGAAGCACTAATTGGTGTAAGTCCAAGGATTTTTTCGCCAAATGCAGGAAGCAAACCGATACACATCATTCCACCTGCGACAACCAGGAAGAAAGAAAACCACATTGTGTAAAAAACAGGGCTTTTTAAAACTTCCATAGGGGTAGCTTCTCTGCGTATTTCTGACGTTTTGTTTTTAGTTTTACCAGCAATCCATCCTTCTGGTTTCCAATCTACAGGTGGATCTCTAAACAGCCACGACGCGAAAAGGCAAACAGTTCCTGAGAGAATCCCCATAAATAAGAGCGTTTTTTCTATTCCTAACTCCGGCAGTAAAAAATCTGCTTTAAGCGGTGCAACAAATAGTGCAGCTAAGCCTACACCCATTACTGCAACAGAAATTGCAAAACCAGGCTTGTCTGGAAACCATTTTCTGGCAGTTGGAGCAGCGCAAGCATATGTTAGTGCACTAGCTGTACCTCCAAGAACTCCATAAGTCATAATCAACCACCAAGGGGAAGGGAAATAACTAACTAAAGAAGCAAGTCCATAAGCTATAAAAAACAGTATAGATCCAATTATAGAAATCTTTTTAGGTCCGTACTGATCCTGTAATTTACCAGCAGGAACCATTACAAACGCTAGAAACAGAATATAAGCTGTAAAAGGCAGTGAAGCTTCAGCAGTAGACCAATTATATTTTTCAGATAAAGGGACAATGAAAACACCCCAAGCGTAAGAAAAGCCACCCATTAATGCGACTAGAAAGCCTGCAAAAGGGACACTCCATCTTGTTAGAACGTACGGTTTTGTATTGTGCATTTTATTTCCTCCATATCATTGTGTATGAAAAAATTATATCATATAGATGTAAAAACAACTAGTGAATTTATTTGTATAGTAGGTAAAAATAATGTAAAATGAGTATAGTTAAGAGACACTGAAAGGGAGATTATTAATGAAATTGAATCACTTAAATGAAATGCAGAAACAAGCAGTAATACATACGGAAGGACCTTTGTTAATACTAGCAGGAGCGGGGTCTGGTAAAACACGAGTATTAACTCACAGAATAGCTTATCTAGTTGAAGAGCAGGATGTAAGTCCTTATGAAATACTAGCTATAACCTTTACAAATAAAGCTGCAAAAGAAATGAGAGAGAGAGTTGAGGCGTTAATTGGCGGACATCCGCGAGGAATGTGGATTAGTACTTTCCATTCAGCTTGCGTTAGAATTTTAAGAAACGATATTGATAAAATTGGTTATGCGAAAAACTTTGTAATATATGATACATCAGACCAATTAGTAGTTATGAAGGAAGTCTTGAAGCAATTAGACTATAATGACAAGATATTCCCACCTAAATCTATGCTATCTAGGATAGGGAGTCTAAAAGATGAACTAATTGGAGTTAAAGATTTTTCAGATAGAAGCAAAGGGAATTTTAGGGATGAAAGAATTGCTCTTGTTTACGAGAAATATCAAAACAAGTTAAAAGCGAATAATGCCTTAGATTTTGATGATTTAATTATGAGAGCAGTGCAACTCCTTATGGCTAATCCTACAGAATTAAGTTTTTATCAACAAAAATTTAAGTATATTTTAGTTGATGAGTTTCAAGATACAAATTATGCTCAATACAAATTAGCGAGCATGCTCGCTAGTAAGCATAAAAATCTATGTGTAGTTGGTGACGATGACCAGTCAATATATGGGTGGCGTGGAGCTGATGTAGGCAATATTTTGGGCTTTGAGCAAGAGTTTCCAAATACTAAAGTTATTAAACTAGAACAAAACTATAGATCTACGAAAAAAATATTGGATGCAGCTAATGGGGTAGTTGCAAATAACAAATCAAGAAAAAAGAAAAAACTGTTTACTGATAATAATGAAGGCGAAGATTTGCAGTATTTTTGCGCAGGGAATGCTTATGGTGAGGCAGAACATGTAGCAAAAACTATTGTGGGATTAATGGATAGCGAAAATAAAAAACTCTCAGACTTTGCTGTTTTATATAGAACTAACGCACAATCGCGTGTTTTTGAAGAGATTTTTAACAAAGCGAATATAAAATATAGACTTTATGGAGGAACGCCTTTCTACGGGAGAAAAGAAATAAAGGATGTAATGGCTTATTTAAGAATTATAGAAAATACCGCAGACCAAGTTAGCCTTGGTAGGGTGATAAACGTACCTAAGAGAGGTATTGGCTTAAAGAGCATTGAAAAAATATTAGAATATGCAGAAATGAACGAGTCTACTTTTTTCGACGCTCTAATTGACGTTCATCATATTGGGAGTTTGTCTGGAAGCGCGAAGGCTAAAATTTGCAATTTTGCTGAGCTAATAATAAGTTTAATTGAAAAGAAAGCAGATATGAGCGTTACGGAAATAGTTGAATATATTTATGAAAAAACGAAGTATATTGATATTTTAGAGAAAGAAAAAACAGTTGAAGCACAGTCAAGAATTGAGAATTTGCAAGAGTTTTTATCTTTGACGGTAGACTTTGACGATAACTCAGAAATAAAAACGTTAGAAGAATTTTTAGTAACTACGTCTTTGCAGACTTCATTAGATACAGAAGAAGATGGAGAAAACGCAGTTACTTTGATGACCTTGCATAGTGCTAAGGGCTTAGAATTTCCTGTGGTGTTTCTACCAGGGATGGAAGAGAGTATTTTCCCTTCGCATATGGCTATTAAAGAAGGGAATGAAGAGGAAGAAAGAAGGTTATGCTACGTAGGAATAACAAGAGCAATGAGCAAGCTGTATTTAAGCCATGCTACGCAGAGAACAATATATGGAAGAGTTTGTTATAACAGCATTTCAAGATTTATTAACGAAATACCAGATGAATTAATTGCAAGAGACACGAAGTATAACAGAAAAAAAGCTGTTAGAAAAACAACGACTTCTCCGCTATTTAGGGGAGAAATGCTTGAAGCTAAGAAAGAAAAAATCACGTACGATAGTTCGCAGGTTATAAGAACAGGATCTAAAGTTATTCATCCTACGTTTGGTATAGGAACAGTTATCACATTTAAAGATGATATGGCTTCGATTGCATTTGAAGGAAAAGGGATTAAGAAAATATCCACTTCGTTTGTGAAGTTGACTGTTTGTTAAATAAATTTTTTCAATATGGAGTGAGCAAAATGGCGGAGAAAAGTAGAATGAAAGATATTGTTGCGCAGCTTAATGAGCACAATTATAGGTACTATGTGCTAGATGAGCCTACAATAAGTGATAAAGAATACGATCAAGTATATGATGAATTGATAAGTCTAGAAGAAGAGCTTAGTATAGTATTAGAAGATTCTCCGTCTAGGAGAGTTGGAGGAGACACTTTGAAAAAATTTGCTACACATAAGCATATTGCACCATTATTAAGTTTAGATAAGTGTAAAACTTTTGAGGAACTAAGAGCATGGGATAATAGAGTGAAAAAATTGATTTCAGGTACAAATGACAAGCTTGATTACGTTGTTGAATATAAGTTTGATGGTCTAACAATTAATTTAACTTATGATGATGGGAAACTGATTCAAGCAGCAACAAGGGGAAATGGAACAGTAGGCGAAGAAGTACTAGAGCAAGTTAAAACTATTAAAACGGTACCCTTAACAATTAACTACAAACATAAAATTGAGGTACAAGGTGAGTGTTTAATGCGTTTATCAGTACTTGAAAAATACAACGAAGCGGCGCGCGAGCCTTTAAAAAATGCTAGGAACGGAGCAGCAGGAGCAATAAGGAATTTAGACCCTAAAATTACTGCAAAGAGAAACTTGAGCGCGTTTTGTTATAACGTGGGATTTTCTGAGCATCAAAATTTTAAAACACATTTAGCGATGTTAGATTTCTTAAGAGAGAGCATGTTTTATGTAAACGAACATATAACCCAATGCTTAGATATTGACGAAGTTATTACTGCAATCGAGAAGATGGAAGAAAAAGTTGGAGAACGAGATTATTTAATTGATGGAATAGTTATTAAAGTTAATAATGTATCACTGCGAAAAATTTTAGGAAGCACACACAAATTTCCACGGTGGGCAATGGCATATAAATTCGAAGCAAAAGAAGTAACTACCAAATTGGAAAATATAGTATGGCAAGTTGGAAGGACAGGTAAACTTACACCGCTTGCTATTTTAGAACCAACTGATATAGGTGGGGTCACAGTTAGTCGTGCAACTTTAAATAATTGGGAAGATATTAATAGAAAGAAAGTGAAGATAGGATGCGATGTTTGGCTAAGGAGATCAAACGATGTAATACCAGAGATAACTGGGTGTGCTGACGAGGATTGCGTAGAAACAATGCAGAACGTTAAACCAGTAAACTGTCCAGCATGTGGAAGTAAAGTGTTCTCAAAAGGAGCTCATATATTTTGCTCAAATCCCCTGTCATGCAAACCACAACTAGTTGCAAGGATTTCTCATTTTGCAAGTAGAGATGCTATGAATATAGAGGGTTTAAGTGAAAAGACTATACAGCAATTGAATGAAGCACTTGGGTTAGACGGAGTGGCCGATTTATATGAATTAGAATATGAAAATCTTATTGGATTAGATCGTTTTGGCGAGAAAAAGGCGCAAAATATAATTGATGCAATTGAAGCGAGTAAAAATTGTTCTCTTAGTACATTTATTTATGGGTTAGGAATACCTAATGTCGGAAAAAAAACAGCGAGTGATTTAGCAAAACAATGCAATACACTTGAAGATATTAAAAAAGCCCAATTTGAAGAACTGATAGAAATTAGTGACATAGGAGATATAGTAGCAAAAAGTATTGTTGATTTCTTTAACGACGAAACAGTAGCGAAGAGTATTGATAAATTGATATCTAAAGGTGTTAATCCTGTAAATGAACAAGCAAGTGAAATTAAAAGCTTTTTTTCTGGTAAAACTGTTGTCGTAACAGGAACGCTTGTAAAATACGATAGGCGAGAGATTAAGAGTTTATTAGAAAAACTAGGGGCTACAGTCGCGAGCAGTGTGAGTAAGAATACTGACTTTCTTTTAGCAGGAGAAAATGCAGGATCAAAGCTAAAAAAAGCAGAGAAAATCATTGAAGGTAATAAAAAGAGCAAACTTCAAATTATCGATGAAGACAAGTTGGAAAAACTTATTTTTTGAAAATTGATTTTCAATTTTCAAATTCTTTTAATTAAAAGAAGGGAAAAGAGAAAAGAAGTAGAAATATATCATATTGAAGATAAATCTATATTGTGGCAAACATGATTAAGTAAACAATGTAGTCAACTTTAAAAGGAGCGTGTATTAGTGAAAAGTATAAAAACAAGGTTAATGGTATTATTTTCCGTTCTTCTTCTTTTAGTAGTATCGGTGCTAGGATTTACTGCATATCGAGAGGCAAGTAAGGCAGTTGTTGCTGAAGTTGAAGAAGCACTAGAGCTGATGGCTAGGGAAAGCGCTAATTTGGTTCAAAGTAATATAAGCGAACAGTTATCAAAGCTAAGTGTATTAGCAGATAGAAATGATATTCGTGGTATGGTTTGGCTTCAACAGGCGCAAGTGATACAAAGACAATATAAGCGAATTGGATTTTTAAACCTAAGCATTGCTGCGCCAAATGGGAAATTAAGACATCAAGACATGACTGAAGACACTTTCGGAGATAAAGACGTACATATACAAAGAGCTTTTGATGGAATAGCAAGTGTATCTGATCCTTTCTTGCATTCTGAAACAAATGAATTAATAATAAAATTTGCAGTTCCAATTGAGCAAGGAGCTGACGTTGTAGGAGCACTTGTAGGAACACAATCAGCAAGCTTGCTTTATGAAATTACAGATAGAATGGCTTATGGAAAAAATGGGTTTGCGTATATTATAAGAGAAGACGGTACAATTATATCGCATCCTAACCGTGAATATATTATTTCACAAAAAAATATATTTGATGATATAGAAGAAAACGGCGAGTTGAAAAACTGGGGCGTTGCTGTGAAGGAAGCAGAAGAGTTTGGTATGATTAGATACAGTATTTTGGGAAGACGTAGCTTGACCGGTGTTGCTCCTATTGAGGGAACATCATGGACTATTGGTGTAGGCGCACTTGAAAAAGACATTTTGGCAGGAGTGGTTGCACTAAGAGATAGACTTATCATTTTTGCTTTTATAGTATTGATTGCTGGTTTGATTTTCACAAACTTCGTAGGAAAAACAGTGGTCAAACCTATTATTGCTTCAACTAAACTGGCTGAAGTAGTTGCAACACTTGATATAAGAAAAGATATTCCTAAAGAATATATAACTCGAAAAGATGAAATAGGAAGATTAGCTAAATCGCTACAACTTATAACAGATAACTTAAGAATGTTTATCAAGCAAGTAGCTTCGGCTTCTGACCATGTTACATCTTCAGCAGAGCATTTAACGGAAACTTCTAACCAATCTGCAATAGCATCTGACGAAATTGGAAGAACGATTGAGGAAATTGCTAAAAGTGCTAGTGAACAAGCGCATGATACTGAGCAAGGTGCACTTAAAATAAGTGATCTTGGAGAAATAATCGAAAATGACCATAAATTACTAGTACAACTTAACAATGCTACAGAAATTGCTTCAAATCTTAAAGACGAAGGATTAAACATAGTTGACAGTTTAATTGAAAAAACCGAATTAAATGCAGAATACGGTGGAATTGTATATGAGGGAATTGTAAAAACAAACAACAGCACAGGAAAAATTGGATTAGCTAGTGGAATGATTCAAAACATTTCAGAGCAAACTAATTTACTTGCTCTCAATGCTGCTATTGAAGCAGCTAGAGCAGGTGAAGCAGGTAAAGGATTTGCAGTAGTAGCAGATGAAATAAGGAAATTAGCAGAACAATCATCTAGTTCTGCAAAAGAAATTGATGCAGTTGTAAGTGAGTTACAGACAAATTCCGAAAACACTCTAAAAAGCATGAAACAAGCTGGCGCTGTAATAAAAGAACAAGAGAAATTTGTTGAAATTACTAACGAAAAATTTGACGGGATATCAAGTTCGATAGAAAGCATTAAAGACTGTATCCAATCGTTAAATGAATCAAGTAAAAAAATGGACGTAAAAAAAGGCGAAATTATCGACGTTATTCAAAACCTTTCTGCAATCGCTCAAGAGAACGCAGCGGGGACCCAAGAAGCATCAGCTGCTACTGAAGAAAACGTTGCTGCAATGACTGAAATTTCAAGTGCCAGCGAAGGATTATCAGAGTTGGCTAAAGAACTACAAATAGTTATTGAGAAATTTAAGATTAATTAGCTTTACTTTAATTGAAAATATATTAACAAGGTGTTTGTTTTAGGACAAGCACCTTGTTTAATATTGATTTTAGAAAAATCCATCATCTCATAAGATAACTGTGTTGGAGGGAAACTAAACGGAGGTGAGCTAAAAATGAAAAAATTATTTTTTGCTGTTTACTTTTTACTTGGGATATTTCTATCTTTGGCCTTATTACTAACAGTGGTAGACAGAGTTTCTTTTAATGCAGAGTATTATTTGGATTCGTTTGACAAAAATGACATCTCATCGATTACTGGCATGGACATGCTAAATCTTGAAATTACAATTACCGATCTAATTAAGTACCTAAGAGATGACCGAGAATTACTAGACACCGTTGCAATTGTTCAAGGAAAAGAGAGAGAAGTGTTTGGAGAAAGAGCCGTTTTGCATATGGTAGATGTGAAATACTTATTTATTGCAGGAAGATATATAAGAAATTTCTCTGCATTAGCAATGTTGGGTTTGCTTTTAATAGCATATAAATTTGATACGAAGAAAAGAAAATTTTGGGCGAATATTAGAAAAACGTCTTACTTAACAACGGGGCTTAATTTTTTATTTATATGCGTTATTGTGGCAATGACTTACTTTGATTTCAATAGATACTTTACGTATTTTCACCATATTTTCTTTACAAATGATCTTTGGTTATTAGACCCAAGTCACGAGGTGTTAATACAAATGCTACCTCTAAACTTCTTTATTAGTACTACTGTTAGAATTGTTGTTTATTATATGAGCATTCTTGTTTTAATAAATTTTGGGAATATGATATTTTCTTTAATAAGTAAAAAGCGTATTAGCAAAGTATAATGAAACGCTAGATAACACGAATTAGATTTTGATGGCTTGAAAAAGGAAGATATTTATGCAGAGGCTTTTTTGTTATAGTGTGAATTGTGATAAAAACAACCACGAGGTGTGAAAATAATAAACATATAATAACGATTGTTACTTGCACAATCGTTATTGCTATGATAAAATATTTGTAGATAAATGAAAGTTATTATCAAAGGGAGGAAAGCTTTATGACAATGTATGGACACAGCGAAAGAAAAAGTTGCATTATTAAGAGAATACCAAAAATAGCATTACTTAAATCGCTAGGAATAAGAGAAGGAATGTTAGTATCTATAGTTTCTAAGCAACCTCTGGGTGGACCAGTAGTAGTGAAATTAGGCAAAAGAAATATTGCTATTGCAAGAAATATTGCTGAGCAAATTCAGGTTGAGGGGGCATAGCAGTTGCAAAGTTGTCATAAAGAAGTAAAAATAGAAGATAGCCCTGAGGGGATTAAAATTTTACTTGTAGGAAATCCAAACGTAGGAAAGAGTGTGGTTTTTTCAAAACTAACTGGCTTGAATGTTATTGCATCTAACTATGCAGGTACGACTGTAAGTTATACTAAAGGGCATATAAATTTTAATAGAAAAAAAGGTACTATTATTGATGTGCCTGGAGTATACGCCTTAGAAACGACTTCGCCAGCTGAAGAAGTAGCTATAAAAATGCTAGATGAAGAAAATGCTGATGTAATAATCTGTGTTCTAGATGCAACAAATCTAGAAAGAAACTTAAATTTTGCTTTACAAATACAAAAATACAATATTCCTATCGTTTTTGCTCTGAACCTTGCAGATGTTGCTAAGCAGCAAGGAATTACAATAGATGTAAGTAAATTAGAAGAAGAGCTACAAGCCCCAGTAATTGAAACTGTTGCAATTAGGAATATTGGTCTTAAACAATTACTTAATAAGGCATACGATATTTTTGAGAATCCAAAAGGCAAAGCTAGTACGGATAAGAAGCGAACGATAAGCGAAGATGATAGGTGGAAAAAAATAGGAGAGATTTCGAAAAGGGTTCAAAAACTTGAACATAGACATCCTACTTTCATGGAAAAGCTTGGAGACGCAATGCTAAAGCCATTAATTGGGATACCAATAGCTTTTCTTGTTGCTATAATAATGATTGCTGTTGTAGTGGGTGGAGGCAAAGGTATACGGGCAGGACTGTTATTACCCTTGCTAAATAATTATTATGTACCATTTATCACTTCACTTGTTTCAATGTTTGTGACAGAAGGACTTATATATAATATACTTGTAGGCGATTTTGGAGTACTTATTTTAGGAATAGAGTGGCCTTTTGCACTCGTTTTGCCATATGTATTTTTCTTCTATATTGCTTTATCTTTTTTAGAAGACAGTGGTTACTTACCGCGTTTTGGGGTGCTTATTGATACTGTTTTGAGAAAAATAGGAATGCAAGGAGGTAGCGCAATTCCTATTATGATGGGTTACGGTTGTGCAATACCAGCAATTTTGGGAACGAGAGCTGCGACAACTAAAAAAGAAAGAATAATAGTTGCTACTGTAGTATCAGTTGCTGTTCCTTGTACAGCACAAACAGGTGCGTTTATAGCATTATTAGGAGCTCATTCTGCATGGATGCTAGCAACAGTATTTTTGTTTTCTTTTGTAGGTATTTTATTAAGTGGACTTTTTGTAAATAAGATTTTGCCAGGAGAAGTAGAGCCGATGTTACTCGAAATACCAAATCTCCTAGTGCCTGATGCTAAGACATTATTTAAAAAAATAATGATGAGGACTCGTAGTTATATTCTTGAAGGTGCTACACCTATGATATTAGGAGTTTTATTCGCATCGTTAGTTGTTGAAACAAACGCACTAAAATATGTAGCAGTTTATATTGAACCTCTAATTGTAGATTGGTTAGGACTTCCGAGAGAAGCGACAATAGGGCTGGTTTTAGGTGTGATAAGAAGAGAGTTGGCAGTTTTACCGCTTATAGAAATGAATTTAACTTCTTTGCAGTTGTTAGTAGGATCTGTAGTAGCACTATTTTACTTGCCGTGTTTAGCGGTTATGGGAGTCTTAATAAGAGAATTTCGTTTGAAAGTGGCATTGCTTATTGGAGGATCAACATTTGTGATTGCATTTGTTGTGGGGGGATTGTTAAATCATACTGTTAGAATTGTGAGTGGGATTTTTTAATTGAGGCAAGATAAACGATATGAGTATAGGTTTTAAATGATTCAGATAAAAATCTATACTCTTGTGTTGAATAGGAAATAATATTTTTTTAAGGAGGCGCTGACAATGAAATTCATTTCTTGCCTAACAAAAGAGCTAGAAAAATCTATATATAAGTATCCGTCAATCATAAAGCTATGGAAAAAATACTACTATGACAAGATAATTGAAAAGGAAATTGAATTAGGTGAAATTTCTAGAGAGGACCATGTCTTATGTATTGGGGGAGGTGCAATACCTTTTACTGCTTTAGATATAGCTCTTAAGACAGGTGCGAGTGTAGCGATTATCGAGCTGGACTTAGTTGCAGTTGAAAAATCTAGACAGCTAATTAACAGAATAAATATGTCTAACAAAATAGAGGTAATTCATTCATCGGGACAAGAATTTGATGCTTCGAGATATTCAGTCGTACATATCGCATCTCAAGTTTGTCCAGTAGATGAAATACTACACAATGTGTGGGCACGCATCGCTTGTGGCAGCAAGATTTTATTTAGATGCGACAAAAAAAAATATAAGAGCTTTTGTAATAAAGCGAAGGTACAAAATTATAGTAATCAGCTTAAGCAAGTTAAACAAGATGGCATTTTAATGAAAGCCACTCTTTTGCTTGTTAAAGAAGATGGGGTGAAAATAGATGAAGCGAATAGTAGGAATTTTAGTAGCTTTGCTACTGATACTACTAGTTTTGTGGCAAGTTGATTTTAAACATTTGCTAGAACATTTAAGTGTTATCAATAAAATGATAATTGTCTTCTTATGTGGAATTCAGTTAATTACTTTACTATTGATTAACTTACAGTGGAAGTCGATAGCAAAACAAGTTGGGGAAGATGTAAAGCTACAAGAGATGATAAGCATAAATATGTCCGGGAAATTTGTCGAGTGCGTGACCCCATCTGCAAAAGCTGGTGGAGAAGCGGTAAAGATATTTTTACTTAAGAAAAAACTTGGAATACAGGCAGGGAAAGCAGCTGCAATTGTCAGCATTCATAAAGCAATAAGTATGTCGGTCTTTGTTTTTGTTAACATTATATCTATTGTATGGTTCTTAACGACAGTTAAAACAGAAACGGCATATACGAGTACATTGTTTATAAGTCTACTTATCTTAGTTGTTGCACTCATATTACTAATCTCATTAATACTATATCCTACAAAAGCAAGCAAATTGTTATCATTTTTTCTAAGTGAAAACAGGAAAAGAAAAATTGAATACGCTGTAGTTTGTTTCCGAGATACTATAGATTTGATAGTAGCACAAAAAAAGGCAATTCTATTTCAACTCTTTTTTTCGTTACTGATCTGGAGTTTATTCGCGTTTAAAGCTGTGATACTAGCTTGGAATCTTAATCTAGAAATAAGTTTTATTGCTGTCTCAGTGGTGACGTATCTTAGCTATATGATTGCAGTTGTTCCTTTGCTACCTGGTGGAGTTGGGACATTTGAAGCTGGAATGGTTTTCTTATTAGTACCGCTAGGAATATCGTTTCATCAGGGCATGGCTTTGGCTTTAGCTTTGAGATTTGTAACCTTTTGGTTTGTGTTTGTAATGAGTATTTTATATATAGGGGTAGATAAGCTTAAGGGAACTGAAATCTTCAAGAATTTTAAAAAAAGAGAGATTTATTAAAGAAACCGATGTCACCTGAGCGTGTTCGAGAGTAGAATGGATTTTCATATTTTTAAAAAGAAGCAAATTCTTCATATAAGTTTTGAAGTCCTCATTGATCGCCAAAATTCGTTTAATTTTTACAACAAGAAGTCAAAGGTTACATGTTAGTTACAAATTACACATTCGATTGACATACCTTTTAGATTAATGATATAAATAGATATGATTGATTCGCAAACACTAAGGAGGACACGCAGATGAGAAGAATAGTTTCAATTCTATTTGTATTATTAATTTTATGTACAACCATTTCATTCGCAAATGAGAATGGATATATCACTATGACTATGGATAATGAAGAGGTTAAGTTTAGTACTGTCTCTTTAACAATAGATAATGAACTAATAACGTCTGATGTTCCACCTGTTATTTATAACGAAAGAACTTTGGTCCCTCTAAGAATAATTGCTGAGAATCTTGGTGCAAACCTTAATTGGAATGGTAAAACTAAAGAAGTTCTGATTATGAGTGGGAGCAACAAAATTATTCTGTCAATAGATAGCGAGAATGCAGTTGTAAATGGGAATGAAAAACTTTTAGATGATCACGGAACTACTGCTAAACTAATTGACAACAGGACGATGGTTCCTCTAAGATTTGTAGCAGAAGAGCTTGGTGTTGATGTAAAATGGAATGGAGAGACACGAACGGTAGCACTGACAAAGCCAGTTATTATCACACCTAAGGTAGACGAAGATACGAACGTAGTACATGAAATTAAAGTTAATATGGTAAATGGATTTCCTGAAGTGCGTGTTAAGGCAGATAAAGAATTGAAATATAATGTTTTTGAGTTAATTGATCGAGACAAAATTTTGCCAGATAGACTTGTATTTGACTTCCAGAATACGTTGTTTTATTTAGAAAATCAAGGAATTTTAGGAGAAAATAAAACTTTGAGTTTGGGATTTGAAAATAGTATTTTAAACGAATTAAGAGCTTCTCAATTTTCTATAGACCCATTGACTACTAGATTAGTGCTTGAAATGAGTGAAACATTAGATTATAAAGTTTCATTTGATGAAGATACAAAAGAAATGATTATTAGATTCGTAAATATAGTAAGAAGTGTGAAAGCTAGTTATCAAAACACGAAAGAAGTTATAATTATCGAAGGTGATAATATTGACAACTACAATGTAATAAGGCTTAGCAATCCAGAAAGACTAGTAGTAGATATTAAAGGAGCATATTTATACACAGGAGATAAAGAGTTTAACTTTAATGTTGATGGGAATGTCGCTAAGAGAGTGCGTGTTGCAGAATTTGAACCTGACCATCATTATGAGCCAGATGATAAAATTGTTAGAATAGTTATAGATTTACAAGATAGAGAAGAATTCGAAGAATTTAAGTTTGAAGTAGAAGGCAACAGGCTTATAGTTCATTTAGAAGGAGAACCTTTTAGTTATTTCAATTATGAGGAAGTTAGCTGGATTACATCAGAACTATTATTTCGTGGAAGACCTGGTGTAAGATTTGAAGTTGACAAGGATATTAAATCAAACACGATAAATATAATTGTTCCTAAAAGCAGAATGAATATGGAGTTTTCAAACATTGCAATAGACGACCACTTAATTAAAAATATTGTCGTTGACGAAGAGTATGACGATAAGAACTACATGATTAAAGTAGAATTGAATAATCAGGTTAGTCATAGAGTTATTTCACCATCTAGAGGCAGGAATTTAGTGCTAGAACTCAACACAAATACAAGCCAAAGAGAAAAACTAATTGCTATAGATATTGGGCATGGGGGTAGAGACCCAGGAGCAATTTCTAGAATTAAAAATATGAAAGAATCAGACATTATCCTAGATGTAGGGCATAGATTAAATAGACTGTTACTTAATGCAGGTTTTAGAACCATTATGACGAGAGAAGATGACACATTCATACCATTATTCGAGCGGGCTGAAATTGCCAATGCAGTAAATGCAGACTTGTTTATAAGTATACATGCTAATTCGGTTGTTAATCCGTTAATACATGGAGTAGAGAACTTGTTCTATCCTTCTGAGCGAAATCCAGAAGATAATCGTAATAATAGAAAGCTAGCAGAAATCTTCCAAAGAGTTATGGTAGATTATCTAGGCGCTCATGACCGAGGAATTTTTGCAAGACCTAACTTAGTAGTGACTAGAGAAACGGAAATGCCAGCTATAATCACTGAAATTGGATATTTATCGAACCCTGCAGAAGAGGCAAAACTTGCGACAGATGAATATAGACAGAGAGTAGCAGAGTCGCTTTTTAACTCGATATTGGCATATTTTCAAGCAATGGAACTTAACTAGAGTATTTATTAACCACCAATATAATAAACGGTGGTTTTCTTGCGTTCAACTCACAAAATCCGAATAGTTTAACCCTCTTAGCAATATATTTGTACTAGAGATTTTATCCGAGAATTCCTGTATTATGTATTCGAACAACAGGAAATATATTGTGTGAGGAGATGAATGAGTGTGAAGCTTAAGAAGCTAATTTGTTGTATACTCTTTTTGGCAGTAATAGTAATGACGTTTACTGCTTGTCAGAACCCATTTTCAGGTTTTTTAGACGAGGAAGAAAATACTGAAATAACAGTTGTTGTGGGTAGCAATGAACGGATTGATGGCAGTTTTAGAGAAACAGTAATCTACTATAAGAAAGCAAGTGGAATGATAGTTCCATTAATGAAAAATATTCCTTGGGAAGAAGGAATAGCAAAAAGTGCTCTTATGCAGTTAGTAGATAAAGAATCACTACGAAAAGAACTACATCAATTGGGATTATTGCCTGTTTTGCCAGAAGGCACAAAAATAATCGGGATGTCGATAAACGAAGGGGTAGGCAAGATTAATTTCAGTACAGAAGTTTTGTCATATGATTCAGAATCTGCCGAAAGAGCAATGATAAAAGCAATTGTGTACACATTAACAGAATTTGAAACTATTGATAAAGTACAAATTTTAGTTGAAGGAAATAAGCTTAGCAAGCTTAGATACGGCACAGTTGTTGCAAAGTATGTTGAAAGAGAAAATATAAATATGCTAAGTGAACTAAAAAATAGTGAAATACCAGTAATCGTATATTACAAAGCCAATGTGAATACTGGAGAAAAATTGTACGTACCTGTAACTAAAGGAATAAGTGCACTAAAACCAGACATTAGGTCGGCGCTAGTAGCATTAGTAGAGAGCGTGCCCGAAGGTAAAGGTTTGATAAGCAGTATTCCCGTAGGGGTAACAGTCAATGACGTATTTGTTAAAGATGGAATTGCCTACGTAGATTTATCGGAAGAAATAAAATTAATTTCTGGTGATTTAGAGCTTCAGCAGGCAATAATAGTTTCTATAGGTCTTACCTTGAAAGAAATAGAAAGTACAATTAATCAAGTAAGAATTTTATCTTATGGAGAGCAAATTACACTAGAGGATGAAGTTGAACTAACTATTCCAACATTTTCGAATACGCGGTAGCATGTTGGGGAGTTGTTAATCGACAATGTGGAGTAAAGAGGGGTCAGGCGTTGCGATATTCACTTGCGTATTCTGCAGCTTTAGTTCATCGCAAGTGAATATCGCAACGCCTGACCCCATAAACATACCGAGGAAAATCCTCGGTAAAATTTTGAGTAATTTTAAATATATTATGGTACAATATAAATAAATAGAGTATTGAAAGGAAGTTTTACATGAAAAGAGTAGATGGAAGAAGCTTTGATGAATTAAGACAAGTGAAGATTGTTAGAAATTATATAAAACACGCGCATGGCTCCGTTCTAATTGAAATGGGTGAAACAAAAATTATTTGCACGGCCTTTGTAGAGGACCGCGTACCACCATTCTTGAAAAACACAGGAAAAGGCTGGATAACAGCAGAGTATGCAATGCTGCCAGGGTCAACTCAAACTAGAAAAATAAGAGAATCAAGCAGAGGCAAGGTTGAAGGAAGGACGCATGAAATACAGCGTTTAATTGGAAGAACGCTACGTTCGGTTGTAGATTTAAAAGCAATTGGAGAAAGAACAATATGGATTGATTGTGATGTTATTCAAGCAGATGGTGGAACCAGGACGGCTTCGATTACAGGGGCTTTTGTGGCACTTATTGATGCTTTGCAATATTTGAAGAAGAAGAAAAAAATAAAATCTGCATTAGTGAGTAATTTTGTTTCGGCAATAAGTGTAGGAATTGTAAGAGGGCAGCCCTTACTTGATTTATGCTATAGAGAAGATTCAACTGCAGAAGTAGATATGAATATTATTATGACAGATAACGAAGAGTTTATTGAAATACAAGGTACAGGGGAAGAAAAACCTTTTACTAGAAGTGCTTTACTAGATTTGCTTCACTTAGGTGAAATTGGAAATAAAAAACTTATTGCCATGCAAAAAGAGATTCTAAGTGATATTGATGAAGGAATTATTATTGACAAACAGGTGATAAAAGGATGAAGAAAATTGCAGCAGTTATTGCCACAAGCAATAAGCATAAACTTGAAGAAATAAATGAAATTTTATCCGGTTGTAATTTTGAAATCAAATCTATGAAAGATGTAGGTTTAGAAGGACTTGTTATTGTAGAAGATGGTGGTTCTTTCGAAGCAAATGCAACAATTAAAGCGAAAACAGTAATGAATCTAACTAACAGCATTGCTATAGCAGACGATTCAGGTTTGGAGGTTTTAGCTTTAGGGAACGAACCTGGTGTTGATACAGCAATTTATGCAGGTGAAAATGCAACTGATGCAGAAAATAATGGCAAACTACTGAGAGAATTAAAAGACGTTCCATATGAAAAAAAACAAGCAAAATTTGTTTGTGTTATAGCAGTTGCTTTTCCAAGTGGAAAAACACTAACTGTAAGAGGAGAATGTCACGGAATTATTGCACTTGAACCTAAAGGAAATTCAGGGTTTGGATACGATCCATTATTTGTAATAGAAGAATACGGACTTACACTTGCGGAGTTAGGAAAAGATATTAAAAACAAAATAAGTCATAGAGCCATGGCTTTGAAGAAACTAAAGAAAGCATTGTATGACGATGTAAGAGGATAAATCATGAAAATAGGTGTTTTGGGAGATAGCCACGGGATAGACGGAAATATTGTTGCTGCTATGAAAAAGCTACAAGATGCGGAGCTTATTGTTTTCACTGGTGACCATTTGAGCGATATAAAAAAGATAGAAAATGATTTTGATGGTGAAGTAATTGCAGTCAGGGGAAACTGCGACCGCAATGGAGATATTGAAGTTATCAAAATAATAAAAGGCAGACGGTTTTTTATCTGTCACGGACATAAGTATGGAGTTAAATACTCTTTAGACAATCTTTACTACAGAGCGCAAGAAGTTAATGCAGATGTTGCAATATTTGGACATACACATATCCCGTATTATGAAGAAGTAAATGGTATAGTAATGATAAACCCAGGGAGTGTAACATTTCCTAGAGGAAGATCTAAGAAAAGTTGCGTGATGATTAAATTAGATGAAAAGATAAAAGTTGAATTCATCTTACTATCTACTTGAATCCTTTATAACGACTTGGGCAGAAACCTGCCCCCCTTGATAGGGTCTTGTTGGACATGTTGTATGAATATTTTTTTGACAAGTAGCAGTAAAAATGTTAAAATATTTGAGTGATATATATATGTGTGCCCATAGCTCAGATGGATAGAGCAATGGCTTCCTAAGCCGTGTGCCCGGGGTTCGAATCCCTGTGGGCATGCCATATGCACCCTTAGCTCAACTGGATAGAGTGCTTGGCTTCGAACCAAGAGGTTGGGGGTTCAAGTCCCTCAGGGTGTGCCAATTTTAAGCCCCATAACTAATAACGTTATGGGGCTTTTTAATGCAGCAGTAAGGGGGTCAGGGTTGAAAAGTTGAATTGTTACTACCATATATTCAGTAAAAGATACGAGTGGGTAGCAATAATTCAACTTTTCAACCCTGACCCCCAACTTCCCAGAATTAGGAGTGCACTTAAGTGCCTTGTGTTTAGCCTAAGGGGTATCAACAAGATAAATAGTTAGAAAATTAACAGAGATTTAACAAAATAAGCAGGGATTTGCGCGGAAAACATAGAATATTATGATAACAGCAATAAATGCGAAACCAGTTAGAAATTCACGTCGCTATTGAGGAGATAAAAATGAAGATAGAGGAATATTTAAAGTATATAAAAAATAAATTATCTGGCTACTTTGATATTGAAGAAAGAAAAAAATACGGTGGTACTGAATATGATTTAATAGCTAAATCATTTATACGTAGCGAAAAATACATAGGAAGCAAAAAAATAACTATTTACGCAATGGAGAGCACTGAGCATGTGTTTGTTAAGCAATATACAGAATTTGATGTAAGAAAGTTAGAGAAGTATGTAGCTACTTTAGTGGCAGCGACTGACTCTTTAGTAGAAGTAAAAGCTGATCATATGTGTACAGTAATTACAGGCGTAATAGTTCTCGCTAATCAGATTGATGAAGCAATTAAGAAAAGAGTAAACACGTATAAGCACGAAAAAAGTTTTATGTTTGGACTTAAGGGATGGACATATATTAGATTAGTTGTTGTTCAATTAGAAGGAGGTGAAGTAGTAACAAATAAAAGAGGAAAAGAAATTAGTAGGTTTTACGAAGTGAAAATCAATTAAAGGAGGGTTTTAAATGAGTGCATTATTTGTAGTTCTTATGAGTATTATGATTTTTATAATCGCATACATCACGTATGGTGCGTGGTTAGCTAAAAAATGGGGGGTAGACACTAGTAGAAAAACGCCAGCGCATGAGCTTGAAGATGGTGTTGATTATGTTCCTGCATCTGCACCTGTAGTTTTAGGGCATCATTTTGCTTCTATTGCTGGAGCAGGTCCAATAGTAGGTCCAATAGCGGCAGCAATTTTTGGTTGGATTCCAGTTGTGCTATGGATTATAGTAGGGACTATTTTTGTTGGTGGGGTGCAAGATTTTGGAGCATTATTTGCATCAATAAGACATGACGGGAAATCGATAGGTGAAGTAATTGGTGTTAACGTAGGACAAAAAGGTAAAAAGTTATTTGCTATTTTTGCTTGGCTAACACTACTGTTAGTTGTAGCGGCTTTTGTAAACATAGTTGCGAACACATTTGTTGCAGTGCCTGAAGCAGCAACGGCATCGATACTATTTATTGTTCTTGCAGTAGGTTTTGGATATGCTGTATATAGAAAAGGTGTGAAGATTGGATTAGCGAGTGTAATAGGCGTTGCTCTTCTAATAGTATGTATAGGATTAGGCAATATGTTTCCACTTGCTTTAGGAAAAAATGTTTGGATAGGAATACTGTTGGCATACATCTTTGTAGCTTCGGTTACACCTGTATGGATACTTCTTCAACCAAGAGATTACTTAAACTCATTTTTATTGTATGCAATGATTGCAGGAGCTGTTATAGGGTTAGCATTTGCTAGACCAACAATGGAGTTAACAGGATTTGCAGGTTTTAATGTAAATAATATTTACCTGTTTCCAATGCTATTTGTTATAGTAGCATGCGGTGCTATCTCAGGATTTCATTCGCTAGTTGGGTCGGGGACGACATCTAAGCAATTAGATAACGAAGGTGATGCCAAGATCGTCGGATATGGAGGGATGCTAATTGAAGGCGTTTTAGCAGTGATTGCGATTATTACGGCTGCATATCTCACGGGGGGAAGACTTTCAGAATTATTAGCAAACGGAGGACCAATTAACGTATTTTCAGACGGGATTGGGAATTTTATGACCAGTTTCGGCGTGCCGTTTGATATAGGGAAAGCATTTGTGGCGTTGGCAATATCAGCATTTGCATTAACAAGTTTAGACACAGCTACAAGATTAGCGAGATTCTTATTCCAAGAGTTCTTTGCTGTTGAGGGTAAAGAAGAGAGTGGAATAACTAATAGATACGTAGCAACCGGGATAACAGTAGTATTAGGTGGAGCGTTAGCACTAATGGGATGGAGAACAATATGGCCAATATTTGGGTCGGCCAATCAACTACTAGCGGCTGTATCTTTGTTAGCAATTGCAGCATGGCTTAAAAACATAGGTAGAGATTATAAAATGATTATGATACCAATGGTGTTCATGTTTGTTGTTACACTTACAGCTTTAGTTTTATTAATACAAAAAAGCATTGTCGCGGCAAACTATATTCTTGTCGTACTACCAGCATTACTGCTTGTACTCGCTTTAGTTTTAATTTACGAAACATATCAAGTGATGTCTAAACCAAGCAGTGGTGGGAAAATAGAAGGGTAAACTTGCAAAAAAGATATTTGCGTATCTAGCGGGAGAAAAACCTGCTTTTGAATTCTATTTTTACTTTTTTTGTCACTTGCCTAGAGACTTGAAGAATGAAAGGGCATAACATTTATATCTGTAGGAGCGGATTAAATACCGCTCTTTTTTATGCGAAAAACACACATGACAAATGTCATATCAATTAGTGATAATACTCACTTTTTAATAACGAGTTTCTCAGATATAATTGCAGTAGAGGTGCACATTGCGGAGGAGTCAAATAGAATTACAAAATATGGAATGCATGTCAGGAGTGCCCATTGTGGGCACCCGAACAAAAAAAGAAAGGAGCAAAAAAAATGATACTAAGCATGAAAGATGTAGTGAAAAAGTACGACCAACTCGTAGCAGTTGACAACGTATCGCTTGAGGTTAAGGAGGGAGAAATATTTGGTTTGCTAGGTCCAAATGGAGCAGGCAAAACAACGATTATTAACATGATAATTGGGCTTACAAAAATCAATAGTGGAGAAGTAAAAATATTTGGTCTAGATATGAAGAAGAATGAGAAAGAAATCAAAAAAAACATAGGCATAGTGCCGCAAGAAATTGCAGTGTTTGAGGATTTAACTGCTGAGGAAAATGTAACATATTTTGGTAAATTGTACGGAGTAAAAAGAAAGATAATAAAAAAAGAAGTTGAAGAAGCACTAAATTTTGTTGGTCTTTGGGATAAAAGAAAAATATTTCCCAAGAAATTTTCTGGGGGAATGAAAAGAAGACTAAATATCGCATGCGGGATTGTACATAAACCAAAACTAATAATTATGGATGAACCTACAGTAGGAATTGATGCACAGTCAAGAAATTTAATACTTGAGTCGGTTAAAGAGCTTAATAAAAAAGGAGCAACAGTAATTTACACGTCGCATTATATGGAAGAAGTAGAAGCAATTTGTTCAGATATAGTGATAATGGATCATGGTAGAATTATGGCAAGAGGGAGTAGAGAAGAATTAAAAGCTCTAATCAAGGCTGAGGATAGGGTGGTAATTGCTGTTGAAGAAGTTAAAAACTCAATAACTAAGAAAATTGAAAAATTAAGCAGTGTGATAGACTGCACGGAGAAAAATAATGAAATTACAGTAGTTTCAGAGAAAAATAGTGGCAAATTAGGTAAAATTATCGACCTAATTTCAAATGAAGGAATAAAAATAATGTCGGTAGAAGTAGACAAGCCAACATTAGAAAAAGTGTTTTTAACTTTAACTGGAAGAAGTTTAAGAGATTAAGAAAGGGGTGTTATAAGTGAGAATATTGCAAGTTATGTATTATACCTTGTTAGAATATATTCGTGATAAACAGTCTATGGCAATGATGGTGTTGCTACCAATTGGGCTCATTTTTCTTTTGGGGAATGCGCTTAGCGGTGGATTTGAAAGTTCAGAAGTTCGTGTAATAGATGTAGCTTTTTTAAATGAAGACAAAGGAGAGATATCAAAACATTTCGAAACATTCTTAGAAAGCGAAGAAATATCGAAATTACTAAATATTACTTTAGTAGCCACTTATGAAGAAGGCAAAAGTTTGATTGAGGAAAGAAGAGTTAGTGCGTTAATCCATATAGATGAGGATTATTCTAAACAGATAGTTATGGGCGACGAGGCAAAATTAAACCTGTTGTTTACTCAAGGCTCAGTTTTTACTCAGCCAATTGTAACAAATATAGTGAGAGCATTTAATAATGAAGCTAATAAAATTAACGCTCTTATGATGATAGGAGCGAGTGAAGTTGCACATTTAGGAAGAAATTTCATTGAAGAAGAACCCGTTGTAGAAGGCGGAGAGAAACCAACGGCGATGGGCTATTATGCAGTGACAATGCTTGTAATGATACTGATGTATGGAAGCATGTACACTAGTGATGGGATTGGTAGCTTGAAAGAGGAATCAACTGGGAAAAGGTTAAAGGTATCGCCTGCGAAATCATATCAAATTTTTGCAGGAGTGACTCTTGCATCACTAGTAACAGTATTTGCACAAGGGGTAGCATTAGTGTTTTTTACAAAATATGTTTATGGGGTTAATTGGGGTCCAAATATCGGGATTACGTTAATGATGGTATTTATTATGGTTTTATTATCTAGTAGTATTGGAATGGCAGTAGGAACACTGATACCAAAACGACGAACAACAGAAATCGTAATAACAACGGTAGTACCAGTACTTACAGCAATAGCTGGGGGGTATGTGCCTGTAGGAAATTTAGAAGGGATTCTAGGAAAATTGCAACTGATTTCTCCTAACTATCATATGCAGAATGCACTTTTTAATCATATTTTTGAAGGTGATCCTGTAAAAATGCTTAACGCAATAATGACTATGATAGGGACAACGATTCTTATGTTTACTATCACTTTGATTGCGAGAAGGAGGTATATTAATGACAGTATTTAAAATGAACCTAATTAGAATTATAAGGAAGAAGTCGAATATCCTTTCAATGCTAATCATGCCTGCAATCTTTACTATTATCATGATGCTGGGTGGAATAGGAAATCCAGAAGAGCCTAAATTAGCTGTAGTAGATAATGATAATACGTATTTAACACAGTTGTTTATAGATAATCTGGAAAAAAGTAATGAGGTCCTCTTTTTTGATGAAGAGGAGGCTAGGCAGGCTTTAATTGATAGAGAGATTGGCTATTTGATTTATATACCTGCAAATTTTACTAACGATATTCTTTTAGGAAATGAGCCGATGCTGGGGGGAAGCAAAATACAAGAAACAAGCGGAGCTTTTTCTACTAGTATGTTTATTGAGAGCTTTATGAATGCAGTAGAAAAAATAGCAGTTGCAAGTGGGGGAAATGAAGAAAGGTTTTACCTAGGAATTGAAGAATATTTAAGAGCACCGTTTGACATAGCTGTCGAAACTTTTGAATTTGATTATTCAAGGATGGCTATGGTAGGAGGAGTTGGTTTTTTAACACTCGCAATGTTGTCATTCTCTACTTCTCTTATTAATGTACTGATAGATGATAAAGTTAAGAAAACACTTCACCGTTTAGTAGCAGCGCCCCTTACTTTAAAGAGGTATATGTTTGAGAATATTGCTTGTTTTTTTAGTGTATTATTAGTACAAGTAACTTTTGTATTCGCTTATTTGAACATTTATCTTGGAATTGGGTGGCGAAGTTATTTTGTGAATTTATATCTATTGGCTCTAGTATTTGCTCTTTTAAGTGTTGCTTTTGGAATATCCATTGCCAGCCTTGCGAAGAGTGTAAGACATGCAACTACAGCGAGTCAACTTATAATAATGCCTTTAGTTCTGATAGGAGGGGCATTTTGGCCAACAGAAATCATGCCTATGTTTATGCAAAGATTAGGTTACCTATCACCAGTTTCTTGGTTTATGCAAGCAGCTAACAAAATTGGAGAAGGTGCTACTTTTTTAGCAGTATATAGAGAAGTAGGAATACTGATCCTCTTTACAGTAGTGTTTTTCTTAATAGGTTCATTTAAAAAAGTGGACATTGCAGCTTAATGTGATAAGAGGCGAGGTTGCTGTCAACTCTTATATATGTCTGCATATGGCAAAAGATTTTTAGAAAAAATCAAGAATCTTTTGCCATCTTTTGTGTTGACACATATAAAGGCTAGTATATAATAATTGTATATCGATAGAAAAGTGGGATAAGATGAAAGTTCTTTTTAATATTATTTATGTACTATGTATGAGTATTATAATTATACTCACTACTAGTAATGCATTCGTAGACACAGGATTATTACTGATAATATTAATTATTAGCCTAGTAAGCTTTAAGGGGATGCATAGCAAGTGGATGACTACAGTTCAGATGATAGCAATTATACTTGCAACATACCAAAACCCTATGTTCGCGTATTTTTTTGGTATGGTTATTTATAGTTTAATAATGGGGAAAAACTTTTTGGCAGTGCTGCCTCTTTTGCTGGCTAGCTACATATTTTCATCATATATCGAGATTGAAATCCTTTTACCTACAATGCTACTATGCGGATACTTATCGTATAATGTTTCAGTTGTCAATGATAAAGCCCTAAAACTAGCGAAAAAATATGATGACGAAAGAATGCTACGATCAAGTGCCGAAAGCCATAATCAGCTAACTTTTGATACGATTGATAAAGTAGAACAATTTGCAAAGCTAAAAGAAAGAAACAGAATAGCGATGGACATACATGATAATATTGGGCATTCAATTGCAGGGGTTTTGATGCAGTTTCAAGCTGCTAAGAAAATAGATCCCATTGATAAAAACAAAGCAGATAAGCTATATGAGGCATCGACTAAACGACTTGCAGAGACGTTAGGAATGTTAAGAGAAATAGTTCACGATTTGAAACCAGCCAATCTAATTGGGGTTGAATATATAAAAGAGATTGTTGATGATTTCAAGTTTTGCGATATTGATGCAACGTATACAGGCAACTTTACAAATATATCTGCAGTTCATATTGAGATTGTAACTACAATTTTAAAAGAGGCTTTAACAAATATTATTAAGCATTCGAAGGCGACAAAAGTTAAGCTTACGCTAGATTCGAACAAAAAATATTTGAGGTTATTTATTAAGGATAATGGTTTAGGTTGCGAGGATATAACAGAAAACCTAGGAATAAGAAGCATGAGGGCTAGAGTAGAGAATGTCGGTGGGAATTTTTCAATAGGAAACAACAATGGGATAGTAATTGTTTGTGTGCTTTTTATGGGAAACAGTGAATAACTTTGAATTTGATTCTTCGTAAAAAAAGAAAGGGGTGTTTAACTTGAATATACTAATAGTTGATGACGATGCTCTAATTAGGGACAGTCTAAAATTAATGTTTGATTTAGAGGTTGATTTTACTGAAGTTAGTACTGCAGTAAATGGTCAAGAGGCCTTAAAAATATGTAGCAGGAAACATATTGACGTTGTATTAATGGATATTAGAATGCCAATAATGGACGGCGTTCTAGCTACGAAAAGAATCAAAGAGCAGTTTAAAAACACTAAAATTATTATACTAACAACATTTAAAGAAGATGAATATATTAAGCAAGCTATTAAAAACGGGGCAGAAGGATATATACTTAAAAACCAGCCAGTAGATAGTATAATTGAAAGTATAAAAATTGTAAATAAAGGGAACACAGTATTTCAAAAAGAGATTATAGAATCAATTACTACRATGTTTAAAAAAGATAATCAAATGAACAAACAACATGCTGATTTTTCAGAAAGAGAGTTTGATGTACTTAAACTAATAGGAAGTGGGTTGTCAAACAAAGAAATTTCCAAAAAACTGTTCTTAGGAGAAGGAACAGTTAGGAACTATGTATCTATATTATTGGAAAAATTAGTGCTTAGAGACAGGACACAACTTGCAATTTTTTATTTAAAAAACTATGAAGAATAATTCCGTCTCCTTGTCCTACTCAGTTCTTATACTATTTAATTTCCATTTACCTTCTTCAAATAWAAACTCAAAATTTAATAAGTTAATACGCTCAACCCCTAAGATAATGAACTCATATCCAGAGTTGAAAGTTGCTCTGTCATCGCTAAGAGAGAACCATCTTTGCCTTATGTTTAAGGGTGCAGTCGGGAAATCAAAGGTTTCTCGCCGTTTGCCAAAATCAGATGAAAAATAGTTTTCATAAACTGTGACTTTTTGTGCAACTACACTCTCTAAATAAGTAAGGTCTTGTGCAACCATCGCTTGTAGAATTCTATGAGCTTTAATATCTAAAACATTACGCAAATCGTATTCTTTTTGATAATATTCCTGAAGTGTGAGCATATCATCGAATATAAACTCCATTTCCTCGTGCAAACTCACATTTTCTTCGGTAAGAAAGTCATTAGTTGTAGTCAGAATCTTGACATCTTGTTTGAGTTCCTCGATTTGAAGCTCTAAAGATTCAATCCTTTCAAAGTCAATTGCTTCAATAGGAGTTTTAGTTGTACATCCCACGAGTGAGGATAAGACTGTAAGTAATATGGTAAACAAGCATAATTTTTTCATTTTTTCTGTCTCCTTTCTGTTCGTCTATTCAACCCTATGGCATCTATTGCATCTAATTGTTATATAAAAGTATATCACAAAAAAACAATAATTCAAACTACCTAAATCGTACAGTAGCTTGGTATACTAAAGTACCATGTTATTGACAGGTAAGTTTGCCGATAAAAAGAATAAAGGATGTGTTGGCATGAAAATTGATCCAATTAATCCTCTCAAGCCTGCACCGAGAGTACTTAGGTATATGGACAACAAGAAGAAAAAGCAAGGCGACGAGAAGGCCCCAAAAGATAGTTATATAGTATCGGAGAAAACACCGAGCGAGAAAACCATGTACACTAGAGACCAGGTATCAATAAAGAGACTTATGAAAGAAAGCGAAAGAACGTATCAGCAGTTGATTGATATTGTAGAGAATCTTTTAAAACGCCAAGGGTATTATGTAGAGAAACTTGGCGGTGTGGATTTAGAACAGCTCGAGCATACAGAAATTGATGAAATTGCCGTAAAAGAAGCGCAGGAGTTAATTGGAATAGATGGAGAACTAGGCGCTGAAAAGACAAGTGAGCGGATCTTTAAATTTGCAGTTGCGATTTCGGGTGGAGATAAAAGCAAACTAGAAGACCTGAAAAATGCGATAAAACAAGGGTTTGAAGCAGTGGGCGAAATAATTGGAGAACTACCTGAGGTTTCGAAAGAAACGTATCGCTTAGTGATGGAAAAACTTGATGCGTGGAGCGCTGAGTAAATAGTGTTGATGTTTGAAAGAAATAAAGCGATGGTGAAGGATGACTTTCCATTGCTTTTTTTGTGAAAACTTATAATGATAGGAAATTCAGTTTTGGTCATTATATTTAGTCTGATTGCTAAGAAAAAAGATAATATTTCAATGGGTATAGGAGTAATAGTAGCCGCGCTGGCAAAATTCGCTTTTTTGGCATTTTCTATTAGGTATTTGTTGATTTTATTCGTTCCAAAGGTTCCGCAACCATTAATTTTAGCAATGTCTTTGCCACAGCTATATACTGCATTAGCAGGTGGAGTGGCTGCATTGATAATATTTAAGTTTATACCTAAAAATATTATAGAGTAAATATTGTAGTGCAGGAAAATTAAGAGAAGGTGTAGAGGCACCTTCTCTTAATTTAAAACCTATTTATTTTTTGCTTCGAACCAAAAGGTTACGCCATTATTAGAATTGAATACACCATAAGGATAATTATGAGCATCAAGAATGCCTTTTACTATGGATAGACCAAGCCCTGTGTTTCCGAGCTCTCTTGAGCGTGCTTTGTCTAACTTATAAAAACTAGCCCAAATTTTACTTAATTCATTTTCCGGAATTTCACTATGGCTGTTAAAGATTTCTATTCTTGTTGCTTTGTTTTTATTAGATATCTTAATAAGTATTTCACTTCCAGAGTGAGAGTATGAAATTGCATTATTAATGAAATTAATCAGCACTTGCTCAATTTTTGTTGCATCTCCTAGTGATTTTTGGGTTTTATCATCGGAGCTGATGTTGACATTAATTCTTTTTTTAGTTAAAAGAGGAGACAGTGTATTTACAACTTTTTCGACCAATTCTAAGATGTCAAAACTCTTTATATTAAGTGCTAAATTTCCAGATTCGATTACTGACAGGTCAAGTAAATCAGTTACTAGTTTTTCCATCTTCTTTGATTCATCAACAATCACTTCGCAATAAAAATTTCTAGTTTCCTCATCACTAGCAATATTATCAACAAGTCCCTCGGCATATCCTTGGATTAACGCAATAGGAGTTTTAAGCTCATGTGAAACACTAGATACGAATTCTTTACGCATTTTGTCTAGTTGTTTTTCTTTTTGAAGTTCTTTTTTTAGTATTTGATTAGATAAATTCAGTTTAGTGATAGTTGAATCAAGTTTCTTAGACAAAAAATTGATGTTTTTACCTAGCGTACCAATTTCGTCATCTGAAGTAAGTAAATATTTTGCATCAAAATTTAAATCAGCCATTCGTTTTGTTATCTTGTTAAGTTCAATGATAGGTTTTGTAAATTTTTTAGAAAAAGCATACGCAATTATTGTCCCCACAGTAATTGAAATAAGTGCAATAAAAAGATGGAAATCTGTAGCGCTTTTTATGCTAGCTGAGATTGGAGCATAGGTAGTGCTGATAATCAATATGTCTCCATTGCTTAACATGGCGGAGTATACAAGAAAATCTACGTTGAAATTTGGATGAGTCACAATTTCAATGACTTTATCCCCCAGTAGAACTTGTTCAAAGGTATTTTGTCTAAGCATTGTAATACTTCGATCTGAACTATGCCTAGGATTACGCTCAGAAGCACGGTTTCCTTGTCGAACAAATTGCAGAGCAGAAGTTGTAAATCTTATTTCCCCACTTGAAGAGAGTACAGTTATATCGCCCCCCGTAGAGTGGGCAATTTTCTCTATGTGTTCATAAACTGACTCAACATCTCCTGTGTAAAGAGAATCAAATTGTGAGCCGTACTCAAGCAACAAATTTTTTTGTCTCATTAAATAGTAGTTTTCAAAAAACAAATTAAACATTACCCATGATAAACTTACAATAAATAGTGTAAAGATTAAAAATCCAATAAATAGTTTCATTGCGATAGATTTTTTCATTTTTGCACCTCGAATCTATACCCAACACCTCTTACTGTTTGTATGAAATGGCTTTGAGTACCAAGCTTTATTCGTAGCCTTTTGATATGAGTGTCGACAGTTCTTAAATCACCAAAGTAATCGTAACCCCAAACTTTTGTTGAAATAGTCTCTCTAGAAAGAGCAATCTCAGGATTTTCTGCGAGAAAACTAAGAAGTTCATATTCTTTTGGAGTTAGAACTATTTCAACGTCATTAACAAAAACTTTATGTGCTGAATCATCAATTAATAAACCATTAAAAGAGAGTATATTTTTACTGGATGAATAAACTCGTTTTAACAATGTTTTAACCCTAGCAACAAGTATTTTGGGGCTAAATGGTTTGGTAATGTACTCGTCCGCACCCAATTCAAAGCCAAATAGCTCGTCAGATTCTTCGCTTCTAGCTGTTAGCAGGATGATTGGAACAGAAGAGATTTCGCGGATTTTCCTACAGACAGTCCACCCGTCATACTCTGGGAGCATTATGTCTAGAATTATTAAATCGATATTAGTGTCTTCAAAAACATCAATAGCTTTCTTACCATTATCAGCCTCAAGAGTCGAATATCCCTCTTTTTTTAGGTAGTCTGATATTAGCCTGCGCATTCTGCTTTCATCTTCAACAATTAGTATTTTTTTGTTTTGCATATTTTCGCTTCCTTTTTTAGTTTGTTAGTGTTGTGTCAGTTGGGGACGGAGCAAATTTGTCACGTAACTGACAAAGCTTGCATTGAAAATGTTTATATTATGATTATACTACAGAAATATTGTTTAAAAACATGTTTTTACTTGTTTCATTGAAATTACTTATGTTAGACACAAAACTGTCACACTGAGCGTGTACAATAGGGGTGTAGTAAAAACAAAAAAAATAGGAGGAAATGAAAATGAAAAAAATGTTATCAGTAGGTTTAGTAGGATTAATAGTAGTTGCATCTATGGGAGTTGCATTTGCAGGAATGATGCAAAGCCCAAGCGAAGTGCTTGCAGGAATCACAGGAAAAACAACAGAAGAAGTTGTGGAGCTAAGAGGAGAAGGAAGTACTTTTGGACATCTAGCTGTAGAATTAGAAGTATGGGAAGAATTTAAACAAGCAAACTTAGAAGCAAGAAAAGCAAGATTAGAGTACATGGTTGAAGAAGGCAAAATTACACAAGAAAAAGCAGACGAAATATTAGCAGCAATTGAAGACGGAGATTGTGGAACACCAGGTGAAAAAATGATGGGTCAAGAAAACCGTATTGGATTTGGTAGAGATTTAGATAAAGAAGGTAGACATGGTTCAGCTGATGGTGAAGGAAACGGTAACAAACATGGGAATCAAGGTGGAAATAGAAAAGGAAATGGAAGAGGCAACCAGTAGGTAAAAAATGTGAGTTGGTAGTGGATAATCAGTTACTTTTGGAAATATGATAGAGTTAACTAGAGAAGGTGGCAGATGCCATCTTTTTTACGTTATTAGATGACTGTTTTGCAAAAAAAGCAAAGAGGTAAAAATGGCTACTTAACGCATTGATAATTGTCGACCGCATACTCGTGRCTTCAGTCGTGAGYTAGGATGACGAATTTGACTTGCGTATATTAAGTATAAAAAGCGTGAAACGTCTTATTGCACTTGAATTTTGCAATAACATATGTTAGAATGAAGATAAAGAGGTGCTACATATGTCGGAAATTCGTAAAGGTCGAGGTTATGTCTATTCAATAAAATATCATATAGTATGGTGTGTAAAATATAGGCATAAAGTAATACATGGTGAGATAGAAAAAAAATAAAATAAAAAGTTGAGGTGAATATTCATAGCTAAGAAAAAAACATCTAGTTACGTATTAACTCTAAATTTAGCGACAGATGATAGAGAAAAAACAATATTGGATAAAAGATTTGAAATTAGTAGAAAGTTATATAACTCTATTCTCGGAGTAGGACTAAAGAGATTTGAAGCACTATCTGAACTAAGAGTCTATAGGCAATTAAGAAAAGAGTTGTCTATAATTAATAAAGATTATCATAATTGTACCGACAAAAAGAAGCTAAAAACTATAGAAAAAGAAAGAAAACGAAAATATAGAGAGCTAAACACATTATTAGGAGAGCATAAGCTAAATGAATATTCACTGATAAATGAAATGACGCCTATGTATAAACCATTCAGTAAAAATATAGATAATAAAACTGCTCAAGCACTAGCAAGTAGAGCCTGGAAAGCATTAGAAAAATTAATATACTCGAGTGGAGAAAGAGTACATTTTATTAGATATGGTGAAATGCAGAGTGTAGAAGGTAAATGGAATAAAAGTGGAATAACTTATAGAGATGGAATAATAAAATGGAATAAATTAAAAATGCCTGTAGTTGTAAAAACAACTGATATATATGCACAAAAGGCACTACAAGACAGAGTGAAGTACTGTAGGATAGTTAGAAAACTAATAAGAGGCAAGTATAAATATTACGTTCAATTAGTAATGGAAGGTGTTCCACCAGTAAAAGCAAACAAAGAAACTGGAGAATCAAAAAGAAGCACTGGTATTGGGAATGTAGGAGTAGATATAGGAATTAGTACAATTGCAGTATCAAGTAGTGAAGAAGTTAAATTATTAGAACTCTGTCCTGAAGTTAATAATATAGAAAAAGAAAAAAACAGACTAAATAGAAAATTAGATAGGCAACGTAGAGCGGTTAATCAAAGTAATTATAACGAAGATGGCACTATTAAAAGAGGCGTTAAATTAGTTTGGAATAAGAGTAAAAAGTATGTCAAAACACAAAGAGAATTGAGTGAGATTATGAGAAAACAAAAGGTTATAAGAAAGCAGTCTCATGAAATACTTGCAAATGAAATTATTGTCCTAGGAGATAGAATATTGGTTGAACAGATGAGTTTTAATGGATTACAAAGGCGTGCTAAAAAAACTACGGTTAACGAATCGACAGGTAAGATTAATAAGAAGAAAAGATTTGGCAAGTCACTCGCTAATAAAGCCCCTTCAATGTTACTTGAAATAATTAACAGAAAATTAAAATATGAGGGACTTGAGCTATTAAAGATTAAGACAAGAGAAGTTAAAGCCTCGCAGTATAATCATTTTACGGGTGAATGTAATAAGAAAGAATTAAAAGATAGATGGAACAAAGATACTATGATACAGCGAGATATGTATAGTGCATTTTTAATAATGAATGTGGATGAAAGTTTAAAGAAGATAGACAGAGAGTTATGTGATAAAACGTATGTAACTTTTAAGATGCTTCATGATAGAGAAATAACTAGATTAAAAGGGTTAAAATTAAGAGGTGTGAAATTTCCTAGTAGTATGGGGATTTAAAAAGAATATAAGCGTCTTGAATCGGGCGTTATACTATCGTTAACTGGTTAGTCGTAACCTTTGGTAGTGAAAGTCTAATTGTAATTAGATGAGTCATTATATGTTGTAGTGGAGAGTAAACATTTCTATACATGAGAGTATAATGGAAGTCTAAGGAGGTTAGAACCCTGTCACTTTAGTGATGGGAGGTTCAGTGTCACAAATATTTATGATAAACTGTTTGCAAGAGGAGAATGAGTATGCCAAGACAGAAACGAAAAATTAGTGAAACAGGAATTTATCATAYTATGATTAGAGGGATTAATCGTCAAATGATATTTGAAGATGATGAGGATTACTGCAAATTTCTAGAGGTATTAAAAACAACTAAAGAAAAAAGTGAGTTCGAAATTTATGGATACTGTTTGATGGGGAATCATGTACATTTATTGCTACGTGAAGGGAAGGAATCATTGTCTAAAGTAATGCAAAGAATATGCTCGCGTTTTGTGTACTGGTRCAATTCTAAATACGACCGATACGGACATTTGTTTCAAGAACGATTTAAAAGCGAAGTAGTAGAGAATGAAGCATATTTGATAACAGTTTTAAGATATATTCACCAAAACCCTATAAAAGCAGGCATAGTAAATTCACTAGAAGGATATAAATGGAGCAGTTACGAAGAGTATGTGAATATGCAAGAATTTATTGACACAGAGTTTGTTCTAAGTCTATTTGCGATGAATGAAAGAGACGCAAGGGAAGAATTTAAAAAATATACACACGAGAAGAATGAAGATAACTGTATAGAGTATGAAGAGAAGCACCGGATAAGAGATGGCGACCTACATAAGTTGATGGAAGAAAAGTATGGAGTAAAAAAGGGTTGTTTTCATTTATTAAGGAGCAAAGAGAAAAATGATGTTCTAAGAGATTTAAAAAAGATAAACGCGACGACAATAAGGCAAATTGTAAGAGTGACAGGTGCAACTAAATATAGAGTTGAAAGAATATAATCAAGACAAGTCCCTGTCCCCTTGTCTCGAAGGAGGATAAAATGGAATTAACGCATTTTAATGAAAATGGAAAGGCTAAAATGGTAAATGTAGGCAATAAAAGCGACACAGAACGAATTGCTATTGCCCGGGCAACAATTAAAATGAAAGAAGAAACATTAAAAAGAATAGTAGAAGGAGATATGAAAAAAGGTGATGTGCTTTCGGTTGCCCAAATTGCAGGGATAATGGGTGCAAAAAAAACTAGTGACATTATTCCAATGTGCCATAATATTTTCATAACGGGGGCGGACATAAACTTTGAAATAAATAGCAAATACAACACTATTTATATAGAGGCGATTGTCAGTACTACCGGCAAAACAGGTGTTGAGATGGAAGCATTAAGCGCAGTTACAATAGCAGCATTAACTATATACGATATGTGCAAAGCCATAGATAAAGATATGGTAATAGATAATATTATGTTAATTAAAAAAACAGGAGGAAAATCTGGAGAATATTCAAGGTAAGAATGAGGAGACAAGGGGACAGGGACTTGTCTTTTTTGATTGATTGACACGCATATTCATGATAAACTGTTTCCAAGAGGAGAATGAGTATGCCAAGACAGAAACGAAAAGTTAGTGAAACAGGGATTGGGCATATTATGATTAGAGGAGTTAATCGTCAAATGATATTTGAAGATGCAGAGGATTATTGCGAATTTATGGATATTGTTTGATGGGGAATCATGTACATTTATTGTTACATGAGGGCGAAGAGAAAAATAAGGTTATAAAAGATTTAAAAAAGATAAATGGGACGATAATAAGTCAAATTGGCGGGGTGACAGGTGCAACTAAATATAGAGTTGAAAGAATATAATCGGGACAAGTCCCTGTCCCCTTGTCCTGTCCCCTTGTCCTGTTTCCCCTTGTCCTGCTAGTCCCTGTCCCCTTGTCCTGCTGTTGTCCTGTGAATTGTTGAGTTTTGACTAAGGGAAAGAAAGGGAGGAAATTATGAGCAAGAAAAGAGTGCTAGAGAGAATAAGCGACTTCAAGAGAGCATTGGATAGATTAAAAGAAAGCTTAGAATTAGATGTTGAAAATGATATTGTGGTTGATGGAGTCATTAAAAGGTTCGAGTTTTGCTATGAATTAGCTTGGAAAACTATGAAGGCATATATAGAATACGTGGGAATAATAGCGCCAAAAAATCCGAGAGAAGTTTTTAGAGAAGCATTTGCGATGGAACTAATCATTGATGGTGACGAGTTTATTAATATGCTCAAAGATAGAAATTTATCAGTACACACATATGACGAAGAAACTGCGCACATGATTTATGAGAATATAAAAGAAAAATATTACGCAATACTAGCTGAGTTGTGCGAAAAACTGGAAAGTGCAGAATTGTGATGAATCCATTTGGCGTAAGTGATAAAAATATTAATATGATTGTTGAAGTATGTAAAAAACATACTATTGAGAAAATTGTTATTTATGGTTCAAGAGCAAGAGGGGACTACAGCAGAACGTCGGACATTGATATTGCAATATATGCTGACAATCTTTCCAGCAAAGATATGAATTTATTAAGGTATGAAATAAGTGAACTAGACATTATATATAAAATGGATATTGTGCATGTAAAAACACTAGAAAAACACGGACTAATAGAAGCGATCGAAAAAGAGGGAAAAGTGATATTTGCTAGTAATGTTTAAAACGAGCCAAGGAGACTTGTCTCGCTTTGCTAAAGAGGAGGCTTTAATAATGAAAGAAATATCACTACATATACTTGATATAATTGAGAATTCTATTAGTGCAAAAGCAACAATAATTAAATTGAGAATTTTTGAAGACATAAAAAACAATTTGCTTACAGTTATGATCGAGGATAATGGAAAAGGAATGAGTAAAGAAATGCTATCTATAGTGCTAGACCCTTTTGTTACAAGTAGAACTACAAGAAGAGTAGGGCTTGGTTTATCTTTAACGAAACAGGCTGCAAATCAATGTGACGGGGACTTAGTAATTGATTCAAAGGAAAACGAAGGAACTAACGTGCTGATTACATTTCAGTATGATCATATTGACAGAGCACCTATAGGTAACATGGCAGATACTATTGTTTCAATGATTATAGCAAACGAAAATATTGATTATGAATATATACATAAATTGAATGACAAAGAATTTATTTTTAGCACAAAGGAAATAAAAGAGTCACTAGCAGGAGTTTCAATTACAGAAGTTGATATTATTGCGTGGGTAAAAGAGTTTGTAGAAGAAGGAATTGAGAATTTATACAACGATTAGAAATTACAAGGTCTAGTTTGAAATAACTTTAAGTTAAACGAAAATTTAAGTTATTCGCGACTTTGTTAAAATTTAAACGAATACAGAGTTTTTCTTATGCTACATAAGAATGAGTAATACTATTTAACTTGTGTAACTTGTGATATTGTATTAATATATATAGTGAGTGATTTTTGCATAATAAAAAAGTAAGAGGTGAAAACAAAAAAATGAAGCATTTAACATTTAAAGGTGGAATACATCCGCCTTATTCTAAAGAGCTTACATCGCATTTAGAAACTGAAAAAGCTAACGCACCAAGTCTGGTTGCAATACCAATAAGCCAGCATATTGGAGCACCATGTAATCCAATTGTGAAAGTGGGAGACAGAGTACTAGTTGGTGAAAAAATTGGGGAGGCTGGTGGATTTGTATCCTCACCAATCCACGCAAGTGTGTCGGGAACGGTCAAAGCAATAAAAGATGTACCAAGTGTTATGAGTGGGAATGTTCTATCTATTGTTATTGAATCTGATGGAAAAGATGAAGTGCATTCTTCTGTTTCTCCAAAAGGTAAAATCGAAACGTTGTCAGCAAAAGAGATTGTTGAAATTGTAAAAGAAGCGGGTATTGTTGGTATGGGAGGAGCTACCTTTCCTACACATGTAAAATTATCACCTCCGCCTGATAAAAAGATTGATACATTTATTCTTAACGGAGCAGAATGCGAGCCGTATCTAACTGACGACCATAGATTAATGTTAGAAGAGCCAGACGATATTGTGTATGGGCTAAGAGCAATGATGAAAGCGGTTAATGTAGACAAAGCCTTTATTGGAATTGAAGACAACAAGCAAGACGCAATAGAAGCGATGATTAAAGCAACACAAGAATTTGATAATATCGAAGTAGTGACTTGTGAAACAAAGTATCCTCAAGGTTCAGAGAAACAATTAATCTATGCCTGTGTAAATAAGGAAGTTCCTTCAGGGAAGCTACCTATGGACGTAGGAGTAGTGGTGAACAATGTTGGGACAGCTGCACAAGTGGCAAAAACAATTAAAACTGGAATGCCTTTGATTGAGAGAATTACAACAATTTCTGGATCTGCAGTTAAAACACCTAGAAATTTACTTCTAAAAATCGGGGTACCTATTAAAGAAGTAATTGAGCAATGCGGCGGTTACACTGATGATGTTGGTAAAATAATCATGGGTGGACCAATGATGGGACTAGCTCAGCATACAGACGAAGTTGTAATTACAAAAGGATCGTCTGGAATTGTTGTTTTAAACACAGATGAAGCTAAAGCGCAACAAGAAAGCCAATGTATTAGATGCGGGACGTGCGTAGAGCAATGCCCATCATTTATAGAACCACTACACATTAGCTCTTATTCAAGACACAACGCAATGGATTTAGCAGAAGAGTATCGTGCAGTAGATTGCATTGAATGCGGGACCTGTTCATTTGGTTGCCCAGCAAAAATTCCTTTATTGCAGGCTATAAGAGTTGCAAAACAACATATAATTGCAAAAAGACGAAAATAGTACTAAAACTAGTCAAATAAATTGAGTAAAACTTCATAAACTCTTCAAACTAAGAATTGCAAAAAAGAAAATTAGATTTACAGTCAGGAGGAAATAATTAATGTTTGAGAAATTAACAGTATCTTCTACTCCGCATATATTGTCAAAAAATACAACATCTAAAATTATGACCCATGTTGTTATTGCATTATTACCAGCAACTTTAGGAGCGTTGTATTTTTTTAGACTAGAAGCAGCAGTGATTATTTTTCTATCCATTGCTACAGCAGTTCTAAGTGAGTGGGGAATACAAAAAATAAGGAAACAACCTATAACTATTAACGATATGAGCGCAGTAGTAACTGGATTATTGCTAGGATTAAATTTATCAGCTTCAGTTCCTTGGTGGATTCCAGTAATAGGTTCTGCGTTTGCAGTTATTGTTGTAAAACAAATATTTGGTGGAATCGGGCAGAACTTCATGAATCCAGCATTGGCAGCAAGAATAATGTTAACTATTTCATGGACGGGTAGAATGACAAATTGGATAAGCCCAGGAGCAGATGCAGTTTCAACTGCTACACCGCTATCATATGTTAAAGGTTTCAATGTAATACCTGAAAATGCACCAAGGATATTTGATATGTTTATTGGTAATATTGGAGGTAGTTTGGGAGAAACCTCAGCTTTACTTCTAATAATTGGTGGGTTGTATTTAGTGTTTAAAGGAATCATATCTTATAAAGTGCCGCTAGCATTTATTGGCACTGTTGCTGCAATTACTCTGATTTACGGAGGGTTTGACTTTTCATTCATGTCATACCACGTATTTTCAGGGGGCTTGATGATTGGGGCTATTTTTATGGCAACAGATTATTCATCTACGCCAATTACAATGAAAGGCAGAATAATCTTTGCTTTAGGTTGTGGAATTATAACGTCATTTATCAGATTATATGGAGCATTCCCAGAAGGAGTAGGATTTTCGATACTTCTTATGAACATGTCCGCTCCACTTATTGAAAAATACACAAGACCTAGAGTGTTTGGAGGTGGGAAACAAAATGCGTGAAGTGATTAAACTGGGATTGATATTACTACTTATTACTTCAGTTGCTGCAGTAGTATTGGGAATAACAAATGATGCTACAAGCGTTATTATCGAACAAAGAGAGCAAGAAGAAAAAGCGCAGGCATTAAAAGTTCTCATTCCAAATGCAGATGAATTTATCCAAATCGAAGAGACTTTATTTGCTGATAGACAAGACATCGTTGAAGCATATGAAGGACTGAAAGACGGTGTTGTGGTAGGATATGCTGTTAAAGTAAATCCTTCAGGATACGGCGGAGATGTAAATATTATTGTGGGATTCACTAACGAAGGAATCACTACAGGAATAATTATTGGAACACATACTGAAACTCCAGGACTTGGGTCCAAAATTGAAGACGAGGTATTTGTAAATCAGTTTACAGACAGAATGACTGATAATGCACTAGTTTCAGTTAAAAGAAGCGTTGAACAAGATAATGAAGTTCAAGCTATTTCAGGTGCGACAGTATCAAGCGATGCTGTAATTAACGGTGTAAATGCTGCGATTTCATTTCTTAGAGAGGTGATTATGAATCATTCTAGTGGGTGTTCATGCTGCGGTTAATATGAGTTATTAAAAATATATTAAATCTGTTTTTTGGAGGTGTAATATGAAACTTAAAGAATTAGTTTATAAGGGAATAGTAACTGAAAATCCTGTCTTTATACAACTTCTAGGGATGTGTCCTGTACTAGCAGTAACAAATACTGCAGAAAATGCGCTAGGCATGGGAGCTGCAACCGCAGCAGTGCTAATAGGATCTAATTTCGTGATTTCTCTGCTAAGAAAGTTTATACCAAGTAAAATTAGAATTCCAGCATTTGTAGTAGTTATTGCAACATTTGTAACAATAGTTGGTATGGTAATGAAAGCATATTTACCAGCTTTAGATGCTGCACTAGGCTTGTTCATTCCTTTAATAGTAGTTAACTGTCTTATCCTTGCTAGAGCCGAAGCCTTTGCTTCTAAGAATTCGGTATTAAAATCAGTAGTTGACGGAGTAGGGATGGGATTAGGATTTACTATTGCTTTAGTAGTGCTTGGAGCAGTTAGAGAATTATTAGGAGCAGGAACTATATTTGGTGCAACAATGACTTGGAGCAGTTTTGAACCTGCTGGAGTTATGGGCTTACCGCCTGGTGCTTTCTTAGCATTAGGAATGCTTTTAGCATTATACAATAAAATAGCTTCAATGAAATTGAAAAAACAATAATTGTATTAAAATACAAGTAAAAAGGAGGCAACTTAAATTGTCAGCTTCTTCTATATTTATAATATTAGTTAGTTCGATATTAGTAAACAATTTCGTGTTATCTCGATTTTTAGGAATTTGTCCGTTTTTAGGAGTTTCAAAGCAAGTAGAGACAGCTTTTGGAATGGGAATGGCAGTTACATTTGTAATGGCATTAGCATCTTTAATGACGTACATGGTTCAACATTTTATTCTGATTCCATTAGAATTAGAATATTTACAAACAATAGCATTTATTTTGGTAATAGCGTCATTGGTACAGTTAGTAGAAATGATAATACAAAAAAGCAGTCCTACATTGTACTCATCTTTAGGCGTGTTTTTACCTCTAATTACAACAAACTGCGCAGTGCTAGGTCTTGCGATACTGAATATTCAAATGGAACTTACCATGATTGAAGCACTAATTCACGGAATTGGTGCGGCTGTTGGTTTTACATTAGCAATAGTACTATTTGCTGCAATTAGAGAAAAATTAGAATACTATAATGTGCCAGAACCATTTAAAGGATTTCCAATAGCTCTTATTATAGCGAGCTTTATGTCGCTAGCTTTTCTTGGATTTACTGGTTTAGTTTAATGGCGAGGAGTGATAAAGAATGAATATTGAAATAGAAGCTATTATGTATCCAGTGTTAGTTTTGGGAGGATTAGGTTTTGTATTTGCTTCAGGGCTAGCATATGCGTCGCAGAAATTTCATGTTGAAATAGACCCTAAAATAACGCAGGTAAGAGATGTATTACCAGGAGCAAACTGTGGAGCCTGCGGTGTGCCAGGGTGTGACGGCTTTGCAAGAGGAGTAGTTGCTGGAGAACTTCCTGTAGATGGATGCCCTGTTGGTGGGTCTGAGTGTGCAGAAGCTGTAGCAAAGGTCATGGGTGTAGAGTCAAATGGTTTAGCAAAAATGGTTGCAAAAGTTATTTGTAATGGTGACTCTACAAAATGCAAAGAGAATTTTGTTTATGAAGGCATAGAAGACTGTACAGCAGCGGCTTTGGTTAGAGGAGGTAGCAAATCATGCTCGTATGGTTGTTTAGGTTTATCAACCTGTGTAAGAGCATGTCCATTTGATGCAATTGAAATAACTGAAGATAAGATTGCAAAAATTATTATAGAAAAATGTACGGGGTGTAAAAAATGCGTAATTGCATGTCCAAAAAATGTTATTGATATGGTGCCTTATGATAAGTACGTAGTGGTTGCCTGCAATAATAAAGAACCTGCTAAGGTAGTAAGAGCAAAATGCAGCGTAAGCTGTATTGGATGTAAAATTTGCGTGAAGGCTTGCCCAGTAGATGCCATTGGCTTTGATAATAATCTAGCAATAATTGATTATGAAAAATGCATTAATTGCTTTATATGCGAGAAAAAATGTCCTACTAAAGCTATTGAAGGTGAGCTTGATAGGATGAAGGAAGCGAAAAAAAAGAAGAAACAAAATAGTTGATGAACAGCTTGAGTTTAAAAAAGTGTTATGCAACCGTATTAATCGGATGTATAGCACTTTTTCAACTAACAGTATTTAATTATTGAAAATGTCAATGAACTGTAAAGAAAAGAAGTAAAAAGTATGTTAGAATAGAGAAGGAAGATATAAAAGGTATATTTTTTGAAAGAGTGATATCATTGTCGACTAGAAAATTTGTCCAAATTGCAATGCTGACTTCTTTAGGGATTGCACTTCATATGCTAGAGGCATATATTCCTAATCCACTAATTGTTTTTGCTCCTGGGGCAAAACTGGGACTAGCTAATATTATAGCATTAGTTACACTAGTGCTATTTGGTTTGAAGTATGCTCTTCTAGTGAATATTCTAAGGTGCATCATTGGGGGTCTAATTGTAGGATCAGTTATGTCAATGATGTATAGCATAAGTGGTGCGATAATCAGCACAATTTTAATGTGGGCAACTTATAAACATTTAAGCAAATACTTTAGCCTAATTGGTGTAAGTTTGTTAGGCGCTATTGGGCATAATATAGCACAATTGTTTGTAGCTAGTTTGTTAGTAAGTAATATGCACCTATTTATTTACCTACCGATAATGATGTTAGTAAGTATATTTACAGGTTCATTTATAGGGTTTACAGCAATCCATGTATTAAGAAGACTAAATACAGCGACGCAGAGGTGAAAAAATGAAAAAATATGGTAATCCTTGGTTATTACTCTTGTTATTAGTAACTGGGTTTGTGTTAGGCAGTGTGATAGCTATGCTGTTAGGCGATTTTGTACCTATGCTTTCGTACGGACCAGGTTCACTTGGTATAGAAGATTTTGAAGTGAATTTAGGATTTGTTTTTTTTAGTATAACATTTTTAGCCAATATCAATTTAGCGGGGATAATTGGTTTAGTATTAGCTATAATAATTTTTAACAAACTATAATAATTGATATTTGGGGGAAATATTTGTATGGGGATAGACAACAAAAAAACAGGGAACTATTCTGTCAGGATTTATGATTTGCCTACTAATGAAAGGCCAAGAGAAAGGCTGCTTAATCATGGAGCACATGTTCTGTCGAATGCTGAACTTTTTGCAATTTTACTATCGACTGGGACTAGAGAAAAATCTGCAGTTGCGCTTGCAGAAAGCGTGCTAAGCTATTCACAGGAAGGGCTGCGTTACTTTACAGATTGTACTGTTGAAGAATTAACTGAAATTAAAGGTATTGGGTTAGCTAAATCGGCAAAATTAATCGCTGCAGTTGAATTAGGTAAACGTATAGCTTTGTCATCAAAAGTTAATAATTATAATAAGATAAAGAGTCCTGATGATGTTAGCAATATTATAATGGAGAATATGCGCTATCTAAAAAAAGAACATTTTAGTATACTGTTGTTAAATACAAAAAATGAATTGATTTCGGTAGAAAATATTTCTGTAGGTAGCCTGAATTCTTCGATAGTCCACCCGCGTGAAGTATTTGTGAAGGCAATTAAAAGGAGCAGTTCGTCAATTATTCTAGCACATAACCACCCAAGTGGAGACCCCACGCCAAGCAATGAGGATATTCAAGTAACGAAGAGGCTGGTAGAAGCAGGCAAACTAATTGGTATAGCAGTGCTAGATCACATAATAATAGGAGATGGAATATATTGTAGTTTGAAAGAAAAACATCTAATGGATTTATAACTTAGGAGGAAAATGAATGAGCATATTTAATATGTTTTCAAAGAATATAGGGATTGATTTAGGAACAGCTAATACTTTAGTATATGTGCAAGGAAAGGGGATTGTCGTACGAGAACCTTCAGTTGTTGCAATAAGAAGTGACGTAAAAACAGTACTGGCAGTTGGTGAAGAAGCAAAAAAAATGATAGGAAGGACACCAGGGAATATTGTTGCAATTAGACCGATGAGAGATGGCGTAATAGCTGACTTTGATATAACGCAGAACATGTTGAAGTATTTTATTCGGAAAGCATACAATAGAAAAGGATTTTTTAGACCACGAGTGATAGTATGCGTTCCTTCGGGAGTAACAGAGGTTGAAAAAAGAGCAGTTGAAGAAGCAGCGTATCTTGCAGGTGCAAGAGAAGTTTATTTAATAGAAGAACCTATGGCAGCTGCAATAGGAGCTGGACTGCCAGTAGAAGAGCCTACTGGTAGCATGGTTGTTGATATAGGTGGAGGAACTACAGAGGTAGCGATAATATCTTTAGGTGGTATTGTAACGTCTAGATCAATTAGAGTTGGTGGAGATGAATTGGATGAGGCAATTATTAATTATATAAAAAGAGAATATAAATTGATGATTGGCGAAAGAACCGCTGAGGCGGTCAAAATATCTATAGGATCGGCTTTTCCAAAAACAAAAGAAGAAAAAATGCTAGTGAGAGGTAGAGGTTTAGTCTCAGGATTACCGAAAACTTTGGAGATTTCGGCAGGCGAAATCTTAAATGCTATGAGAGAGCCAATAAGTCAAATTATAGATGCTATAAAATACACATTAGAAAGAACACCACCAGAGCTGGCAGCAGATATTATGGAGCTGGGAATAATGTTAACTGGGGGTGGAGCGATGTTGGATGGGCTGAGTGAACTTGTTCATAAAGAAACTAATATTCCTGTAAAAATAGCTGAAGAGCCTTTAGACTGTGTTGCTCTTGGTACAGGCAAAGCAATTGAAGAGATCAATACATTAAAAAAAGTGTTAATAATGCCTAAGAAACTAGGGTAAAGTTGGTGGGGGAAAATGGCAAAAACAGCAGGTAAAGATAGAACAATAGTAATTATATCAATAGTGTCTATAATTTTGGTTGTTGTTATGGGAATTACTTCAGTTCAAAGGGAGAGAATAACGACGATAGAAAGGTGGACTGGGAATGTTTTCGCTCCAGTTCAAAATTTTGTTATGACTGTTACTAATACAATTGTCGGAGAAGTAGCTTCAATCATTGATATTAAAAATATTAAAACAGAAAATGAAATGCTTTCTCAAAGAGCAAACCAGCTTGAAAAAGAAATGGTCGTTTTAAGGCTTAAGAGAGATGAACTAGAAGAATTGAGAGGATTAAAACATGCACTAAACTATCTGTACGAAAGTGCAGATAGTAATCCAATTGTTGCAAATATAACTGCGAAAGACCCTGGAAACTGGTTTGATACATTTACTGTAAATGCTGGAACAAAGCATGGTGTAGTGAAAAACAGCATTGTGTTAGATGCAAAAGGTTTAGTCGGTCGAGTATATGAAACAGGTGATACATGGGCTAAAGTAGTATCTATTATAGATAACAATAGTTCTGTGAGTTTTCAAGTGTTAAGAGATGCAAGGTCTCAAGGAATACTAACTGGAAGTATTACCAATGAAATTTCAGGTTATTTATTCGACCCTTTATTTGAAATAGTAGTTGGCGACAAACTTATAACTTCTGGGTTAGGGCTTTACCCTGAAGGAATTATTATAGGGGAAGTAACAGAAGTACATACTTCAAAGAGCAAACTATTAAAAACTATTACTATAGAACCAGCGGTAAACTTTAATAGATTGACCAAGGTGCTTATAGTTACCCCAAATAATATCCATCAATTGCAGGAGGAGTAGACAATTGAAAAACTTAATTATTGGAATTGTTATTGTTGGAAATTTCATTGTACAGAGTACTGCATTACATAATTTTAGTTTTTTAGGCGTGCTTCCTAACACAACTCTTATTATAATAATTGCATTTGCTATACATTTTGGAGAAAAAAAAGGCGCAGTTATTGGTGCGATTGCGGGATTAATTCAAGATATTATATTTGGGAGAGCAATTGGCATGAACGCACTTGCATACATGCTTACAGGATATTTTACGGGTATGATGAGCCAGAAAATAATAAAGGAAAACATCGTAACACCTATTTTGTTAACAGCGATATCAACTATTTTAAACGCGTGCATAAATCTATTTTTTATTTATTTCTTAGGTTTTACTACTGAAGTTTTATTGTTATTTAGAGAGACCATTATAGTGGAGATGCCTTATAATGTTGTTTTGTCTATTCCGATATATATATATATAACTAAGCTAATTAATTCTAAAATAATGAAACAAGAATATTACTAGGTGGCAAGGGGGCGTTTATTGCACCTTTGAGTGTATCAGATAAAATTATTAGCTGAGAGAAGATGATGAGCGATGACACCCAAAAAACTAGAAAATAGGTATAATGTAATAATTCTTATTTTTATGTCGCTATTTTTTATTATCGTGCTACGATTAGCGTCTTTGATGATTGTTGAAGGGGAAGAATATAGAAGAATGTCAGAGAATAGGATATTCAAAATTATTCCTTTGACAGCACCTAGGGGCGAGATAAGAGATAGATATGGACGTCTAATCGCAGGAAATAGACCAAGTTTTACGGTACAAATAATCAAAAATGAAGTTGTTGATGAAAAAATTAACAGAGTATCGCTAGACATTGTTAGGATATTGGAAAGAAATGGCGATGAATATGAGGATGAGTTCCCGATAATTATTAACGAAAATGGGGAGTCCAATTTTATTTATGATATAGAAATTAGTGAATGGAAACATAGACACGATATTCACGTTGATTTATCGGCTAAAGAGTCTTTTAATATTATGCTAGAGCGTTACGGCATTGTAGAGACTGACCCAGTTAAAGCGCAACAAGAGTTACTTAGAGTGCCTAATTTAACTGTGCCAATATCTATCAGAACGTGGAAATTCATTTATGAAATGAGAAAAGAAGAGTGGTTAGGCACTAATAGGATTAATGATTTTGAGATTTCAGCAATTGACGCATTCAGGCATGTGAAAAATCATGTGTATAGAATTCCTGAATCCTTTTCAGACAGTGATGCTAGAAAAATTATGGTAATTAGAGAGCAATTAAGAAAACAAGGATTTTTGCAGTACAGGCCTGTAGAAGTAGCACATGATATATCTAGGCAATCTGTAATTGACATAGAAGAAAATATTTATGATTTCCCGGGAGTGAATGTTGTAGTTGAACCTGTCAGACACTATCCACATGGAGAACTTGCATCTCATGTTATTGGTTTTATAGGTAAAATATCACAACAACATGAAATAGATAAGTTTATAAATGAACTTGGGTATAGGGGGACAGATTTAATTGGGAAAACAGGAATTGAGCATAGTTTTGAACTGAACTTAAAAGGACAAGATGGGTTTCAAGAAGTAATTGTTGACTCTAGAGGAAGACTTCAAAGCGTAACAAAACGTGAAGATCCTATAATAGGGGATACAATTTATTTGACGATTGATTTAAACTTGCAGATGAAGGCAGAGAAGGTTCTACAAGAAGTGCTAGAAACTATTCAAGTAGGAGGGACATTCGAAACAGAGTGGGGAAGAGATTTACTTTATTCTTCAAGAGCGGGAGTAAGGGAGAATGCCAAATCAGCATCAGTAGTTGTTACTGATATAAAAACTGGGGAAGTCTTAGCGTTAGCTAATTATCCTGCATTCGATCCGAATCTATTTGCAACTGGTATAAGCACGAAAGATTGGAGAAGTTTGAAGCCAGAAAATGAAAGAGATCTATTAGCGCCAAGACCTCTTGCTAATATAGCTTTAAGTACAGCTGTACAGCCTGGTTCAACATATAAGATGATTGTTGGTTTAGCTGCACTTGAGAGAGGAATGAGTCCAGATTTCAAGATTTTAGATAGAGGATTTGTGGAAATTGGAAATCGTACATTTGGTAACTGGCTTTGGAATCAGAGCAGAGGAACAATGGGACGACAAAATATTGTCGAAGCTATTGCTGACTCGAACAATTTCTTTTTTTACTCACTAGKWKCNMKGMTTTKMTYWTGGTGCGAGGAAAGCTCTTCCATTTGATATTGATGTTTATGCTATGTTAGAACTTACCCACAAATTTGGACTTAATGATAGAACTGGAATTGAAATTAGTGTTCCTAGAGAAAGATCAGGAGGAATTCCATCAATTGAAAACAAATTAAGAACGACAAAAACATTATTAAGTAGAGATCTTAGAAGAAGGATAACATACGAAGATTTTAATTTAGAAAATGAAGTTAGCTTAGAGAGAATAGAGGAAATAATCGAAGAAATTGTAAGTTGGGCCAAAGACAACCCTTCAAGAGGAATTATCGTAAATAGGCTATTATCTTTCGGTTTTGTGCGAGGTAAAGCAAATGAGTATACTGATGTAATCAAATTTGATTATTTCAATTTTGCAAGGTGGACTACTGCAGACAGCCTTAACTTTTCAATCGGGCAAGGTGAACATGCGTACACACCGTTGCAGATGAACAAATTCATGGAAATGTTAGCTAATGGTGGCTATAGAATGGAAACAAGTATTTTGAGAAGAATACAAAATCATAGTGGAGAAATATTACACGAGTTTGAGGCTAAACTAATCGATAGGATTGTGTTTGAGGACGAAGAAAATTTAGCAATAATCAACCACGGAATGTTCCAAGTTAATGAAAGTGGAACTGCAAGAAGGTACTTTACAAATTTACCAGTAGACGTGGCAGGTAAAACAGGAACAGCACAAAAATCGGGCTTTATACCTCCTATTAATGAAGTTGATTATTTACTTAACAATTTAAAAAATTTTAATGTAGATGAAGTTGTAGTTAGGGAGAAGATGACAGAGCTAGTTAAAGATAATGACGGTAAATACGAAGACGAAGCATCGACTATGAGACAAGCGATAAGGTTATTGAATCCAGCTATCACGAATCAAATACTCAATCAATTTAAAGATGAGTATGATAACTTTGCTTGGTATACAGGTTTTGCACCTTATCAAGACCCAGAAATTGCAATTTCGGTACTGATTATTCAAGGCGGTTCTGGAGGTTTTGCAGCTCCAATCTTTAGAGAAATTGTTGCTGAGCATATGGGATTGAACTTATTAGAAAATGAAGGCCGTGGATTGAACGAAAATATACTAAGAAGATAGTATTATTATATGCTAAAACATTTTTTATGAAACTTAGAAGGATTTTTATGTTTAATGCAGAATTTATATAGTGGTAGTATTTAAGGCGGAGAGGAGTTTAATATGTCTCTAGATAACATAATTGAGTTTAAGGGAACAAAAAAAGGGATTTTTGTGCATATAAACAGCAAAACTGATTACGAATTAATCAAAATGAAAATGATGGAGAAATTAGATAAATCAAGCTCTTTTTTCAAAGGAGCTAACATGCTAGAAATACAAAGTGGTATTATAACGAATGAAGAAAAAAGAGAATTAGAAAATTTAATATCGGAAAAATATGATATTAACATCATAAAGGAAGAACGTGTTGATACAACCGAAGAAGCTTTTTTTAGTGGAATAGACGAAGGAGCTACAAAATTTATTCATAAAACTATTAGATCAGGACAGAGGCTATATTATGAAGGAAACATTGTGATTTTTGGAGATGTGAATCCCGGGGCAGAAATAATAGCAAATGGGAATATAGTGGTGATGGGGAATTTGAGAGGAATCGCGCACGCTGGAAAAAATGGAAATGTTAACGCATGCGTAGCCGCTTTTAATATTACATCTACTCAATTGAGGATTGCAGAATTTATCGCTCGTTCTCCAGATGAGAATACACTACATTCGAGTCGACCTGAAATTGCAAAAATAAATGAAGGAGTATTGTGCATAGAGCCATACTAGATAAGAACTAGACTGTAATTATTGTACAGAATATTATAATTTTAAAAAGTGGGGGGCATTCTTGTGGAACAAGTAATCGTGATAACATCAGGTAAAGGTGGTGTTGGTAAAACAACAGCAACTGCAAATATCGGTGCAGGGCTTGCACAGCTAGGCAAAAAAGTTTTGGTTGTAGACGCTGATATAGGGCTTAGAAATTTAGACGTTGTAATGGGGCTTGAAAATCGTATTGTCTACGACATTGTTGATGTAGTAGAAGGAACATGTAGACTTAAGCAGGCTCTAATAAAGGATAAGAGATTTGAAGGCCTTTTTTTGTTGCCCGCTGCACAAACAAGAGATAAGGACTCGATAACTCCTAAGCAGATGATGGAATTGATAGAAAAGCTAAGAGGGATGTTTGACTATATTCTGATTGATTGCCCTGCTGGAATAGAGCAGGGGTTTAAAAATGCAATTGCAGGAGCCGATAAAGCTATAGTAGTGTCTACACCTGAAATTGCAGCTGTTAGAGATGCAGATAGAATAATAGGATTGCTTGAAGCGGCTGAACTAAATGATCCCTTGCTTATAATAAACAGACTAAGAGTAGATATGGTAAGAAGAGGAGACATGATGAATATTGAGGATATGATCGATATTTTAGCAATTGAGCTTCTTGGTGTTGTTCCAGATGATGAAGCTATAGTTATCTCAACAAACAAAGGAGAACCGGTTGTTATGACTGCGAAAAACATTGCGGGACAGGCGTTTAAGAATATTTCTAGGCGTATTGCGGGAGAAAAAGTTCCTTTTATTAATTTAGAGGGAAATCAAAATTTTGTAGTGAAGCTTAGAAAAATATTTGGATTTGCAAACTAAAAAGACAGGGGGGAGAAGTACATGGAATTATTTAATGTTTTTAGTAATAAAAAGAAAACAAGCAAGAATATTGCAAAAGAAAGACTTAGGTTAGTTCTATTACATGATAGAACAAATTGTTCTCCTCACTTTCTTAGCATGGTTAAGGAAGACATAATTAAAGTGATAACAGATTACATGGTAATTGATGAAGAAGGACTAGAGATAAAAATAATAAAGACTAAGTGTGGAGCTGATGGAAGAATAGTACCTGCTTTAGTTGCTAATATTCCTATAAAAAAAATGAAAGATAGACGAAGATAATATTTTTTTGGAGGTAAATATGAATATTGCTTTGATAGCGCACGATGCAAAAAAAGATTTGATGATAAATTTTGTACTGGCATATGAATTATTACTGGCAGAACATTCTTTATTTTCAACGGGGACTACAGGTAAACGTATAATGGAAGCAACATCCTTAACTATTAAGAGATTTCAGTCAGGTCCATATGGTGGAGACCAACAAATTGGTGCAGAGATTGCAAATAATAGAATGGACATGGTGATTTTTTTAAGAGACCCTATGACTTCACAACCACATGAGCCTGACATTCAAGCACTTATAAGGTTATGCGATGTGCACTTGATACCTGTGGCAACAAACATAGCTACAGGAGAGCTCTTGATTAAAGGACTTGAAAGAGGAGACCTTGAGTGGAGGCATTTAGCGAAGGTTAAAAAGTGAATTTTTCCAGCTATTTCAAGACTATTACAGTGTAATAGTCTTAGTTTTTCGGAGTATCCTAATTGCTCTTAATATTAACAACTGAATGTACTAAAATAAAAACATAACAAATATAGTATACTAAGCGTAATTTAGGAGGAGTTTGGCATGAAAACATCAAAATACAGAGGCGATTTAGAAAAATTCTATTCGGAATTTGGGAAAAGGATTAAACGGCATAACAACAAGTGAAGACTTAGTAACACGGTATGTTAAATTTTAAGGCTGTGATACAATGATGACCTTTAAAGTGTATGATGTTAATATTAAAATTGCTTTATTACTTGTTCCAATGATATTGCTCAGTATATTTATGAATTTAACAATAGAATTAATCATGTTGCTTTGCATAGTTTTTGCACATGAGTTAGCGCACTGTTTTGCCGCTAAACTCTTCAATGTGAGAATTATGGAAATAGAAATATTTCCGCTTGGCGGGGTGGTCAAAATGGAAAACGAATTATCCCTTGACCCATTTAAAGAAATTATCGTTGCCTTTGCTGGACCAGCAATTAATTTCATTATGATTTTGTTTGCTTTTGTTATCCTAAACAAAACTTACTACAGCAATAGCACATACAATATTTTTTTGATAATGAATTTAAGTATTGGAGTATTTAACTGTCTACCTATAATCCCTTTGGATGGAGGGAGGATCTTTAGGGCATTATTAACTTATATGTGTGGATTTAAGGAGGCAACATTGATTGCTGTTAAATTGGGCAAAATAATAGCGGTATTCATTTTTTTGATAGGGATATATATGACTATAATGTATGAAGTAGAATACTTGTACGTAATTGTTCTATCGTTATTTTTGTATAGAACGACGAATTGCGAAAAGAAAACAGTTAATTATTTGATGTTTAGAGAAGTTTTGATGAAAAAAACTATGCTTATAGAAAAAGGAATTATGAATGCAAAACATTTAACTGTTGTAGATAGTGTGAAAGCAGGAGAGATAATTGGCCGATTTTCGTCAAAAAAATACCACCTTGTAACTGTCCTAGATTCCGAAGGTAAATTATTAGCACATATAACAGAAAGCGAAATTTTGAATACTATATCTAAGTATGGTGGTAACATTACTATAAGAGGTGTGGCAGAGATAATTCACAATGAAAAACAACTAATTTGAGTGGTTTTGATTTTTTTTTTCAAATCATAGATTTGCTAATATGGTATGATAATATAGAATAATATTTAGATAGAAGTGAAACGGAGGATAAAAAGTGCAAAAAGAAAAGATAGATGATTTATTGTGTAAAGTAGAAAAACCAGGGCAGTACTTAGGTAGTGAAATAAACAGTATTCATAAGGTGGTTAATGATGACACTATAAGGTACTGTACCTGTTTTCCTGATATTTATGAAATTGGAATGAGCCACTTAGGGACTCAAATTTTGTATCACTTAATTAATACAATAGAAGATGTGTTTTGTGAGAGAGTGTTTGCGCCAGCTAGTGATTTGGAAAAATTGATGAGAGAAAAAAAATTAGCTCTTTTTGCTTTGGAAAGTCGAGATGTTTTAAAAAACTTCGATTTTTTAGGTTTTACTCTGCAGTACGAATTAAGCTATACAAACATATTAAATATGCTTGATTTAGCCGGAGTTCCTATATACAGTAGTGATAGAAGTGAAAAGGACCCGCTGGTAATTGTTGGAGGACCATGCGCATATAATTGTGAACCGATTGCTGATTTTGTTGATATTGTTATTTTAGGTGAGGCAGAAGAAGTAATAGTTGAAGTCTTGGAAATTTACAAAAATCACAAAAGAAGAGGATATAGCAAGCAAAAGTTTTTAGAAAAAATTGCCTCATTTAAAGGAGTATATATACCATCTTTTTATGAAGTAGATTACTTCAGTGACGGAAAGATTGAAAAAGTTTATTCCGTAAATGAACATGCCCCTAATGTAGTTAATAAAAGGATAATTGTCGATTTAGAAAATGTTTTTTATCCCGATAAATTAATTGTTCCATATGTGAACATAGTGCATAATAGAGTAATGTTAGAAATTTTTCGAGGTTGTAGTAGGGGCTGTAGATTTTGTCAAGCAGGTATGATATACAGACCAGTACGAGAAAAATCTGTCGATAGATTATGTGAACTTGCTGGAAAACTATTGTCAAGCACTGGATATGAAGAAATTTCACTTTCTTCGCTAAGTTCAAGTGACTATACGTCACTACAAGAACTAGTTAGCAAATTGATTGAAAATCATGAAGAAGATAGAGTTGGAATTTCACTACCATCACTAAGACTAGATAATATTACTTTTGAAATAATTAAGGAAATACAAAAAGTGAGAAAAACGGGTCTAACGTTTGCGCCTGAAGCTGGAAGCCAAAGACTAAGAGATGTAATTAATAAAGGAGTAACGGAAGAAGATTTAATAGATGCAGTAAGGAATGCTTTTGAGCTTGGATGGAGCACAGTGAAATTGTATTTTATGATTGGTCTGCCTACTGAGAGCATGGAAGATGTAGAAGCGATTAGAGATTTAGGATTTAAAGTGGCAGCAGAATACCGTAAAGTTGATAAAGAAAAGCGTGGTAAAGGCTTAAAAGTAACACTTAGTGCATCAACTTTTATACCTAAACCATTCACACCTTTTCAGTGGGAAGCTCAAGACGATATGGATAAAACTGTACAAAAACAGCAACTATTAAAACAGCTAATCAATCATAGACATATTACTTTTAATTATCACGACGTAAAAACAAGCTTTTTAGAGGGAGTTTTTGCAAGAGGAGATAGAAAATTAGCAAAAGTAATAGAAGCAGCTGTTAAAAAAGGATGTAAATTTGATGGGTGGAGAGAGCATTTTGATTTTGAAAAATGGATGGATGCTTTTGAAGAAAGCAAGATTGATCCAGCGTTCTATATAAGACAAAGAGAGTACAGCGAAAGTTTACCATGGGATCATATTGATATTGGGGTAAGCAAAGAGTTTTTAAGAAGAGAGAATGAAAGAGCTAAGAAAGAACAAATAACTCCTGATTGCAGAGAACTATGTAGTGCTTGCGGCATTACTGCTGACTACAAAGGAGGAGATTGCTAATGTTAAGGATTAGATGTAGATTTTCTAAGAAAGATGATATGGTTTATATTTCTCATCTAGATTTAGTCAAATTTTTTGGAAGAGCTATGAGAAGAGCAAATGTACCTATTGCATATAGTCAAGGGTTTAATCCTCATCCTATTATGTCATTTGCAACTGCATTAGGAATTGGAGTTGCAAGCGATGCTGAGTACATGGATATCCAATTAGATAGAGAAATTGAAGTGGAATTGTTTATGAAGACTGTAAATGCTACTCTTCCCAAAGGACTATGCATATTAGCATGTAAGTATATTGACAAATCTGAAAAATCGTTAATGAGTATTGTTGCTAGATCAGTTTACGCTATTGAAATTAAATTAGAAAAAAGAATGAATAAAGAAAATATTGAAAAAGAAATAGATGAATTTTTGAAACAGGATGAAATTATCTATAGAAAAGAAAGAAAGAAAAAAAATAAAGGGAAGAGATATAAAAAAATCATCGAAGTAGATATTAGACAATCAATATGTAATATTGAAGTACTTTCGTTAGCAGAAAAAAAAGTAATTATGAAAATGATTTTAGCTGCTGGAAGCGAAAATAATTTAAAACCAGAAGTAGTAATTACAAAGTTAAATGAAATGACAGGAGTTTCAATTGTTGAAGACAGTGTTAAAGTTGCAAGGCTAGAGCTACTTAAAAAACAGGAGAAACAGTACGTGTCCCTCATGGATGTCGCTACATAGGGGTAAGTAAGGAGCTGGAAGAATGAATCAAATAGTTGTTGATGTTGGAATTACCGAAACAAGGTTAGCAATACTTGAAAATAGTGAGTTAGTAGAACTGTATATTGCAAGAAAGGGAAGCAAGAGGATACTTGGGAATGTTTATATGGGAAGAGTGATAAATGTTCTTCCGGGAATGCAGGCTGCTTTCGTAGATGTGGGGTTAGATAAAAATTGTTTTTTATATGTTAAGGAGGTAATTGACGAAAAATATGATAACTCAGAACTAGACAATGATGGTCCAAAATGCATTAGTGATCTTTTGAAAATGGGTCAAGAAATACTTGTGCAAATAATCAAAGAACCAATAGGCTCAAAAGGGGCGAGACTAACTACTAACATTACTTTGCCTGGAAGATACCTAGTACTTGCACCATTTAACAGAGGCATAGGAATATCAAGAAAAATAGGCAATGAGAAAGAAAGAGAAAGATTAAAGTTAGAAATTGAAGAGATAAAACCTGCGAACATGGGTGTCATAATTAGAACATTAGCTAAGGGGAGAGATATAGGTGATTTTAAAGATGACATTAAGTTCCTGCTTAGATTATGGCAAAAAATTGATAAAAAGAAAAAATCAGTTTATGCGCCTCAGCTTATTTACAAAGACTTTGATTTAGTGAGCAAAACAATTAGAGATATTTTTAACAAGGAAATGCATGAATTTGTAATAAATGATTATGAGACCTTTAGTTTAGGAAAAGACTTAATAGAGCTTATTTCTCCGCATTTAAATGATCGTATTATTCACTATGCAGGTGAAACTGATATATTTGATGAGTATGATATTGAGGTGCAAATTACAAGGAGTCTAAACAGAAAAATTTGGCTAGATAGTGGAGGCTATATTGTAATTGACTCAACTGAAGCATTGACAGTAATAGATGTAAATACAGGAAAGTACGTTGGAAATACAAATTTAGAAGATACAGTTTACAAAATAAATATTGATTCAGCAGCTGAAATTGCAAAACAACTAAGGCTAAGAGATATAGGTGGGATAATAATTGTAGATTTTATTGATATGGGTACAAGAAAACATAGGTATGAAGTGATAAAAGCTTTAGATAAAGAGTTGAAAAAAGATAGGACTAAAACGAAAATTGTCGGAATGACAAAGTTAGGTTTAGTGGAACTTACAAGGAAGAAAACGAGAAAAAAACTAGAAGCAACATTGAAGAAGAAATGCGTTTCTTGCAATGGCTCTGGGAGAGTTTACTCGGAACAATTTTTTCTAAATAAAATTGAAAAAGAAGTAAGAAGAATAATTAATCATACAAACTGTAAATCTTTAGAGATTAAAATGCACCCTAATGCTGTTGATGGCATTAAGGAAGAATTTCAACTTATTGAAGAACTAGAAAATAGAGTAAAAATAAAAATTAAATTAGTTAAGAATGATAGTTTGCATTATAATGAGTTGGAGATAATCAGACTACAAAAATAATTGGCTCTTTCTTATGTTGTGTGGATTTTTAGCATTTCCAGTATTAAAAACGCAAAATTTTTCATTTTTTATTTTGGAGCGATTTGTCGATGTATGTCAGAATATGACGAACGGTTGTTGTAGAAAAGCAAGAAAAGAGATGATATAATATAAGCAAACAAAGTCGAAGCACCATTGTAGTATAAAGATACGCGTAGGAGAACTACGATAAAAGAGTGATAGAGAAGAGCATAATACCCTAGAAATTAGCGCGGTAAAAAAATCTATGTCAACAGAGTGTTTATGATAGTCTAAAAGGACAACAGAATTTTTGTTTAACATAGTCTGGGAAATACTGACGACCATCTTTGTGCATGGCAAGTCCAGCATGACAAATGATATTGCCAGAAGGAAGTTGAGTTTTAGATTTAGCCCCTCTCTTATTAATAGGGAGTGCGTTTAGAGTTACGCTAAACGCACAAAGAGCGATTAATGAGAGGTGATTTATTAAAAATTATATGATGAAATAATTTGCAAAGTAACAGCTTTGAAAAATTCTCTAGTTTAGAGTTAGTAATCCGATTACAAGTGGCTATTTATAAGAAGAAAGGTGGGATTTATGAGTAATACACTATTTATCATAATTATGTATTTTGCATTTCTGATATTATTTGCAACGATTGCAAGTTTGTTCATTTTGGTAGCTAAAGTTATATTTGGTTTTGCAAACAGAACCCATATAGCAAACAAAAATCATTGGGTTTTATTTCTTCTTAGTGTTGTATTGCTATCGCTATATTATTACAATATTTATTGCAATATAGAGTTTTTACCAAAAGGTTATTTGAATCAAATGGTATCCTCTCCTAATGGAGAGTTGCAAATTTCTACTTACAATTACTCAGGATTTCATTTGGGACTACATTTTAGAGCGGCAAGAGCTGCAGTTTATAATGTAGATACAGGGGAAAGCAAAACAATTTATTTTAACAATTATGATTATGATCCATACGTTGAATGGATGAATAACAGTAAGGTTATAATTGGAAGAGAAACTTTGGACGTTGATAGGGATATATACGATTTTAGAAGAGAGTTAAAAAGGCATACAAAACTTCCGCGCCAGAGGGAACACACTTGTAATTTAAACTGAGATTGTAAAAATAGCGCTATTACTCATAATATAGGGAGATGAAAATATGAGTAGAAAAAGTGTATCAATAATTCTAATTTTTAGTTTGTTTATAATTGGCGCAATATCATGGGACTCAGTATTCGCTCAGGATACTAACATTACTAGTCCAGTCCAAGTACATAAGTTAATTGTAAATCGTGGATTGGCAAGTTTTAATGAAAAAGGGCAAATAATAATTGATAGTAGCGCTATAGAATTAGGAGTAAGTGAAGCATTGTTTAATGAATATCTTGTTAGTATAGACAAATTGAATTATGCTGTAGAAAAAGAGGTTATGTCTTTTGATGCAGAATTTCAACTTCTTGTAATGACACACGAAGAAGTAAAAAAGAAATTATATCGACAAGCAGTACAAAAACCACAAAACATACTTTCCTACGATGATTTTTTTTGCCCGATGCAGATTGAGTCGGGTCATCCAAGTGTGAATGTCAAGTTGTTAGTTACCGCCAATAGGAATGATCTCGAAAATATTTTTGAGGCTGCGCTAACAGCTCAGACGTTTGGAGGTGGCGATGCGTTTTGGTTTGCAGTGGGCTACTGGGTTGGGAAAGTGCAACCAGGTGGCGATTGGGATTATAAAGTTCAACCGTACTATAGACCTTGGTACAAAAAGTTCGAATGCTATTTTTTCACTTCTGGTTTTGAGGTGAAAGACTCTGCGTATATAGGAAACTATAATTATGGATTTACAGGTCAATTGTTATTTAGTAAAGACATGTTATTACTTGGTGGAGATGTAGTCGGGCTTGTAACAGGCAGAGGTCCTGATGGTGAAGAAGACAAAATACCTGTGAGACGCGGATTTGATGACGCCCGAAATTATCGTTAAAAATACAAGTTGATTTAGGAAAAGCCTTTAAGCTCCTAATATGAGGGTAGCCTAAAAACATGTTTATGGTCATAGCTCAGGCTGGATAGAGTGCCTGGCTTCGAACCAGTAGGTTGGGGTTCAAGTCCCTCAGGGTGTGCCAATTTGAAGCCTCACAACGAATAATGTTGTGGGGTTTTTATGGTGTGCCCAGCATGGGCGCAATCTATAGGGGTGTGCCCAACATGGGAGTAATCTATAGGGTGAAAGTCCCGAACGCCGAAGGTGATACTAATCCTATTTAGAAAACGAAGAAATTGTGGTATAATATAACCAGAGGGCTGGTGATATTATATGGCAAGACCACAGAAAAAATATAGTGAAAAAGAAAAGATAGTAATAGCAAAACATTATAAGAAATGTAAAGATAGGAAAGAACAAAAAAGATTATTATGTTTAAAATTGAGAATTTTAAAAGGCGTTGCTTCTAAAGAAATTTCAGAAATCGTAGGGTTTAGTGTGTCTTTTATTGATCAGATTATTAGTAAATATAACAATTGCGGATTAGATGGAATTAGAGCAAAGAAACAAACTGGAAATCGTAGAAACTTTTCTGTTGAACAAGAAGAAGAACTCTTAGCTGCTTTTATAAAAGAAGCTGAGGCTGGTAAAATAGTTGAAGTTAAAGAGATTATTAAAGCCTATGAAAAATTAATTGGTAGACCTGTTGCAAACTCAGTTGTATATAAAATGCTAAAAAGGCATGGATGGCGTAAATTAATGCCAAGAAGTCAGCACCCTAAGAAAGCGAGCATCGAAAAAATAGATGCCTATAAAAAAAATGACTGACGAGATAAATAAAATGGTAAATTTTGCATCAGGACAAGAAGGTAAAAATTTTAGATTAATGTATCAAGACGAAGCTGGCTTCGGAAGAATAAATAAACCCAGAGCATGCTGGTGTGGAAATGGAGTAAGGCCCGTTGTGCCTTGTCTAAGAGTGCGTGAATATGTGTATGCGTATGGTGCTATTTCTCCACTGGATGGAGCAATGGTGTCTTTAGTTTTACCCAAAACTAACACAGCTTGTATGAATATTTTTCCTAGCCGAGGTGGCAAGTCGTTATCCAGATGACATTATTCTGATGGTTGTAGATAATGCATCATGGCATAAATCTAAAGGACTAATAATTCCAGAAAACATAAGGTTATACCCCTTGTTGCCGTATACCCCAGAACTTAACCCAATTGAGATGATTTGGGATGAACTAAGAGAAAAATTCTTTAAAAATAATTTTTTTAAAACGCTATCTGCTGTTACGGATTCCTTATGTGAAGGGTTGTTATTTTTAGAAAATAATCATAAAATTGTCCAATCGATTACAGGGTGGGAATGGATAATTTCTGCTTTTTCTAAAGAAGAGTAGTATGATATAGGTGTTAGCCAAGAGCAAGGGTGTCCACCGCGAGGTGGAATCTGAAGGAAGCTGGAGGCGAATTTCCGGTCTGAGGAACACGAATCACATTTGAGGCTTACGATTTCACAGGGAAGTTAGGCTAAAATATTTGGTATAAAATTTCTAAAAATAGAAATAATCTTAATAAAACCTGACTTCAGAACATAAATTTCTTGTGAAATATGAGTAAATGTTGATATTTCAACATTTCTCATTCTTTTTTTTATCATCACTACTCCGCACTTGTATTGAGTAGAGATGTGTTATATAATGGTTATATGGAGGGCTTACATATGTATATTAGTAAATCTAAGAATAAATATGGTAAATACTATATTTCTATTTCCAAAAGTATTCGAGATCCCGAAACGAAAAAAGCAAAAAAAATAATGGTTACAAGTTATGGTACTCATGATTTAAACTCTATTGAAGGTAAAAAGGCTTTATCAAAAGCAGAGGCTGATTTAAAAGAGATGATAGCATTTGAGAACTCTGCTAAGGGCTTTAAAAATTTTGAGGACTTTATTTTATCTGTGAGTAAGGATAGTCTTACTCTTAATCATAAAAACATTGGTTATCTTCCGTACTTAGAAATCTTCAAGCAATTGAAGCTGCCCAGCTTTTTTACTAAGTTAACAAAAGGTTATAAACAAGAGTATAATTTCAGTGATATGATGTTCTATCAAGTATTAGGTAGATTGTTTAATCCTTCAAGCAAAATCGAAGTCGCTTCTA
>NVVX01000014.1 GCA_002733545.1 Alkaliphilus sp.
GGCTATAACAACATAATTCAAGCGATTAACATTAAGACAATCCAAAATGCTATACAAAAAAGACTCAGCACCAGGTTTGTTGTTTGTGTTACTCAGTTTTAATTGCATTATTCGAAAGGTCAACTAGTAATTTCTCGAAATCCTCTATTCTATCTATTGTTACGTATATTTCTTTTTTTACATTCTCATAGAACTCGGTATTAATTTCATGCACATCTTTTTCATTCATAACAAAATTCTCAATTTTCCCATGAAGTGTATATTCATATGTTAAACTAATTTTCTTCACTTCAATATAATTTATTACTTTAGATTCTTGCAAACCAAGTTTCGCACTTTTAGTGTAAGCTCGAATGAGTCCGCCTTTTCCTAACTTTATACCTCCAAAATATCTCGTTATCACTATAACGACATTAGTTATGTTCTCGTTTTTTAACATTTCTAACACTGGAAATCCTGCAGTTTTGCTAGGTTCACCATCATCTGAATACTTCTGTACTTTATCTTTAATCGAATATATTTGAACGTTATGATTTGCTTTTCGATACTCTTTTTTTATCCACTCAATAAACTCAAGAGCTTCTTCTTCATTAGAAACAGGTTTAACATGAGAAATAAATTTTGATTTTTCTACTACGTATTCTGTTTTGCTAAACTCTAATACCGATTTATATTGATTCATCATCATCCGCCTTATGTATTATCTTACGCCGATTTTTTAACTAAAATTAGACACCGAGCTATTATTCAAAGAATTTAATTGCAAGGCTAGATTTTTTGGTTTTTTCAAAGCTTCCACAACTTTTTCAATATCTCCATCAACAACCCACGTGTCCCACACTTTGTTCATTTCTTCGAGAAAAGACATATCGCTAAGATAAATTGTAACTGATAAAATATGTTTTTTATCAGAGCTATACTTAGTAAGTAAGTCTTCAATTTTCTTTAATATACTTTTAGTTTGTAATTCGGCAGTGTCAAACTTACCTTCTGTTTGACCACATAAGTGTATAGTGTTATTATGCTTGACCACTCGACTCATCCTGCCAGTTCCTTCATATCTTTTAATCATCGCCATACTCCTCAAATTTTTTTGAATATCAGCTTCTAAATACATTATAGCATTAGTTGATTTTTATCCCAAATATTATAAATATATATTTTACCTCTGAACAGTAACGATTTAATCACTATTTCTTCAATTTTAACTTATTTTATGTTGACAAAAAAAATGTTAACTGATATTATCTTAGAAAATGAATAGTCGACAATCTATAAAGTAGTAAGGAGAATTTATGAGCAAATTATTTGGAACCCTTAACATAAAAGATGATGGATACTTATATATTGGTAATCACAATCTTCATTCGCTTGCGAAAAAATATGGCACGCCTCTCGTTGTCTATGATTTAGATGGTATCAAAGAGAAAATAGAGTCATATAAGTCTTCTTTTAAGTGGAATAATATTTCTGTTGAAATTATTTACGCATCGAAAGCATTTTTAAATAGCTCTTTTGTTCAATTTATTAAGCAAGCAGGTTTGTCTTTAGATGTTGTGTCTGGTGGAGAAATTTATATAGCAATAAAAAATGGATTTCCACCGGAGCGATTGCATTTTCACGGAAACAACAAAACAAAAGAAGAAATCATTTACGCCCTTGAAAGTGGTGTAAAAAACTTCATCATCGATCATGCAGATGAATATCACCTCATAAAAGATCTTTTAAAAAATAGTAATAGATCTATCGATGTGTTTATAAGACTCAATACCGGAATTGAGGCTCATACCCATAAATTTATTAYGACCTCCCATGTGGAATCGAAATTTGGTATCTCTATCCATAGTAAAGAGCTTCAAAAAATCCTTTCGGATATTTCTTCAAGAGATAATATGCGCCTTATGGGTTTTCATGCCCATATTGGGTCCCAAATCTATGATGTTCGCCCTTATCTGAAAACTTTGAAGGTGCTTTTCAAATTCACAAAAGAAATGAATGAGAAACACCAGCTAAATATATCTACACTTAATCTCGGCGGGGGATTTGGTATTTACTATTCTAAGACAGATGATTTCATCGACATTAAGTCTAGTGCGAAACTATTGGAAAAGACTTTAACGGAAATTGATCCTGAAGGAATAATCAAAAAAATATTGATTGAACCTGGAAGAAGTTTAGTAGGAAATTTTGCAGCTACCCTCTATTCAGTTGGAAGCATTAAAAAAACGACGGGAGATAAGACTTATGTATTTGTTGATGGTGGCATGACTGACAATCCAAGATATGTGCTTTATGGTGCACATTATGAAGTATTAGTAGCAAACAGATGTTACTCACCCTTTAAAAGAACTTACTCTGTCGCAGGAAAAATATGCGAATCTGGAGATGTAATTGTCGAAGATGCACTACTGTCTTATGTTGAAAAAGGCGACGTCCTTGCAGTTTTAAGCACTGGTGCCTATAACTACTCCATGGCTAGTAATTACAACAAAGCCCTTAAACCAGCTGTTCTATTTATAAGCGGCAAAAAACATTACTTAACTACTAGAAGAGAAACCTATGAAGATTTACTAAAATTAGATGTTTAGGAGAGAATAATGAAAAAAATAATTGTACAGAAATACGGCGGAACCTCCGTAGAAAACATAAAAAAAATGAAAAATATTGTAAATCGAGTCATAAAACTATACGATGAAGGGCATTCAATCGTTTTGGTAATTTCTGCAATGGGGAAAACCACAGATCATTTAGTGGAAATGGCAAAGGCTATTACTGAAAATCCAGACAAAAGAGAATTAGATATGCTTATATCTACAGGCGAACAGGTATCTGTGTCTCTAATAAGCATCATTTTTAAATCATTAGGTTATGACAGCATTTCTCTAACGGGTTATCAAGCAGGTATTGTTACAAGTAGTGATTATAACAAAGGAAAAATTGCTGATATAGACATTAGTAAAATTAAAAAATACCTTCAAGAAAAAAAGATTGTCATTGTAGCTGGATTTCAAGGTATAACTGAAAATGGAGATATAACGACTCTCGGTCGTGGCGGTTCAGACACCACAGCAGTTGCTTTAGCAGCTAAGCTTCAAAGTATATGTGAAATATATACTGACGTAGACGGAATTTATGCCATCGACCCTAAAAAATATAAGAATGCGCAATTATTAAGCGAGATTAGCTACGAAGAAATGATGGAACTTTCTAATCTAGGTGCTAAAGTTATGGAAATGCGTTCCGTTGAAATGGGTAAAATATTTAATGTTCCAATTCATATTGGAAATAGCGTAACTGGAATAATAGGCACAATTATAAAGGATGAGGATCAACTTATGGAAAAAAAAATAATAACAGGCTTAGCTACAGAGCACAATGTTGCAATGGTAACTATTTCAGATGTGCTTTATCAATCAGGAGATATATATAAAATTTTTAATCTCTTGTCTGAAGGTGAAATCAATATTGATATGATTAGTCAAACCGCACCAATTGATGGAAAGATTAATGTATCTTTATCTACTCCTTCTTTAGACGTAGATAGTTTGAAATCCGTATTAAAGGATTATCATACCCATAAACTTTATGTTGACGAGAATATGACAAAGATTTCTGTGGTTGGCATTGGCATGATTGATCAGTCGGGTGTTGCTTCAAAATTATTTAATATATTTGATAACCTCGGCATTCATTTTAAGCAGGTAACTACCTCTGAAATCAGTATTTCCTTTATTGTAAACAATGAAGATTCCTATTCTTTAATCGAAGAAATCGCCAAAGCTTTCAATTTATCCAACAACTAACAATTCCCAAACTCTCTCTTCTGTAACTAATATTGTATCCTTTACATTTGATTCAGTACGTCAGAATTACCGACGTACTGAATTTTTGTCTATCTTCAAATTTATCCTCAAAAGAACTTTATAGCATATTACTTACTAATGCCATTAATACGAGCAGTTATCAAAGTTACAGTATGCCTATATGACCCAAGGTGACGTACTTGCAGTTTTAAGCTTGGTGCCTAAAAAAACTCCATATTAATAAATGGAAAAAATATAACTGTATACTTCCACGCGTATAGAAACAGAAATTTGCAAATAAATCTCACGATTTCGCATAACACTTAATGCTTGTTTCTGATCTCATTACTGATCGCCATTATTTCTCAATCTATCATCCTCTTTTGCAGATTTAACTCTCTCAAAATTTTTTTGATTTTTTCTCTTGACAGACCTAGTTCACCTATGTTATAATTCGAAAAAATCAAGGTAAAGGTGATTACTATGTTACAAACAACTAAAATTAATGCAGCTGCACAACTTCATCATCATCATCATTCTTAGAGAGTATGTATCGTTAATTTTCGATGCAGGCTCTGATTTGGTTTACAAATTGAGTTTGCATCTAAGAAGACATGGTTTAATATAGATCCATATCCCTGTAGAGGCAAACTTCAAGTTTGCTTTTACAGGGATTTTTAATTTTTTGAGGAGGAATAATATGAATTACTTTAATTTATCAACAAATGATATGAATGCGTTAACCGAACTTTCTAAGGAAAATAATTATGAAAATATTCAAATACCAACATTGATCAATTTCAGTGAGTTAATTGATATTGAATACTACACCAAAAGAAGCATAGTCAAATTTGTGGATGCAGACGGTATTGTCCAAGTAATGAATTTTGACTGTACATTGACATTATCACAAATTTTTTCAAAAAACCCAATGTACATGCCAGCCAAAAGAAAAGTAGCTTACCTATCAAAAACAGTTTTTACAAACGCTAAAAGAAAAATAGAAGAAAGCACTGTGTGGGGCGTTGAGAATTATAATGTCAATACGCCAGAAACAGATAGCGAACTAGTACTAATGGCAATTCAATCTTTAAAAAATCTTGGTATAAAAGGTTTCAAAATTGATTTAGGCTCAGTTGAATTCATTCAAGCAATGCTCAAAGACCTGCCTAAAACTTCCACCGACAAAATAATATCATTGATTGAAGAGAAAAACACCTTTGAGCTGTCTTCAACACTGAACAACTTAGGACTACCGGAAGATCAAAAGAAAAAGATCTGTAAGATTCCGCAGATTTTCGGACCTTTTAGACAATCAATCGCTAAAGCAAAGGAAATAGCTCTCAACGAAGATGCATTAACAGCAATCTCAAGACTTGAAAAAATTTATGAGTATGTTGATGCTGAAGCTTTAGGGGAATACATGATGATTGACATGGGCTTTACAAATACTTACCGCTACTATTCAGGTATTATTTTTAAAGGCTACGTTAGCGAACACAGCAAAATTATTCTACAAGGCGGTCGCTATGACAAACTGATGAGCAACTTTAACTCTCAGCTTTCAGCTTGCGGTTTTGCCATTGATTTCAACAACCTAAAGGAGGCAAATGCCTATGATAACTATAGCTATCAGCAAAGGAAGAGTAGCTAGGCAAGCAATAAAATCCCTTGCAAAATGCGGTTACGAGTTCGCTGAAGATATTAAAACCACAAGAAAACTGATTCTTGAAAGCAACAACCACAAACTTCAAATCATCTTGATGAAAGGTCAAGACATACCAGTCTACGTTGATGCCGGTGTTGTTGATATGGGTATTGTAGGCAAAGATATCCTCGACGAATCCGATTGCGATGTTTATGAAATTCTTAGCTTGAACATCGGAAAATGCAAGCTCGCGGTCGCAGGATATGAGAATTTTGATTTTAAGTCAAAGAATTTCCTTAAAATTGCTACAAAATATCCTCGTATGACTGAACACTATTTTGCTTCATTGGGCATCCCACATGAAATAGTCGCATTGAATGGTTCTGTTGAATTAGCACCCTTAATCGGCTTGTCAGACGTTATCGTAGACATTGTAGAAACTGGTACTACCCTACGCGAGAACAATCTGGTAGTTCTTGAAAATATACATGACATAAGTAGTAAGGTTATTGTAAATAAGGTACATTTTAAAACAAAATATACAAAAATTAAACCAATCATTAATTCATTGGAGGCGAACTTATGAAGATAAGCAAAATTAATAACATAAATGACCCACTGTTAAAATCAGTTGAATATGAAAATTTAGAACAAAATGCTTCAATAGAAACATCCGTAAAAAATATTATAGCAGAAGTAATTGCAAGAGGAGATTTGGCACTTGTTAAATATACAAATGAGTTTGATCAAGTCCAATTAGATGATATTTGGGTTTCAAATGGGGAATTCGAAGAGGCAATATCAATAATACCAGAAAAATTCAAAAACATCATTGCTGAGGTAAAATCAAATATTGAAGAATTTCATAAAAAACAATTGCCTTCAGACTGGAAAATTACAAAAGGAAACATTGTCCTTGGTCAATTAGTCCGACCAATTGAAAAAGTTGCCGTTTATGTGCCAGGAGGAAAAGCTACTTATCCTTCAAGTGTACTTATGAATATAATTCCAGCCCAAATAGCTGGTGTCAAAGAAATCACAATAGTTACGCCCCCTAACAAAGATGGTAAAGTTAATGCAAATGTTCTTTATGCAGCAAGAGAGCTTGGCATAAGTAGAGTTTTAAAAGTTGGAGGCGCTCAAGGCATAGCTGCAGTAGCTTATGGCACGGAAACCGTTGATAAAGTCGACAAGATAGTCGGTCCTGGTAATGTATATGTAGCAACCGCAAAGAAACTGGTTTTTGGACAAGTAGGTATTGATATGATTGCTGGACCAAGTGAAATATGTATATTGGCTGATGAGACAGCTTCACCTGCTTTTGTAGCAGCAGATTTACTTTCACAAGCAGAACATGATGAAATGGCTAGAATCTTTCTTGTCACAACATCAGAAAAATTAGCCTTACAAGTAATTAAGCAATTAGAGATTCAAACCTCTAAACTACCAAGAAAAAATATTATAACAAGTGCTTTGCAAAACAACGCTTATTGTTTTATCGTTCCAGATTTAGATATAGGTATTGCAGTTTGCAACAAGATTGCTCCTGAGCATTTAGAGTTGATGATAGCTGAACCACAAGACCAGTTAAGTAAAATTGTTAATGCAGGGTCAATCTTCCTCGGTGCATATTCACCCGAACCTTTAGGGGACTATTATGCTGGTGCCAATCATACGTTACCAACCTCAGGCACTGCTAGATATGCTTCACCTCTAGGTGTATATGATTTTATTAAGCGCCCTAGTTTCATTTACTATTCAAAGGAAGCTTTAGATAAAGTACAGAATTCAATCACATACTTTGCGGAAGTTGAAGGTTTGTATGCCCATGCAAATGCTATAAAAATCAGATTTGAAGAAGAGGTGAAATCATGAAATATTTCAAAGAAAATATTAGAGCAATAGAACCTTATAAGCCTGTAGCTCTTTCTTCGCTTAACCGATTGGATGCAAATGAAAGTCCATACAATATTGCTAATCAATTTACAGAAGATGATATTCGTTCCCTATTGTCGATAAATTTCAATCATTACCCAGATGGTAGTTCAAACGAGCTCAAAACTGCAATCAGTAAATACTCCGATGTTTCTGAAGAATGCATCCTTTGTGGTAACGGCTCTGACGAATTAATCAAAATTATTTTTGACTCAACGATTGCTCCTGGCGATAAAATTTTAATTCATACACCTACGTTCTCGCAATATAGCTTAAATGCACAAATTAGCAATGCCAGTGTAATCGAAGTTTCGTCCAAGAAAGATATGTCAGTGGACATCGATCAAATCATTAAAATTGCTTGTGCTGAAAAACCAAAATTAATTTTTCTTTGTACACCAAACAATCCAACAGGATCATTAATTCCTTTATCAGATATTGAAAAAACACTTGAAAACACAGATGCATTTGTTGTAGTTGATGAAGCTTATTTTGAATTTTGCGGTCTTTCAATCGCAGATAAAATTCAGAAATATCCAAACCTAATCGTATTACGTACTCTGTCTAAAGCCTTCGGACTAGCCGGACTAAGAATTGGGTACCTCATTAGTTCAACAACTAATATAGACTTTTTAAATCGAGTACGTATGCCTTATAACATTAATAGCTTTTCTAGCAAATTAGCCGTCCTTGCTCTTTCAAGAGAAGCTTCTATCCATCAAATAGTCCTAGAAATTATCAAGGAAAGAGACAGGATGGAAACAATTTTAAATAGTTTAAGTGGGATTAAGCTCTATAAGAGCAATGGAAATTTCTTGTTTTTTTATTCGGATTATGCAGATCAAATACAAAGTAAGCTTATACAAAAAAACATTGGCATCAGAAAATTTTCTTCTGAAATTTTAAGAAATACTTTAAGAATAACAATCGGTAAAAGCGAAATCAATGAAATTGTGATAAATACCATCAAGGAGGTTCTATCAAATGTCCAGACAAGCTAAAATTTCAAGAAAAACATATGAAACAGATATCTCATTATCATTAAATTTAGATGGTCAAGGCCTATATGATATAAAAACCGGGATTAACTTTTTTGATCATATGCTAGAGCAACTTGCTAAACATAGTGGTATGGATTTGCATATCAACGCCCAAGGTGATATTGAAATTGATAACCATCATACTGTAGAAGATGTAGGAATTTGTCTAGGATTAGCATTTCAAGAAGCAATCGGTGAATGTCGCGGCATCCGTCGCTTTGGCAGTACTTTTATGCCTATGGATGAAACTTTGACCATGATTGCATTAGATATAAACGGTCGACCAAATGCCGTTATGAATATGACCTTCCCTTCTGAGAAAGTTGGTGCATTTGAAACAGAATGTTTGAGAGAATTTTTAGTTGCCTTTGCAAATAATGCAAAAATAACCCTCCACGTAGACGTCAGATACGGCATTAACACGCATCATATTATTGAAAGTATTTTCAAAGGCATAGCCCTATGTATTAAAGATGGTATTAAAATTGTTGATTCCAAAGTGCCATCTACAAAAGGAAGGATATAAGGTGGTTCTTTATGATAGTAATTATAGATTATGGAGTTGGTAACATTCTTAATGTAAAAAATGGATTTGAAAGAATTGGTCTTAAACCTATTCTAACAGATGATCCAGTGCTAATTCTTCAAGCAGACTTAGCTATTTTACCTGGTGTTGGTGCCTTTAATGCCGCTATGCATCAACTAAAATCTCGAGGTCTTGATGAAGTGATAATACAACGCGCAAACAGTGGCAAGCCGATTGTTGGCATATGTTTAGGTATGCAATTATTGTTTGAAACCAGCTATGAGAATGAGGAAACAAAGGGTCTAGGTTTATTAAAAGGTATTATCGTACCATTTAAAACTCGACTCAAAGTACCTCATATGGGTTGGAATAAGTTATTTCATCAGAAAAATGATTTAATTAATCAAAAGCTACCAAGTGATCCCTTTGTGTATTTCGTTCACTCATATTACCTTAAGAATTTCGATGAAACTGATCTGGTAAGTTATACAGAATATGATGTAAAAGTCCCAGCAATCGTTAGAAAACACAATATTGTGGGGATGCAGTTTCACCCTGAAAAATCAGGTGAAATAGGACAACAATTATTGAAAAACTTAAAGGAGTTAATATAATGAAAATATTTCCAGCAATAGATATTAAAAACAAACAATGTGTAAGATTGCTTTACGGAAAAAAAGAAAATATTACAGTTTACTCCGACAACCCAGTGGAAGTGGCTGAAATGTGGGAGAAAACAGGTGCCAAATATCTTCATATCGTCGATTTAGACGGCGCTTTTTCAGGAAGCTTCAAAAACTATGACATCATAAAGGAAATTCTAGAAAAAGTTAATATCCCGATTCAAGTCGGCGGTGGTATTCGAAATTTTGAAACTGCTGAAACACTTCTGTCTTTAGGAGTTGATCGCATAATCCTTGGCACTTCTGCTATAGAAAATTTTTCACTCCTAGAAAAGCTAACTAAACAATTTGGTGACCGCATAGCCGTATCTTTAGATGCACAAGGAACTATGCTCTGTTCAAACGCATGGGAAACACCAACTAATAAATCTATCTTTGATATCATTTCCGCCTTAGAAAATATCAATGTAAAAACAGTAATCTATACTGACATATCTAAGGATGGTGCTTTAGCAGGAGCAAATATTGAACTAACAAATAAACTTAACAGTGTAACAGACATTAACATCATCGCCTCAGGAGGTGTGAGTTCTTCAGATGATCTAAAAGCACTCAGTGCATGTAATATTTATGGTGCTATCATCGGCAAAGCACTATATGAAGGATTGATTAATTTAGAAGATTGCAGGAGGGATGTAGAATGCTAACTAAAAGAATCATCCCCTGCCTAGATGTTAAAAATAATATGGTCGTTAAGGGGAAGAAGTTCAAAAACATTAAAATTTTAGCTGATCCAGTAGAATTAGCCAAAAAATATCGAGATTCCGGCGCTGACGAATTGGTATTCTATGATATATCAGCAACTCACGAGGGCAGAGATATTTTTCTAGATACAGTTAGAAACATTGCAAAAAATATAGATATTCCTTTTACTGTAGGCGGTGGCATTCGTACAATAAACGACTTTACAAACGCATTATTCGCTGGAGCTGACAAAATATCTGTAAACTCTGCAGCTGTTAACAATCCTGAACTAATCAATGAAGCATCAAATAAATTCGGTAACCAATGTGTTGTTCTATCATTGGATGTGAAAACGGTAGGTAACCAATGGAAAATATATGTTAATGGCGGCAGAAAAAATACTGGCTTAGATGCAATTCAATGGGCTATTGAAGGTGTACAACGGGGTGCCGGTGAACTTGTTATCAATGCAATTGATGAAGATGGTGTACAATCAGGTTATGCTATTGACTTAATGAAAGCAATAGCCGGTGTTGTTAGTGTCCCCATTATTGCATCTGGCGGTGCAGGGAAACTTGAGCACTTTAAAGATATCCTTACTGGTGATTATGTTGATGGTGCCCTAGCTGCATCCGTATTTCACTATAATATGATTGAAATTCCTAAACTTAAGGCGTATCTTGCTCAAAATAACATTAATATAAGGAGGGTTTAAATGTTTAAAGAAAACACACTAATACCTGCTATTGTACAGGATTTTTACACAAAGGAAGTTTTAATGCTAGCCTACATGAACGAAGAGTCCCTAAGGTTAACAAAGGAAACAAAAACCACATGGTTCTATAGCAGATCTAGAAAAGAATTATGGAACAAAGGTGCTACATCAGGTAATTACCAAACTGTAATAAATATCAAATATGACTGCGACGAAGATACCTTTTTAATTTCGGTAATTCCTAAAGGGCCAAGTTGCCATACAAATAATTACTCCTGCTTCTACAGAACCTTACTCGAAGGTCCGGAACAAACTTCTTTTAAAGCTCTCCTAGATTTGGAAAATACCATAGCGGATCGGAAAGATAATCCTAAAGAAGGTTCTTATACTAATTATCTTTTTAACAATGGCATAGATAAAATTCTAAAAAAAATCGGTGAAGAATCGGCTGAAATAATCATTGCCGCTAAGAACAATTCAAAACAAGAAGTCATATATGAGACATCTGATTTTATCTATCACATGATGGTCATGCTCAAAGAAATGGGAATTCCTTTTTCTGACATACTAAAAAACCTGAGTAAAAGAGCTGAATAATCGAACATCCTCCCCCACAAGAGGGCAGGTTTCTGCCTAAGTCGTTATATCAAAATCCAAACTAAGGTTTAAAGGTAGATTTTGATGAAGTTTGTCAGGCTTCGCCCAAGTCGTTATAAAAGTAGCTACCGTAAAGAAGTAGCTACTTTTATTAATAATTCGAGATGTTTTTCGGTATAGTTATAACAAAACTACTCCCAACATTCAAATTTGAAGACACTTGTATCGTTCCATGTATTTTGTGCAAATTTTCTTTTGCTATATATAGTCCTATTCCATCACCAGAGAAATCAGTAGTAGTACTACTTCGGTAATATGCTTCAAATATCCTATCAAGTTCCTCTTTAGCTATACCAATACCATTATCATCAATACGAATAACTAAGTCTTCTGAATCCATATTATAACTTATTTTAACATAACCGTTATCTCTTGTAAACTTATATGCATTAGTTAATACATTATATATTGCCTGACTCAATTTATACCTGTCTGTATTTCATCAAATCACCGCGTTTACTCAATCCATATAATTACTTATTAATGATCTTCTTCACTCTCATGGTCATCAATAACTTCTGAAACTGTGCCATGCCAATCATGATACCAAACATCACCAGTAATTCCATTTACACTTAGCATACCTACTGTTTCATTTTTTTCTAGAATGTGGAATGTATAGTACCCATAAAACTCATGTCCACCCTCAGGTATAGTGTAACTCTTCGAAGCACTAATTTCAATATAATCTTTTGCAATATTACGAGCGTCTTTGAGAGTTATAGAATTTCTTTCAAAATATTGACTTGCAGAAAAATAATCACTACCGAAATTATTTCCACCCATCATACCTCTTCCACCCATCATTCTATAACCAACTCTATTATGCATACCGTATTTTAGGTTCCACATCATGTTAGGTCCAAACTCTGGGTAAACAGCACCAGTATACGGATTCACTAATAACTCCATTGCACCTAAACCAGTTTCTTCTTCCATGATAGAAAAGTAATAATCACTGTCTTCATAAACAAATATATCGCTAATTACGAGAACTTCATCATAATATTCAATATACCTAACAACTCTTTCTTTTAATGTTTCTAAATCGATTTTTTCACCTGTATTTAATCTGTTAGTGTTGTACTGATTGAACATCATACTGCCGTGCATATAATTGGTATTTCTTCTGTTAATAGAAGTATAGTTTTGAGCTTCTGATTCAAAACGATTTCCCAAAAATAATTCACCAAATATACCAGACAACATAAATATTATACCAATTCCTAATATTACCCTTGTTGTATTTTTCATCATTTAACCTACTTTCTATTAAGTACTTTTTTCCTATTTAAATACTCTTCTTCTGTGATTTCACCTTGTACATACTTCATTTTTAATGACTCTAATGAGCTATTATTTAAAGCAGACTTCTTACTTTTCTTGATAAGTGAATATGTCACAGCAACAATAACCAAAAGAATACCTATTGTAATTAACATATGCCATCCAGTGTTAAAAAAACCATACCCAAAACATCCATTATTAACAAAATAACCTCTACCAAACATCATAATTTTCCCTCCTAACGATTTATTGTTGCTTTCATTTTCTTATACGTTTCCTCATCAATTTCACCATTGACAAAACGTTCCTTCAAAGTCTCTTCCGCTGTTCTATTACCATTAAGGTTAACGTTTAAATTCCCTTTATTGGTAATAAGATAGTAAATTCCAAATCCTAAGAGCACCCAAATGAGCATCATCATTTTTAAAACCTCCTTAAATATTTTTGTAGTATAAACGTCTATAATAGATATAATATGAAAAGAATATGGCAGAATTATGATTTTATAATTAAATAAAGTTAGAAATGAATTATTTCTTACTTTCAGCGAAACTCTTTAAATGAAATCAAGGTTCCTGTCCCTGCGATTTCATACAAATATAGACCAAAGAAACTTTTTGCAGAAATAAGACATCAGGGACGCTTCGCTTGTCTTATCTCAAAATAAGACATCAGGGACGTTTCTTTTGTCTTATTCCAAAGACTATCTAATACTACAGCTGGGAGTGATTGAATATGCCAAGACAAGCAAGAAAAAGAAGTAGTACTGGAATATACCACATTATGCTTAGAGGAATCGACAAAAGAAATATTTTTTTAGATAATGAAGATAGGATGAAATTTATAGAAAAGATAAAAAAAGCTATGGTAGTTGGGAAGTTTGAAGTATTTGGGTATTGTTTTATGGACAATCATATACATATGTTAATAAAAGAAGATGAAGAAATTGGGACAAGTATTAAACGCATTACAGTAGGATATGTCAGGTGGCATAATAATAAACATGAAAGAACAGGGCATTTATTTCAAAACAGATATATGAGTGAGTCTGTTGAAACAGAATGTTATTTGTTAACTGTATTGAGGTATATTCATCAAAATCCTGTTAAAGCGGGAATGGTAGAGAAAGCGGAAGATTACAAATGGAGTAGTTATAAAAAGTAACGCCACGATTATCAAGGACAGAAGTGTTTTGTTAATTGTGAAGTAATTAAAGAATATCTTAAAGACTGGGAAAGTTTTGCTAATTACATGAATGCTAGAAATAGTGATGAGTGCCTAGATTATAATTTAGTTAAAAAATACAACGATAGCGTTTTAACTAAGATAATCAATAAGGAATACAATTTAGATAATAGTTTGGAAAGTATTGTTTTAATGCCCAAAGATGAAAGAAACAGAATGATTAGAGAAATTTATAATAATAATAAACATGTAAGCATACGCCAATTAAGCAGAGTATTAAGAATAGGGAAAACAATAGTTGAGCGAGCAATTAAAGAAGACAGATGAAACGTCCCCAATGTCTTACCCAATGTCTTATTATAATCTTTCAGGAGGTCATCGCTTTTATAAGAGAACTCAATGACGAGTTATCCTTATTAGATACTAGATTTGTATCTTTTTAATCCTGCTAATTTAGCTGAGTCTACTGCTACCTGATACTCCTCTCTTGATATTCTTCTACTCAGTTCTTCAAATGTATAGGATCTATGAGCAGGGTAGTATTGAGCCATAATGTTAAAATAGGTATTTGTAGATATGTCATCAGCTATAAACCGTATTATTTTTTCTGTTCCAGCTAAATTTTGCGGAAGTACTAGATGCCTAACAAGAAGCCCTTTATAAGCGATGTTTCTATCATCAGTTTTTAAATCTTTAACTTGTTTATACATCTCTCTTACAGCGTTTTTTGCAAATGTATAATAGTTTTTTACTTTTAAGTATTTTAATGCAGTATGATTATCAGAAAATTTAATGTCAGGCATATAAATATCTACAATACCCTCTAACAACCTAAGTGTATCAGTTAAGTCATACCCATTTGTATTATATACTATGGGTATATGCAGCCCTTTTTTAGATGCTATAAATATAGCTTCTACTATCTGCGGCACTATATGACTTGGAGAAACAAGATTAATATTATGACATCCTTTACTTTGTAAGGAAAGCATCATTTCCGCGAGTTGATTTGTGCTTACTATTTGACCTTCTCCACAGTAGCTTATTTCATAATTTTGACAAAATACACACCTTAAGGTACAATACGAAAAAAATATGCTGCCTGATCCATATTTTCCTACCAATTCTTCTTCCTCACCAAAATGCGGTTGAGCTCCAGATATAACACAATTATCTAAGGTTTTACAATAACCTATTTCTCCATTGAATCTGTTTACACCACATTGATGAGGACAAAGAACACAATTTTTAAGCATTTGTTTTAAGGTCTTAACTCTATTTTCTAATTCACCATTTGATAATAAGTTTAAGTATCCAGGCTTATACACATTTATCATCCTTTACTTTCGATAATTTTACATAATATTATTTTTCCCTTTATTCAAAATAATATTATAAATTATTTGGTGAATAAGTAGCTATAAAGATTATAACTGGGACTAGAGGATGTGGAAAATCATATCTTATGCGTTTGCTTGTCTAAATAACATAAGAGAGAGCTAATATTTATATTGTTAAGTTATTAAGTTGTACTCAACTGCAATTTGTGCCGCTACTTTTGCATTATTGTATACAAGTTGGATATTTGTCTCTAAACTTTCTCCACCTGTTAAGTCTTTGACTCTAGCAAGAAGGAATGGTGTTGATTCCTTGCCTTTGATATCATTTTCTTTCAGTTCGCGTAAGGCTTGACCAATAGCTCTTGTGATCTGTTCTTTGTTTTCTTCATATTCTTCTGGTACTGGATTTCCAATTACAATTCCGCCTTTTAAGTCCATTGACCACTTTGAATTCATTATGTACGCTACTTCTTTTGGAGAATCCACTCGCTCATCAATTGAGAAACCACTATCTCTAAGGTAAAATGCTGGCAAGTTATCCGATTTATAGCCAAGGACTGTAACACCTTGAGTTTCTAAGTACTCTAGTGTTAATCCTATGTCTAAAATTGATTTAATTCCAGCACAGACAACTGCAACTTCTGTGTTCGCGAGTTCAATTAAGTCTGCAGAAATATCAAATGTCTCTGTAGCACCTCCCTTCTAATATTTTAGTGGCTCTTTCTCATATTGTGTGGATTTGATGTTGGATATTTTTTTTAATTATGTGAATTCAATTATACCTAAGCAAAGGCAATTGGCGAATTAAACTTTAAATTCGCGCATACCAAATAGACCATACTTGGGAAATTAGTCTTAGCACCACTAATAAAGGTCGGAGACATATCGCAACTTATATTTTTTATAGATGAGACTGCACCATCGTGTTTTTCAAGTGCGCTTTTAAAAGACTTAATGGTTGATGCACCTTTTTCTTCTGTTGCAAACAATACTTTTGATTCGCCTAGGTCAACAAAAATTGTTATGTAATTATGTCCGCGCTTACTTGAAGTTTTATCTATACCAATATTGGTAATACTGCTAAAATCAATTGATTCATAAGCTACTGCTACGTAGTGGTCAATAATTCGCCATAATCGGTCACTATAAACACCTATCATCTTTGCAACTGCATTTACTGGCATATTTCTAACTAACGTCATAACAAAAGCTTCAAACAATAATGTAAATCCAGACCCTTCGCGTGTCCAAGGCACAGTAACTTGTTTTACACCGTGCTCAACGCAATTACACCTTGGAATTTTGCAATGAATGAAGGCTTTGTATTGAAAGAAGTTAAGGTGTCTCCAAGTACGTTTTTTAGAATCGTGAACTGCGCACTCTTTACCACAAACAGGACAATTTACTTTGCTTCCTTTTATTCTAGTAATGTAAATATATAGTCGACTTTCAATAGTATCAAATGTTACATCCATCACTTTCCATGGGTTTTGTAAACCAAGAGCACTAGTAAATAAATCTATTTGATTAAACATTTTAATTCCTCCAATTCATAAGTAAATCACTTATGAAAAAGTATATCATAATTGGAAATTAAATTGTATCATATTAATAAGGTTAAACGCTAAATCCGCACAATATGAGAAAGAGCCTACTTATAGATATTCTATCGCAATGCACCCCCTCATTGCTATAGTAACTATTTTCTTTTATCTAAAAAGAATTTTTTGGCGGATAAAAAAGACTTCTCTACATTTTCAATACTACTAGAACCAAATGATATCTTAGATTCAATTGAATTTTCAAAACTTAATCTATTATAGATTTCATCATCAAATAGTTTTGAGAAAGCCTTTAGTTCATTTAGTTCTAATTCTTCTAAAGACTTATTGTTATCAAGAGAGTAAGACACTAATTCCCCAACTAATTTATGAGCATTTCTAAATTCCATTCCTTTTGATACTAGATAATCAGCCATATCGGTGGCATTTAAAAATCCACTTTTTAAACTGTTTGACATTCTTTGTGAATTAAATTTTATTTCAGGCATCATTTCACTAAGAATTTTCAAGCTTCTTTCTACTGTAACAACAGAATCAAATAGTGACTCTTTATCCTCTTGCATATCCTTATTATATGCTAAAGGCAATCCTTTCATAACTGTGAGAATAGATATTAAATTTCCATAGACTCGCCCAGTTTTCCCCCTTATTAATTCAAATACATCTGGGTTCTTTTTCTGAGGCATAATACTACTTCCTGTAGTATGTTTGTCAGAAATCTCAATAAAATTAAATTCGCTAGTAGCCCATAAAATCATCTCTTCTGATAGTCTACTTAGGTGCATCATTAATATGGAAGAGTTTGACTGAAACTCTATAATAAAATCCCTATCGCTAACTGAATCAAGTGCATTTTCTGATATGTATAAAAAATTAAGTTCATCTCTTAAAAATTCTCTGTCTAATTTATACGGAACACCTGATAAGGCGCCAGAACCTAAGACCATAGAATTTGTTCTTTTTAATGAATCTTCAAATCTCTCGTAATCTCTTCTTAACATCTGAAAATATGCCATAAAATAAAACGACAATCTTATTGGTTGAGCTTTTTGTAAATGAGTATAACCAGGTAAAATGATTTTCTTGTTTTTTTCAGAAATATTTAGCAATATATTTAATAAGCTTAGAATACAATCCATAATTAAATTGGTTTTCTCTAGCAAGAACATACGTAAGTCTATTGCAATTTGATCATTTCTACTTCTACCACTATGGAGTTTTTTACCAAGCTCCCCTATTTCATCAATTAATAAAGACTCTATATTCATGTGTATATCCTCATTTTCAATGCTAAATTCTAATTTACCTTCCTCTATTAAACTTTCTATCTTTTTTAGACAATTTTGTATCTTTTCAGACTCCTTATCAGTTAATATATTTATCTTATTTAACATTTTACAATGTGCTATCGATCCTCTTATATCTTCTTTATAAAGCTTTTTATCAAAACTTATAGATTCATTAAATTCATCAAAAAGAGTAGACGATTCTTCCTTAAATCTACCTGCCCATAATTTCACTATTTCCACTCCTCTTATCCAATGTTTAAGGACATAATTTTTCATATCTAAACATAGTTTTATTTTTGTTTGATACATCTTAATGCGCAGTTTTCATAATCATATACGTCGGTGTATAATTAGTCAATCCCTTTTTCAAAAAAATCATAATGGAAAAAGGAACCGATTCACTAGGTTAGTGGTCAATTCCTCTTCCATGTTACTTGCCTAATACTTTTTCAATTCTTTCCATTGCCCAATCGATTTCATCTTTAGTGATAATAATTGGTGGAGCAAAACGAATAACTGTTTCATGTGTCTCATATGCTAAAACACCTACGTCTTTTAACTCATCACATAGTTTCTCTACATTATGATTAAATTCCATGCCAATTAATAACCCGTACCCTCTAACTTCCACAATTTTAGGATTGTTTATTTCTCGAAGCCTATTCATGAAGTATTCGCCTTTTTCTTTAGCCATGTCAGCATAATTGTCTTCCACTATAATATTCATAGCTTCAATTGCAATAGCACATCCTAACGGATTACCGCCAAAAGTAGACCCATGAGAACCTGGATTAAATACACCAAGTATGCTTTTATCTGCAGCGACTGCTGATACAGGGAATACACCACCACCTAAAGCTTTTCCAAGAATATACATATCTGGTTCTACTCCAAACAATTCACTTGCAAACATTTTACCGGTACGTGCAAGACCTGTTTGAACTTCATCAGCAATTAATAGTACGTTGTTTTCGTCACAGATTTTTTTCGCTTCGCTCATAAAGTTTTCAGGAGGAATGATAATTCCACCTTCTCCTTGAATAGGCTCCATAATAAAAGCGGCAGTATTTTTAGTAATAGACTTTTTAAGTTGCTCAATATTACCATAATCAATAAGTTTAAAACCTGGAGTCAAAGGACCATATCCTCTGCTATAAGCTGGTTCAGAACTCATTGAGATTATTGAAAGTGTTCTTCCATGAAAATTACCTTTACAAGCTATAATTTCTTGTTTCCCATCTTCAACACCTTTAACATCCACAGCCCAACGACGTGCCGCTTTTAAAGCTGTTTCAACTGCTTCTGAACCAGTATTCATCGGAAGAATCATGTTCTTTCCAGTTAAAGATGAAAGTTTTTCATAAAATTCGCCAAGCAATTCGTTGTGAAAAGCTCTTGATGTTAATGTTACTTTATCCATTTGGTCTTTAGCAGCTTTAATAATCTTCGGATGTCTATGCCCATGACTAATCGCTGAATATGCACTAAGCATATCCATGTATATATTGTCTTCTGGATCGGTAACCCATACACCTTCAGCTTTTGAAAAAACTACTTTGGTTGGACAATAATTATTAGCTCCAAATGTTTCTGCTTTCTCAATAACTTGTTTAGTTGTTATCACTTAAAACGCCTCCTTTTTTAAATACAATATAATTCATTCTAACTTTTTTAAAAGTCATATGTTAATTTTACCACACCCTCCCTAATTTTTATTAGATTCAGACTAAAACCCATAACTTCATATTGCTACGTCATTTTTTTTATTCACTTCTTGCATGTCAATTTCTGCTTGAAGCTTTAATGGTATAGTAAATATATTTATGAACCCTTCAGCATCAAATTGATTAAATACTTTATCTTCACCAAAGGTAACATATTCTTTTGAATAAAGTGAGTATGGCGATCTTGAAGCTATTGACTTAACACTCCCTTTATACAAAGATAATACAATATCTCCAGTAACATTATCTTGAGTAGCTTCAATAAACGAATCTAGCGATTTTTTTAAAGGTGTGAACCATAATCCATCATATAGCAATTCTGAATATTTATTAGAGATAGTTTTTTTAAAACTAATAGTGTTCCTATCGAGCACAAGTTTTTCTAAAGCTTTATGCGCTTCAAAAATAATAGTGCCGCCAGGGGTTTCATAAACACCTCTAGATTTCATTCCTATTAATCTATTCTCAATAATATCTATTACTCCTATTCCGTGTATGCTTCCAATTTTATTTAAAGTTTCAATAATCTGAACTGGAGAAAAATTCTTATAATTTATAGCAGTAGGAATGCCTTTTTTAAAACTAATTATTACTTTTTCAATCTTGTCTTTACCTTTTACTGATGGAACACACCATTTGTAAATATTTTCCTTGTGTTCATTCCATGGATCTTCCAAATTTCCACCTTCATGAGATATATGAAATAAATTCTCATCTCTGGAGTAAATATTTTCTTTTGTAGCATCTACTTCAATACCATGTTCTTTTGCATACTCTATTAATGATTCTCGAGAATTCAAACTCCACTGTCGCCATGGTGCAATTACCTTTATTTCTGGAGAAAGAGCTTTTATAGAAGCTTCAAATCTTACTTGGTCATTTCCTTTTCCTGTAGCTCCATGAGCAATAAACATTGCATCTTCTTTTTTAGCTATCTCAACTAATACTTTAGATATTAAAGGTCTAGCGTAAGCTGTACCAAGCAGATAATCATCTTCGTAAATAGCTCCCGCTTTTACTCCTTTAAATATATACTCCTCTGCAAACTCTTCTTTGACGTCTATAACATAAGATTTTATCGCTCCTGTTTTAAGAGCTTTATTTTGTACGTTTAAAAAATCTTCTCTTTGTCCAACATCTACACAGACTGAGATTACATCATAATTTTTCTCTTCTATTAACCACTTTAATATCACAGATGTATCTAAACCTCCAGAATATGCCAAAATAACTTTTTCATTCATCATATTATCCCTCCTCATAATTTTCGAAAAAAAAAACTCTTCCATCACAATAAAGGGACGGAAGATATCCGCGGTGCCACCCAATTTAACAGAAGTTCACTCATTTTCAGTACAGATATAAAATTATCGATACCTATCCCCTCTAACGTAGGGCGTACGCCTTAGCTTACTTCATTTCTTCTAAGGTGCTATGTATGCTCTCAATTTGTTCATACTCGTATGAGCTTCCACCATCCTCATATCTCTATGTCCGAATCCCAAATATTTTCATACAATCTTAGCATTAATATATAATTTTTATAATTATACAACATGATGTATACTTAGTCAATACTTTTTTTAAAATTTTTTTGTTTTTTGCGGAAATCCTTAATTGTCCTTAATTGTAAAACTAAATTCCACACAAGAAAATATGAAGTATTATCTCATGCTGAATACAAATAAAAAGTTCTAGATAGAATAAATAGAATCATCTTTTCCATATCAAACTTCATAGTGAGTAGTTCAGTTATTACAGTATTTTCGCTCCTTCAAAGTCGATTTTCATTTTTTTTATTGTCCAGTCTCTAAATACTAAATTGGAAGCAAATTTATCTTTTTCAATAATTCCAATTACTGTTGGYCCCGCACCGCTAATAAAATTACCTATGAAATGATTTTTTTTAAAATACTCCATTAATTCATCGTAGCCATCTATTAATTGAGATCTATATTGCYGGTGAAGTTTGTCTTCTAAGGCCAAAGTTAAGAATTGCTGCTTGCCTAACATAAGAGAAGCAATTAACATACTTGCTCTAGAAACATTAAACACTGCATCTTTCAATGATACCGTCTCTGGCAGTATTCGTCTTGCTTCTATAGTTGATATGTTGAATTTTGGAATGAATGTATAAAAAACGTATTGATCGACAATATTTAGTTTCATATACTCAATTTCTTTTTCAACGCATATCGCTATTGTCATTCCACCTATTAAGGCAGGAGTTACATTATCAGGATGCCCTTCGATTGACATTGCAATTTTCAATATTTCTTCATTACTTAATGATTTGTCTGCCATACCCACAGCACCTAATATCCCACCTATTATACAAGCAGCGCTTGATCCTAATCCTTTGGAAATTGGAATTTCACTTTCAACCTCAACCTTAATAGCAATTGATTCAATTTTCAAGTACTTCCACGTAGCTTCGATAGCCTGATAAATCAAATTATCCTTGTTGTTGTATTTTTGTTCAATTCCAACAAAATTCACTCCATCAGGTGCTTTATTAAAAATATACATATTATAGATATTCAAAGCCATTCCAAGAGTATCAAAACCAGGACCAATATTTGCACTTGTGGCTGGCACTCTTACTTTAATCATCATTTGCACCTACCTTTAAAATCTCTTTTATCGTTCTTTCAATTCCTTCTATTTCACATCTTGTTTTATGAAAAATTTCTTTTTTTTCAATTTGTTCTAGCGATTTCGGAACTTTTCTTCTTGAAATCTTCTGAATTTTATCATTAATCTCATCTAATGACATGACCTTAACATTTTCTCCAAACGATTCAAGGATAGAATCTCCAAACTTGTATGGACTTGCTGTTGAAACGATAAGTGTATTTTTAGTATATTTTTCCGCTACCTTATATGCCACAGCGGTATGTGGATCTAATAAATAATTATGTTCTGTATAGCAATTTTTAATAACGAGTTTTGTTTCCCTTTCAGATGCAAAATCACCTTCCATAATTGTCTGTATTTGATTTAGGTACTTTTTATCCAAAATAAATTTTCCAGTTTCGTATAATTCGCTCATCAATTTATTCATCATATCTTCATCTCTATCTATTATTTCAAAAATAAACCGTTCAAGGTTAGAAGAAATAAGAATATCCATCGATGGGGATATCGTCTTAACAAACGCACGATTAGTATCATATATGCCTGTATTTATAAAATCGGTTAGTATATTATTCTCATTTGATGCGCAAATAAGTTTATTAACTGGTAAACCCATTTTTTTTGCATAATAAGCTGCAAGAATATTCCCAAAGTTGCCTGTCGGAACAACAATATTTATTTCATCTCCTAATGCAATCCGAGTATTTCTTACCATTTCCATATAGCCAAAGAAAAAATAAACAATTTGAGGAATCAATCGACCAATATTTATAGAATTTGCTGAAGACAGAGATAATTTATTTGATTTCAGCAATTGTTTTAGTTTTTTATTGGTAAATGCCTCTTTAACAGCGCGTTGTGCATCATCAAAATTACCTTTAATAGCCACAACATGAGTGTTATCTCCTGTTTGAGTTATCATTTGTAATCTTTGAATTTCACTAACACTATGTTCTGGATAAAATACAATAATAATAATATCCTTTACATTGGCGAAACCCTCAAGTGCTGCTTTACCAGTATCACCTGAAGTTGCTACTAGTATAACTGTTTCTTCATCAATACCTTGAATTCTTTTCGCCTCAAGCACAAAGTAAGGCAAAACTGATAAGGCTATATCTTTAAAAGCAAGAGTAGCTCCATGAAAAAGTTCGAGAATAAATTTGTCATTAACTTCAATTACACAAACTTTATTATCTACAGTAAATTTATTACCATAAGCTTGCTCAATAATCTGTTTCAACTTTACTTGATTAAAATCAGCCAAGTATAGTTTAAATATCTCATATGCCATTTTATTATAAGAATACTCCATAAGTGGTTCGATGTCAATAACAGGAAATTTTTCAGGTACAAATAAACCACCATCATCAGATAGTCCTTTTAAAATTGCTTCAGACGCATCAATTTTCTGCAATTTTGATCGTGAGCTAAAATATTTCACTTCATTTCCTCCTAATTAATTCACTACCCTAATTATTGACATGACTTCAAGAACATAATTATTTTTTTGTATAGATTCAAGCACAGCATTTAAAGTAGCACGATCAATTTCATGAGTAATAAATACAAGTGGAGCATGTTTGCCTCCTCTTGCACGTTGCACCACAGAGTCTAAGCTGACGCCCTGTTCTCCAAAAGAAACAGCAATCTTTCCTAACACACCAGGTAAATCTACTACTTCCATTCTAACGTAATATGCACTTCTACCGATATTATTCACAACAATATCTTTTGCACTACAAGTGCCGATATAATCATTCTTTTTTCTTGTTATATCAATTACATCAGTTAGCACTGCGCTTCCAGTAGGCATTGAACCAGCTCCCTTACCGTACAGCATAATTTCACCAACAACATTTCCCTCTATAAACAATGCATTAAACTCATAATTAACTGAAGCAATTGGATGCTCAACTGGAATAAGCGCTGGCTGAACACTTAACTCAACATGCTCATTACTTTTTTCACCCAAAGCCAGTAGTTTTATCTTGTACCCTAATTCTTGTCCATATTCTATATCTTCTAATGAAATGTTTCTAATCCCTTCTCTTGAAATGTCTTCTGGATTAACAATAATCCCAAACGCATCTTTTGAAAGAATTGCAAGTTTGTATGCTGCATCAGAACCATTTACATCAGAGGTTGGATCTGCTTCAGCAAAACCAAGTTCTTGCGCTTCCTTTAACACATCTTTAAAACTCATCTTTTCTTTTGTCATTTTTGTCAAAATATAATTTGTTGTTCCGTTAAGTATTCCCATTAAACGCTCAATTTTATTCGAACTCAACGAATCGTTCAGTGTGCTGATAATAGGTATTCCCCCGCCCACACTCGCTTCGTACCTGATTAAAACTTCATTCTCACGAGCCGTTTTAATCAATTCAATTCCTTTTTTAGCCATCAATTCCTTATTTGCAGTTACAACATGACATCCATTTTCAAGTGCTTTTTTAATATATTCAAAAGCTGATGAAACACCACCTATCAATTCAACCACCACATCTAATTCTTTTAGATTGATATTGTCAAATTGATTAGTATAAACCTTTTTGTCAAGATTAACATCTCTTTTCTTTACAGTATTTCTTACCAAAACGTTAACGAAGTCTAATTCACCACCTATTTTGTAATCAATCTCTTCTTTGTTTAAGTGGTAATTATTTATAAATCCTTGCCCAACTGTTCCCATTCCGAGTATTCCAATTCTATATTTTCTCATCATATCACTCCTAATCTCTCCATTAAGATATTTATTTTTATGTAACATGTTAACACATTGTTCTTAATATTACAATAATTTTTAAATTATTTAACAAATATCAACATTCTTTTCTCAGGACGTCCACTCTATAACAGCTTAAAAGCAAAAACCGAAATCTATGATTTCGTGTAAATCACTTTGTTATTTCACCTAGACAAAGCCTAACAAAGTTTCATCAAAATCAATCTTAAAACTTTAACTTTTATGATCGATTTGGTCAATTTTTTCCCGCAGCGTTTTAATCATTATCACACCACCTTTTGCTCCATTCGTAATCCATATACATATCTAGTAACCCAATAGCCATCATTGCTTCAGCTACAGGTAATGCTCTTGGTACAATACAAGGATCATGTCTTCCTTTAGTTACATCTACAATGTTTTTATTCTCTTTAATATCAATCGTGCGTTGGGATTTCATAATTGAAGGTGTTGGTTTAAAATAAAGCTGACAAGTAATGGGCATACCATTGCTAATACCTCCTGTAATCCCTCCATTATTATTGCTTAATGTAATTACTTTATCATTAATGAATTGTAATTCATCATTAACCTTTGATCCCCTCTTGTTCGCAAACTCGATTCCTAAACCGAAACTGACTGCTTTCACTCCAGGAATTGAATAAAATAGATGCGCAATTGTACTTTCAATTGAATTAAAAAACGGCTCGCCAATACCTGCAGGAATATTATTTGAAATCACTTCTATTGCACCGCCAATCGAATCGTGATCTTGTTTTGCCATTTCTATTTCATGTTGCATTTGCTTTTTAATCTGTGAATCAGCAACTGGGAATGTCTGTCCAGTAAAATTTAAAATTACTTTGTTGTTAAGTTCATGAACTCTTTTACTTTTGATTTTACCTATTTGAATAATGTGAGCATTTATTTCAATATTTTTCTTTTTAAGTAGCTGTTTTGCTATCGCACCTGCAAATACAATTGGCGCTGTTAACCTCCCCGAGAAATGTCCCCCTCCTCTGTAGTCATTATTCCCACGGTACTTCACATATGCTGCATAATCAGCATGCGATGGACGCATATGCGCCTTCGCCTTATCATAGTCGCTTGAGCGATGAGATGTATTTTGAATAATCGCCGTCAAGGGTGCCCCTGTCGTCTTTTTGTCAAAGTAGCCACTAACAATTTCAAATTGATCTAACTCATTACGTAGAGATGCAAATGCATCCTTTCCAGGTCGCCTTCTATCAAGTTCTAATTGAATAGCCTCAAAATTTAATTGAATACCAGCTGGTAGATGATGTATCGTTATCCCAATAAGTTTTCCATGTGATTCACCAAATAATGAATAGATTATATTTTTACCCCATGTGCTATTCACAAATTTTCCCTCCTAAATCTCTGAAATGTTCAAAAAAATGTGGATATGATTTATCAATTGCTTGACTATTTGTAATCTTCACTTCATCTTTACAACGAATAGATGCAATTGCCAAGCTCATAGCAATACGATGGTCATTCCAACTATCAACAACACCTCCAGTTAAGCGTTTTCGTCCATAAATTACCAATCCCTCTGGCTGTTCTATTATTTGAGCTCCTAATTTATTAAGTTCTGTCGTAATTGCTTTTAATCTATCAGATTCTTTAATCCTTAACCGCGAAGCATTTACTATTTCAGTTTTACCATTACTAAGTGCTGCTAGTACAGTTAAAATAGGAATTATATCAGGACATTGCGATGCATCGATTGTTGTTCCGATAGTCTTAGATTGCGATACGAAAATACTATCATCCTTAATCTCAATCTTACCATTCATTCTTTTAACAATGTCAACAATCTCACTATCGCCTTGTATTGAATTGATATTAAGCCCATTAATTTCAATATCGCCCCCAATTAAACCAGCTACTATCCAAAATGCAGCTTGTGAATAATCACCTTCAATTTGAAGTTCTCTAGATAAAAACTTTTGATTCCCCTTAATTAAATAACGCTGATGTTCATCATTCTCAATCTTTATGTTAAATTTATTTAGAACATCTATCGTAAGATTGATATATCCTTTCGATTCAAGTGGCGTAGTCAAGACAATCTCTGAATCGTCATTCAATAATGGTAAAACAAACATTAAGCCTGTGATAAATTGCGAACTTATATCTCCTCTAATTTCATACTTTCCTGGTTTTAATTTTCCTTCAACAACCAAAGGTAATCCATCATTATAAGCATAATAAATGTTCTGTTCTTTAAAAATTTTAAAATATGGGTCTAGTGGTCGTGTCTTAAGCTTTCCTTTGCCATTAAACACAAACGGTTCATCGACTAAAGTACAAAATGGTACTAAAAACCTCAGAGTCGATCCTGATTCATGACAGTCTATAGAATGCATAGGTGTGTTCAACTTGCCTTGAGAAAAAATGTCTGCACTAGAAGAAGATTTGTCGATAGTAATTCCAAATGCATTCATTGCATTACAAGTTGCTTTTATATCTTCTGAGAAAATGAGATTGCTAATTTTAGATTTGCCCTTTGCAAGTGAGGCCGCAATAATCGCACGATGCGAAATGCTTTTTGATGGCGGAACAGATACCGTTCCTTTTAACACTTTTGGTATTATCTTTACATGCATTTTATCTCCTCCTAAATAGAATAATTACCTAGTTCACTAATTTTCACAGATCTAATTACTGTTTGTCCAATACATCTTAAGAATATAAAGTTGATGGAATCTCCAAATCTTTTCTTATCATTCTTCATAATTTCTTTTAAACTACCATTTACTCCAACATCAGTCTGGGTAGGCAAATTGAATTTTATTAATATTTCTTTAATTTTCTCAGATGTTCCCTGTTTAGTAATTCCTTTATTTTCAGATATTTTTGTAATTTGATACATCCCTATAGCAATTGCTTCCCCATGGGTAAATCCTTCATAATTAAAAGCTTTCTCTAAGGCATGCCCTATGGTATGCCCAAAATTTAATACCATTCTTTGCCCGTAGTCACGCTCATCTTTAGCAACTACTTCACTCTTTATTTGGCAGCATCGAAAAATAATAGATTCAATTGCATTGAAAACACCATCATGAGATTGTAATTTTAAAATTTCGTTAAATAAATTCTCATCATAAATACACCCATATTTTATAACCTCAGCCATTCCGCTAATAAATTCTTTTTGTGGCAATGTTCGTAAGAGTTGTGGATCAATAAGTACAATTTCAGGATGGTGAAAAATTCCTACTAGATTCTTTCCCTCATCTATATTAACAGCAACCTTTCCTCCGATGCTACTGTCTACCATAGATAATAGACTTGTCGGTATATGTATTAGTTTAATTCCACGAAGATAGGTTGCTGCTAAAAAACCCGCAAAATCCCCGACAACTCCACCACCGAACGCAATAATCAAGTCAAAGCGCGTAATTTCTAAAGTTAAAAGTGATTTATATAGAACTTCCAGATTTGAAAAATGCTTACTTTTTTCTCCGGGTTCAATAACTATTTGAACAACAAAACAACTCATTTTTTCTAATGTTTTTTGTAATGCTTTACCATATAGTCTATATAAATTTTTATCAGTTATTACCACAATCCTTTTCATTTGAGAAGTTGTTTGAATGTGATGATTAATTTCACTAAACAACCCATTTTTAATACAAATTTTGTACTGCTTATGTTCTAAGTTTAGTTGTATTGTTTTCATAACTAACCTCCAATATGAACAGGATTATTTTTGCCAAAGTCAGAAGATTCGATTAATTGTTTCGCCATCAATTTATCTTCTTGTGAATAAAACCCTATTTTTAATACCCCTGGTATATTTTCTCTTGAATGAACAATTTCAATGTCTTTAATGTTGATTTGCTGCTTAGCTAAAATCCCTGTCGTCTCAGCAACCATACCAGGTTGATTTTTCACATCGATAAAGAGCGTGCAATCCTGTTCAATCCAATCACTAAAATGCTTAGGAATTCGTTCGCGATATTCCTTTGCTTTAGTCAGTTGAGAATGTATCCACTGCAATTTCTTTTCTTTCAAAGCATTTCTGAATTCGTTTAAATTATGTGTAAATTCATCTATAGTCTCAATAATTTCTTGATAATTATTTGTAAGAATATCAGTCCATAGATTTGGATTGCCAGAAGCAATTCTTGTAATATCTCTAAAACCTCCGCCAACATAATCAATTAGTGATTCTTCTTTGTCTTGAAGTAAATTAACCATTATTGCTGCGTTAATATGTGGCAAATGACTCGTTCTAGCAACAATTAGGTCATGTAGCTCAGGACTAATTATTACACTCTTTGCACCAAGAAAATTGATTAAACATTCAACTTTTTTGAGTACTTCTTGATTATTATTCTGATCAGTTAAAAAATAATATGCATTTTCAAATAAATGTGCTTTAGCTGCTTCAAATCCTGATTGCTCTGAGCCAACCATCGGATGACCCCCAATAAATGTTTGAGTAGACAAAATATTTTTTTCAATAATTTTATGCGCTTTTACCTTTACACTACCCACATCTATAATTATACAATCATCCGTTAAATACTTAGCAATTTTTTTAAAAGCACTCTCGTATTTCCCGACAGGAATGGCGAGAATTAGCAAATCTGTTTGGTCAAATCCTTCTTGAACAATTATATTTTCTATAAACGCTTTATCAAGGTTTTTACTATTTGTATCTAGCCCACAAATTCTACCTTTAAACCCGTTCTCTTTTAGAGCTTTAGCAATTGAACCTCCAATTAATCCAAGCCCAATAATAGTAATGTTTTTAAAGTCAATTTCCATTGTAATTCACCATGTCTTTTATCGCATCACTCACTTTTCCAACAGAAACAACAAGTTTTTCAAATCGTTCGGGTTTTAATGATTGTTGTCCATCCGATAAAGCTTTCTCAGGATTATTGTGTACTTCTACCATAATTCCATCTGCTCCTACTGCGACAGCTGCCCGTGACATTGGCTCAACCATGTGCCACTTCCCAGTAGCATGACTCGGATCTATTATAATTGGTAAGTGACTAAGCTCTTTAACCGCTATTACAGTAGCTAAATCTAGCGTATTACGTGTATAGTTCTCAAAAGTTCTAATCCCACGCTCACACAATACAATTTGAGAATTACCTGATGCCATAATATATTCTGCAGACATTAAAAATTCTTCAATAGTTGCAGACATTCCTCGTTTTAGCATAATAGGTTTTTTCGCTTTGCCAGCTTTTTTTAGTAACGAAAAGTTTTGCATATTTCTCGCACCTATTTGAATTATATCTGTATACGATTCAACTAAATCAAAGTCCTCTGTGGACATAGCTTCTGTAATAATTGGTAGTCCAGTTAATTCTTTTGCTTCTTTTAATAACTTCAATCCTTTTTCACCTAACCCTTGAAAACTATACGGTGATGTACGTGGCTTAAAAGCACCCCCTCTTAAAATATGCGCTCCCGCTGCTTTAACTGATTGTGCTATAGTTAAGATTTGCTCTCTACTTTCAACTGAGCATGGACCTGCAATAATTGTTAAATTGCCTCCGCCAATTTCATGCCCTTCTATCTTTAAAATAGAATTTTTGGGATGAAAAGCCCTGCTTGCCAATTTAAATGGCTCTTGCACTTTCATTACTTTTTCAACATTATGGTGTGCTTGCATATGTGTGATATCAATTTTTGCTGTGTCTCCAATTAAACCTAAAACCATACGTTCCTCGCTTCCTGCATCTTTTACTGTTAAGCCCATTGTTTTGATATTCTCAATCAGTTGATTTTTCTCTTCCTGTGTTGTTGTTCTTTTCAATATAATAATCATAAATTTCTCCTCCTGGTTTTTATTCCATTTTTTTAAAATTTATATAATTATTCTTAAAATAGTCAATCATATATCAATCACCTCTTTTTTTTGTAAATTAAAAAGGAGTTTCTCGAAGAAACTCCTTTGATTAATTATTTTTATTAATCAATTATTTTATCTTATCACAATTTGTTTGTGATACAGACTGTCTCCAAGTTTGCCAAACCATTTTCGTATGAATTTGTTGAACGCATAATAACTTGCGCTATAAAAAAAGCCCAAGTAATAAAAATAATAAAAGCTAACTGTAGTTTTAGTTAAACGTTTTAATAAATTTGTGTCCAACATTTTTCTCACCTTTGTGACTATTATTTTATTCTTTATATATTATTGAATATTATAACTCTTCTAAATTCTATTGTCAATAAAAACAAACAAAGATTATTTAGCTTTCTTTGGCAAGGTTTTAATTTTTTTTTTTCTTTTCTGTCTTCTTGTACATTTAGAGGTAATTGAAAATGTACAAGGGTCTTTGACACTTGCAGAAAATCTAAAAACGCTACAAGTCAGTTAAATGGCTATTTTTTTTGCCTTTTTTGTCAATTTTATCGCTCTTTTTATTGCGTACCTTTTCATGCTGTGGTATAACGTAGGTATGGAGGTCGATATTTATGAGGTTAAAGATTTCAAAGTCTAAAAATGCTTCATCACTTTATGTCATTAAAGATATTAATGTAAAAGGTAAACGTACTACAAAAATTGTTGAAAAACTTGGGACTGTTGATGAGTTAAAGAAAAAATTAGATTGAGCAGAACTTATTTTCTTGTTATGTCAAGTTTGTCAAAAGTTAATTGAGGATTATGCTGTACATCATCATTAAAAAAATAAATATAACTAGCAAAATATTAGCGTTTTGAAACGAAATATCAAACCGTCTAATATTTTTGATGATTTTAGAGTCTTTACTTACAAAAAAGTAATGTATGGCATATGCAAATATAAAATTTATTGAGAATTTCAAAAGGTTTATTGCAAAGCCTATATTTGAAGTTCTTAAATTTTTCATATCAAGTGAATTAGATTGCCATGAAAAATACACTCCTGTCAAAATTATAACTACAATAACTAATGCCAATGATATGTTTTCTAATAAAAATTTCTTTTTTACACGCTTCCCATATCCAAAGAATATTTTAGACATTTTAATATATATCACTATAGAACCAATGTTGATAACGTTATGCATTATGACAGCAATATGATTACCTCTAAATCCTCCTTCAATCATGTTTTTACTCATTTGTATAGTAGTAAATGGAGAACCTATAATGACTAACATCCCTATAATAAAGAAAAAAGAAGTAACTGGAAGTCTCTTAAACACTCCTCTAATTTCAGAAATTTTACTACTCTTATATTCTTTGATAACAATTCCTGCTGCCATGAAAAGAGAAAATTTTACCAATGCGTGGTTAAGTATATGTATAATACCACCATTATACATCGTTTCTTCAAATCCACTTATTCCTATTAGTATAATTCCTACATGTGTAATAGTTGAAAAACCAAGCATTTGTTTAATATCATTTTGACTAATTGCAAAGATTATGCCTAATATAGTGGTAACAAAACCTAAAGTCATAAAAAAAACTGTAAAATCATGCAAATTGAACATTTCGCTCAACCGAATAAAGCCGTATAATCCTGACTTTACAAGCAAACCTGAAAGCAAAGCCGATATTGAATTTGGAGCCGCACCGTGGGCTCGTGGCAACCAAGTATACACTGGGAAAAAAGCAGATTTAACGCCCATACTTACCATAAAAAAAATATAAGCTACGACTATAAAACCTTCACCTTTTATTATTTCTAATGCTTCTCTGATTGCAATCATATTTAGTGTCCCTGTTGTTTTATATACTATGATAAGTCCTATTAAATATAGCAAAATTCCGACTGAATTGAATAATAAATAGTACAATCCCGCTTTAAGAGAGAACCCATCTTTTTTAAATATTATTAGTATGGATGATATCACTGTTGCAATTTCAATAAAGACAAAGAAACTAAATATATCGTTAGATTGAATTAATCCCAAAAATACGCCTTGTAGAAACAAGAGAAAAAATAAAAATACACTATCATTTTTTCTTTGTCTCCAATCATAAATTAAAACTACCCACCACAAAAATATTGAAAGTGAAACAAATAAAAAAGATAACAAATCATTTCTTAATGCAATACCTATGTTCTGATGCCACCCTCCTATTTGCAAAATATGAACTGATTCTACGGATAAAAAACCATAGTAATTAATAACTAAATATGTAAGTGTTGTTTGAGATATAAACACACTATAATTAACTAATTTACTTTTGGAAATATACACAATAATTGCAGTTAAGATAGGAATGGCAATTATATATATTGGGATTAGTTCCATCTCATCACTCCGTTTCCATCAGTTCTTTCCAATTAATTGTTCCGTAATGATGAAATAATTTTATGCTCATCATCAATAGCAATGATGTAACTGATGCACCTATCACTATAGTTGTAATCATGAGTGCTTGTGGTAGAGGATCAACCATCATATTAATTTCACCAGGTAAGATTGGCACTTTTGCATTTTTAAAATTTACTAGGTCTAAAAATAGTAGAATAATCGAGCCTTGAAGTATATTTAGAAATATTATTGATTTGATAATGTTTTTACTCACACATAATCCATATATAGACAAAAATATAATGAAAAAGCCTAAAACAATCGTTATTTCCACTTACTTTCCCTCCTCTACGAACAAACTAAATATTAATGTTAAGCCAGAAGCTACTTTTAAACCTATTAATAGATTAATTGAAACTAAGAAATACCTTCTTATATTTTCATGATAATCTAGTGGAAAAAAGTTTGTTAGTATTTGACCTCTTGTAATCAAACTAAGTGAGGATATGATTAGTATTGTGACAAACAGATATTTTTCAAATTTAGTCAGTATTTTCACGTTAGTTTCATTGTAATGCTTGATGAATAGAGTTGAAAGAAATGCAGTTGCTAAAACTACTCCACCTTGAAATCCTCCTCCTGGACTTCTGTCACCAAAAATAATTATATAAAAACCAAATAAGAGCATTAATGGATATAATATGCTACAAACAGTTTCAATTATTTCAGAATTTTTCATGCTATTACCTCCAAAATCTAATACTAGTCATTTCTTTGTACCATAAACAGAACTCCAGTTGCTGCAATTAATAATAATGCTGCTTCAAATATTGTATCTAGCAGTCTGTAGTCTAAGTAAACAGCAGCGACTAAATTTTTAGAGCTAGTTTCACTAAATGCATTCTTCAACAAATATTCACGCGTAAACTCATTAGTAAATTTACTAATGTCGGTTAGTGAAGTAATTGTATATATAAATATAAAAAGCAATAATAAGATAATTATTATCTTTTTACTCATTACTTTCATCTCCTAGCAATTTTAATAACAAAATATTATCATATTCCCGTATCATCGCATCTAGTTTGTTTAGCAGGAGACTACTCCTTCTACCCTTCAAAATATACACGTCGTTTTCTATGTCTTTTTCAACGATTAAATCTACTGCTGTTTTTTTAAAAATACCAGTTATATTTTGTTCAAATTCAAAGTGGTTGTCAAAAATAATTGTCAAATTCAGCTTATAGCTCTCTGTGAATTCCTTCAAGATAGCATATCCATACCCACAGAGCTCTCCTTCTTTGGAGTTAATAAAATCGTCATTCACCTTACTAATGACTACATACTCCTTTTGCTTAGATATTGAAATGATGAATATCAAGGGCAAAATTGCACTCCCAATTGCAATCTCGGCTAAAGCAACGTCAGGTGCGTTGTTATAAAAATATAAAAAGGCAAGAATCAACGAAAAAACTGAAAAGAAAACAATAGTATTCAATATCTTTTTTTCTTTTATTATAATTATTACAATTACCAATATGGTAATATATAATATAATCTCAGACATTTTAGACACCTCTTTTTTCTGCAGGATAGAGTGGTAGTCCATTATCATAAGCAGATTTTACTATCATATGAGTACTCACAGGATTGCTTATCATAAAGAAAAAAAGAACAACAAATAGTTTAAGTGTTATTAGTTCAAATCCTGTTCTAATCATAATTGCAAAAATTATTGTAATAAAAGCTACTGTATCAATTTTACTGCTTACCAAAAAACGTGTGTAAATATTATGGAATCTAAACAGTCCTATTATTCCAAAAACAATGTATATCCACGACAAAATTAAGAGTCCTTTATATATCACTTATGTCTCCCCCCAGTACGAACAAATTTTGATAACAAGGCAATGCAAAGAAAGCCGATTAAAGCAAAAGTTATAGCAATATCAATGTAGAACATGTTATCTGTTTTAACGCCGTATATAATAATAACCAACACAATTTTTGCATTAATTAAGTTTAACGAAAGCAGACGATCCCATATAGTTGGACCAAGAATAAGTCTTACCATAGTTATAATTATTGCAGCTATAAGAACCCAATACGTTATGTTAATGAACATGTAATCATTCCCAATCTAGAGAAATTTTATTTGTTTTATTGTTTTAGACTTCAGTTAAAAAAAGAATCTTTGAAATGTCTTCTTTATATCTTCTGCAATCAGTTTGCCATTTTGTTTGTCGTCTTTTATTGAAAGAACTGTCAACAGGCTACTTTCTTTGTTTATTGTAATGGTTCCAGGAGTTAACGTAATAGAATTTGCAATTAATGTTACAATGTATGGATCTTTGATATCTAATTTCAAATTAAATATTATAGGCTCCTCTTTCTTTTTAATAATCATAGGAATTAGATGAAAAGAAGCTAAATATATTTCATATATTAGAAACAAAAAATATTTGACCATTTTAAATAATGAAAGATCAAATATTTTTATAGATTCTAAAAAAACATTCTTAGATAGATAGATTACCAAAAAACATATTAGTAACCCTATTAACGCGTTTTCTATTGAAAAATCCAAGCTAAATAAAAACCAAAAAGTATAAAGAAAAGCTAATAAGTGCAAGTGTCTTATTTGTAGTTTCATTTTGCAACACCCTTTATGTATGGTATTTTCAAGACAGTCCATTTCTGCAATTAACATTTAAAGTATTTAATTGATACTAAATATTATATAGCAATGTATCCCTTTTTACAATGATAAAACTGTTTGTTAATTCTTTGACTATTCTTTCAATTGCAACCGAAAAGTATTATGATATAAGTATAAGTAATTGTAATAGTAAATTAATATATTTAATGGTTATTCAAAATAATCTTATTGTAGTCATTAACCACCTTTGAAAGGTTTGCCAATGATTACTTCATGTAGTCCTGGATGGATAAATTATATTGAGGGTTTTCATCCTGATTTACTCGAACATCTTTCAACCTGTAAGTCGCCCCAACAAATGTTTGGTGCTCTCTCCAAAAACTATCCTAGTGGATGCATTGGTGGTGGTGGACAACCTATCAGTTCTACTAAAAAAATAGTCACCAAATGTATATAAGTTAAAAATTTAACCTGAAACACATCTGTAGCTTCGCAAGCTTTTTTGCAAATTTTCGCAACTTATTCTGCAAAAACACCGCTTTATTCAACTTCTTTATTCTCTCTCGTAAGCACCAAATTCTCTAACAGACTTTCTTTAAGTTTTTTCGTATCCGCAAAGTCTATATGACCCATATACCCAGCCATAACTCTTTTTACTTCTTCTAATGTCATTTCACCTTTTCTATATTTCTCGCCTATAATCTTTAAAACCTTCTTTATCCTTCTTTTTGTCTGTGACTTAATAAGAATGTGAGTTGACCACACCCTATATCCTAAAAATGTTACACCTCTATTAGCTGGGAAAACTTGCGTTTTGCTGTTTGTTTTCAGGTGCAATTCTAAGTCTATATAATCCTCTATACACGCTCTTGTCTGGTGCAATTCTTCTTTGTTCGAGCCGAGAATAATGAAGTCGTCCATGTATCTTATGTAGTATTTAATTCCTAAGTCTTCTTTCGCAAAATGATCCAACTCGTTCAGGTACGTATTTGCTAATAATTGTGATGTCAGAGCCCCAATCCCTAGCCCTTTAATCCCTTCGTTGATTTCTATGATCAACTTTAGTAACCACAGCAGGTCAGGATCTTTTATTTTCTTCTCGACAATTTGGTATAGAGTTTCTTGAACAATCGAAGGAAAGTATTTTGCAATATCAGCCTTCAAACAATAAACTTTTCCAAACTTTTTTTCTGCTTCTTTCAGATTATTTTGGAGCTTCGTAACTGCTGCATGTGTCCCTTTGCCTTGTCTACACGCATAATTATCGCTTATAAATGTATCATCGAATATAGGCTCTATTATGTTGTTTATAGCGTGATGCAGGACTCTGTCGTAGAAAGCTGGCGCAGAAATCAGTCTTTTCTTTGGAAAATAAGAATAAAAATCTCTAATCGGTCGCGGTTTGTATGTTTTCCAAATGAGTTCATTCTGTAAATTTATTAGGCTTTCTTCAAGATTTTCTGTGTATTTTAAAACTTCTCTATCATATCTTTTGTTTTTTCTGGCCTTTAGGTACGCTAGATGCAAATTTTTAAAATCGTATATTTTTTCATATAGATGACCATGTCTTTTCAATGCCTACCCCCTTTTTTTTAGAGCGGACGTTCTTCGAGCAAGTGCCTACCAAACGCCCTCTCAGATACTGCATGTATTTACCTCTACAGGAAGGTGATAAACCCCTTTCTCTTCGTGCACTGGATGCAGACCCATAGGTCTACATCTTCTGGCTTTGAAGACAGAGCGGAGCGAAACCCGATGTTCGTGTTCACGTTCGAGCGAACGTTGTTCAAATTCAACGCGAAAACTCCAGCACTGGACGAATTGTTCCAATTGCCACCACGTAACGGCATATACGGTCTACCACCTGTGCTTAATTGCTCTTTTTTATCCATCCCCCTAGTATTCTGCCAAGTTCTGCTATTTTCTCAGATATGTTTTTGTACTTGTTGAATGAAAGAAAAGGGCTTCCGTTCGCCTTGCTAGTCAACTCGCTAGCAAGGCGGAACATTGTTTTTAGATACTGTAATTCAATGTCTATATCTCTTAAAGTTGTCTTTTTGTGATACTTTTTACTAGCCGCAATGAGCATTTTAAGAATGTTATGCATGCTATTTTTTATATCCGCTGCCATGGTATGCTTTTCGGATTTTGGAAACTCACCTAAGCAAATGTAAACATACCTAATTAAGTCGTACATCTTTTGTGTTATGATCATTGACTCGTGTTTTTCTTCTGTCATTTCTCACCTCGCGCTTGTCCTCGCTATCGCTCAGACATCAGATTTCATGTTTTCAGATACCATATTACAGAACAACAAAAGCGGCGCGAAACCCGATGTTCGTGAGCACGTTCGAGCGAACGTAGTACAAAAGCAACGCGAAAACCCCAGCACTGGACGAACTGCCCCAACTGCCACCACGCAACGGAAAATACTCCGTATTTGCTACTGTCGCGAACCAGAATCCATCATGTCCGAATTCCGCAACGCCTGTGACGTCCATGCTCGCTTGTATTCCTTCTTTTGTGATAGCTGCCAGTGTTTTTAATGCCGTTATTTTTTGTCCACTTGTGCCTGAAACGATTACCCCGCTCGGAACGCCGCCTTTCGTAATTTCACTGTTTCGCAACGTTATTCCCGCTACCCATTCCCAGACATTACCGTTAAGATCGTATACCCCTGTTGTTTTGCCGTTGTGTGTAGTCAGATTGACTCCAGCGCCCCAGCCTGTTTTTGTTCCTGTGCCAATTAGCGCGCGACCAGCTTGCGTAGGGTCAGCTGTAAACACTACTGAAGTGTCGTCCACATCTTTTAAGCTGCTGTTATTCCCGTATGGTTGCCAACGATTAGCCCCAAACACAGCAGGACCAATTAGCATGGAATATACCGCAAGCGATACAGCTTGCTCGTTTGTCATCATTTGTACATTCGAAGCTATGCACGCAGCAACAGAAGCATCCCAATCGACAGAGATCCAAGGTATAACCCCTTGCCTGCTCGTAGCAAGTGTTCCAACCCCTGCAGCACTGTTACTTGCATCGTTTCTGCTTGCTTGATATTTTCCAGCGTAGAAACCTAAGAACAAGACTTCTACATAATCAGCATTTACTATCCCTGTCGCAGGCTCTACACTCACGAAAAAGCCAATTGGTCGACTCGGATGCGAGCACGCAGTCGGATTTATTAGCATATATGCACGAAAACTAGGCTGCCAAACGTAGATACTATTGTCAACTATGAAATCGTGATTCTCGTGTGCGTTTCCAGTGTCTAGCGCGTGCAATTTTTGCGTTTGAGAGACAAAAACACCGTCACTGTTTTGTGTGAAAGCGCTTGTAGGACTTCCGGCTCCTGTTCTTCTTATCAATATCACGCCATCACCGCCTTCAGTGTCGTTATTTCAGTTCCTGTCAAGTCTGTTTCTGTTCCATCCAAAGCAAAACTTAAGCACCAGTAGTTAGTGCTTGTACTTTGAAACACAGTCGCAGACTCTTCGTCTGACGTCAAGCCTAAAAAATACCCATTCGGCGTAATCATGACCATATAGTCGCCTTCCGATCTAATCGATAAATCAAAAAAAGTTTCTGCCAAACTGACCGTTTCTCCATTTATGATTGCGACCCCAGCCGGCATTGTCACATTCATCCCCGCCACAGATGGTGTTATATCATAACTTATATTCTCATATACTCCTGTGATTGTTTTCATAATTTCACTTCCTCTCTAAAATGTTAAAACAAGCGAGGCAACTTGCAAGTTACCTGTGTGTGTGTCTAGCATGTCATCACCTATTCTAGTCAATTTTATGGTAATGGGGTCCCCTGCAATATATGCAGTGTTTGGGATTGTATTCGCAAGTGTCATTATGTGATATCCAGCCCCTACCCCTGGCGTAACTGTATGTATCGCATCTACGAAAGTTGTACCCTTTATGCTGTATGAAAAATTAATTCTTATGTCACCAGCGTCTGCCTGCCCGACAAAATATCCGAGATTAATGCTGATATCTCCAGACTCGCCCACAAAACTGCAGATTGCTGTTTGCAAAAAATCTGCTGCAAATTCAATTGTTGGTATTTCTCCAGTTAGTCCTTGTGTTGGCTCTGCCAGAGGGTCCGCTAACATCACATTAATTTCTACACTTCCAATCGCCTGCGCCGCAACAATACCTTCTTCGATGTTATTCATGATAGAAGCATTTATGGGCGTTCCGACCTGAATGATGTTTCCTTGTTGATCCTTTATTTGATCGATATGAGTGTTTCTTATATACGCCACTCTACACCACCTCCTGTATATTTATGTCGAATGCAAACATTATTCCTTGCATGTCTGTCTTTGTAGTTATATCTTGTTTTTCTAAAAAGATTCTCCCCATGTTGTCTAGAAGAATGATTTTTGTTATTGTTCCTGTTACTAGATCGTCGAAATAAACAAGTATTCTTATTTTGTTTCCTGTTATTTCAACTTTGTGTATGGCGACCGTCCTAGGAGCGCCCTCAAATGTCATTTCTGCATGTGTTAAAAAGAGCTCAATACTCTTTGCAATAGCTTCTTTCCCTTGTGTTGTTATCACAATATCACCTCTCCTACCATAAATGTCCCGCATACTCTAAAGTTTTTTGTTGCTATAATGTTAGATGTCTCAAATATGCTTGTGTATGAATGCCCTTTTATTTTATTCATTAACTCATTTGATAAGAATGTACCGCATATTGGAAAATTGTATATGCCTGTATTATAAGACGTTTGTAGTCGCAATGTTGAATTGTAAAAATAGCCGTAATTTGGTAGAGCACTCGCTGGTTTTGTTCTTCTAATTTCTTTCTGCAAAGCCAAAAGGTTGTCTAGTGTGTTTAATTCGCCCTTGTCTACAAATACAATGAACTCCGCCCATCTCAGCAAATCTGTTTTATAGAGCGATTCAATGTATGCGTTTTCATGCCCTATACCTTTAAGCGCAATTAGCATCCCTTCGCTAGTCCCAGCTTTTCCTGCAATCACTTTTTTCAGCATAAGTCTATTTCTGAAAAGTTCCTCGCTTTCGTCATGCAGGCGTTGCATGCTTCTGTCTGCGCCATGTTGATTGAGCATTTCCATAGAAGCACTCACAGCCATGGATTCTTCCCTAGCTTTGAAAATATCTTCTTTCGTCTTTTCGGCTATCCCCCCGAGAACTCTAAAAAATATTTGCAATTGATTCTTGTGGTTTACGACCTTTTTTAGTGGATTGTGGAGCAAGTAATACATGTATTCACAAAATTTATCAAACATGCCTACACCCTCTCAATAATCACAGTTACGCTACCTAGGACAATAACCTTGTCATTTTGCAAAATTACATCGCCCGCAGGAGTTGTTATTTTGACATTTCTTAAAATACTTATCTCTTTTTTGAGCGCGAATATCAAGTCTGCTATATACAATTCGTTCAACTTTCTCTCTTTGGTCATTTTAAAAGCATCTGCAATTATTGATACCACCTTATTTTCTATCCCTGTGACATCAGTTAGAATTGGAATATAGATCGATACGCTCACATTCTGCGTTACTGCTTGCGCTGATTTCACGAGCAAGTTGTCGTGTGGCGCTCTTATTTTTTCAGCTTCCAATTTGACTTCGTCAAGGAGTATCTGTGTAGCTTCTCCAGCTGTGGATGTGATAATTATATCCACTGTTCCCTGCCCGCGTGGATGCATGTCGTCCACCGTAGCGAACAAAACTCCTGGCACTGCTTCGCATACAGTTCTGTACTTACCACTAATCGGATATGCTGCTAGCTCAGCCCATGAATTGAGAATTCTTCCCCTGAACATCTCATCACTCTCAACATCACTTCCTTCTCGTGTAACCCACCCTCCCTCGTTTACAATCTCGTCTATCCCCTCAATGTAAACTAAAGACTTCTTTATTTGCCCTGATGGTAGATTGTATTTGATTCCTTCTCTTTCTGCTTCTACCAAAACTTCTGTAGATAAAATATTCTTTGCTAAAAATACGTCTTCCGTAGAAACAAACCTGAACTCTTCTCCATTTATATCCTTTTCTGTCTTAAAAACATTTCCTTTTGCAATTTTCAAGTTTGTGGTCGCTACAGTTCTTTTTAATGTCAAATTCCCCATAGTTTTTGTAGCTTCTTTCCTTTTCTTTGAATAGTCCGCGCCTTTGAAATCAAGCCAAATCCCATCAGCAGATGAGACGAACATATTTGATAACACCGTCCTGAGAAGTTTCACAAGTTCGATTCTAATCTGAATGAATATCATGATAATTGTGAAAAAGATTCCACCACTATTGAAATTGTTTATGCTGAACCCTTCTGCTTCGAGTTCGCTAATTATCTCATCTTTTAGTCCATCTCGATCTGGTATAGGAATAACTCCATCTAAGACTTTCTCACTCATCATCTCACGATCACCACCTCTACATTGAGTCTGTCAAGAACTATATTAAGTTCTTGTTCTTTTTCATAGCCATCACATTTGAACTTTACTCGTATTAAAAACCTATCTTCCTCATTTGACATAGTAACCTTTATTGATTCCGCATCAACTTCTAGTCGCTTGCCAAGCTTTTCAACTATCCTTTGCTTCAATTCAATTCTTACTAGATTATCATCTTCAGCCTGAACAAAATCCAAAAGAGACCAGCCATACTCTTCATCATAAAACACTTCTTTTTCTTGTGTCAAAGCTTCATGCCTAATGTCTTGTTGTAAACACTCAAAACCTGTAACTAAAGCCGCATCGCCGTTAGCCGCTTTAGCAATCTGCATCTCACTATCTATTCTTACATCCGTGTTATAAAATCCTACCATTAGGTCACCTTCTCAATAATATATGCACGGCTGAGCTTCCCATAAAGCAAGCCAATTACAACAATGTCCCCAAGTGCAAAAATGCTATTGCTTCTCACATTAGAAATCCTTGGAAATCTTACATCAGCCACTTTACTTTCGTCAAGAATTTGCAAATCGTGCTCGTTTCCCGAAATCCTCGTTACCCTCGCATAAAGCAAGCTCGGAACTCTTAAGTGCGCATACTCTCTTCCTAGCAAGCTTTTAAATTTAGCGTCTATCATTGTCTCTATCATCACACGTCACCCTTGAAATATATTTTACTTCTTGCAAAGCCATTTCCTGTAGTTGAAAATATCACTTTAGTTACTTCAAATTCTCCTGTTGTTTTCGGATGCACTACCCTTATTTCTTGAGAGTGCCTTACAAGTGGAGCTGCTACCGTCTGAAGCTCCCAAAGCCCATTTTCAAAGTTTAAGTCTATAATATTAACTGCATACTCAAACTCATAATTTGTGCTTTGATTTGGCTTGTCTCCCCAGTAAAAAGTCTTGTCTGCGAAGAAGAAAGCCTCCTGTATCCCCCATAGATTGTGTATCTCTTCAATCACATCAATCGCACTCATTCTGAATACAGGAACTACTTTCTTTATCTGATGCGTTTTGTTTGTCAATTTAAAACTCTGAATATCTGCTTCTCTTAAGACGTGCTCAATCATCTCGCGAGGCGCAACGTCAATGAAGGTGTTTGTGATGATTGTCTTTTCAAGCTTGAGCATGTCGTCTTTTAAAATGATTTCGTTCTGTTGAGAACCTCCCAAAGTATTTATAGACTCTTTTGCGTACCCCTTAAAAACATCCTCAAATGCCCCATTGTACCCCAACTTAACAATTGCCTCGTCTAGCTTATTAATTATGACCTCCTCACCAAGCTGTTCTGTAAAGATTATCTTCGCCCAGTCAAAATACGAAGATGCAGCTGAGTGAACTTCTACTTCTACTCCTTGTGAAAAAGAGTAAGAACCTATCTCTACTTTTAATTCAGGATAGAAAAAATCATTAGTATTCACAACTACACCTCCTAAAATGGGACTATCCCTAATCTTGATTTAAAGTCAATTGTGCTTGCAGTGTCAATGGCAGGAGACTTCGCAGTCTTAGATGATCTGCCTTCTAAATACTCTCTAAACTCGTCACTTAGAGCAATTTCTGTTTTAGTAATGACTTTCTTAACTTCTTTCTCAACTGGAGCGCTCTTTACTGCTGTTATCTTTATAGGTATGTACTCCCAAAATTCGAGTGTTGCTGAAATTTCAGACTTTCCACTTTTTTCCTTCGTGTTTAAATCTTTTAATATTACTCTTGTGACTCCCCTTGCGCTTGTATGTTCGTTTATTATCTCATGTACAATAGGTTTCTTTTGCCCCGCTTTTTTGAATAGCGCTTGTATTGTCGCAAGCTTCTCTAACGCTGTTTTCCCACTGTCATCCAAGAGCCTAAGTTCAAGATACATCTTCGCATCACTATACCCTGTTGCTTGCTTTGGCTTTGTTTTCTTGCCTTTTATATCAATTTCTTCTACTCTAGCACTGCCTTTGATTTCAAAGCTCTTATATATACCAGGAAGGATAACACCTCCTACTTTAACGGTACTCTCATCAATAATTAGCATGTTACCCCACCTTTTTATATTGGATTTGGTTCTGGACTATTTGAGTTGTTATAGTCCTCAATTTCTTTTAGCAGCCTTAAAAGCAATGGAATCTCTTTGATTTTTTCTAGGTCAACATTGATAGTTATATATTGATTTGCGCCTTCGATTTTTTCCTTGCTCTTTTTTTCTACGTGGAAAGCTTCTTTTTCCTTGGATATTTCTTTTAGCGAAATCTTTTCAATCTTTCTTTCTTTCATTGAAAAGTCATCATTTTTCAATGTGTCCTTGTAGTTTAATTCCACGCTCTCAAATGCTTCTTTGGTTGTCTGAGCAGGCAAGTGCTTAGTCTTAATCATTCCTGTATTTATTGTTTCAAATACGCTTGCTCCCGAGAGTGTCAAGGAAGATAACGGACCCTCTTTTGCATCACTAAAAGGTAGTAACTTTCTAATTCTTCCTAGCGCGCCTTTAACCATGTCAATTGGCTTGGAGATAGTTTTCTTGATGCCGCTTGCCAAGGTCTCCATTATCTTCTTTCCTGAATTCGAAATATCGGGTAAAAAGTTTGTAAAGAAGCTAGTAAACCCTGTCTTTATGCCAGTCCAAATGTCTGTGAAAAAAGCCTTTATCTTGCCCCAGTTCTTAAATATAAGCATTGGTATTCCGATAAACGGGAATATTGCTGCTATAAGTGCCACAAAACCATTAGGCATAGAGGTGACTTTTTCTTTAATCCAATTAAAACCATTAACAGCGCCTTGCACAGCGCCGTTCCATGCGCCACTTAAAAACGATACTACCGAGTCCCAATTTTGCCAAAGCAACACTAATGCTGCAATGAGTGCAATGATTCCAATTACAACCCATGTGATGGGATTCGCTAAGAGCGCAGCTGTAAACGACCACACCGAAGCGATTAGCCCAGGCATTGCTTTAACTCCTGTTAAAACCGCCTGCTTCCCCATTCCATACATTCCTATAGTCATTTTTTTAATAGAACTAGCTCCACTGATAACTGCTGTTTTACCCATCTTAACAATAGATGATCCCACGTTTTTAATGCCTGTTGCCGCAGAAGATGAATATTTTTTTATGTTTGTGAACCCATTCTTGATTGCATCCCCTGCATACATAGAGCGTATTCGCATGCTCTCTAAAAGCCCTGGTATCCCTTTTATGGCTCTAGCAAAGCCTTTGAAATTCCCTATAGTTTTTACTGTTATTAGACCAATCCCACCAATTGCTAGATTTAACCCCCCAAACACTATAAGAGCTAATCCTGTAGCTAGTATTAAGTGCATGAACATCCTAAATAGCGTTTCATTTTCTCCTATCCAGACACTAAGCCACGCGACAATGTCAAGGCCTTTGTTTACCATGTTCATGAAAGTAGGTAGTAGTTGATTTCCTATCATTTCTTTTAAGTTCTTAATTTGCTGTTTCAATATTTCATATCTAGCTCCAGGGTCTTTATTCATCGCTACAGCCATATTGGTTGCTAGTTCTGTTCCTTCTCCCATGGAACCATGCATACTCACAATTCCAGATTGTAGTAAATTGGTTTTGTCACGCAGTGTTTCTATCAACGCAACTGCTTCTTGAGTTCCAAAAGCCTCCTGTAGCTCCATTCTTTCAATTGCATCAAACGTGTCTCCATATTTGCCTTCTAATTCCCCTAGTATTTCAGGCATAGAACGAATTTGATTGTTCGCATCTAAAAAAGCTAACTCTAGAGCTTCTCCTGCTTTTCCAGCGCTTCGCAAAAACGCTTTGTACTGCGTTCCCGCTTCGCTGCCTGACATAGTTCCTTGCAATATACCAAGAACACTCAATTGTTCCTCTAACGGAATCTGCGCCGAGGTTGCAGCAGCTCCTAAAGTCCTAATCGAGGCAGACATTTCTGCTCCTGTTGTTCTAAACTTCTCAGTAGATTGCGAAATCCCTGCGGCGAATATCTTCCCAAATTCAATATCAGTCATTTCAGAGTAAAAATTCTTGTGTATCCCATGCCCCATTGCGAACAAAGAGGTCATTTCACCTACTGTAGATTTGGTGGCTTTCCCAGTTAATGCCGCAAGCCTAGTATACTCCGCCACCGCAGTATCACTAAGACTTGATATCCCTGATTTAATGTCATAAGCTGCTGTTATGAATTCTGACTTCGTAGTCCCAGCCCACGTATTTGAGAAATCAATTCCTGCTTGCTCAAGTGCTTTTAAATCTTTAATGCCTACAGAACTTAGCTCGCCTAAAGCCTTTTTAGTTTCGAAGGTAGCTTTGACAGGCGAGAGCGCAACTGTTGCAATTTGACTTCCTACTAATCCCATAGCAAGCCCCGCACTTGTCATGCCAGAAAAACTCTGTTTTGCCCTTTCGAGTTTGCCTATAGTTTGATCTAGACCTGTATTTATCCTTGCAGTTGGTCCAGAGAGGTTATCAATCATACTCACTATTACTGATAATCTAAATATTGACTCCAAACTCACGTCTAGCTCCCCCCTTCAGAAAAGACCTTCGCTATAGCTCTAGCCATTGTGTTTTCTTCCATTTCTTGAACAATTCTCGCATATGCAAGCGCCCTCATAAATTCTTCAATATCCATCTCTTTTATTTCTTTTTTTAGCAGCTCTAGAGGAACGTATCTGTATATTTCTATCGTTCCTGATTCTACGAAGTTGCTTTTAACAGCCTCTAGTTGTTCTTCTAAAGCAGCTTGAAATTTGTTGTTTTAGGCAATCCCAACATACTGAGAAGTTTTTCACCTACCCCTAAACCAAGTGCAGGATATTTCTCTAGTTGACTTTCAATTTCTTCAAGTTGTTCTTCTATGATGTTATCTCTTACAAAGTTGTTCATAGCTCTTATGCTGTCTTTTGACATGTCTCTTATATACCTATTAAATGACGATGTCTTAGGCTTTTTAAAATAGAACAGCATTGCTACAGTTTCATACTCGCCACGTGGCTCAATTTCTGTCTTAATCTCATATAACTTCCCATATTTCTTCTTTAGTTCTTCAACCTTCAAACTTTTTTCTTTGCTTTTATCTTCCATTTTACTTCCTCCTAAAAATAGTATTTGTCATTTATCTTGCGAATTTTCTACATAGGACTTAGTCCATCTCTTTCAATTTCGCCTACGACCAAAAGGTCTAGGTCGATCTTTAATGACTTATCACCCTGTGCGTTCTTGTGACTTGTTTTTGTTATTGTGACTAGATTAAGAACGTCAATCTTAGTTCTTTGATGTGTGCTTGCAAAGCTTACCGTTATTTTAGGTATTACAAGCTTGTATAACGCAACTCCTTGTCGTTTGCAATGCCTAATTAAGTCATCAAAATCATCTCTAAGCAAGCTCATCTTTGCAGATGCTTTATAATTCCCTTCGCCATACCCTCTCGCTTTTTGTCCCTTGCCATAAACTGTCTCCTTCTCAAGTTCATCGTCGTAACTTATCTCTTGAGCTTCAATTTCGAGTCCTGGTATCTTGATTGAGATGTCTCCCCAATCGTATGCTTTCCCATTTATTACAGCCATTTAACTTCCTCCTAACTTAGCAATGGATTTTCCATCGCCATATCGATTTCGATTTCTCTAAGGTGCCCAATTGGTACATACCTAATTTTCAAATTCAACTTTTCAGTTCCAAGAATATCCTGCCCTTCAGGAACAATAATTCTTGCTGAAGATATTTCTTTGTCTCTTACCATTTTGTCAGCTGGTACTTGAATAAATTTAGCTATTGCTTCTAGACTTCCTTCTAGATCATCCATATCCACTTGTGTTTGGATTTGCAAAAGAGCTTCCTTTCTTGTTTCTCTTACAAGCTTATTTGCAACCCTCACTCGTTCAGCGTATTTGAAATCTGAACCATCTTGCGACATCATTCTAGCGTTTGTTACAAAGAACCCTTCAAGCCCTACATACTCTCTCAAAGTAAGAAACTTGGCTTCGTCTAAAGCTCCAATATGCTCTTCGATTCCCGCTGGCAAAAGTTCTAATATCCCTGCTACTGCAAAAACTCGTGTCTCACCGATGGACTGCTGTACTTTTGCTCTTGAGTATAAGCCACACGCAATAGAAGCGCAATTTACATCGCGTACAGAACCATCCATCTTCGCGTACAACGCCCTAGCTGTAGCTACTTGAATGTATCTCGAAACAATGCCCGCTCTTTCAGTTATGAGACTGCTTGTATATTCTCCTGCCGCCTCATTTGTGTTTATGTTCCTAGCCTCAAGCACAAAGAAAATAGGCTTGAAGTGCATACTAAAGAAGTTTTCCGCCTCAACTGCCAATGCCGCCCAAAGCGCTTTAGTTGACTCTCCAACAACGTGAATGTACTCAAAGCTAAAACTTGAGTTCTTAATTACATTAAGAGCATTTAAAACGTCTTGGTTGGTCATTTGTGGTGCTGTAGTCAAAAAGCTAATTTTATCTCCTGTGTTGTATGAGTTTGGCACGTCTATGTCTTCTGTGAATGTTAAAGTAAGTCCAGTTTCAGGAAGTACAAAGCTACCTCCTACTGTGAGAGTTGTCTCTTGCGAGAAGCTATGCCCTCCGTCAATAGAATATTTAAAAGTTGCTACGTTAAATCCGCCACCTTCAATAAATTCTATTTCTACATGGTAGAAATTGTTTGGGTTTCCTGTAGCAGTACATATCCCTTTTCCTGTTCCCGTTTTTTCAATAGCTTCAATAGTTCCGTCTGTAGAAGCTTGAACAGGCAAGCAATAAATGCCGTTTGCTCCTGCTGATACACTGTCCATGCATGAGTCTGCAAGAGGGCTGTTGCCTAACTTTTCCTTTATTTTCTCTGCGTTCATGCTACCTGTAATTGAAATTAGATTAGCGCTCACTATAGGTGATACACCTATCTTTACATGCACTCCTTCTCCCTTTATACTTGAAGAACCAAGCCCACCATCTGTAATGTTGATTTTTACACCCTTAAGCATTATTTTGCCACCTTCCCTCTAAGAGAGGATCCTAGAAAATCCTTAATTGCACTTTCAAATTCTTTCTTTGTTACCATCTTGCCACTCGACCACCCTTTAAAAGCAGAGGCTCCAACAAAAATAGCTTTGTCAATTTGTTTGTCTTTTGCTAATTTCTCAATACTGATTTGTTCTTCTACTCCTTTTTTTACTGCCATGCTTATTCCTCCTCTACGCTTACGTCTTGTAGTTTTTTATATGTGACGTCTCTATAAATCCCACCACGAAAACTTATTAATATTTGAACAGCCATCTTACTCCTAAGTATGCTATCTTTTTCATCAACCCATGCAGCACCCTCTACTTCAATGTATATATAGTTGCCCCTTAGGTCTAATAGCCCTCTGTCTAGCGACTCCATAAATTTTAGAAATATTTCTTCGCATTTGCTAATAGAGTATTCTCCAATGGTTACTGAATAGTAAGCTTGCCTATCAAATGTTTTGGTTCTTTTCTTTTTTGCAATGCCTTCGTAGTACACTTTTTTTGAATCAGCTCGTTCGAATTTTTCTTTTTCAAAGAGAACTGCCCCTATATGAGAATCTCTGCAAAGATTCACTTCTTTTTCTGTTGTGCGTATCATTCCTTTAATTCCTGCTTGTACCAATTTCTCTTTTAAATATTCCATACAAAGCCCAATCATTCTTCATCACCTGCCACAAGTTCTTCAAGCGTTCTCTTTATCTCTGTCATATCTTTTTCGCTAATGCCGAGAAAAGGACGAGCTGGAATGTTTACGACAACTTTCTTTTTAGTGATCCAGCGACTGCCTATTTTAAATCTAAGCCCTTTTGAACTTTTAGCCCTAATAGTTCTGCCTTCATCTCCAAACTGATGAGTGGCTGCGTAGATTTTGTTCGTCCCTACTGCAAACCCGCTGCCGCTTACACTCGTCTTTATGCTCCTTCTAAGAAGAGCAGTAGAAGTCAATGTTTTGCCATTTTCTTCTTTCGCCCTTATAGAAGGCTCCCACGCTTTTTCGTCTGGATCTTCTTCGTCCTTGAACCTTTGCACCGTAGAAGTTCTTAGAGTTTCACCTAGAGTTAGGTTAACTCCACGAAGATCAATATTTTTAAGATTAGCAATTTTTTTCATTAAGCCTCTAACATCACCCTCAAGCCTAATCCCAGCCATATTCTCACATCCCTTTAAGAGAATCTCTGCCAAATATCCGTTCGTTTGATTTCATATTGAAGCCTGTATTCGCTCTTTTTTCTACCTTCTTTACTCCTATATCAACAACACCTTTGGCTATGTTCTCAAGAAATCTAACCGCTGCTTTATACCTTGTAAGATGATTCGACTCTCTTTCTCCTCCTTCCATGCCAGTTCTTGAAAAGAGATTGTAGAGGGCTATGTCTTTTGAAAACTTATTTATAACTTTCGGGATAGCAGCCAGGGGAGTAGGATACCTTTTTGCCAGGTATCCATCTATTTCTCCATCCGCATCCTCAATTGCTGCTTCAACGAGTGGTAGCAATTTTGCCTCTCGTTCGGCTACATTTTCGATAAACACATCGCCAATAATTATATTCATAGCATCGCCCTTAATCATTTCCATAACTTCTTGAGTTGTGCTATACATTCAAATCACCTACACTACTTCGCCAGTAGATCCAAAAGCCATCTGCCAAAATCCATAGCCTGCGTTGGCTCTTGCATGAACTCCATAAAGAAATTGTTTTCTCATAAACACGTTCTCACTTTGATCACTGATAAGTGCATCAAATTTTGGGGCTTTTCTCTCTTGAAAAATCAGAGGCTTTAGTGCCTTTGTTGTGCAAAGCAAATACCAAGCATTGTCATTGCCAGCCAGTTCAGGAACGGCTAAGAAGTCAGCTGTGCCTTTTAAAATATTGCTTGACCCACTTCTCATGTCAGCAAGAAGAATTTCTCTTGCCTTTGATTCATTTGCTGGCGCAACCACCAATAAGTTAGGAACCAAGTTTAAGCTGTTGCCGCTTGTATCTTTTAGCGTCATTATCGCGCTTCTTGCTGCTTCGTAGCTTTCGTGCGAAAGCTTCTTGTTGCCTAAATTACTAATAGTTGCTTTGCCAATTTTATGAGCATCTGAAAAGAATGGTTTCCCATCATAGCACTTTAAAATAAATCCTTCTTTTAGCAGCTTGAAGACCAAGGTGTCAGGAAAGGCTTTCGTGCTTTGAGCAATGTCCTGTATAACAGGATTATAAACCCCTAACTTGTCGTCTTCTATGTCGTTTCTGTCAACCCCAACTGTAAGCTCAAAATCTTTGTTCTTGATTGTGTAGTCAGATGCAGCTAAGTTTTGTATCTCTCTATCTCCAACCCATTCCCTCATTCTCGGAAGCTTTCCTAGCCACTTATAGTTTTCCTCACCTGTTTCGCTCGGCACTCTCGTAGCTACTTTGTCCCAAAGAGTTGTTGTTTCTGTAAATACTTTATTGAAAATAGTCTTAAACCCTGTTGAAATCCCTTGTATTGCTTGCTGATTTACTAACATATCTCATTCAACCTCCCCTAAATAATTTCGACAATCACTTGACTGTCGTCTATTCTAATTACTTTACCTGCCTTTGACGTTCCAGTGGCAAGCATGCACACCGTCTCGTCATCCAAAACAAAGCATTCCTTAAGCAAGTCGCCTCCCGTTACTGGGTTTGTAGTATCATTGTTATACTTGAATATCCCACGTCTAACTTTGATGTTCTTCTCTGCATTAACTCCGCCAGTATTGTCGACAAACTCTTCTGCCCTCCCTGCCGAGATTAAGTCTAACGCCGTTTTTCCTTGAACAGCAAAGCCAGCTTCAAGCATTACAATTCCACCTTCATAAATTTTTGTATTTGCCTTCACTGGCAAAATTAACGTTCTTCCTTCTGCAATTTCAACTGTATTTCTTCCTGTCGTTAATGCCATCTACTTCACTTCCTTTCCATATTTTTCAATGTCTTCGCTGTTTACTCCTAGCATCTTGCACACTCTAATTGTTGTTTCATCGTCTTTTTTCTGAGTCGTCTTGCCGCCGAAACTAATTTCACCCATAGGGACAACTTCTGGGGCTTTTTCAATAAACTTCTCAAATCCTGCAGGGTCTTTTAACGCATACTCTATAGCCCATTCTTTTTGCGTAGCTGTAATTTTTCCAGCCTTCATGGCTCTTGTGACTAGCTCTTCTCCGTCCTTTTTGTCTAATCTTTCTTTAAGTTTATCAAACTCACTTGCTGGCACAAACCCAGCGGGGTTTTTTAAAGCCATAATTGACGATGTAACATCTTCTGTTTTTGAAGTTTCGTCCAGTCCCAAAAGTCCTAAAACAGTCTTGTTCGCTACAATTTCTTCTCCTGTCCCCTCAGCTTTTTTATTAATAATTTCTTTTAATGCTTCTACGATTTGCTCTTCTGTCGCATCTTCTTGCAATCCTAAAAGTGCCGCAATTTTTTTTGAATCCATTTCATTTCCTCCTTCATTTTTATATTCTTCAAGGTCTACTTCTTCCGAAATATCCTTATTTATAATTGGATACATGTTGTTTATAGCTGGTGTGTTGGTGAGGGCTACCGAGTGAAGCACCACAGCCCGCGAATCTGATTTTCTCGTTAGCACAACAGGAGATAGGTATCTATACTCTTTATTTTCGAGGTACTCCTGCGCCTTCTTGGTCCATTCAACTTTAGCAATAATTGCTCCGTCTTCCATCTTAATATCTTTTATCCACCCCCCAGCAGGAGCTTCAACATTCTCTAGTGTTTGATGCTCATAGTCAACTACAACGTCAAGTCCTCTTTTTTCAAAAGTATCCTTCATTTGTTTAAAGCTTTCTGCATCAACTATAAAGTCGCCCTTTAATGATGTTACGTTCCCCACAGGTAGAATTTTTACTTCCCCTGGTACTCCTTTCACTTCTATAGAATTTGCTATAATTCTGTGCCCGTTTTTCATCTGTTTGTTTTTTCACCTCCTGCTGCCATGTTAGTCTTTTAAAATGACCGCGTTATCGCGCGCGATAACGCATGTTGTAGCCTTAAATCATGCCTTTTGCTACCTAAACTACTTAGAAACTGTTTAGGCTTATTTAAGCTCCCTCCTTTCAAACGCTTTTTTTAGCGTTTCAGGGTAACCTTTTAAGTCAGGTTTAAAAGAAATCTTAGCGGGGTTCGTTCTGAAATTACGATCTGGAAGTATATTCACGAAAGTTCCCTCCACCACACCTGCTCCCGGCATTCCTTCTTCAACTTTTATATTTCGTTGTTTGACTTGTCTTTCTGACAGTGTCACAACTCCACATCTACACTTAAAGCCATTTGGTGGATACCACACATCCCAAACAGGATCATCTGCTCTATATACTTTTTGATCCATCGCCCTATGTGTAAGTCTCGTTTTTCTGTCATCGACCGCATCGTACATCCAGAAAGGTCTCAGCTTAACAACTGTTGGGTCTGTTATTTGTTTGTAATGCCCTACCGAATAGGCAGTTTGCGCATTGGTTCTAAAAATGTTATCAGCTTGAAAATTAGTAATTCCAGTATAGCCTTTTTCGTCAAGAAACTTATTCATATCTTTTTTGAATTGCTCCATAGTCGTTCCCTCTTCAATCGCTGTTAAAAGTGCTCCGTGAAATTTGTTTAGTACTTGTACTTGGCTGTAGCCCGAAACTGTAAATGCTGATGCTCTATATTTTTCAGCGAGCGAATAAAACTCTTTAGGGCTTACAGGAAGCTTTTCGCCAAAATATTCTATAGCTTCCTCAAATTTTAGCGGGCTTCTAAGGAGCTTAATCAGATCTTTCATTTTCCTTCATCCTCCCAAAAATATCCGCATAAAACATTACCTTGTGAAGCAACTCTTCAAGTTTTTCGTTGTCCATCTCTTCGTACAACTTCAGCACTGATTCATCTGTCTTAAATACTTCTTTAATTTCTTCTAGCGATTTGGCTGAATTTACAAGCTTTAGTACTGGATCGAAGCTCTGTCTAAACATCTGTGCACTTTTCTCTATTGAGTGTTCTATTATCTCGCTTACTTTTTCTTGTTGATTATTGTGATTTTCTCCACTTTCTTTGCTCGCATCGTCTTTTAATACCTTCATGCTTTGTCTATTTCTCTCTCTTTCAGGGGCAACTACTTCCTCATTAGCCTCTGGCTTTGGAACTCCAAACTTTTTGTATATATGCGAAGATGCTATTCTAAGACCTATCTTATTTACGAGTATGTCATATATCTCTACCGTTTCTTTTAGGTCTCCTGCTTCTTCGCTGTCAAATCTTAGATACGGTATTCTTTTGTTCTCTCCAAAGTTAAAGAGCACAAGCGGTCTTATAAGATCTCTTCTCACAGTAGCTGCTAACGCTTTGCAGTCTGCCATAGTTAAATCATGCCTTACTTCATTGTGCGTTTTACTTTGTGCAAAAGACCCTCCACCGCTGTCTGAAGTCAATGTTTGCCCCAACAGCGCTTTCGACATTTGTTCGTCGCAGAACCTCGCAAGAGATTCGTATACATTGATTGAAGTTGTTTTAGCACTTTCTTTAAACTCGATTTCTGTGTTGTCAGGTATTATCCCCGCCGCATCTGTGCCAAGCATTACGAGCGCCTTCATTAGCGCTTCTTTGTCTTCTTCTGATGCGGAAGGATTGTACTTGCCAAGTCTAAGCGGCATTCCAAAGACTTCACAAAAGGCAACCCAATCCTTGACGTCATAATTTTTGAACAAATACATCCATGCTACTACTCTCAGTGTGCCTGCACGAGAAGGATGCCCTGAGCGTGCCTTATACCTATGAACAATGAACTTATTCTCTGGAACTATAATTCCATTTGGAAACTCTTCAGTCATTACTTTGAAAATGTCATTTTCGTCCCAAAAGAACTTTTTCTGATGCCTCCACTTAACGTCCTTAATGGTGTGTTTGTCATTTTCATTTTCCCAAATAATTTCACTTGTAGCTATTCCTTTCCCAACTGCATCTAGTAGGTCTAAGAACATGTCCTCCATTGATTCAATGCTTTCAATTTCTTCTTTAACAAATTCAGCAATCTTTTTGTCGTACTCGTCATCTGAAAAAGGAATAACTTCAAAGTCAAGCCCAGTAACTGCGTTTTTCCGAGTTTGAAGTTGTGAAAAAAGATGCGGATCTTTCTCTTCCATTTCTTCAAAGAGTTCCATTTGTCTTAGCACGTCTCCCGAATCAGCTTCTCTAAAAATTTGTGCAAGCCTTGTAGGAGTCAACCCGTTTGATGGATAAGTAGAATATTTATCCTGTATTTGTACTGCTGCAATTTCTCCCACAATTGGTTTTTTGAATTTGTTTTGAATATAGCTAAGTGCTCTTTTAATCAAATACTCGCCTCCTAGTAAGCTCCTTTTTTAAACTTCAGCGTTCTTGATATAACTGATTTGTACTCTACTTTTGTGCTACCCTTTATGTCAAGTGCAAGTCTTACAGCCATTTCGAGTCCATCGGGAGCATCGTCATTTCTTCCCATCGGGTACTCTTTCATTTGCTGGAGAAGTGTTTTATGCTTTTCATTGAACTTGATGTACCCATTTTTTATCATTGGTTGTAGTGATCTAATTCTTAAGTCTTTGTTTTGTCTGCTTATAATCTCTTCAATGGGCATATATTCTCCAGCTTCAACTGAACGTTTTGCCATAACCTCTTTGAAAAAATATTGAAACTGTACCGACTCTACTCCGAACCTATGCAAGGGTTTCTTGTATTCTCGCTTTAGCCTTTTTGAGGTTTCAATTGCATCTGTTATGATTGCATCCGGTTTTCTTTTCTCCACCGAAGCAACGAGTATATACATGTATCCTGATTTCATGTCTTTTGCAAGCACTATAATAGAAGACATGTCGCTTTTTTTGTTTTTCCCAAGCGAGGGATCGTTTGCGCCAATGAAGATAAATCTGCTATCTGAAAAATCAATCTCGCCGTCTTGATAAAAGTCAAACCATTCTTCATTGAATGTGCATGAGTCTGGGTCGATTGGATCGTTTTGAATCTCACTGTTAAAAGATGACTCTCCTTCTGAAATTTTCATGACCATTAGTCTGTAGTATGAATTTTTCTCTTCCCACAAAACCTCCGTACCTCTTGTCATTTCTTCTTCGTTACTTCTAAAAAATTCCAAGGCATCTTCTTTCCTGCTGCCATTCTCTAGATTGGTAAATATATCTTCCCACACTTGCCACAAAGCACTTTCTTCAGCAAAGCTGATTACTCCTCTGTATTTTTTACTGTCGTATTCTGGATTAGAAAGAACTTTTGATAGAAGACTATCGTAGTGAAGTATTGTCCCTATATATACTATGTCCGTGTAGCCATCGCCCGCTTTTGAAACTGCTTTTTTAAACCAATTATCAAGTTTTCTTCTTTGCTCTGGCGTGTTCACGTTTTCATCGTTCTCAACGTCATCAAGCACGATTAAATCAGGTCTCCAATTTCTGTGCCTCCTACCCCTTATCTTTTTCCCTGACCCAATAGCTTGAATTTTTATATCTGTCGAAGTAAGTATTACGCTGCTTTTCCAAACCTTTTTCCCTTTCAGTATTCCAAAGTCGTCCTTTATCGCTTCGTTTTCTTCAAGTTCCATTTTTATATCTTCGAGAAACCCCTCTGCTTGATCGGAGCTGTCCGATAGGATAATGGCATAATGCTTGTACTCGTACATTATGGCGTGCAATGTGTCTTTGAAGGTAAAGTTTGTTGATTTTGCGTGCCCTCTAGGTGCTGCAACCACTTTTCTACACCCATTGCTACTTGCGATTTTTTCTTTGTCTCCTAGTGGGTTTAGCCCCTTCATAACACCTTTGCTCCAAATATCATCTAGCTCTGCATGGAAAGCTGGCGATTCTCTTATGAAGTATTTTGGAAGGTATGCTCTTCCAAAATATGCAAGGTCTATTGCCCCAAGCCTTTTTCTAAGTCCTTTTCTTCCTATAAGAGGAGCTCCTTTTTTGTGTTCTCTTATTAATTGTTTTCTTATTTTTTTGTGATTTTTGCCTCTGCTCACGTATTGCATGAATAGCTTTTTTTGAAACTCTAAATCTTCTTTTGCTTCGATGTCTTCGTCTTCGTTTTTGAGTTTCCCTATGTAGTCGTCTAGTCTATTCAATGCTAATCACCTTTTCTTTTGCTTTTTCAAATACTGCATTGAATTCTCTTACGAGACTTGCATCTGACTTAATTAATTTCAGCAATTCGTCTTCCATCTCCTCAAACGCAAGCTCAGCTTTCTTTTTCATGTCGTGTTGTATTTTTCTTTTATATGACTCTGCTCTTGCAACACTTACAACCAGCCGCCCAGCTTTATCTAGTGGCATATCACCAAACTCTTCTTGTGCGTTAGATATTTTTTCTATCAACCCACCCATAAGTAAATGTGTCGCTGCGCCAGTGTAATCTTCATTCGGATTTGCTTTTATGGCTTTCACTAGCTGATTTGTTTGTTGTTGGACTTCAATTAGCCTCAACGAAGCTTTGTTTGTTCTAATTGCATATCTCCCTACAGAACTCTTGCTAATTTCTTCTCCATATTCTTCAAGTAGCCAGCTTGATATTTCTTCGTAGGTAATGCTCGTATCAAGAAGCATGTCATCAATTTTAGATCTAGTTTCTTTGTCTAGAGTGCTTATTTTGCTTGCTACTCTTGTTCTGCTGCGTTTTGTCATCAGACATCAACTCCAGCATCTTCCGTTGTTCCTTCTAACAAGTCAATTCCTTTTGCAGTCAGCTCAATTTGTGTATCATCTTCTATCTCCTTGAGCGCCACATCTCTTATTTTTATATATCCCTTGTCTTCAACGTAATAAATCGCTTTGTTGGTGTTTGCTGTTAATAGAACCCCTCTTGTTACAAGCGCTGTTTTAATCCCGCTAATGCTCACCGTATCAGGATAAAAGAGTGCTAACGTTCTTAGTACTTGTCCCCTCAACATCTTGTTTTTCATTGCTTGTGCTCTATCCATTTATTCACCCCTTTTAATGCTCATTAGCGTTTCTTGAATCTTATCTAATTTGTTATCCACCGAGCTCATCGCTCTTATGAAATCATCTTTATGTACATATTCTTTCGCAAGATTTTCTTTATGCATATTAAACTCATTTTTAAACTCCTTCAGCTCTTGCTCTCCATCGTCAATCCTCGCATGTACTCTATTTAAGTTGTTGTCAATGCTCCTTTTGAAGTCTTTTAGAAAATATGCTATAATCCCTAAGCCAATCATAATTATTGCTTGAAACAACCACTTCGTCTCCATGCTTCCCCCTAGTTTTCAGCCTTGACTTTTTTCAATGCACATTCAATCTCATTTAGTATATAAGTCCTAAAATCACCTATTGATTCTTCTATTACTTCCATATAATCCCGTCCAAGAGTCCACATTATCTCGTGATATGCTTCCTCTGCTAAGTCTTCTAATTCTTTTCTATCGACCTCACCGTCTGCAACCGCTTTTCTAATTTTCTTTGCCGAGGTTTCTTCAATCTTAGTCACCGTCTTTACTGCTACATCTTCAAGCCTCTCTAGTGCTTCCTTCGTTACGCCCCTATGATGTTCGTCTTCGATTTTAAATGTCTCAGCTTTTAACTTCGTAGAAAGATTTCTCACATGCATCACTGCATATGTCCCTGCCAATGCAACCACAGCTAATATTACGTTTACTAGCGCCTCATTTACCACCATCATTATTTGTTCCATTTTTCTCCTCCCCTTTCGGTTTTTTCAAAAAAATAAAGAACCMNNTAGWTNGWTTKMKSNTATACTATGATTCTACTTTGCTTGCTCTAGTTTTTCTATTCAAGTAATTAAGGGATTATATTTCCTATATCGCTTCCATTTTGATTTGTCTTTCTAGTGGCTCATTTTGTTTTTCAAGCGCCAGCTCCTTACAAATTAATCTTACCCATGTTTCCGATAGACCGTATTTTTTACTAAGTTCACGATAATTATATCCGTTGAATTCTTTCTTTATTAGTGCATCTCGGTATATGCGTAGTACGGAGTCTAGTTTCGGAAAGTACACCTGGCTTCCTCCAAACAATTTCGCAACTTCAACTGCACTTTCAACCCCTATCTTCTCTGCAATCTCCCTATACGGCTCATTAAGCTCTTCAATTTGAATTTTTTCATGTAGTTTTGCCACCACTGCACCTCCTATACTAGACTAACACGTGTTGTTTTTCAAGCTTCTTTTAGAAATCTTGCCGAAACAAATCCGATAAATTCGTTTTCTTTTCTTATAATGTACCAATCTCCATCTTGGTGTTCGCCTATCTTCTCAACAATTTCGCCTTTTTTAAGCTTGTTAATTTGTTTCCCCATCTTATCCAGCCTAGCGTTTAGAACGTTCGCTGTGACCACATACATGTTCTTAGCACTTTCAGTCGTAATACTTACGTCTTCTCTTTTTTCTTTCTTCTGCAAGTCGAGATAATCTACAATCGCTGCTGCTATGCATCCTGCCTCTCTCTTTAGCCACTCATCATCTGCTAGCATTTTAGCATCTTCTGCGTTAGTTAAGAAACCACCTTCAGTTATAATTGCATCTGTGTCATTGTCCCATATTCGTCTTATCATTGCGTACCAATCTGTGCCTCTTGCGTTTAATTTCGTGAAGTGTCTTCTTGTTGGCATTCCAATTCTCTCTAACCTGTCAAGTATATCTATTGCCAATACATCATCGTATTTATCATGATGTGCATGTATTATTTCCGCACCTCTTGCTGATGTAACCTTTGCTGCATTGTGATGAATTGAAACATGCAAATCTGGATTTATCTTTTCAGATATCTTGGCTCTCTCTATAATGCTTATTGTTGAATCATCTCTTCTGGTTAGACTCACTTCAACTTCATAGTCAGCAAGTACTCTTTCTATTTCAAGTGCTACTGTAAGATTTAGTTCTTTTTCTACAAGACCATTACCGCTCGCTCCTGGATCACGCCCACCATGTCCTGCTTCAATAATCACTTTCTTAATTGTTTCTTTTTCTTTCTCATATACAGTGGTCTCTATCACTTCTTTTGAGCGTTGCCCCTTGCTCATTAATTCAATTTCGTATTCAGCCCCTGGTCTTGCATATATAAGCAAGGCATCTGCAATAGCACGATTAGCATAAGTCTTATTCATTATTTTGCCTTCTATCTTCATTCCTGAACTTCCACCACCATCAGCATTAATTGCCGTTATGCATCCAAGCTCTGCCATTACCATCGCTGACTCTATAGCAGTAAGTCCCTTTTCGCCTTTTTTTCTTCCTTCGCAAACTGCAAAGAAATATTTCTCATCATTGTCGCCTATCATCGTTCTCGGATGTGATTGTTTAGTCCATTTAAACTTGTCGCCTTTTCTTATGTCTATTTTACCGTCTACAACTAAGCTGTACGAGTAAGAAACGCCGAAGTTTGCGCTCTTGTGCTTATCCATGAATTCTAGCGACGAAACATCATCAATTATGAATTTGCCTTCTTTGTGTATCAACTCTAAAAATGCATCTCCTGTCCAGCTTCTGTTAAGTAAGAAACCCGAATCTACATAAAATAACCCGATAGGCAAAATCATGTTCCCACCAAAGAACCCGCCATTTACGCCTGCAATCTGCTTAAATCCGTTTCTATCAAACCACGCATGAGTTATATCTTGAAGCTTCTGTCTTCTCGTTCTGTCGCCTAAACTTGGCATAATCACTATGTCTTTGTTTTTTTGTACTGTCAATATATGAACTGTAGTTTGAAACTTCCTAATCTTATCGTATTTAATGTTGATCATCTTGTTTCCCTCCTTTTAAAATTGCTGCTTCCTCTTCTTTGTACCACTCACTCTCTCCCTTTTCAAAAGTTTCAAATATACTCCCTTCTTCAAGTCTATTGCTTCGTTTTTTAAGTTCTATCCTGCTCACTTGCTCGCCCTCTTTTCTTTTAGTTTTTGCAACTTATCTTGCGAATTATGTATAATTCTTAAGAATGGAACGCCTGACATAAACTCTTTTTTACCTTCTAGTAACACTTTCACCGTCTTATCATATCTCTTATCACTCTTCGCTTTTTCTTTGTAATCGTCAATTATTTCATAAAACAGTTCTTCTCTTCTTGCCGTAGCTTCTAGCCCTCTACTCACCACCTAAGTATACAGCCCTTCTCGTAGTCCTGCCTATTTGAAATGCTTCGTTTCTAGTTGCTACTGCCACGTCTATGTGCCTGTCACTTATCATTCCGCCTCTGTCATGTACTGTTTTTATTCCGAATCCTTCAACCCATATGCGACTACCAAACGGATACTTCCTGCCAGCTGCTATAGTTGTTCCTATTTCGACCTTCTCCCCTGACGCGGTGATTGTCGGGTCCCCTTCGAAGCACATTCCTTCTATCGCTCCTTCATCCATCGGAGCATATGCCGTTACCTCTGCATCAAACCCGAACACATTCGATAGCACTTCTAAAATAGTTATTTGCGCTTCTATTATCTCTAATTGCGTTCTTTCTATTTTCACTTGCCTTCTTTCAATCTCTACGAGCCTGCTCTCTATTTCGTCTAATCTTTCATTTTCTATTGAAATTTCAACTAAATTTCTTGCTACAACTGCCCTGTCAACTTGTCTTTCTCCATCAATCACTAGCGCTACTGTTATTAGAATCATGCCTAGCAAAACCGCTAGGTATGATTTAACACTGTACTCATTCTTCATCTGTCGTTTTCCCCTTCTTCAACATTTTTTTAAGGCTCTCTATCAACCTCCATGCACTCCGCGCATCTAACCAGTTTATATTCTCAATTTGATAATACTTCTTAACGAACGCCTTAAGCCTGTGAGGATTGTCGTTCCATCCAAGTTCTTTTGATAATTCGTTAATCTTCCAAATCTGCTCCCTAGATGCCATGCCTTCTCGTTTGTTTCTGTTTTCCTTGATTTTAATTAGTGCAGCGATTACCTTGTTTTTTTCCTTAACACTTAGCTTGCTTATGCTCTCTTTCTTCGTTTCGCTATACACAACTGCATATAGTTCTTCTTTGTTTAAGTTTACTTCCTCGCATCCTGCTAAGCCCCATATCGATTTTATTTGCGACATCTCTTCACTCCTGCTCTTCGTATTTAATTTCAATCTTTAGAGTTTCTTCAACTATGAGTGCTTGTTTAATCCCTTTAATTGCTGCTTTGAAATTATCTGTGCCCTGTACATGCCCTGCCACTTCCAAGAGTTTTACTACCCTTTCCCAAGCGAATGCCTCGCTGATGAAAAACGCGTATTCTCCCGCATTTTCCTTTGTCATTCCTATGCTTACTAGAAAATCAATGTCTTTGTCGTACACGCCTTTTAATTTCTTCCTTGCAAGCTTTCCCTTTTTCATATCCAAACCCATTTCAGAAATTACATCTTCTACTTTTTGTTCGCTGTAATTTCCACTTAGAATCGGACCTACAATTTTTTTGAATTTATCGTTTAGTGTATACTTTGTCTCCGTCTTCATGAACTCTTCTAGTATATTTTTTGTTATTGCTTCTCTTAGGTATGCTCTGCTAATCATTTCAACCTTTTCTGCCATTGTAACTACAACTGTATTACCTTCATTTCCATAGTACTTTATCTGCTTTTTCTTGCTGTTTTCAAGTTCTAGCACTGCCACGTTTTGTAGTTCCGCCTTCAGCTTGCTTTGCTCTTTTTTTCCTTCTTTCATGAGCTTGTCCCATTTCACAAGCTTGTTCACCGTTTCTCTCATGTTATTTTCCATTCATGTCTGCCTCCTCTGCCATAGTTTCAATGCACATTCTACATATATCTTTGTTTTCAAAATGAATCAATTCGTCTCTCGTTTCGCAGAAGTAGCAATACGGTGTATGCTGTTGATAGCCTTTTTATTTGCTACCAAACCAACTAATATTCTTCATAATAAATAAAGAACCAACATCAAGTAACTGATGAAATATTCATCAAATTA
>NVVX01000015.1 GCA_002733545.1 Alkaliphilus sp.
CTATCGTTAACTGGTTAGTCGTAACCTTTGGTAGTGAAAGTCTAATTGTAATTAGATGAGTCATTATATGTTGTAGTGGAGAGTAAACATTTCTATACACGAGAGTATAATGGAAGTCTAAGGAGGTTAGAACCATGTCACTTTAGTGATGGGAGGTTCAGTTCTACATCTTACTGTGTGCGCAGGAGATGATGTTATGTCAAGATATTCTAGGAAAAAAGTGAAAATGGGATATACTATGTCATATGAAGAGGTAACGAACGAAAAATAATTTTCGGCGAAAAAAATTCAATATTAACTTTAGAAGAATTAGTAGAATTATTTAGTGGGTTAAGTTACTCACGAGGGTCGAAGGGAGAAAAAATGTTTGAAGTAAAAGGACAATTTAGTGAAGCAGTTGTATTTGCTGATGTGTTAGAAGAAGAGGCAATAAATCAAATCAGAGAGCTATGCAACCAGGAAATGTTTGCAGGACGCAAAATAAGAATTATGCCCGATGCCCATCAAGGCATGGGATGCGTAATTGGATTTACTGTGAACATTACAGATAAAATTGTTCCAAATCTGGTAGGGGTAGATATTGGATGTGGTATGTTAACAGTAGAATTAGGGAGAACAAATATTGATTTTGAGTCGTTAGATTATTATATAAGAAAGCATATTCCGTATGGGTTTGCTAAGCATAAGCGTTTTTCGTTTGAGAGAGAATTAAGCGAAGAGTTTAAAATAAAATTAGGACAAGTATCTAAAAAAACTAAAACAAGTTATAATACACATATAAACTCAATTGGAACTTTAGGCGGGGGAAATCATTTTATAGAAGTAAATGTAGACAATAATAATAATAAATTTTTAGTGATACATTCAGGGAGCAGGAACTTAGGCTTGCAGGTGGCAAATTATCATCAGAAAAAAGCTATTAAAAAGTGCAAAGATTTAAGTGTTCCTAAAGCATTAGCATATTTAGAGGGAAAGGAAAAAGACGAGTATATTAGTGACATGGAATTTGCGCAGAACTTTGCAGCTATTAATAGAAGATATATGTCAAGAAGCATACTAGAGGGCGCGTTAAATATTGAGTTTAATGAAGTAGGCAACTTTACAACCACGCACAATTATTACAGTTCCAAAGACGGAATTTTAAGAAAAGGCGCAGTTTCTGCAAACGCAGGCGAGAAAATTGTTATTCCAATCAATATGAGAGATGGTTCGATAATTGCGGTAGGTAAAGGAAATGAAAATTGGAACAATTCGGCACCGCATGGAGCAGGAAGATTAATGTCTAGAAAATGTGCGAAATCAAAGTTGTCGTTAGATAATCTAAAAAAACAAATGCAAAACGTTTGGACTTCATCTCTAAAACAATCAACATTAGACGAAGCACCAGATGCGTATAAATCAATTGATTTTATATTAAACCATATTACAGATACTGTCCAAGTAATTAGTGTAATAAAGCCGCTGTACAACTTTAAAGCGAATTAATCTTTAATCAGGTGCGTGGTAACATAATATGAAAAAAAGGAGAGGATAATATGATAGTTTCTCATGAGAAAAATATTGAAAGTATTAAGATAGAAAACCCACAAGCAAAAGATGCAATAATGAAAGTACTGATTACACCAAAAGATGGGTGGGAAGGACATGTAATGCGTGTAGTCGAGCTTAATGAAGGCGGCTACTCACCAAGACATAAACATGATTGGCCCCATATTAATTATGTAATAAGGGGTAGAGGGATTTTGCATATAGATGGAGTTGACCATAAACTTATAGCGGGGTCGTTTGCGTATGTGCCGTCTAATAAAATACATCAGTTTAAAAACATAGGGGAAGAGAAATTTGTTTTTATGTGCATTGTGCCTGAAGAAGGACATAAATAACAATTTCATCAAATAACGAGTATGGAGAGCTGAAACTTCTAAAAAGTAGTAGAGTAAGTATTTTGAGTCTAAAAGAGCGTGAATTTTGGAACTACAACAATTTTTAAGGGGAATCAGAAATTATGAAGAGAAAGTACAAATACTTGCTGGTTTTAGTAATGTTAATTTTAGGAACAGCTGTACTAATAAACATAGAAAAATCGACAGAAGTAGCAAGTGAAAACGACTTATACGAGAGAGAAGTTACTATCGAAGACAGTAATTTGGAGCAGGCTATAAGAAAAGAACTGGACATACCAACAAGAGAACTAACTAAAGTTGATTTGCTGCAATTAAATGAACTAAAAGCTAATAACAAAGAAGTTTTAAGTTTAAGAGGGTTAGAACATGCTCTTAATTTGACTAAGCTAACGCTTGATTCAAATAGAATAAAAGACATTTCTTATTTAAGTTCTTTAATTAATTTGACAGAATTATCGCTTCATTGGAACCAAGTTAGCGATATCACCGCATTAGAAAATTTGACAAATCTAACTGAACTTGTGCTCTCTTCAAACCTAATAAATCAGATTAGTCCTTTAAACGCTTTAACGAATTTAATTTATTTAGAGATTGCTCAAAACCAAATAAGTGATATCAGTGCATTAAGTGTATTGACAAATATGGAGTGCCTCTGTCTTTTCCATAATCAAATAAGCGACATTGAACCGTTAACAAACTTAACTAATTTAAGTCATTTGTCACTAGGCAGAAATCAAATAAGTGATATTAGCTCAGTAACTGCTTTAGCGAATCTACAATCACTTTATCTTGATGAAAATAAAATAACCAATATTAGTCCGCTAAGTAGTTTGAAGAATCTAAAAGTACTAGAGATTGGCAAAAATCAAATTGACGACATTGCTGCGCTAAGCGAGTTAGTAAATATAAATGTACTATGGCTTAATGACAACAAGATATACGATGTCGTTGCACTAGGCGATTTAATTCATCTAGAAGAATTGGTTATTAGAGAAAATTTGCTAACTGATATTAGTGTATTAGCAACGTTGAGAGAATTGAAGATTTTAGATATTAGCGGTAACAATATAACTAATATTTCAGCTTTAGATTCTTTGCCTAATCTGATACATCTTATTTATAAATAAATATAAGCGGGGAAATGGATAATAGATGGTGACAAAAGTTAAAAGCGGTGCAGGAATACTGGGCATCATGCTTTTGCAGTTACAAAAAACCACGAATTTAGCAATGGTGATGTTGCTGAGTGGAAGAGAAAAGAGTAATAGTCATGCTAGAAAAAGTATTCTCAACTCAAAATCATAGGCGAAAATCCCAAAATGTTGTAAAAATAGTTCCGTATAAAAATGAGAATAGAGAATTTGTTGACGCTTTAATTAAGGAGACATGTTCTGATAGTACCATATATCCTTATAGTGAGGAAACGATAAATCTAGGCGAAGCGGAAACTCAATCTACTTATATAGCAAAAGTTGGTGCTATTCCAGTTGGATTTTGCAGTATGTGGCTTAATGGGTTTCATCCATATGCATTGTACTTTACAATTCATACTTCATCGAACTATTCTAAAATATGTATAAGAACTTTGATGTATAATCATATATTGTCAATTAATAAAAAATACAGGTGTATACAGACTTCATTGTGGGAAGCGGATTCAGAAACTATGGGGTTTCTAAGCAAAAAAGGTTTTATACTTTATAGAAAAACAATAGAGCCAAAATTAAGAATAATTAATAATGACAAAGTGATATTAAGAAAAGTGAATAAGGATGTTTTTNAAAAGTATAAATTACTTACGCTTCAACAATTGACAGATGAAAGAAAATATAATGAATTTATAGAGTTAACTAAAAAATGCTACGAATTATCTCACAAAGAAAACCCGTTAGGAAAAATATCAATTGAAAAATGGAAGAATACAGTAGAGTGCGACTTGATTAAAGCGGCTTCACTTGTACTAGTAGACAACGATAGAGTAATAGCTTTTGCTCTTATGCACGAAAGTACGATTTTGATAAAAGATTTAGGATGGAGAGGCGTTCATTCGTTGTACGAAGAAGAAATGCATGAAATAATTATAGCCTTAACATATAATCAAATTGAGTATGCTAGGGGTGCTGATGTTGAGAGTTTGATTGCAGAAATTGACTCGACTGATATATTTGCCTCAATAATGCATGGAAATTTTCCGTTTGATAAAGTGCCAGTATGGTTGACGTACTATGCGGATTTAACACAGATTTTGCCTTTAGAGTGTTTGTAAATAGCAAAACAGAAGAAACAAGAGAGTTGTTAGTTTTATGAACAACATGATGAAAAATAACATATGACAACTTTCTTGACAAACACCGATAGCCTAAAAAAATATTTTGCAACTAATAATCCTACTGCAGTGCGAAATTATATTTGCGCACTGCAGTAGGATTATTAGTTGGCACTTCCTGTTTTAATGTGATAAAATCATGTTATATTTCCTTTATTAATTCGATAGTCTACACCTGTTGAAACAGAAAGTTATTTTTGAATGGTGATAAAGTGCAATGCACAATTATATGATACAATATATATACGATTGAATCATAGAAAGGTATATTTGCTTAATTTTAAGACGAGCACATACCATATGTAGTAGTTTTGGAGCGGCTCACACACTACATTCGGCATACTGGAAGAAATTACAGGTTTTCTATGGGCAAATCATATATATAACATCAGAATTAAATAAGTCGCTAAGAGAAAAAATTACTTGTCGTCGCTATTATCCTATAGACCAGCAAGGAAGGAAGCCATCAAACACTATGAAAGATACTCATGAGTCAGTAGAAATGAAAAACAAACAATTAATTGCCATATTGCACCCCAATGGGTTATTCGAAATTGATTTTCAAGAAAAACAAGAAACAGTTACCGAAGAACAAAACATATTACAAGATGAATTATATAAACGCTTTAGAGAGAATCCAGATGAAGCAATGCTTTTTCTTGGGATATCAAGCAGTAGAGTCGCAATTTCTGCGTCCTTTAATTATATAAGGAGTATTGCAGTTTCGTACATAAATAAATTGTCAAATCAATATACTATTGAATTATCGCGTGATAAGGTTGAAGCAAATATAGACAAAGAAGAAATAAAATCTTTATTAGAAAACGCACCATATTTAATTGGTTCTGAGTATTTGAATAATGAATGGATTAAAATAATATGGAGCAATCTTCACAAAACATTCTGTAAAATGATAAAAGAATATAGTGGTACGGTAGAAGAATTTTTTAATTCATATAATTCTAATGTGCATCTTGCGGGACGTATTTTCTTTCACTTAGTAGAAAGTAAAAACGAAGAATTCCCTTTTGCTTTCTTAGCAACATACACAGCTTACATATCGACAGACGGAATAGAAAAACATCTGCCTCTAAAAAACGCACTTATAGAATATGAAGGTGACTCACAGAGACTTCTAGAGCTACTTTCGACAGTAAATAAAGCATGTAAGCAAAGCGTGTTTATTTCTGAAATAGTTGATACAGGGGATATATTTCATCCAATAAGATTAGACCAGGAGGAAGCGTATACTTTTTTAAAGGAAATACCTGTATATGAAGAGGCTGGCATTCTATGTCGTATACCAAATTGGTGGAAAAGTAAATCAAACTCGCTAAAAATCTCCGTAACTGTTGGAAACAATCTGCCATCAAGAATAGGATTAGATGCACTTGTAGATTTCAATGTGCAATTGCACTTAGGCGGCGTAAAAATTGATGCAAATGAATTGAAAAAGCTAATTTCAGAAGCAGAAGGATTAGCATTTATTAAAGGCAAATGGGTAGAAGTTAATCATAAAAAACTAAAAGAGATACTTAAAGCATATGAAAAAGCACAGGCTCTAAAGAATAATAATGATATGAGCATGCTAGATGCAATGCGTTTTCAGTTAAATGCAGAAAAAAATCTGAATATATCAGCCGAAATATGTGAAATAGAAGTGACAAATGGAGAGTGGATTAATTCAGTAGTTGGCAAATTAACCCGCCCAGATCTAATAGAGCAAGTATCATGTGGTAAGGATTTTAATGCAGAGCTGCGCCCATATCAAGAGAAAGGGTTAAGTTGGCTTAGTTTCATGAAAAGCCTTGGGCTTGGAGCATGCCTTGCAGATGATATGGGGCTTGGTAAAACCATTCAAGTAATAGCGCTTTTGAATAATTGTAAAGATAAGAAAAGAGAAAAATCGTTAATTATAGTTCCAGTATCTCTAATAGGAAACTGGATGAGCGAAATTGATAAATTTGCACCAACTCTGAAATACTGCATTTTACATCCTAGTGAAAATAAAAATTTGAGTGACGATAAGAGCATTTATGAAAATGACTTTGATCTCTATATAACATCATATGGCATGCTAGCGAAACAAGAATGGATTAAAGACGTTAAATGGGACTCTATTATTTTAGATGAAGCGCAAGCAATTAAAAATCCAAGAACTAAACGAACAAGAGCTGTTAAAGAGCTGAAATCAAAATATAGGATTGCAATGACGGGGACCCCAATAGAAAATAGACTTTCTGACTTATGGTCGTTATTTGATTTCTTGAACATGGGTCTTCTTGGAACTACGAAGGAATTTAGCGATTTTGTTAAAAAGCTTGAAAAAGGTCAAGGCGAATATAGCAAACTAAAACAGGTGGTGAGTCCATTTGTTTTGAGAAGATTAAAAACAGATAAAAGTATCATCACAGATTTGCCTGAAAAAATTGAAATGAAAACTTACGCAACACTTAGTAAAAAGCAAACGCTACTATATAACAAGCTAGTCAAAGAGCTTAGCAATAAAATACAAACTGAAGAAGGAATAAAGAGAAAAGGGCTTGTATTAGCTGCTATAATGAAGTTTAAGCAAATATGTAACCACCCAGATCAGTACCTTGGGCAAAAAAGCTACTTAGAAAAAGAGAGTGGTAAATTTGAAAGGCTTCGTGAAATTTGCGAAAATATCTATGAAAAGAGAGAAAGGGTTATTGTATTTACGCAGTTTAGAGAAATTACAGAGTATCTAAACACTTTTATGGAAAGTATTTTTAAGCATAAAGGATTAATACTTCATGGAGGGACACCAGTTAAAAAAAGGAAAGAACTTGTAGATAAGTTTCAGGGGAATGAATATGTTCCATTTATGGTGCTATCTATTAAGGCAGGAGGAGTAGGTTTAAATCTTACATCAGCGAACCACGTCATTCACTTTGATAGATGGTGGAACCCAGCGGTAGAAAATCAAGCGACAGATAGAGCTTTTAGAATAGGGCAGATGAAAAATGTGGTAGTACATAAATTCATTATGAGGGGAACAATAGAAGAAAAAATTGACTTAATGATTGAGGATAAAAGTAGCTTAGCAGATGAAATTATATCGGACAATCAAGAAAGTCATATTACCGAAATGGACAATGAGCAACTTATGGACTTGTTTAAACTATAAAATATATGGAGGTGTGTTATGCCACGTTATGGAGGTTATCCCAAACATATCACAGTAGCAGAAAAAAAAGCAAAAGCAAAGAAGCATATCGAAAAACTAAGAAAGAAAAACCCAGACATTTCACCAGTGACAATTGAAGGCAGAAAAATTGCTAAAACCTGGTGGGGTGAAGCATGGAACAAGAATCTTGAGAAATACGCAGACTACTCAAATCGTATTGAGAGAGGGCGTGCTTATGTACGACATGGATCAGTTTTAGATCTTAAAATAAAAAAAGGCAGTATCAGTGCTCTTATTTCAGGAAGTCGTGCAAAACCCTATGAAGTAGAGATAGCTATTTCTCCTTTAGAAGCAGCCATTTGGGATACGGTAATAAAAGAGTGCGAAGGTAAAATTGACTCGCTACAGGAATTAATAGATGGGAAGTTTCCTAAAGCACTATCAGATTTATTCACAGTGAAGGACAAAGGAATATTCCCTTCACCTAAAGAAATTGGTTTTTACTGTAGCTGCCCAGATGGAGCAAGCATGTGTAAGCATATAGCCGCGGCTCTATACGCTATAGGAGCAAGGCTTGACGAAGATCCAAAAATGTTTTTTGAGCTTAGAAATATAAAAATTGAAGAGCTTATTTCGGATGCAATAAGTAAGAAAACGAAAACGCTTTTAAAAAAATCAAAAATAAAGAGCAGTAGAGTAATAGAAGAAACTGATATTTTAGATGTATTTGGGGTAGATGTAGACTGACGGAGTACAAAGTGGGTTATGAAAATGCGTGTCAAGAAAGGGAGAAAACATGGAACATTTGGGGATTAAAGAGAATACAATTAGGTAGACGCACTTTACAAAAGATTGAATATGTTAAAACTAACGAGTTTTCTATAGAAATGTGTAAACTACTAGATAGTAAAAGAAAAATAGAGGATTGGAACAAGGAGCGCAAAAGAGAGCTAAAACTTTTGGCACTAAGATTTATTATTGAGGAGGGATAGTATGATTTCAAGAAAAAAAATTGACGAAATTGTTAAAACAATAGTAGTTAATGTAAATCCTGAAAGAGTAATTATGTTTGGCTCTTACGCTGAAGGTGCTCCTAACGAAGATAGTGATTTAGATATACTAGTTGTAAAAAATATGAGTATTCCAAGACATAAAAGAGCAAGAGAAATAAGAAAATATCTCAGGGGAATTAAAGTACCTATTGATCTGCTAGTTTACACACAGAAAGAAATAGATGATTGGAARGATGAGAAGCATGCCTTTATTAACAAAATACTCGAAAAGGGGGAAGAGCTTTATGGAGAAAAGGGTAGAGTTAATTAAAGAATGGGTACAAGAAGCACAACAGGCTTATGAAATAGCCCTAGAATTTCAGAAGTGTGTTGACGAAAGAATTAAGGGATAGAAGAGATTGCATGATTGTTAAGGGAGAAAGTCTTTTGCTAACTGCGGTATAATCAAAGGATGTTTCAAAGAGTTCAATGATTTTGAAAAACACACAACAATTACCACAACTATGATACAATGTTATAAAGTCGATAAGTATACTTTCAAAAGAGATGCACAAGCATCTCCTTTTTGTATGCAAAAAAATTACGAGAGATGCAAAAAATCTGAGAATTCACATAAATTTTAGAGGGATTTATAGAAAAAAGTCGAATACTTAATATTATGAATATATAGAAAAGGAGGGGCGAATGATGAAGGAATTTGATTATTTAAAACCAAGTACTTTAAACGGAGCACATAATCTTTTAGTCAAACACAAAAGGGAAGCATATATTTTTAATGGGGGAACAGATTTAATTGTAAGGATGAGAGAAGAAATCACAAATCCTAATGTAGTAATAGATATTAAAGGGATAGAAAATCTTCATGAAATATCTTATAAAAATAAGGAGTGCTTGAGCGTGGGGGCATGCGTAAAACTAAGCGAAATTCCAAAATACAAAGATGTCACTGAGAAATATGCTATATTAACTGAGGCAATACATAATATAGGGTCAATACAACTTAGAAACCGTGCTACTATGACTGGGAACATATGCAATGCATCACCTCTTGCTGATTCTGCTACGCCACTGTTAGTTTTAGACGCTAAGATTGTGATATATGGGAAAGAGGGGCTAAAGAGAGTTTTAGTAAAGGATTTTATTACTGGAGTTAGAAAAACCATTTTAGAAACAGGTGAAATAGTTACAGCTATTGAAATTCCAATCTATGAAAAACCTATTATTGGTTTATTCCAAAAAATGTCGCGGAGAAAAATGGTCGATTTGTCTACAGTATGCGGAACGGTAGCTAGAATTAATGGAGAGATTAGAGTAGCGCTTGGCGCAGTAAGTCCAACGCCTGTTAGGGGAGTAAAGACAGAGGCTTTCTTAAGAGGAAAAGTATTGACAGATGAAGTTATTAGGGAAGCTGGGGAGATAATAGTTACAGACATTTCTCCAATAAGTGATATAAGAGCTTCAAAGGAATATAGATTAGACATGGCGAAGTTGATTGTAAAAAGAGGATTAGTGCATATTAGAGAAGGACAGTTGAATTGGGGTGAGCAAAGTGAAGCATAGAATAAATTTCACTTTAAATTATGAAGAAGCAGAACACTATATAGAGCCAAACGTTACTCTTTTAACTATGCTACGAGAAGATTTTGACTTAACGGGAGCAAAAGAAGGATGTGGAGCAGGTGAATGCGGAGCTTGTACAATTCTCTTTAATAACAAAGCAGTTAACGCCTGTTTAGTGTTGGCGGTAGAAGCTGACAGAGCAGAAATAATTACGATAGAAGGGCTTTCAAATGGGCAAGAGCTTGACGAACTACAAGAATCATTTATTGACAATGCGGCACTTCAATGTGGATATTGTACGCCAGGGATGATTATATCTGCTAAAGCACTTTTAAATAGAAACTCTAGTCCTACAGAAAATGAAATAAAAGAAGCTATAAGTGGAAATTTATGCAGATGTACGGGATATAAGAAAATTGTCGAAGCAATTAGTAGTGTTGCAAAAAAACATAGAGGCAATAGTGTTGAAGGAGCAGAAAAAGGCGGTGAAGAGGAGTGAAATATGTAGGTAAGAGTTTAAAAAGAGTTGATGGAATAAAAAAAGCAACAGGAACTCTAAAATATGTTGACGACATGAAATTTTCGAGAACTCTGCATGTAGCAGTTAAGGGGAGTGCACATGCTCATGCTAAAATAATTAGTATCGATGTAGAAAAGGCTAAAAATTTAAAAGGTGTTAAAGCTGTAATAACGGGCAGAGATTTTAGTGGTAACAGTTGTTGCAAAAGAGTAGGTTTATATTTAGAAGATAAAACTTTTTTAGCTGTTGAAAAAACAATTTACAAGGGAGAAGCGGTAGCGGCGGTAGCAGCTGAAACTAAGAAAATTGCAGAAGAAGCTGTAAAACTGATAGAAGTGAAATATGAAGAATTACCAAAGGTTACTAGTGCAAGAAAAGGGATGAAAAAAAATGCTCCACTAATACATCCGAATCTTGCAAATTACAAATATGCTCCAATATTTTTTCCAAAACCAAACACAAATATTAGCAATCATTTTAAACTAAGAAAAGGTGATGTTGAAAAAGGATTTGAAGAGTCAGATTTAATTATAGAAAATGAATTTTACGTGCCACCTATTCAGCATGCGCCAATAGAAAATCATAGTGCAATTGCAAAAATGGATTCTGACGGTTCTCTAACTGTTTGGGCAAGCTGTCAATCTCCATATGCTGTTAGACGCGCTCTTTCAGTTGCATTTGATATTCCTCTAAACAAGTTAAGAGTGATATCGCCTGCTATTGGTGGTGGCTTCGGTAGTAAAGCAGGGACTACTTTAGAGGGAATAATTATACCTCTAGCTATGCGTACAAATGGTAGACCTGTAAAGCTCACTTATACCAGAGAAGACGAGTTTGTAAATAGTTTTATTAGGCAAGCGTTGTTTGCAAAAATGAAAACTGGAGTAAGAAAAGATGGGAAAATACTTGCAATGAAAAATGAGTTTATTTGGGATGGGGGAGCTTTTACCGAGTATGGAGTTAACATTGTAAAAGCAGGAGGATATGCATCGACTGGCCCTTACGAAGTAGAAAATGTGTGGACAGATTCAATTTGTGTTTATACTAACCACCCTGTTGCAGGCCCGTATAGGGGCTTTGGAATGTCAGAAATTCAGTTTGGAATTGAGCAAAACTTAGACATGATTGCAGACGAATTAGGAATAGATAAAATTGAAATAAGGAGACTTAACGCACTTAAAGCTGGTAGCCATACTTCTATGGGTGAAAAACTAGATATGTGTGGACTTGTTGAATGTTTAGATATTGTAGTTGGAGAAATGGATTTTAGTAAAAGAGAGAAAAGTAGTAAGCCAAACAAAGTTAGAGGGAAAGGTGTAGCTTGTGTGTTTAAAGCACCATCAATGCCTACAAATGTTGCATCGTCAGCAATTGTTAAGCTAAACGAAGATGGAACAGCTCATCTTTTAGTAACTGCTCAAGACATGGGGCAAGGATCAGATACAATTCTAGTTCAAATTGCTGCTGAGGTACTATCTATTCATCCAGACAAAATTACGATTAAAACAGGTGACACCGACCATACACCTTATGAGTGGCAGACGGTGGCGAGTAGAACTACTTATTGTGCTGGAAACTCTGTAAAATCAGCTTGTGAAGATGCCAAGGAGCAGCTGCTAGAGCTAGCGCAGATAAAAATGGGTATATACAAAAGAGATTTGGAACTAGAAGATGGTCATATTGCATCTAAAATTTACCCGGATAGGAAGATGCCAATTTCAGATCTTGCACTTGGACTAACGTTAGAAGATGGTTCTGGAATTCATGGGCCAATAATTGGTCGTGGAGTATTTATACCACCGAACATTAGAAATGCAGATAAGAAAACAGGGTTAGGTGATAAACCAGTAGTTTTCTGGACTTTCGGCTCTCAAGGAGTAGAAATAGAAGTAGATATTGAAACAGGTCAAATTAAAGTTTTGGAAGTAGTATCTTGCTTTGATGTTGGAAAAGTAATTAATCCACAATTAATTGAAGGTCAAGTTGAAGGCGGGATAGTGCAAGGAATAGGATCAGCTCTATTTGAAGAACTAATTATTAAAGATGGAGAAGTCAAGAACGATTCTTTTGTAGATTATAAAATACCTACAGCAGATGACATGCCGAAAATGACAATTAAATTTGTAGAAAACCCAGAAGAAACGGGTCCATTTGGAGCAAGAGCAATTGCAGAAGTTTGTATGGTAGCTGCTGCGCCTGCTATAGCAAATGCGTTACATGATGCAATAGGTGTAAGAGTGAAGACAATGCCATTGACAGCAGAAAGAGTACTAAAGGCGATAAGGGAAAAGAAAAGTAATTAATGCTTAGCAGTTCAATGGTGGCGAAAGGAGACGGTCTTATGCACTACTTCGGTCAATTGTGTTTAGTGGTGCATGAGAACCGTCCCCATGTACTATTAAAATAGATAAATCCTGTGAGAGGGGAAATATAGTAGTGAAAGGCGGTAAAAATGAAAAACGAAGAAATGGCGATAAGAGACATAAGTGAATTATCAAAAGGAAAATCTGCAGTACTAGGTTTGCAACATCTATTTACGATGTTTGGTGCTACAGTTTTAGTACCAATTATTACAGGATTAAACATTTCAGTAGCCTTATTTATGGCAGGAGCAGGTACATTATTATTTCATGTTGTAACTAAAGGAAAAATTCCTGTATTTCTAGGTTCCTCATTTGCATTCATTGCACCAATGCTAGCAGTAACTCAGTTGACAAATATACAATATGCTCAAGGAGGAATAGTAGTAGCTGGTTTAGTTTATCTTTTGCTAGCTGGTTTAATTTATTTCTTTGGTGCTGAAAAAATAATTAGTTTTTTCCCGCCTGTTGTAACAGGTTCGATAATTATGGTAATTGGGTTAAAGCTAGCACCCATAGCTATTAAAATGGCAAAAGATAATTGGACATTGGCAATAGTTAGTTTTGCAATAGTTGCAATAGTAAGTGTTTATATGAAAGGATTTATAAAAGTTTTGCCTGTTGTTTTTGGTTTATTAGGTGGCTACCTGCTAGCTCTTTTAACAGGAGTTGTTGATTTTACACCAATTGCAGAAGCAGGATGGATTGGAGTGCCGAGCTTTACAATAGCAAGATTTAGCTGGACAACAGTAATGATGATAGCTCCTGTTGCAATAGCAACGTCGGTAGAACATATTGGTGATGTTTTAGCTATAAGAGGAATTACAGGAGACGACTATTTAGAAAACCCAGGACTTCATCGTACAATGCTTGGGGATGGTCTTGCAACAGCATTATCTGCAATGTTTGGTGGACCAGCAAATACTACTTATTCTGAAAATACAGGAGTATTGGCGCTGACTAAAGTATATGATCCAAAAGTAATGCAAATAGCAGCGTGTTTTGCAATTTTGCTTGCTGTTATCCCTAAGCTAGGTGCGATATTAACTACTATACCTACGCCAGTTGTAGGTGGAATATCAATCATTCTATTCGGTATGATAGCTGCTATAGGCGGAAAGATATTTGTTGAGAACAAAGTAGATTTTATGAAGTCTAGAAATTTAATCATCACTGCAGTAATACTTGTTTTGGGAATTGGTGGTGCATCATTACAAATTACTACTAATTTCTCAATTGATGGTATGGCATTAGCGGCAATTATCGGAATTATTTTGAACAAGGTTTTACCTGAGTAAAATGGAAAAGAATAAATTCCCTCTCACAGATTTTAAATTCTTTAGTATCTAGTCATTGTTAGGAAGGCAGGACGTAATGAAAAAAGAAATATTAAAAATAGAGAATGCAATTGGCACAGTATTAGCACATGATGTAACGAAAATAGTTCCAGGAGAGTTTAAAGGACCTGCCTTTAAAAGAGGGCATATTATTAAGAGAAAAGATTTAGAAACACTAAGAAACATGGGCAAAAATCATGTGACAATATTGACTTTAGAAGAAGACGAATTGCATGAAGATGAATCAGCAATACGTTTGGCAAAATCTGTAATTGGAAAAGGTATAAAAATAAGCCGCCCATCCGAAGGGAAAGTCGACATGATAGCAGAGTATAAAGGGATACTTAAAGTCAACACGCAATTGTTATTTAAGACCAATTCCAATGAAAAAATAGTTTTGGCAACGCTTCATAATAATACTGTAGTTGAAAAAGAAACAAGGGTCGCAGGTACAAGAATTATTCCTTTAGCAATTAAGGAAAGAGAGATTTTTGAGGTGGAAGAACACGTAGAAAAGGATGAAATAATCAGTATAGAAAAAATGTATCCATTAAAAACAGGAATACTAGTTACAGGGACCGAGGTTTTTACAGGCAGAATTACTGATAAGTTTGGTTCTGTTTTGAAGAAAAAGATTATAGACTACGGTGCAGAGTTTGTAGATATAGCCTATGCACCAGATGATACACGGGTGATAGAAAAAGAAATATTGAGTCTAATAAGTAAGGGGGCAGAGGTGATATTAGTTTCAGGAGGAATGTCTGTTGATGCTGATGACGTTACGCCTACAGCAATAAGTGGCATTTCGTCAGAAGTTGTTTCTTATGGGTCACCAGTACTGCCAGGTGCAATGTTTATGTTGGCGTATATCGGAAGCATTGCAATTTTAGGGATTCCAGGATGCGCTATGTATCATAAATCAACAGCTCTTGACTTGATATATCCGAGAGTTTTAGCAAAAGAGAAAATTACTAGAGACGATATTATTCAATTGGCACACGGCGGATTATGTTTAGGGTGTGATCAGTGTACTTACCCAGTATGCCCATTTGGCAAGTGAGAAGAAGGTGTAAGTTTGAGTTTTATTAAATTATTAAATATCAACATAGATAAAAAAAATATAGTTTCTTTTGTAGGTGCAGGTGGAAAGACTACAACGATGTTTGAAGTTGCAAAAGAGATGAAGAGCTTAGGCAAAAAAGTATTAGTAACTACCACAACTAAAATATTTTTCCCAGCTAAAAATCAGTTTGATGGTATAATAATATCAGAAGATTATGACGAAATTACTAGTGTGATAAAAAAATATCCTGACAGATTGCTTACAGTAATATGTGGTGGTAACATTTTAGCTAATACAGGCGGGAATACAACACCTAAAAAACTTAGAGGAATCGATAAAAGCTATATTGATAGACTATATAGCGAGAATTTTTTTGACGTTATTTTAGTAGAAGCTGATGGAGCAAAAGGAAAACAAGTAAAAGCACCAAATGCTTTTGAGCCTGTTATACCTCTTAAAACCACTTTAGTTGTAGGAGTAATAGGTTTGGAGTGTTTAGGAAAAGAAATTACAAAAGAATGGGTTCATAGACCTGAATTATTTGCTAAAATAGCTAAAAAGAAGCTAGGAGAAGAAATTGATTGTGAATCGCTGGTGAATTTAATCACTTCACCAAGAGGACTTTTTAAAGATGCTCCTAAAGACTGTAAGTGCTTAGTGTTACTTAATGTAAGCGATATGAATGCTATTTTAAGAGAGAAAGCTACGTATGTGATGCAATTAGCATTAGAAGAAAATAGAAATTGTAATAGTTTAGTAAAAATCAGCGATGTTGTAGTAAACACTTACTAGAATAGTTAAGTGAGGTGACACAGTGATTACAGCAATAATAATGGCTGCAGGGTTTTCAAAAAGAATGAAAAGAAAAAGCTCAATCAATAATTGTGATGAATTACATGAAAAAAACAAATTGCTAATAAGAATAAAAGGGAAGTCACTTCTTGAAAACACTCTTGATGTAGTCAATGGAATAGATTTTCACGAAAGAATACTAGTCTATAAAGACGAAGCAATTAAACAAAAGGCAAAAGAAATGGGGTTTAAAACTGTTTTTAATGAGACTGCTCAAAACGGAATTAGCTCATCTTTAAAATTAGGAATACTAAATGCAAAACCGACTGATGCATACATGTTTTTTGTTGCAGATCAACCGTTGCTTTCTGTAAAAACAATAAAAAGGCTAATAGAAAAAAAGACAGGGGACGGTTCTTTGTCTGAGAGTGGAGAGGCAGCTCAAAAAACAATTTTCGTCCCCAAATATAACAATAAGCCTGGAATGCCAGTGATTTTCCTAGTTAAGTGGAGAGAAGAACTACTAAAAATAGAAGGAGATATAGGTGGCAGAGAGATAATCAAGAAAAATCGTGGTGAAGTTTTACTTATAGACATTGAAAATAGATATGACGGATTAGATATAGACACATGGGAAGATTACGAGGTGATAAGGAAAAATGAGCATATACAGTGAAATCGCAAAACTAGAAAAAGAAAATAAAACGTTTGCAATTGCAACAATAATATCTACTAAGGGATCAACGCCCAGAACTTCAGCCAAAATGATAGTAAAAAGTGATTCAAGCATTATTGGAACTATTGGTGGCGGGATTGTGGAGTCATACGTAATAGAACATGCCTTAGAAGCAATTAATGCAAATGGTTCACGAGTAATAGAGTACAAATTAAACAAAGAAGCAAAAGACGGTATACACATGGATTGTGGTGGAGATATGGCTTTTTTTATTGAAGTAGTTCCTTCATCAGTAGAAATAGTTATTATTGGTGCTGGTCATGTTGGAAATGCAGTGTATAAGCAGGCATGTCTACTCAATTATAACACAGTAATGGTAGATAATAGTAAAACACTTGTAGATGAAAAAAGATTTCCTAAAGCAAGATCTATATACATAGATGAAGATATTCAGGTGGCAATAAACGGTGTGAAGATTAATAGCAACACATGCATAGTAATTGTTACGAGAGATTGTGATGAAGAAGCCCTAGAGGCTGTTATAGACTCTGAAGCAGGGTATATTGGAATGATTGGCAGTGCTAAAAAAGTAGCGAAAATTATGAGTAGAATGAGAAATAAAGGTGAAATAGAAGAGAGAATAAATTTTATAAATGCCCCTATTGGATTAGACATTGGAGCTGAAACGCCAGAAGAAATTGCGCTTAGCATTATGGCAGAAATTATGAAAGTTAAAAGCGATAAAACGGGACTTGTGCTAAAGGAGATAAAAAAACATGAGTAGACAGCTAGTTTTAATAAGAGGGGGAGGAGATATTGCAACTGGGATTGCTCATAGGCTTTTTAAGTCTGGATACTCGGTAGTTATTACAGAGATTGAAAAACCAACAGCAATAAGAAGAACAGCTTCGTTCGCGCAAGCAATGATTGATGGTGAAATAACCATAGAAGATGTAACTGCAGTTAAGGTGTATGATGCAGATGAAATCGGACAAGCTCTAAAGCAAAAAAAAATTGCGATAATAATCGACGAAACAGGAGATGTAATTGAGAAAATAAATCCCGATGTAGTTGTAGATGCTATCTTAGCTAAAAAAAACTTAGGGACAGACATCAGCATGGCTAAAATAGTTATTGGAGTAGGGCCAGGTTTTGAGGCGAAAAAAGACGTACATGCTGTTATAGAAACAAATAGAGGACATCACCTAGGAAAGGTAATAACAAATGGCAAAGCGCAAACTGACACAGGAATACCTGCAAATATTAAAGGGCATACATATGATAGAGTAATAAGGGCTAAAAATGATGGGAAGATAAAGCATAATGCAAAAATAGGAGATAAAGTAGAATCAGGACAAGTGATTGCTTTTGTAGGAGAGCAAGAAGTAAAAGCAAAAATTAGTGGCATATTAAGGGGATTAATTCAAACATGCATTTACGTTGATGAAAACGCAAAGATTGCAGATATAGACCCAAGAGGAGAAAGAGAGTACTGTTTTAGCATATCTGATAAGGCTAGAGCAGTTGCAGGTGGGGTGCTAGAGGCAATTATGTACTTGGAAAAAGATTAGACTATTAGTGGTGAGGGAAAAGGGATATGAAGGCAAAGAAAATATGTAACAGACTAAACAAAGCAATTGAAGAGAAGAAGAATATTTATGGATTTATTCATTCTGTTCATAAAAGAGCATTCAATATAATGACTAGTGAATTTAAGCTGATTTCTGTTATGAATTGTGAACATTCAATGGCGCCTTGTTCGCTTATGCTAGATAGAGAAGAGAATTTTGTTTCACTAGGAATAGAACAGGGAATGAGAGTTATAATTTTTGAGGAGTTAATTGACATACCACAAGTGAGTCTTGCGATTGACTTGATGGAAGCGCAGCCTTGGGATCCTACACCTAAATTTGTTGTTGACAAGGCAAAAAGAAGCGAAATAGCAGAAAGAATTGCTATAGTTGAAAAATGCATATATGAGTTTGGTAGATTTGAGGGGATAGCTCCTTTAGTATTAAGAGTTAATATACGTAAGTCTGGAGAAGGATTTGTACATTCACAAGCTAATTATAACAAATACTGTAAATTCATAGAAAAGAAATTTTTAAGACTAATAGACCATTTACAAGAAGATAGGTTGAAAGAAGCTGCTAAAATTGCCAAAAAAATAATGGGTTTTGGTCCAGGACTTACTCCGTCAGTTGACGATGTTTTAGTTGGAATTATGCTTTCTCTTATATATTTTCTGCATTATATCGGTGAAGATCGCTTAGAGGCGAAACTCTTGAGTGAAGAGGTACTAAAAGCAGTGAAGAATGAGACTACAGCAGTTAGTTTTAAAATGTTAACATTTGCATCAAAAGGAGAAACCAACGAAGATATAAGGCAATTACTAATAGATATTTTCAGCAATAATAGAAAAGAAAAACTTATAAAAAGCCTGAAAAAAGTTCTGACATTTGGCGCTTCATCAGGAACAGATATTATATGTGGAATATATTTGGGATGCAGTATAATGATAAATAAATACGAGGTGAAAAGTGATGTTTGTAGCAGCTGAAATTAAGAAAAACACCTATTATGATTCTGTCTATTTAATGAGAATAACAAAAGAAATTGAAAAAACTGAAGGAGTAATTGATGTTCTCGTAGGAATGGGAACAGAGCTAAATAAAGAATTGGTTTCAAGTCTAAGCATGATGACGAAAGAAATTGAAAGCTTAGGACCAAATGATTTTTTTGTGGTAGCCAAAATAAAACGAGAAGAGATTATGGGCGTAGTCACTAAAAAGATTGATTCGTTAATGAATGAGAAAAAGAAGAATAACGTTAAAGAACATAGCCCAGCGACATTAGACTCGGCACTTAAATATAACCCAGAAATAAATTTTGCTCTGATATCTTTACCTGGTGAGTATGCTATCGAAGAGGCAAAAAAAGCGCTTGAGAAGAATCTGCATGTAATGCTTTTTAGTGATAACATTTCAGTAGAAAAAGAAATAGAGTTAAAACTATTTGCTAAACAAAAAGGATTATTAATGATGGGGCCAGATTGTGGAACAGCAATTATTAATGGAATTCCTTTAGCATTTGCAAATGAAGTTAGTAGAGGAAACATTGGAATAATTAGCGCATCGGGAACAGGGGCACAAGAAGTTTCGGTATTAATTGACAAACTTGGCAGTGGAATATCTCAACTAATTGGAACAGGAGGAAGAGACTTAAAAGACGAAATCGGTGGAATTACGATGATTCAAGCCATTGAAGCACTTGAAAAAGACGAAAATACAAAAATTATTGTTCTAATATCAAAACCGCCTTCTGAGAACGTAGCTGAGAAGATATTTAAAATGCTTAATAATAGCAAGAAGAATTACGTAGTCAATTTCATTGGAAGTGAATCTAAAAACGTATCAAACAGCAAAACACATTTTGCATATTCATTAGAAGAAACTGCAAAAATGGCAGTAGAGTTAGCAAATAAAAGCACGGTTAGAAACAAAGAAGTAGATGCAAAATGCAAGAAAGCAATTGAAGAGTTAAAAGCGAAAGAAAAAGAAGCTATTGCAAGTGCAAAGAATATGGTTGGAAACCTGAGTGTACAAAGAAAATATATGCGAGGTCTGTTTACAGGAGGCACTCTAGCTTTAGAGGCTATGAACATTCTTAGGGGAAGAGGGATGGAAGTATATTCAAATTTAGCTGGAGACGAAAGATTTATACTGAGCAATGCAAATGATAGTTACAGAAACGCTTGCGTAGATTTAGGAGACGATGTATTCACAAGAGGTAGACCTCATCCTATGATAGAGCCAAGCATTAGAAATGAGCGGCTAATAAAAGAGATTAGAGATGAAGATGTGCTAGTTATATTAATGGATTGTGTGCTGGGATATGGATCGCATGAAAATCCAGCAGGAGAAATTGCAAACACACTTAATTTGGCAAAAAAAGACATGACTAACGAAGAAAATGATAGTCCTATAATTGTAGTTTCAATAATTGGAACAAACAAAGACCCTCAAAACTTGAAAGAATCTATAATTGATTTAGAGAATGCAGGAGCTATTGTTGTTTTTTCAACTGCTCAGGCTACGAGGATTGTTGCTGAAATTACCAAATCGATTGGAGAATGCTAATGAGTAAAATAAATAAGCTCTTCCGTGAAGAATTGAAAGTAGTAAACTTAGGACTAGAATCATTTCATAGAGAATTAAGAGAAAAAAAAGTGGAGGTAGTCCACATTAATTGGCGTCCTTGTGCTGGTGGGAATAAAAGAATGATTGAATTACTAAACAAACTTAAGAAATAGCGAATAAAAGAATTATTCGAATTTAAAAAAATGCAATACTATGTGAAAGCAAAAATACGAAAGCGCGAGGTGTGAAATGATAAGAGAAAAAATTGAAGTTGCAAATAAAGAAGTAGTAAAAAAAATCTTAGATGCAAGACCAATGCTTGTTGGAATTGGAAAAGCAATAGATACGATTCCTAATATGACTGATAAAACTATACTACACGCAGGACCACCAATAGAGTGGGACAGAATGAGTGGGCCACTAAAAGGAGCAATTATTGGTGGCTTAATATACGAAGGGCTAGCGACTGACCAAAAAACAGCAACTGAGATTGCAATGTCAGGTGAAATTCGCTTCGAACCGTGTCATCACTATAATGCAGTTGGTCCAATGGCTGGGGTGGTAACTCCTTCAATGCCAGTTTGGATAATTGAAAATAAAACTTATGGGAATTATGCATATTGCACTTTAAATGAAGGGCTAGGTAAAGTTCTTAGATACGGAGCATATGGCGAAGAAGTAATCGATAGACTAAAATGGATGGAAGACGTATTAGCGCCAGTGTTAAAAGAAGCGTTAGAGAAAAATGGGTATATTGACCTAAAATCAATGACGGCACAAATTATCCAAATGGGGGACGAAGGACATAATAGAAATAAAGCAGGAACGTCATTATTTATACGAGAAATTGCACCTTACCTTGTTCTAACTGACTTTACGGATAAAGAAAAATCTGATGTGCTTAAATTTATGCATGGGAATGACCATTTTTTCTTAAATCTTTCAATGCCAGCATGTAAAGCTACAATGGACGTTGTAGCAAACACAGAATATAGTACAATCGTGACCGCTATGGCAAGAAATGGAACAGATTTTGGAATTAAAGTAGCAGGCACAGGCGACAAGTGGTTTGTAGCACCAGCAGAAATTATTGATGGATTGTTCTTTTCAGGTTATTCTGCAAAAGATGCTAATCCAGACATAGGGGACAGTGTAATAACAGAAACATCAGGAATAGGTGGCTTTGCAATGGCAGCTGCACCAGCAATAGTTCAATTTATCGGTGGAGTGCCACAAGATGCTCTAAACTTTACAATGGAAATGTACGAAATAACGGAATCAGAAAACAATTCCTATCAGATTCCATCACTAAACTTTAGAGGGACACCAACTGGAATTGACATTATGAAAGTGGTAGAAACAACTATATTGCCAATAATTAATACAGGCATTGCTCATAAAGATGCAGGAGTTGGGCAAGTAGGGGCGGGGCTTGTAAGACCACCTATGAAATGCTTTGAAGACGCATTAGAAGAGTTTGTAAAAATCCTAGAAACAGAAGGGATTATCAAATAAAAACAACTAAAGGGAGGAAACACAATGAATTTTTGGAAAAATGTAAAAATGTACGATTTGTCACAAAACACGAGTCACCTGACTCCACCATGGCCAACTTACGAGCCATTGCAGGTCAAATTCTTTAAGCGACTATCACCAAACGGAGCTAATGGGCAGCTAATTACAACATCAAATCACGTAGGTACGCATTTAGATGGACCACTACATTTTGATACAAGTGGTAGAGATATAGCTTCGCTAGAATTAGAAAAACTAGTAGGACCAGGGGTAGTGGTAGATTTATCTGATATTGCTGAAGACTATGGAATATATACACCAAAAGACATTGAAGAGAGAGTGGAAGTAAAAGAAGGGGATATTCTAATTATAAACACAGGTTACCATAAATACGGATGGGATCAGCCAGATGCAGACGAAAGAAGATACATGCTTCGTCATCCTGGTCCTTCAATGGACTTTGTAGCTTGGGTTATTAAGAAAAAAATTAAATGGATTGGTGTAGACTGTGGCTCAGCTGACCATCCTATGAACACTATGATACGTGAATGGGAACCAAGAGAAGCTAAAATGTGCGACAAATATCTTAAAGATAAATATGGAAAAGGCCTAGACGAAATATATAAATGGCCAAATACTTACCAAGCAATGCATGTAAAAGTATTTCCTAAACCGTATGAGATAATTCATGCAGAAAATTTAGGTGGAGAAATGAACAAAGTACTAAATAGAAGAATGATTATAGGCTGTTTCCCATGGAAATTCAAAGATGGAGAATCCGCTTTTGCAAGAATTGTAGCATTTGACGAAGAAGCTTAATAACAGAAATGTGTCAGGGATATGATTCTCGGGCACGTTTAATATGCTATTTGTCACTCTGGCGAATGCAGTTGAGTCGAACGGGTCTTGTACACTAAATAATCAAACATGCATAATAGTGCGGGCTCATACTTTGACAATTCTAGAACTCTTTCAAAGTCAAAATCCTAAAACTCGCGAACTCGCTTCGCTCAAACACACTCGTTTTTATACGGATTTTAACTTTTCTCTTGTTGAGAATTGTAACTAAGTATTCATATGCACTATTATACATGCTTGCTTATTTAGATCGATTTAAAATTTAAAAAATGAAGGTGAGAAAAATGAAAGAACATATTGCAGCATGCGTACAATTTGCTATAGACCCGAATAATATTAATTTAAACATTGAAAAAGCCTGTGTTTGGCTAAAACGAGCAGTAAAAGAATATGAAGCAGAACTTGTTGTGTTTCCTGAAACTATAACTACTGGGTTTACGCCAAATATGCCAGTAGAAGAATTTTATGAAATGATAGAACCGATTCCAGGGGAACATATAGTTGAAATACAAAAACTTGCGAAAGAACTAGGAGTACATGTAGTTTTTCCATTGTATGAAAGAGGAAAAAAAAAGAATGAGGTACTAAACAGTTCAGTGCTTATCGATGACAATGGCGATATATTAGGCAATTACAGAAAAACACATCCTTTTCCAACTGAAAGACTAGAAGGAGGTGGGTGGACAACCCCAGGTTCAGAAGTAGTTGTAGTAGATACTAAGCTTGGGAAAATAGGTATGATTATTTGCTATGATGGGGACTTTCCAGAACTCAGCAGGGTATTAGCGCTAAGAGGAGCAGAAATTATTACAAGGCCATCAGCTTTACTTAGAAGCTTTGAAATATGGGAGATGACAAACAAAGCAAGAGCATATGACAATCACGTATACGTTTTAGCTGCAAACTCAGTAGGAGCAGATGCTGGAAGTAATTATTATTTTGGGCATAGCATGATAGTGAGTCCAATTGCACAGACTTTAGCATTAGCCAGAGGAACAGAAGAAATAATAGCGGCGAAACTTGTGCCAGAACCACTAAAATATGTATCTTACGGAACTAAATCACCAATGATATTCGATCATCTAGAAGACAGAAATGTAAAAGTATACGATGGTATCTTAAGTGAAGGCAAAAGCAAATTTGAACCTGCAAAGCGCATTAGTTATAAAAAATGAAGTTTATTCAAGTGACTTTGTGCTTGTGATGAAGTTGAACAAATATCAAGAATCTAACTATGATTGCTTTACAAAAAGGCGAGTAAAGGTATAATTAACATGAGTTAAAAAATACAAATTTAATATTCATTAGGAGTGTGAATTAATGAGCACAGCACTAGAAGGAATTAAAATATTAGACTTAACAAGAGTATTAGCAGGTCCGTACGCTACTATGATACTAGCAGATTTAGGAGCAGACGTAGTAAAAATTGAGATGCCAGAAATAGGTGACGACTCACGGCATTTTGGACCACATATTAATGGAGAAAGCGCGTATTTTATGAGTATTAACAGAAACAAAAGGAGTATGACTCTGAATCTTAAAAAAGAAGAAGGTAAGAAACTATTTCTTGAAATGATAAAAGAATTTGATGTAGTAGTTGAAAATTTTAGACCTGGGACTATGGAAAGATTAGGTTTGGGATATGATATGCTTAAAACAGTAAATCCAAAACTGATATATGCAGCAGCATCAGGGTATGGACATACTGGGCCATATAGCAAAAGAGCTGCATATGATGCAGTGGTACAAGCTATGGGTGGACTGATGAGTATCACAGGAGAATTAGGTGGGAAACCAACAAGAGTAGGCTCTTCCATTGGAGATATTACAGCTGGACTATTTACTACTATAGGAATACTGACGSMWWTKAYWWWTAGAAACMWRWCARRAAAAGGWYMAAKRKTAGATKTWRSWATGCTKGATTGYCAAGTTGCAATACTTGAAAACGCTATCTCTAGATATACTGCAAATGGAGAAATTCCTAAACCTATGGGGAATAGGCATTCAGCTATAGTGCCTTTTGAGCCTTTTGAAACAAGCGATGGAGAAATAATGATTGCTGTAGGGAATGATGCAATATGGCAAAAATTTTGCGTAGCAATTGATAAAGCTGAGTTAGTGGATGATGACAAATTTTGTACGAATATATTAAGAAATGAAAATCATAGTATTATAAAACCTATTATTGCAAATGAGATTAGTAAGAAATCGACTAAAGAGTGGCAAAGCATATTAGATGATGCAGGTGTCCCGAATGGACCAATAAACACAATTGACAAAGTTGTAAAAGACCCACAAGTAATTGCAAGAGAAATGATTGTAGAAGTCGAACACCCAATAGCAGGGAAAGTGAAAATTCCTGGAATACCAATTAAACTAAGTGAAACACCAGGTGAAATTACAAGACATGCACCACTTCTAGGAGAACATACAAAAGAAGTTTTAAGAGAAGTACTAGGGTATGATGAAAATAAAATAAAGAGCTTGTTTGATAGTGGAATATTTTAGCGCTACATTTCAACTAGTAAAGAGTAAAGGCATGAAGTATAACGATTTACAGTAACCGAAGTACAACACAATTAAGTTCATTTGTGAAAAATGGGGGGCTGAAAATGAAGAGGTTTATTATTTTTATGCTGTTAGTTTCTTTAATTTTTGTGGTGTATATAAGAGGAGCGAAAGTTGAAGAAGAAAGAACGGATACTCATGAGGAGAATTTGATTTCAGAAGAAGATGAAGATCAAATGACAGAGGAAGATAGAGAAAAGACAGAAGAAAATGCTCAAATCACAGAGGAAGAGCACAAAAATAAAGAAGAAACGACTAAGGTAGAAGAGGGAACTAAGGAAGAGCAAAAACCCGAGAAAAAAGTAAGTAGCGAGGAGGAAGAAGGAGAGAAAGAATTAGGAGTAATAGAAGTAAAAGAAGAAAAACCAGAAGTTGGTTTATGTTTTTTTCAAAATATTAGTAGGAATGAGTTTCAGGAAATGATTGAGCAGGTAGATTATTTTAAAGAACATTTTACTGAATTAGGAAAAGAAGAACAGATTACAAGTTTTTTAGAAAAATTAGCGCTGTTATCAGGTTGGAAAACAAGAATTAAGGACGAGTGGGTACGGGGTGACGAACAGGCACAAGAACTTATGAGTTCTTACTACGATTATGAACTACGAGAATTTAGTGTTTTAGAAAATCAGCAAGAAGGTGAAAAGCTTTTATTGATGAGATTAAATGATGCGCCTTTTAGATGGCTAGAAAGAGAAGGGATTTTGTGGCCGCAGATAAAGTATGTAGAATTTGAGGTGATTCTTGAGGACGCACCTGATCAACTTAGAAATTATATACAGCTTATGATAGCCATGTACGATCAAGTGATTTTTAATGATGCGCTCTTAGTAGTACCAGTTCAAAAACTTGCAGACATTATTATTTTGATTGAAGGGGAAGAAGAGAATATAATAATTCCTGAATCTATTAGAGCTAGTTTGCAAAACGATTATTTGAGTTTTAGCAGAGTTTATCTTTTTGGCGGCGAAAATACTGAAATTTGGAATCAAGAAGCATTTAACGAGGGATATTATCAAATTGATCAAAGTTGGATAGATAGTTTTAGAAGAATTATGCAAGAGCAACCAGATAGCCTGTTGGCGTCTAATGTTCAAATCGCTTACGAGTATCTGAGCATACGCAATTTTAATCTTGGGAAAGTCGAAGATGGTGGATTTGAAAAATACGTTAGTGCAGTGACAAAAATGATAATGCAAAAGCTTTTAAGCGGTGGGTGACAGGGAGACAACAATTCAACTGGTAAATATATAGATATATTTTCATGATGATATATTATTGTTGGAAATATAAAAAACACCGCAAGAACTATAGCAGCTTGCTATTGATGAGTTGTTGATGAAAGGAGATGTCAATTAAGCTATGGAGAGAATAATTGTTGTACCTATTATACTAATAATAGCAGGTGTTCATCTTTTAAAGTTTCCACCAAAAGTAATAAATGGGATTATCGGTTTCAAAACGAAAGCAGCATCAAGGTCACAAGCAACATGGGACTATGCTAATCACAGAGCAGGAATATTACTCTTAAGGATTGGAGTTATACTATTTGCACTAGCACTTTTTAGTGATTTATTGTTGACTTGGAGTGACAGCGCGTTAGCAAATATTTTTGCATACTCTGGTCTTGTGGCAATGCTTATTATAGTTATTGTTGTGCAAATTGAATTGCTAAAAAAGTTTGATTTTGAAGGGAATTCTAGGGGGAAAAATATTTAATAAGCTTGGAATCTATTTTAAGCAGGTGACTACCTCGGAAATTAGCATTTCTTTTATATCCAATTGGGGGAATGATTCTGAGCTTATTGATTTGGGAAAGGAAACATAAGTATAAAGATAAAACTGTAATTAGGAAAAACTATATTAAAAAACGAAGGTGAACTTGTCTAGTAACACTGAGCAGTAAGGAGAAGACGGGGATTCTACCTGCCTGAATAGAAATTCCTACTTCATGGAGTTGACGAGGTCGTTTTATTTGCCATAATATTTAACATATAAACGAGATAGCTACAAAGATTTGACAAAGAGAGAAAATGGGCATATAATGACTCTAAAGTAACTTACGGGAGAGTAATTTATTGGAGGGGATATCATGTTTATAGGTAGAAAGTACGAATTAAGAAAGCTCGAAGAGTATTATAGTAGTGAAAAATTTGAGTTTATAGTTATGTACGGGCGAAGGCGTGTAGGAAAAACTACATTGATTAATAAGTTTATGATAGATAAAAAGAAAATGTATGTAGTAGGAGAAGAGTTTAATGAAAAAATTATATTAGAAAATTTTACGAAGGCTGTTGTAGAGTGCTTTGAGCTTCCCAAAAGCATGCCTAATTTTACTAACTATAGTGATTTGTTTGAATTTATTATAGATCAAGCGGGGAATGAAAGACTTGTAATAGTTTTGGATGAATTCCAGTATATAGCAACAGCTAGTAAGGGGTTTCTATCATTTCTTCAGAATATGATTGATCAAAAATTACTTAATAGCAGGATATTCTTAATAGTTTGTGGGTCTTCTGTTAGTTTTATGGAAAATGAAGTATTAGCTTACAAAAGTCCTTTATTTGGAAGGAGAACAGCTCAATTTGAAATAAGTCCCTTTGGATTTTATGAAGCCACTATGTTTTTTGATAATTATAGTGCAGAGGAAAAAGTAAAACTATACTCAATATTAGGAGGAACACCACAGTATTTAATTAAATTTGATAGAGCACTAACTATCGAGCAGAATTTGAAAAAGAACTTTTTTGACAAGACATCATATTTATTTGACGAAGCAAAAAATATACTTAGACAAGAATTAAGAGAAGTGGGTATATATAATTCTATTATTCAAGCAATTGCAAACGGATATACGAAAATAAATGAGATAGCGACAAAAATTGGAGAAGAAAGGGATAAAGTATCTAAGTATATCAAGGTTCTTAAAGAAATAAAAATTGTAAAGAGAGAAATTCCTTTAGGAGAAAAAACTAATACTAAAAAAAGTTATTATAAAATAAGTGACAACTATTTTTCTTTTTACTATAGATTCGTTTGTAAAAACTTGAATTTGATTGAACAAAATAAAATTGACTATTTATATGAGAATGAAGTTAAACCATTTGTTAATGATTATGTGGGGCATGTATTTGAAGAAATATGCAAAGAGTATCTACTTAAAGAGAATAATAAGACAGAAAAACCTTTTCTTATAGTTAATTTAGGAAAATGGTGGGGAAATAATAAAAAAGAAAGAAGACAGGAAGAAATTGATATTGTAGCCACCAATAAGAACAAATATATTTTAGCTGAATGTAAATGGAGAAACGAGAAAATGAAACTGTCTGTATACAAAGATCTTTTAAGAAAAAGCAAATTAATTACAAGCGATACAGATGATGTGTATTACTATTTTTTCTCTAAGTCTGGTTTTGAAGAATCACTAATTGGTGAAAGTAAAAAAAATTTAAGAATTAGATTGATAGATTTAAGCGATATGATGTAGGCTAAAGAGAATCACAAAAAATGCGGGATGAAAAGTGATAAGCTCAATCATAATTTGACTAATGATGATTTGAGCTATTTATTTTGGTAACAAGAAAAAATGTACTGAGGAAAAACTATGTATGCTTGGTAGAGCTAAGGAGATTACGAATAATAATTAAAAGTATAAGAGAAACACAGGTCTTTATAATTAAATAGAAGGTAGTATTGGAATTGTTTAATATTTTTGAGGAGGGATTTGAATGTTAGAAAAGAAGCCAATAGATTTCTATTATTTTTCTGGTACAGGTAATACATATCTGATAGTTAAAATTATGAAAGATTCATTTGAGAAACAAGGCTTTAACGTGAATCTAAAGCCACTAGTAAATTTTTTGGAGGATGAATTTAATGATAAACATATTATGGGTATTGCTTTTCCAATAGCGGCACTAGGGACATATCCGATTTGCTGGGAATTTTTAAATAAGTTACCACGGACAAATGCTACGCAAGCTTTCATGGTGGATACGCTAGCAGAATTTTCAGGTGGAATAATAGGTCCGGTGAGAGAAATTTTAAGAAAAAAAGGATTTACAACTATTGGAGCGAAGCAAATCAGGATGCCTAGTAATTATTTTGTTGAGAAAAAACGCGAAGAGAAAAACAATCAAATTATTAGAGCTGGGAAAAAAGAAGCGCAGAAGTTTGTTAAAGACATAATCAGTGGAAACTCAAAATGGGGTCGTATGCCGGGTTTTTCAGATCTTCTTTCTTTCCCGTCAAAAAGTGGAAACGCATGGAAACTAATGAGACGTTTAGCAAGTATCAGGCTAAACAAGCAAGCATGCACGAAATGTAGTTTATGTGAAGAAGCCTGTCCAGTAAATAATATTGACTTAGAACCCTATCCTATAATCAAAAAAGAGTGCCAACTATGCCAAAAATGCGTAGGTGTTTGTCCAACAGAAGCTTTAATATGTGCGTTTAGTAAGAAGAGCGCAAGTAGGTTTTTCCCTTATAGAGCAAAAGGGATAAAAGCTGAAGAACTAATAGATTAGAATCTCGTAAGCTTAGTAAAATGTTGGGGGTTGATTTGTTTCATTTGGACAGGCTGTTTTGGAAAGCTGGATGGAAAAGCATAACACGTGAAGAATTAAAGCGGGAGATAACAAAGGTACTTGCACTGGATTCATGGATTATTGATGGGAATTTTGGGGAGACAATGAACATGAGAATTGAGGCAGCGGATACAATTATTTTTTTAGATTTTCCTGTGTGGTTATGCTTATGGAATGTTGTTAAAAGAAGAATTGAATATTCTGGGAAAACGAGACCTGATATGACTGAAGGGTGTAATGAAAAGATAGATTTAGAATTTATCATGTGGATAGTTTCTTTTCCGTTTAAGAGAAGAAAAGCAAACTATGAAAAATTGAAGAGTTTTGCGGGTGAAAAAAATATATTGATATATAGAAATAGAAAAGAAGTAGGAAAATTCTTGTTTGATTGCGAAATAGTACGAAACAAAGAGAAAAAGGTGCAGTGAAAAGGGTATGTATCATAAAGCATATTTTATAGACAGAAATAAAACAAGGATTTTACTAAAGAAAAGAGAAATATACTAGTAAGTAGAGTGAGCTATATATAGGTCGAGAGGAGAAACCATGAATCACAAAATCGAAAAGAAAGAAGCGTTTGGCTTTAGCGGTATGACACGGACGTTCAGCATGGAAGATGGTAAGAATTTCGTTGCCATTCCTAAGTTTTGGAATGAACTAATGGTGGATGGACGTTTTGAAATAATGATGAGAAAATCAACTGACGGTAAGTGTGTTGGTGTGTGTATGCCTAAGATTCCTGCTATGGAAAATAGCTTTGACTATATTATTGGTATTTTTTCTGAAAAGGGAGTACCGGGGTACGATTACCACGAAGTACCAAGTGTAGAGTGGGCAATTTTTGAAGTGCGCGGTCCGATAGGTAAAGAGCTACAAAAAACGTGTAAGTACATTATGTCGGAGTGGTCGCCTAAAGCAGGATATGAAAGAGCTAATTTACCAGAATTAGAAGTTTATCATGCTGGTGATGTAAATGATAAGGACTATCTAACAGAAATTTGGGTTCCTATACAAGAGAAGTAAAATGCTTTGCCAACAAAATAAAAATTGTTGCAAAATTACGAAATTTATGATAATATTATTGTAATTCATAAAAAAAATTGTATAAAAACAATTATTAATTAATTAGGTGATGATATGAGAAATAGAGTAATAATTGCAGATGATGAGCCTATTACTAGAATGGACATATCAGAAATGCTAACAGAAGCTGGTTATGATGTTGTAGGACAAGCTAATGATGGCTTTGATGCTGTAGAGCTCTGTAGAAAGCATAAACCAGATTTGGTGGTACTTGATGTAAAAATGCCGCTTTTAGATGGTCTTAAAGCAGCAAAAATTATTAAGAACGAATATTTGGCAGGGTGCATTGTTTTAGCAACGGCGTATAGTGGAAAAGAATTTATTGAAGAAGCTAAAGAAGCAGGCGCTATGGGATACTTTGTAAAACCTATTGACGAAAAAACTTTTCTTGCAACCTTAGAAATTGTTAGAGAAAGAAGTAAAGATTTTGAAAAAGTACAATGTGAAGTAGCTAAAGCTAATGAAGAGTTAGAAAACAGAAAACTAATAGAACGAGCTAAAGGGATATTTATGAAAAATAATGATATTAGTGAAAAAGAAGCATATGAAAGAATTAGAAAACTGAGTATGAACAAGCGTTGTTCAATGAAAGATATTGCATATGCTATAGTTGCTAATGGTTAAAGTATTCATATGTATGAAACTAGAAGAAAGATAGAGAATAGATTTGAGCAATAACAAAACTATGAAAATGAAATTACATGAAATACAGGTGGTTATGTGAGTATACTTAGAGAATTATGTCGTGAACACACTAATTTGAATAATGAAGATATTATTTTATTAGAGAAAATAGCTGTGTCACTACCAATGATTGCAGATCTTGTTAGAGCTGATGTTTTCATTGATTGTATTACCAAAGATCCTAGTGCTGCAATTGTTGTTGCTGAAGCAAAACCAAATGTATGTGATTCCATGTATAAAGATAGCGTAGTTGGTCAATTAGCTCTTAGAAAGAATGAACCAGCAGCAGTTAGAACTTTAGAGACGGGTACGATTACTAGAGATTTAAAGGCATTAACCCAAGAAAATATGGATGTAAACCAGAATGTTGCACCAATAAGAAACAACGAGAATAAAGTAATTGGTGTGCTTATAATGGAGCAAGACATAACGGGAAAACTAAATAAGAGTAGACATATGGAAATGCTAACAGAGACCAACGAACAACTTACAAGAACATTAATGTCTTTTATGAATGTTGAAAATTCACTTACTTACCATATTGATGATGCTATACTACTGTTTAATAAAGACGGAATAGCAGTATATGCTAACCCTAAGGCAGAGAGTTTATATATGAAATTGGGGTATAAAAATAGTATTTTTGGCATGCATCACGGGAATCTTGCTTTAGGTGGGAATTTATTTGAAAGAGTTTTTTCAAAAGAATCTATTGAAGATTTTGAAGCAAACATTGGTGAAATGTCATTGCAGATAAAATATGTGGCCATAAATCAAGATGATAAAATAACTGGATTAGTAATGATGATAAAAGATAATACCGATTTCAAAGAACAAGAAAGAGAACTAATATCGAAATCTGTAGCGATTAAGGAAATACACCATAGAGTAAAGAACAATATTCAAACTATTGCAAGTTTACTTAGATTACAATCGAGGCGTGTAGAAAGTGAATATGTAAAAAAAATATTTGAAGACTCAATAAGTAGAATTATGAGCATAGCAGTAACACACGAAATATTAGCACAAAAAGGGCTAGATGAAGTTGATTTAAAGGATATTCTATTTAGGATTAAAGAGAATACTTTATTTTATAAAGTAGCGAACGAGAGAAAAATTATTGTTAGAATTAAAGGAGATAGCTTCATTGTTGACTCAGACACTGCAACATCAATTGCATTAGTAGTTAACGAACTTTTACATAATGCATTAGAACATGGATTTAAAGGGAAAACTAATGGTGTTGTCGAAATAAATATACAAAAGGGTCACATGTATTCAAAAGTAATTGTTATTGACAATGGGTCAGGGTTTTCGATATATGACAAGAGTACAGACAGCTTAGGACTTAACTTAGTAAAGAGTATTGTAAAAGACAAACTAAGAGGTAATTTGAGTATTAATTCAGATACTAATGGTACGACTGTAGTATTTGATTTTAAAAATTAATAACGAGCACAACGGAGTGCTTTAGAGGCAAAGAGGCCAATGGAATGATTATTATTCCTTTGGTCTCTTTTGTGTATTTTTATGTATTAAGAAAGAAATTCATTTAAGGAATTGACAATTGTACTGATTATCTAAATTTGGTGTTGAGAGGGGTGATGAAAATGAATGAAAAATTTACAAGTGTTGGAATAGATATTGGTACAACAACGACACAATTAGTTTTTAGTGAAATCACGATAGAAAATATTGCAAAAGGGGCTTCAGTGCCTCGAATAAAAATAGTAGACAAAAAAGTGATTTATTTAAGCAAGATTCATAGAACGCCTTTGCTAAGAGAAGACGAAATTGATGGACAAACAATCAAGAAAATTGTAATTGAAGAATATTTAGAAGCTGGCATTGAGTTAAGTCAAGTTACTACAGGAGTAATAATAATTACAGGAGAAACTGCAAGAAAGAAAAATGCAAACAATGTTGCCAAAATGTTAAGTGATTTTGCAGGAGATTTTGTTGTTGCAACAGCAGGTCCAGATTTAGAAAGTATATTAGCAGGGAAAGGCTCAGGTGCTGATAAAGTGTCTAAAGATAGGCAAAATATCACAGCAAATTTTGATATTGGAGGTGGAACGACAAACATTTCAATATTTGATAAAGGAGAAATTAGCGATACAATTTCTTTTGATATAGGTGGGTCGCTTATACGATTTGACAATGACTCATACATTACCTATATTGCACCTAAAGTAGAAAAGCTAGCAAAAGGACTTAACATTAAAATAAAGGTTGGAGATAGAAGAGATCATTCCAAGATCGAAAAAATATGTAGAGAAATGGCTTTGTCGTTACTTAAAGTGGTTGAATCTGAAAAACATTCAAAGATATCAGAACTAATGGTGATTAATGATAAAACCATTGGTGAGTACGATGTAGGTGCAATAACTTTTTCTGGAGGAGTTGCAGATTATATTTATAGTTTAAGCAATGATTTATACAAACATAAGGATATTGGTGTAGTTTTAGGGAAAACGATTGCTAAAATGTGTGAGCAAGAAAATATTGTGCTAATGCTACCTCTTGAAACAATAAGAGCAACAGTTATTGGAGCGGGAGCGCATACAACAGAAATAAGCGGAAGTACAATTACAATTACTGGTGACAATTTGCCTATAAAAAATCTGCCAATATTAAAACTCTCTCCAAAAGATGAATTGTTGACTGGTGGAGAACTAGAAAATGTTATTAGAGAAAAAGTTTCATGGTTTAACCTAAATGAAGAAAATCAGCAAGTTGCACTTGCACTAAAGGGGGCGAAAAATACAAGCTTTAAAGATATACAAAAGCTAGCAAGCAGTATCAATAAAGGAATGCTAGAAGTATCAAAACGAGAAAAAAAGTTAGTAGTAGTAGTTGAAAACGATATGGCTAAAGTACTCGGACAATCTTTGTATAAAGAATGTAAAAACGCAGCTGATGTTATCTGTATTGATGGGATTAGAGTTGAAAATGGAGATTACATTGATATTGGAAGAACTTTAGCAAATGGAAGAGTAGTACCAGTAGTTATTAAGACATTAGTATTTAATTTCTAAACGAGAGGTGATATGTATGAGATTGAAAACAAAACTGTTTGGTAATGTGTATGTGTTTAAATCTATTAAAGAAGTACTTGCTAAGGCAAATGAGGAAAAGTCAGGTGATAAGTTAGCAGGAGTTGGCGCTAGATCAGTTATTGAAATGGTTGCTGCTAAARWARWANTTMASTWAWTTGCAGGTTAAAGATCTAAGAAACAACCCAGTGGTTCCATATGAAACTGATGAAGTAACACGCGTAATTCAAGATGGTGTTAACGAAAGAATTTACGCAGAGACAAAAAATTGGACAATATCAGAACTTAGAGAATGGATTTTGAGCCACGAAACATCTTCAGAAGATATTAAGCGAATTAGTAGAGGATTAACAAGTGAAACGGTTGCAGCTGTAGCAAAATTGATGTCAAATATGGATTTAATTTATGCAGCTAGCAAAATCAGAATAACTGCGCATTGTAATACAACTATTGGTGAAGTAGGTACACTAGCTGCAAGATTACAGCCTAATCATCCTACAGATGACGTCGATGGGATAATAATCTCATTAATGGAAGGGCTGAGTTACGGGGTAGGAGACGCAGTTTTAGGACTAAATCCTGTTGATGATTCAGTTGAGAGTGTAGGAAAAGTACTAAGAAGATTTGACGAGTTCAAGAGAGAATGGAAGATTCCAACGCAAATATGTGTTTTAGGGCATGTAACAACACAGATAGCAGCTATAAAAGCAGGAGCTCCAGCGGATATGATTTTCCAAAGTATTGCAGGTTCGCAAAAAGGAAATGAAGCATTTGGAGTAACAGGAGATCTTTTGCAAGAAGCAAAGGATTTAGTTTTAAGAGATGGAACATCAACAGGACCTAATGTAATGTATTTTGAAACTGGACAAGGAGCAGAATTATCATCGGATGCACATTTTGATTCAGATCAAGTTACAATGGAAGCTAGATGTTATGGGTTTGCAAAAAAATATAGCCCTTTCTTAGTTAATACGGTAGTAGGGTTTATTGGACCAGAATATTTATATGACAGCAAGCAGGTTATTAGAGCGGGGCTAGAGGACCATTTCATGGGCAAATTATCTGGAATCCCAATGGGTGTAGATGCTTGTTATACAAATCATATGAAAGCAAATCAAAATGATATAGAGAACTTAGCAGTGCTACTAACAACAGCAGGGTGTAATTATTTTATGGGAGTACCTGCTGGAGACGACATAATGTTAAATTATCAATGTACAGGGTTTCATGAAACTGCAATGTTAAGAGAAACACTAAAATTAAGACCAATAAGAGAATTTGAAGTATGGCTAGAAAAAAATGGAATTATGAAAGACGGTAAACTGACAGGACGAGCAGGCGATGCATCAATGTTTATAAAGTAAAAGAGGGATATTATGTTGTTAAAAACAAAATTGTTTGGAAGGACATATAGTTTCGAAGATTTAAAGGAAGTGCTCGCAAAAGCTAATGAAGAAAAATCTGGGGATATGTTGCTTGGTATTGCTGCAAGAACGTCTTTAGAGAGGGTTGCTGCAAAAGTTGTTCTTAGCGAAACAACACTTGAAAATATAAGGGTAAACCCTGTTATTGAGGATGACGAAGTTACAAGAGTAATTGAAAATCAAGTAAACGAGAGAGTTTTTTCAGAAATAAAGAACTGGACAGTAGGTTATTTGCGAGAGTACATCTTAAAACATAGTACTACAGGACTTGAAATTAAAAGAATAAGTAAAGGATTAACAAGCGAAATGATAGCTGGTGTTGCAAAACTAATGACGAATATGGACTTGGTTTATGGGGCTAAAAAAATTAGGATTTCAGCAACAGCTAACACAGAAATCGGTTGTGAAGGGACTCTTTCATTTAGGCTACAGCCAAACCATCCAACTGATGATGTGGATAGTATATTGATTTCAATGATGGAAGGGCTGAGTTATGGTTGCGGTGATGCTGTTATTGGAATAAATCCTGTAGAAGACAATGTAAGTAGCACTACTAAACTAATGAACTTGATGAATGACTTTGTGAATGAGTGGAAGATACCTACGCAGACTTGTGTTCTATCACATATATCAACACAAGTGGAAGCAGTAAAAAAAGGTGCTCCGGTATCCATTTTATTCCAAAGTGTAGCTGGCACAGAGACTGCAAACAAGGGATTTGGTATAGACGAAAAATTATTAGATGAAGCACAACAAGTCATAGCGAAATATGGTAGTGCGCCAGGACCGAATTTAATGTATTTTGAAACTGGGCAGGGATCTGAAATGTCACTTGCAGCTGATCATGGAGTGGATGAAATGACGTTAGAGGCAAGAACATACGGATATGCTAAAAAATATTCACCATTTATGGTGAACAATGTATCGGGATTTATTGGTCCAGAAACTTTGTATAATGGGAAGCAAATGACTAGAGCAAATCTTGAAGATCACTTTATGGGGAAACTAACAGGTTTGCCTATGGGAATGGCTCCATGCTATACAAATCATACTAGTATGGACCAAAATGACCAAGAAAATGCGACTATGCTCCTTGCTATGGCAGGCGCTAACTATTATATGGGAGTACCAGTAGGAGACGATATAATGCTTAGTTATCAAGACACAAGCTTTCATGATGATGTAACGCTTAGAGAATTGCTAAATTTAAAACCTGCAAAAGAGTTTTTTGCGTGGCTGGTTGAACATGAGTTACTGACGAAAGATGGTAAGTTAACAGCTCGTGCAGGTGATGCGTCAATATTCATAAATAAATGTGGGGTGAAATTATGATTAATGAAAAAGAATTAAAAATTGTTATTGAACAGGTCATTAAAGAAATGGGACTAAACAGCAAAGAGGCAGAAGCTAAAAGCGAATTGCCGAGTATGGAAGTAGAGTGCGAAATAAGTGATGACGAACTATTTGACATTACAGAAATTGATTTAAAAAAACAAGTACTTGTTCCAAATCCTGAAAACATGGAAGGATTGTTAAGACTAAAAGCTAATACGACGGCAAGGGTAGGAGTTTGGAGAGCAGGACCTAGATATAAGACGGAGACGTTATTAAGATTTAGAGCAGACCATGCAGTTGCAATGGATGCAGTTTTTACAGATGTATCGCAAGAGTTTTTAGATGAAATGAACTTCTTTAGCGTTAAAACAATGTGCTCTGATAAGGATCAATACTTAACTAGACCTGACTTAGGTAGAAGATTTGATGATGAAACATTAGCTACAATCAAGGAAAAATGTACGGATCGACCACAAGTGCAAATATACGTGTCAGATGGGTTAAGTTCTACTTCCATTGAAGCTAATGTACGCGACTGTTTACCAGCAATTATTCAGGGACTAGAGATGCATGGATTAAGTGTTGGAACTCCGTTCTTTGTAAAATACGGAAGAGTGCCTTCTATGGAGCCAATAGCAGAGACTCTAAAGTCAGAAGTCACATGCGTGTTAATTGGAGAGAGACCTGGTCTTGCGACTGGTGAGAGTATGAGTTGCTACATGGCATACAATGCACAAGTAGGAATGCCAGAATCAAAAAGAACTGTAGTATCAAATATTCACAAAGGTGGAACATCTGCAGCAGAAGCAGGAGCACATATAGCAGGCATAATTAAGCAAATGATAGATCAAAAAGCAAGTGGTTTAGATTTGAAAGTTTAATTGATTTAAAAAATTTATGAGTTGGAGGGATTGTAATGAAAAGAGATGCTTTACGAGCGAATGTTCTTAGTATCAAATTAATTCCAAATCTTAATGATGATATGATAAAAGAGTTTGGATTAACTGAGGATCAAAGAAGTATAGGGATAATAACTACAGATTGTGATGATGTTGGTTATACTGCACTAGATGACGCGACAAAAAAAGCAGACGTACAAGTAGTTTATGCGAAATCGTTTTACGCAGGAGCAGCTAATGCTAATACAAAACTAGCAGGAGAATTTATTGGTATCATGGCAGGTGCAACTCCAGCAGAAGTAAGAAGTGGTCTTAGTGCTGCGGTAGATTTTGTTGAGAACGATGCATGCTTCTACAGCGCAAACGAGGATGATACTATTGCGTACTATGCTCATTGTGTATCAAGAACAGGGTCGCATTTGTCTGAAACAGCAGGGATAAAAGAAGGGGAGTCATTAGCTTATTTAATTGCACCTCCTATTGAAGCAATGTATGCTTTGGATGCTGCACTAAAAGCTGCTGATGTTCAAATGGTTGCTTTCTTCGGACCACCTTCTGAAACAAATTTTGGTGGAGGATTATTGACTGGTAGTCAATCAGCGTGTAAAGCTGCATGCGATGCATTTGCAGAGGCTGTAGAATTTGTAGCAGATAATCCAACGAAGTATTAGACATTAGTAGCACAAGCAGGAGGTGATTTGTTTGGCGAAAAAAGCTATAGGATTAATAGAAACATATGGATATATTGGTTCAATAAAAGCAGCAGATGCATGCTTAAAAGCTGCTAACGTAGAACTTATAGGATGTGAGTTTGTAAGAGCAGGATTAGTAGCAATAAAGATTACTGGAGATGTTGGAGCGGTTCAAGCTGCAATTGATGCAGGAAGAGGAGAGGCTGAGAAAATTTCTGTAGTAATATCAACACATGTAATAGCAAATCCTGCTGATGAGGTTCGTAGGATGCTCGAAGAAAAATCTAAAGGCAAGCACGAAGTAAAAAAAGAAGCAGAGATTGCATCAGAAGTAGTAAATGAAAAAAAGAGTAAAGAAAATAAAAGTGGTCCTAAATTAAAGAATGGTATAAAAAAAGAAATAGCAAATGTTCTAGATGGTAAGTTTGAACAGAAGATAAAAAACAATAAAAAAGAAAGTAGTTTCAATACCTTTAGTAAAGATGAGTTAGACAAAATTAAAGTGGTTGACCTTAGAAAACTTGCAAGAGAATTAGATAATATTGCATTAGAAAAAAACAGAATTAAATTTGCTAAAAAAATAGAACTGATAGGTGCAATATTAGAAGTTAAGGAAAGGGCGGGTGAGAATGCAAATTAAAGATAAAGACTTAATGTCCGTTCAAGAAGCAAGAGCATTGATTCTAAAAGCGAAAATGGCACAGAAAGAACTTAGCAAGTTAGGTCAAAAGAAAATTGATTTAATTGTTAAAGGAATGGCAGAAGTAGCGTATGAAGAGTCAGCTAGGCTTGCTAGAATGGCAGTTATTGAAACTAAGTTTGGCAAGTATGAGGACAAAATTATTAAGAATCAATTTGCAAGCATGGCGGTGTATGAGTATATAAGAGAAATGAAAACAGTTGGGGTTATTCGTGAAGACAAAGAGAAGAAAATCCTAGAAATTGCTACACCGGTTGGTGTAGTTGCAGCGTTAGTACCATCTACTAATCCTACTTCAACAGCAATATTTAAAGCATTGATAGCTCTAAAATCAGGAAATTCAATCATTTTTAGCCCTCATCCAAGTGCTATAAAGTGCATAAGCGAAACGGCTAGGTTATTAAATGAAAAAGCGGTAGAACTAGGAGCACCTGATGGAGTAGTAAACTGTATGAGCATTGCAACAAGAGAAGGAACTGCAGAACTAATGTCACATAAAGATGTTTCGCTTATAATTGCAACTGGTGGTTCGGCTATGGTAAAAGCTGCTTACGCGTCTGGAACACCTGCATTAGGGGTAGGTCCAGGAAACGTACCAGCGTTTATTGAAAGAACAGCAGATATTGATTTAGCGGTAGAAAAAATAATAATCAGTAAAACCTTTGATAATGGAACTATTTGTGCTTCGGAACAATCTGTTATAACTGAAAATTGTATTAAGGATAAAGTGCAGAAAGCGTTTATTAGCCAAGGTGGATACTTCTTAAAAGGCGAAGAAGTTATAAAGGTGATATCTGTTATGACTAAACCATATGGTGGAGTTAATCCACAAGTTGTGGGGCAATCAGCATTAACAATAGCAAGCATGGCAGGCATCACTGTTCCAGATGACACAAAAGTTTTAATTTGCGAACAAAATGGAGTTGGGAAAGAATTTCCCTTTTCAATGGAAAAATTATCTCCAATCTTGGGCTTTTATTCAGAAGAAAACTGGGAGAATGCGTGCGACAGATGTATCGAACTTCTTAAGTATGGTGGGTTAGGACATTCTTTAGTAATTCATTCTAATGATGAAAAAATAATTAGAGAGTTTGCACTTAAAAAACCAGTTTCAAGAATGCTAGTAAACACTCCATCATCTCACGGAGCAATTGGCGCAACGACAGGGCTTGCACCTTCACTAACTTTAGGGTGTGGAACAATTGGTGGGAGTGCAACATCAGACAATGTAACTCCACTACACCTAATTAATATTAGAAGAGTGGCTTATGAAATAAAGAGCGCAGTAGGTAGAGCTGAAAAAACAGATAAAAAAGAAGAAGTAAAGGTAGCAAATACATCAAGTATAGACGTAGAAAAAATCACTAGATTGGTACTAGAATCTTTAAAAAATTTGAAGGAGGAAAATTAAATGTCAAGAGCAAACGCGTTAGGAATGATTGAAACAAAAGGATTAGTAGGTTCAGTGGAGGCTGCAGATGCAATGGTTAAAGCAGCAAATGTAACATTAGTAGGAAAAGTTCACGTAGGTGGAGGTTTAGTAACAGTTCTAGTTAGAGGAGATGTTGGAGCAGTAAAGGCAGCAACAGATGCAGGAGCTGCAGCAGCAGAGCGAGTAGGAGAACTAGTATCAGTACATGTAATACCAAGACCACATAGTGATGTAGAATTGATTTTACCAAGTATCAAAGAGTAGGTATTATGATGACTCGGGTCATAATTTATTTGACCCGAGTAAAACTGCAATAGTGAGGTAGTGAAAATATGAGGTTAATAACAGAAGCTTTACTAAGAAGCGAATTTAAAAAACTAAATAACCTTTCCGAGTATCATGTGGATAAAAATTGTATTGTAACTCCTTCGGCAAGAGCGTACCTAAAAGACAGAAAAATCATGCTTGTTTTTAGGGAAAGTAAAAGTTTAGACAGCAAAAAAGAGGAGATAAAAAGCAATAGCGGCTATGTGAGCATCCAGCACGGGTATGTTTGTAATGATACAGGAGAGCATATAAAAGTGAAACCAGAGCATATGACGCAAGTTTTTGCTAATAGATTAGTGACAAAAGATCATCCCCGAATTGTTTTAAGAGGGAAACTTGACAGCTTACAGTCGAAAATATTAGAAGTTCAAATCATAGCTGAGAAAAAGAAATGTACTAAACTATTAGAAGAGTTAGAAGAGGGCTTGAATTTCACAAGAAATATCTTAAGAGCAGAGGTGCTCGAAGAAGAGTTGGCCGAAATAGAGCTAATTGGTTTAAACGAAGAAGAAATAAGAAAGATGTCGCATAATCCTAAAAAACATTTTGGGATAGAGCATATTCTCCCGCATTACAAGCAAGGCGAATTAACTATAAGATTAAACTCTTTAAGAAGCAGTGTAAGAGAAGTTGAGTTGCAAGCGATTAAGAGCTTTAGAATAGGAAATGAAATTCAGAGGTTAGATATAATACGTGCCCTAAACAGACTGAGTAGCTGTATATATATTATGATGTTAAAGAATCATGCAAAATTATATTGAGCATGGAGGTGAGTATGTGAGAGATGAACTAATTAGTGAAATAGTTAAACGAATAGTTAAAGAGATGAGCGCAGCTAGAGAAAACGAAGTATTAGAAATTGTTACTGAAATTAGTAAAGATAGAATTCCTATTGAAGTATCAGCAAGACATGTTCATTTTAGTGAGGAAGATTATAAGGCATTATTTGGGATAGATGCAGTAATGTCTAAGAAAAAGGAACTATCTCAATATGGACAGTTTCAGTGTAAAGAAAGAGTAATGCTAATTGGCCCAAAAGGTACTATTAGCAGAGTGGCTGTACTTGGACCGTTTCGACAGAAAACGCAGGTTGAAATTACAAAAACAGACGCAAGACAATTAGGTATAAATGCTCCGCTTAACCAGTCGGGGAACCTAGAAGGTGCTTCAGGGATCCATGTAGCAAGCAGGGAATTGGTAATGGAAATCAAAAGCTGTGTGATTATAGCAAAAAACCACATACATATGAATGCTTTAGACGCAAAGAACTTAGATGTGGTTGACAATCAGACTGTAAGTGTACGAGTAAAAAGTGAAAGACCAATAACATTTGAAGATGTACTAGTTAGAGTAAGTGATAAGTATAGCCTGGCAATGCATATAGATTTCGACGAAGCAAATGCAGCTTGGTATTGTGAAGGTGACTATGGAGAAATAGTGAATTCCAGTCAAACATACAAAAGTCAAGAGAATGATAGACAAGTTGAAAAAACTTCGCATGCAGAAGAAGTTAGCACGGTCAGTAAGGAACTTTTGAAAAGAAAGCTAATAGTAGAGGAAGACATAAGACAAATAGCAAAAAAAGGTATTGACAGCATATATGTGCATAAAAAATCAATTATTACCCCTTTAGCCAAGGATGCTATTAGAAAAGAGAGAATCAAGGTGTTGCAAAACGCCGAAGAGCGAGGTGCGCTATGATAATATGTGAAGTTGTTGGTCATGTATGGGCAACAAAAAAGGATGATTCACTTCAGGGACTCAAATTATTAGTAGTAAGACAAACTGATCACTACTCAGATATAGACTTTCCTACTTTCGTTGCTATTGACAACATTGGAGCAGGTATTGGAGAAATAGTGTTAGTTGTGCAAGGCAGTTCAGCAAGAAAAGTGCTTGATAAAGATAGCGTAGCAATTGATGCAACTGTAGTTGGAATTATCGATTCAGTGGAAGTAGAAAAAGCATTACGTAGCTCGTGAGAAGTAGGCTTTGACAAAATAGAATTACGCAAATTCAAGGAACGCTGATGAGGACCGAATGGCGCGTACATCTAGTACGCAACTGAGAGAGGAAGAAGTGGTGACGCAGAAGTTGAGTGATTATATGAAGTCAAAATGAAAGTGGGGAAAACCTTATGAACATAGTTGACAAAATTTACAAAGCAGGAGTTGTTGGTGCGGGAGGTGCAGGTTTTCCTACGCATATTAAACTAAACTGCAAAGCCGAATACCTAATAGTCAATGGGGCTGAATGCGAACCACTTATCAAAACAGATCAGTATATTATGAGAACAAAGAGCATGGAAATAATTAAAGCAATGGAATCAATAGGTAAGCATATCGAAGCGGAGCATCTAGTATTAGGGCTGAAAAAGAAATACAAGAAAGAGATTGAGATACTAAAAGAGAGTATAGCTAAACTGAATTCAAAAGTAGAACTACATTATTTAGAAAATGTTTTTCCAGTCGGAGACGAGCATATATTAGTATATGAAGTTACAAATAGAGAGGTTCCGCCTAAAGGTATTCCAATTGATGTAGGTGTTGTAGTTGCTAATGTAGGTACTGTCGCAAATGTTTGCAAAGCGCTAGAAGACAGGGTAGAGACTCATAAAATCGTAACAGTAATAGGAGAAGTAAAAAACCCTATGCTCTTAGAAGTTCCAATAGGAACAAAAGTTGAGACCTGTTTAGAATTTGCAGGAGAAGTGATTAAAGAAAGCTGTAATATTATAATTGGTGGCCCTATGATGGGAGAAATATTAGATATTGAAGAAGGAAAGAAGAGGAGCATTAAGAAGACAGACGGGGCGCTTATAGTTATTCCTAAGGATCATTATTTGGTTGATATGGGAACTATGTCAATGGATAAAATTATAAACAGAGCAAAGTCAGCATGTATTCAGTGCACGTTTTGCACAGATTTATGTCCAAGATATTTGATAGGTCACCCAATGAGACCGCATAAAATTATGCGCAGTTTGGGAAATATAACGCCTGATAATGATGTTTTTAAAGAAGCTGTATTATGTTGTGAGTGCGGAATATGCGAATTATATTCATGTCCTATGGCTCTATCTCCAAGAAGAGTAAATGCTTATATAAAAAAGATGCTAGCAAAGGAAAAGGTAGACATTAACAAAGAAGACTTTATAACTCACATTGAAGCTAACAGGGAGTTTAGGCAGATACCGCAAACAAGGCTTCTTGCAAGAACAAATTTAAGAAAATATGAAAAGCAGAAGATCGGCGAATTGAAAAGAATTGAAGTTTCAGAAGTAAGTATTGCACTAAAACAACATATTGGAGAAGTAGCTAAAAGCATAGTTGCAGTTGGAGACAGTGTAAAAAAAGAGCAACAAATAGGTAGAGTTGATAAAAATAAACTAGGCGCAAATATTCATAGTAGTATCGATGGCATTGTCGTATCAGTTACAAACGAAATCAAGATAAGAAATGCAGTGCAAGGAGTGATTAAATGAGTAAATCAATTGGTTTAATCGAGTTTAATAGCATAGCGAAAGGGATTGAAGTAGCTGATACAATGTTAAAAGCAGCAGATGTTGAGCTGGTTATTGCAAAGCCGATATGTCCCGGGAAATATATTGTTTTAGTTTCAGGAGAAGTAGCAGCAGTAAAAGCTTCTATAGAAGCAGGAGAAGAAATATCAGAACAGTTTTTAATAAACTCACTTGTACTAGCAAATATTGATGAGCAAATATTTAAAGGGATTCATGGAACTACAGAATTAAAAAACCCGGACGCTCTAGGTGTATTAGAATTTTTTAGTATAACATCTGCAATTGTGGCTACTGACCGCGCAGTAAAGGCTACACAAATAGAAATAATTGAAATAAGACTTGGATTTGCTATTGGAGGAAAATCGTTTGTAACATTTACAGGTGACGTTAGCTCTACAGAAGAGGCTGTTGAAATTGCAGCTAAAGTAGGTATGGAAGATGGCATGTTATTAAACAAAGCTTTTATTCCATCACCAAGAAAAGAGATTTTTGATAATCTGTTGTAGTGATTGCGAAGTGGAGGTGTGATGTATGGGCAAGAAACTAATAACAATAAAGCATTTGGATGATATGTATAAGAACGGCGAAAGAGAATTATTATTAGATAAGAACTCTATAATTTCACCAGGAGCTAAAGATTATGCAAAAGAAAAAGGAATTAAAGTGGTATATGGCTCTTTGCAAAAAACTGAAGTAAGGAATGAAAAAAAAGTTGAAGACGAAATCAAGAGTATTTTATTGAAAGATTATAAGGTAAGCGAAGAAATGATTTGTGAAATAACTAAAAACTGTTTAATCAAATTAAAATAGAGGAGGAATGAGAATGGCTACAAATAATGCTTTAGGAATGATTGAAACAAAAGGTTTAGTTGGAGCAATTGAAGCAGCAGATGCTATGGTAAAAGCAGCAAATGTTACTTTAATAAAGAAAGAAAAAGTAGGAGGTGGACTAGTAACAGTAATGGTAAGAGGAGATGTCGGTGCAGTTAAAGCTGCGACAGATGCTGGGGCAGCTGCGGCGGAGAGAATAGGTGAATTAGTTTCGGTTCACGTGATTCCAAGACCTCATGATGAAGTTGATGTAATAATAGGAGAGTAACTCAAAGATTTTCAGAGCATTGAAAAGGTTTGTGCAAGAAAAAATCAAATCCCGAAAGGATGAAAAAAATGAACATCAGTGATATTATTGTTTATATTATGGTAGGATTTATGGTAATTGGAGCAGCAGACAAAATTATGGGTAATAAATACGGATATGGCGAGAAATTCGACGAAGGATTTATGGCAATGGGATCTTTGGCAATTGCAATGATTGGAGTTATTTCACTAGCGCCAGTACTTGCAGATATTTTAAGACCTGTAGTTGTACCTGTATATACATTTTTAGGTGCAGATCCAGCAATGTTTGCAACGACTTTATTGGCTAATGACATGGGTGGATACCCACTAGCAATGGAATTAGCACTAACTAAAGAAGCTGGATTATTTGCCGGATTAATTCTAGGAGCAATGATGGGACCGACTATTGTATTTACAATTCCTGTAGCACTAGGAATTATTAAGAAAGAAGACCATCCGTTTTTAGCAAAAGGAATTTTAGCAGGAATAATCACAATTCCACTAGGTTGTTTAGCAGGCGGATTGGCTGCAGGCTTTAGTCTTGGTATGATTTTAAGTAATCTTGTTCCAATAATTATAGTTTCACTCTTAATAGCGTTAGGAATGTGGAAAATATCTGAAAAAATGATTAAAGGTTTTATTGTTTTTGGTAAAGGCGTTGTAATTGTTATTACTGGAGCAACGGCAGCAATAGTATTTGAAACTTTAACTGGAATAGTAATAATTCCAGGAATGGCACCAGTGTGGGATGGAGTTGAAATAATTGGAGCTATTGCAATTATGTTAATTGGAGCTTTCCCAATGGTTCATTTTATTACAACAGTATTTAAAAAGCCTTTGATGAAACTTGGAAATACAATTGGCATGGGTAACGTAGCAGCAGCTGGTATGGTAGCGACATTAGCAAATAACATACCAATGTTTGGAATGATGAAAGATATGGATGATAGAGGTAAAGTATTGAATGTTGCTTTTGCAGTAAGTGCTGCATTCATATTTGGAGATCATTTAGGATTTACAGCTGGAGTATATAGAGACATGGTTTTCCCTATGGTTGTAGGTAAAGCAGTTGGTGGAGTTACAGCTGTAATGTTAGCATATTACATTACTAAAAATTTAGCATCGAAGAAGCAAGAAGTGTAATAGAGTTAGGAATATACTAAGAACAAAATAGTCTTAAATAGAACAAATGCGGTGAAGAATATGCTTCGCCGCATTTGTTACTTAGCTAAAGCATTATAAAAACAGTACAATCAACGCGAGGATCGTTACAGAGGTGATTGAAAATAGTATTAAACCAAGAATTGTTGTCGTCATTCCGCTTTTTTTAATGCTGGTGAAATTTACCTTAAGTCCCATGGCAATCATTGAAGCAAGAATAGCATAAGAACTGAGGGTTCCTAATAGTTTCGTAATATTTGATGGTATAATATTCAAAGAGTTGACAATAGCCATCAGTACGAATAATAGGACATAAAGAGGAAATGAAACCTTCTCTTCATTAGAGTTTCTATTTTTTGTACGATAAATACCACTTAGCACTATAGCAAGTGGTATTATGAATAGTACTCTAGTCATTTTTATAATTGTACCAATCTCACCTGCATAATTGCCTCTAGCAAAGGCAGCAGCTATCGCGTGCCCTAGACCATGAAGTGTTAGACCAGAGTAAACACCATATTGGAAGTCACTAAGTAGCGGGAGCATGGCAATGGCAGAATAGGTCAAAACTCCAAGAGTTCCTAAGAATGAAACAACAGAAACGGCGAGAATGGCATCATTTTCATTAGCATCAATAATTGGTGCTATCGTTACAATTGCAGAAGCACCACATATTGATGAACCAACGCCAATAAGCAAAGCAAGTTTATTTTCAACTCCCAATTTCTTGCCAAGTGTGGTTGCTAAGAAGTGCACAGCAGTTACAAATAGAGCAACGCCTATAATACTTGGTAAACCGAGTTCTAAAAGCGTACTAAAATTCACTTTAAATCCCAATAATATAATCCCTAATTTTAATAATTTTTTCGCAGAAAAGTTGATAGGTGCACTATATATAGATAAATCGCCCGCCAGATACTTTATAGTGATACCTAGTAAGATGCCGATTGTTAATGCCTCAAATTTTACAAGCAAAGAAACTAGATTAGCTAATTTGATAGATATCAAACAAAGGATTGCTATACCTATATAACCAATTAATTTATTTTTCATAATAGTCTCCATTCATTGATTTGTTAGATAAGCTGGAGCGAATAATATAATTTAGTAAGTAGCTCCTTCAGAAAGTATAGCACTCTTCCAAAAATAAATCCAGCGGAGTCATTAGGGACGAGAGTCATTTAGAGATATGGTTATAGGTAAAGCAGTTGGTGGATTTGCAGCTGTAGTGCAAGTAGATACCTTCCTTGCAATAAAAACAGAAGACTTGCTATTGCTTTAGTGATATACTATTTTGTGTATAGAAACAAAATTACATGAATAGCAGGTGCGAAATGGTTATACTTTCTTTTTTAATATCTATGGTAATAATATTTTATATGGTGCATAAAAAAATCAATATCGGAATTGCGTTAACTTTAGGAGCTTCAATTCTATTGATTTTGAACGGTAGTAGTATTACATTTTTGATTATGATAATTATCAATGCTATAGCAAATATCAGCACAATTAATCTTGTTTTAGCAATAAGTTTGATAACTATATTAGGGCATTTAATGGATTATTATAAGATTACATCTAGAATGATTCTATCGCTTAGAAGTGTTTTGCGAAGCACAAAGGTCACTATTTTGTTAGCACCAGCACTAATGGGCATGTTGCAAATTTCTGGTGGTGCTCTTATGAGCTGCCCAATCGTAAATAGCCTAGGAGACGAGTTGAAACTTGATAACATAAAGAAATCTGCTATAAACTTACTCTTTAGGCATGGAATTTACTTTATATTCCCATTATCCCCAGCATTTATATTGGCAGCGCAATTAGCTGAAATAAAAATGTGGGACTTTATGAAAATACAATTTCCAATTTTTTTTATCTTGTATCTAGTTGGATATTTTGTTCTTCTCAGAACCGCAACAAGTCCACCGCTTAAAAAAAATTCTCTAAAAGAATACATTAAATCGATTGTGTCTTTTTCATATTTTGCAGCACCTATTTTGCTAAGTTTAATTAGCGCAGTTTTTTTTGGTTTAACGCTATATATTGCTATACTCCTTGGACTAACAGCGGCATTAATTATTCATTTTATTGACACTAAAATAGATTCTACTTACATTGTGGAAGATAATGTTATAACTGCCTCAATCAAAGGTTTTAAACCCTCAATTGTATTAGCTATAATTGGGATTATGATATTTAAGGATGCAGTAAATAATATAGATGGACTGCACGAGCTTTTTTATTCTCTAATAGCCTCTGGAGCCCCAGTTGGAATTATTATTGTAATAGGGACAGCAATGCTTTCATTCCCTCTTGCTTCAGTCCAACCAAGCATAGCTATATTGTTTCCGCTAATAATCCCTCTTGCAGGAGATTATAGTGCTAGGCTGGTATACGCAATGTTCATTTATAGTAGTGGATTTATTTTTTACTATATTTCGCCACTGCATATGTGCCAAGTCTTAACTCTTGAGTACTTTGGCGTCAATATAAAGCAATTATATAAAACATATAGAGTTATACTTGCTTTAACATTTTTGATGATAATATTTATATATATGAAAGCTTAAATAAATGTCTTTCTTAAATTGTTCAGATATGTTTACTACTTATTCTTAAGAAAAAAGAAATACGAAAGGAATGAAACGAACTAATGATAAGAATTTCAGAGGTCAAATTAGATATTGAAGATGGTATTGAAAAGCTTCTACCTATAATTAGTAAAAAACTAAAGATCAATCAAAGCGAAATTATAGAATACAAAATATTTAAAGAATCAATTGATGCGAGAAAGAAAGGTAAAATTAGGTTCGTATACACAGTAGATGTAAGTTTAGAAAATGAAAAAGCAGTACTAAAGAAGAATAAAGATCTGGTTCCTACACCTGATATGAAATATATGTACCCCAAACCCGGCGATAAATTACTTGAAAATAGGCCGGTGATTATAGGGATGGGACCTACAGGTCTATTTGCAGGACTAATTTTAGCGCAAATGGGATATAAACCTATCATTTTAGAAAGAGGAGAATCAGTAGATGATAGAGCAAAATCTGTAGATAATTTATTTGCTACAGGAATGCTTTGCAAGGAATCAAATATCCAATTTGGGGAAGGCGGAGCAGGCACATTTTCCGATGGGAAACTTACAGCTAGATCAAAAGACTTAAGAAGTAGAAAAGTACTAGAAGAGTTTGTAGCCGCTGGAGCTCCAGAAGAAATAATGTATTCTGCTAAACCACATGTTGGCACAGACATTCTTAAAAATGTTATAAAAAACGTTAGGAAAAGCATAATTGAGCTAGGTGGAGAAGTAAGGTTTAATACTTGTGTTACAGATTTTATTATTGAAAACAATAAAGTAAAAAAAATTATAGTCAATAAAGATGAAATAATAGAAGCTGATGCAGTTGTACTAGCAATTGGGCATAGTGCGAGAGATACTTTTGAAAAAATATTTGAAAGAGGCGTGGACGTAACCAGCAAGTCATTTGCAATAGGCGTAAGAATTGAACATCCTCAGGAGTTGATAAATAAAGCTCAGTATAAAGACTACGCAGGGCATAAAAGATTAGGATCTGCTGAGTACAGATTAACATATAAATCTAAAAATGGACGATCAGTATATACATTTTGCATGTGTCCTGGCGGAAGCGTAGTTGCAGCGACTTCAGAATTTGGCGGAGTAGTAACAAATGGGATGAGTGAGCATGCAAGAGGTAAAGAAAATGCTAACAGTGCTTTATTAGTAGCAGTAGGAAGCGATGACTTTGAAGATAATCATCCGCTTGCAGGAATGTATTTTCAAAGGAAATGGGAACAAAAAGCATTTGAATTAGGCGGAAGCGATTACAGCGCACCTGCTCAACTAGTAGGCGATTTTCTTGAAGGAAAGACATCAAATGAATTAGGAACAGTAGACCCTACTTATAAACCAGGTATAAAACTAACTAGTATAGATGATTGCTTACCTTCTTATGTAATTGATTCAATGAAAGAAGCTATTATACATTGGGATAAAAAATTAAAAGGATTTGCAATGAAAGACGCCATTCTAACAGGAGTTGAAACAAGGAGTTCTTCACCAATAAGGATAGTTAGAGATAATGATACCCTTGAAAGCACCAACGTAGAGGGACTTTATCCAGCTGGCGAAGGAGCAGGATATGCTGGAGGTATAATTTCAGCTGCTATTGATGGAATTAAGGTTGTGGAGAAGATAATATTGAGGTATAGAAAATAGATGGTAGTTAGGAGAATATTTTCTTTGACATGCTAAATAATCTATGATAGTATGAAGGTATAGAAACAGGGGATATGCATATAATATAGTGATCATACTTCGGTGTCCTACGGGCCCGAGGTTTTTTTATTAGGGGGAATTTTTGTGGACAAAGTATTTACAACTACAGACAAACAGGTAGAAAAACTGAAAAGTAGGGGAATGAACATTGCTGATAAAGATAAGCACACTATAGAGATGGAAAATTATTACAACTTGATCAATGGATATAAGGAATTGTTCATTGATAATACATATACAGGTGACGACGAAAAATATAAAAATGGTACTAATTTTACTGAGATTTATGCTCTTTTTTTATTTGATAGAGACTTAAGGAGTATATTTTTGAGAAGTATTTTAGAAATTGAGAATAATGTGAAGAGCGTTTTATCACATGACTTTTCAAAAAAATACGGACATGATAATTACTTGAAAATTTCTAATTTTGACACGCGAGTTCAAGGTAGTAGACAGGCGGAGAAAACAAGGAGAATAGGAGCAGTTGCTGGACTCGTTGCTAATTTACAGGGCGAAATTGCAAGACAGTTATCAAAAAAAAATTTGATGATATCACATAGCATGCTAAATTATGGGTATGTTCCGTTATGGGTTTTGGTGAACACTCTTTCGTTAGGGACTATAAGTATTTTTTATAGTAACCTTATTCAATTGGATCAAAATGATATTGGTAGAAGGTTCAACTTGAAACCCGAAGAAATGACGAAATTATTATTTGTATTGTCTATATATCGAAATGCATGTGCACATGATGAGCGGCTTTTTAATCTAAAAGCTTTGAAAAAAAATATGACGCCGAATATGATAAAAACTAATAATATCCACCGTAAAATGAATATAAAATTTAACAGTTCCAATAATCCTATTTGTGGGAAAAATGATTTATTTTCTATCGTAATAATATTTAAGATTATGCTCAATGCAACTTCGTTTGAGCGATTTTATTTTTTTATAAAAAAAGCAATAGATGAAATAGAGAAATCAATAAATACAATTAAAATTGAAGATATTCTCAGAGAAATGGGATTTCCTTCAAATTGGGTAGATATAAAGGATGTTTAAAAACCTGTGCTAGACGATATGTGAGGTCTGGGGATTTACTGAATTGCAAACTAATTATTTTTTTGGTGGAAGTTTTTCTATTTTTTCAATAGTTTTTTCTATACGAACAATATATTTTTGTTGTTTTTTTCTTAATTTGCTGTCATCCATTGATCTAACAATGGGGATAATAAAAGCTCTAAATCCCGCTAAGAAATTTAATAGTGCATACTTTCCTTCAAACAAATGTTTATCACCTTCAGTTTTTAATTTCATGTTTAAATTCACAAAGCTAGCTTTGCTGTTTATCCATTTTGGGGTTTCTAAACAGAATAGAATTCTACTTAAGCTTGCAAGTTTCTTTCTAGATAAGTGAATGTCATTCTCGCTAATAACAAAACCATTAAGGGATATTAAATTCTTAGTCCGTATCGTTTTTGAGTGATTAATGTGAAAACCTTTACTAATCAAAATACTCCGTATGAAATTTATAAATTTAGCGCTGTGTAAATTCCTATTGTATGAAGAAAAAAGCAAATCATCTGCATATCTTGTATAAATAGCATCAACATTTTGACAAAACTTTTCAATTCTTAAATCTAATTGACGAAAAACAATATTAGATAAGGTGGGTGAAGTGATTGCGCCTTGAGGCACTTTGTTTTCATAGGTCATAGAACTTAGTGTGTTCTGTAACAGCTCTTTTTTTTGGCTCGAAGTCAGGTTTTCTCCAACGACAAAATAATAACTAACAACATCTTCGATAAGAGAGTATTCAATTGAACCAAAAAAATCGCGGATGTCCAATCTTAAAAAATATTTACCACTATAGAAGGATTTGTGGGAAGCAAGAAAATCATAATAAGAGCGCCCTTTGCGGAAACCATAGCTTGAATCAGAGAGCATTATATTATCAAGGAAGTTGTTTTTAATGTTTTTTTGAATTTTGTATAAATCAGAATTTTCTGTAACACAATAAATCTTGCGCAGACCATTTTTTTTAGTTTTATTAATGTACTCCGAATAGAAAAGCTTTTTTTCATTGTCAGCAATTTTGCTCTTAAATTCTTTTTCAGGGACTTTGACAATATTACTAAAATAATCATTATAATTGTCTACTCTCCATACTTTCAAAGTATCATCTCCTTGTTTAGAGGCTCTATGTAGTATGCCATAGAGCCTCTTGTTGAGTACTTCTCATATCCACGCACTGCGAGTACAATTTGCATACGGAAATGTGACAAGGCAAATATAAAAGCTAATTGTAAATATTAACTCCCTAGCTTTTCTAAAGTACACTTAAGTTGTCAAGCAAAAATGAGTAGAATTCTTAGGGGAATACCAGCAAGCCATGACAGCTGATATTATGTTACTACTCAACAGCTTAATTATACCATTTTTTCGATGGTGTGTAAAATTGAACTTAGCTCAGGGAAATCATTCTTAAAGAGTTCTCTTCTTATTGACTGGTCTTTTTCATCACGTAGAAAATTTTCAAAATAATAGTCGATAAACTCAATTATCCAACCACTTGCTTTTTTGCAGTAGTTTTTACGTAAGTCAGTAATTTTCAGGGTGACTTCCTTGGGAAGCACATTATCTGTTTTAGCTTTGTTAAAGGTTTGGAGAGTATCGAGCTTACCTCCGTGCATAAGCCTTAAAACTAACGTTCTATATTTTATACAATCTTTTTTGCTCCATGATTTATCTATGTCCAGCACTTTGTTAAGTAATGCAACGTCTACATTCTCTTTAGATATAATCCAGCTTAAAGTTTTGTCAGTATTATTCGTATTTATAATTACTCCCTCTATAGTCGTAGCTACAGGGAAAACTTTATAATATAAGCAATAGTGGCGAATAAGATGAATGAGTTTTTCAAACAACCTATCCCTAAAATAATAACCGTCGCTAACCAACCTAAATGTTGATTTGGACATCACATTGCTTATGTATTGTTTTAAATGATAAGTGGATAGCTTCCTACTATCTCTGTTGGCTTGAAAAAACATCATTTTTTCAAGTTTTTCTACTCTGCTACTGCTAAGAGGATTTACTAACTCGTCCGAATTAATTTTAAACCGATCGTGTTTAGTGTAATTTATTATTTTATCCATATCTACAAGTAATAAATAAGGGATATTGTAATTAACGACCTCTGGTTTTACCAGTGATAACTTAGTGTTATTAGAGTCAAAAGGGTATATATCAACATATCTTAACTTAGGGAATAGACGCTGAATATGTTTATTTTGGAATAACTGAATTTCACTAGCTCCTTCAACAAAGACCAGTGCGTTTGCAAAGTAACAACTAGCATCGTTCATAGTTATCAAACTATTATATTTAGGGCTTGTCAGTGGCTTCATTTTTTCAATAACTGTTGAAAAATTGATACAATTAACTCTATAAATAGACGTCTTGATTTCTTTTTTTATTAAATTGGAAACGAAAATAGGGGAATGGGTAGAGATAAATAGATTTGTACTGTCGTTATTAAATTCAGATAGGTTATCGGTAAGCAAATCTATAAACTGAGGATGCATACCTATTTCTATCTCATCAATTAGGATAATTGGATTTTTCCAACCTAAAGCAGCTAGAGAGAGGATGATGTACATTAGCATTTTTAAATAATTAAATGAATTCATTTATAATCGTTGTCAGCTTTCTTTTCTAACTCGCTGAAATTAAAGATGATCTCTATTTCCATTTTTTGAATGTAAGGATTTTGGCTATCGATCGCACTGCCTATTTTTGAACTATCGGCCAGTATATCAAAAAAATATTTTAGTGCATTTAAAATATGAGTTTTTCCTGACCCATTTTTTCCAAGAAAACATTGCAAATTATATTTGCTGTTATTTACATCAATATCAATTCTAGTTAACGATTTATAATTTCTAATTCTTACTTTGTCAATTGGCAAGTTTTCACCCCATCTACATCATATTAATTTTTGCAATATGTACATATACTATAATACTAGTTAGAGAATATGGTGCAATCATTGTTTTAGTCATGTCACAAGAGGCAAGATAAAAATAGATTTTACAGTAAGCAAACAAAGAAATGTAAAATCATTCAATAGCACAGGAAAACAAAGGCATTTTAGATTATTCATAGAAAAACATAACAAAGAGTACGAGTGCCACATGATCTGGATACTTATCAAAAGCAGTGAGATACTTAGAAAGTGTTTCTAAAGAGTCATTGGCGACGGTGCTGTTTGACTCGCCGTCCCTAATGACTCTTGTCAAACATATTTACTCTAAGCAACTGATATATAAATCTAAACTTTGATTCATACGAATTTTTATAAAATCACCAAATTTGTCATAATTTCTAATTAAGCAACATTCGTCTAACAGAGAATAGTATTCTTGGCGGTCTGCTATTTTGATTAATATTGGAGGATAACCTAGCTTCATTAACTCTAAGTTAACCAGTAATCGAGCAGTTCTGCCATTGCCATCTATAAAGGGGTGTATCCTCACAAACTCGCCATGAAGAAATGCTATCTTATTATATATTGGAGCATCTATGTTATTATATCTAAAAAGCATGCTTTCCATTTCAGTTTTTAAAATAAAATGCTCTGGTGGTATGTGAGAAGCCCCAGATATAAGTACTTTCCTATCTCTATATCTGCCTGCGTAATGATCATCGATTCCTTTTAATATGAGTCTTTGAATGTGCTTAATATCTGATTCAGAAAGCCTTTTGGCATCTTTCACTAAACACTCAACATAATCGATTGCGAATTTATGATTAATAACTTCTAAGTGTTCAATGAGCTTTTTCCCACCAACAGTGATACCTTCTAAAACTACTTTAGTTTCGTTTAAAGTTAATGTGTTACCTTCAATAGCATTAGAGTTATAAGTCCAGCGAAGATCCATATCTTCTCTGATTTTTCTTAAAACACTGGGATTTATAGGCCTTGAAGAATCAAGTTTTTCTTTTTTTCTGTCTATTTTATTACCGTTAAAAACAGCCATCACAACGTACACCTCCTTGAATGTTAATTATACACTAAGGCAGATGCTGTATCAAGAGAATTTGGTTAATTTTCACATAAACTAGAGTTTATAATTTAACTAGAACACATTGTTTTTTAAAAAATTCTAAGTTTATAGGCTCTTTCTGTGCTGTTTTTAAAATCATCTCGAATTACAAAAAATAGGGACTGTTACGCATTAAGCAAATCTTTGTTTACACTAAATAAACGTTATCCAAATAAAACGTGCAATTGTGAAATGAAGCAGAATATGATAAAATTAACGTGAATATCTGCACTAGTATGAAAGAAACAACCATATTAAGAGTTTTAAGTGAATGGTTTTGAGAAACCTATCGATAGGAATGCTTAAACGTATACTGATGAGGAGATGAAACAGTTGAAAGAAAAAGATATTCGATGGCGTCAAAGATTCGAAAATTTTGATAAGGCCTATAAACAATTACATCTTGCAATTCTAGATTTTGAAAAGTTGAGCGTGCTTGAAAAAGAAGGTTTAGTTCAGAGGTTTGAATATACATTTGAACTTGCTTGGAAAACTCTGAAAGATTATCTGGAAGCTCAAGAAGGAGATGCTAAATTCCCGAGGACGGTAATAAAAGAGGCGTTTCACTATGAACTTATTCAAGATGGGGAAGTATGGATGGACATGCTAGAAAAAAGAAATCTTCTGGCTCATACGTACGATGAGGAACGTTTAAACTTTGCAGTAAGAAAAATAAAGGAAGAATATTATAAAACTATATCACAAGTACACAGTCTTTTAGGTGAGAAAATATGAGGTTTGGAATAGCACAAAAAAGCATGAGCATGATTATCGATGTTTTGCAAAAGAACAAAGAAGTTAGCGGAGCATCTATTTTTGGAAGTAGGGCGATGGGTAATTATAAAACTGGATCTGACGTTGATGATTGTCGACCGCATACACGTGACTTCAGTCGTGAGTTAGGATGACGAATTTGACTTACATATATTAAGTATAAAAAGCGTGAAACGTCTTATTGCACTTGAATTTTGCAATAACATATGTTAGAATGAAGATAAAGAGGTGCTACATATGTCGGAAATTCGTAAAGGTCGAGGTTATGTCTATTCAATAAAATATCATATAGTATGGTGTGTAAAATATAGGCATAAAGTAATACATGGTGAGATAGAAAAAAGATTAAAAGAAATGTTATATAAAATAGCGAAGGATAATAATTTTACAATAGAGGAAATGGAAACAGACTTAGACCATATTCATTTATTAGTAGAATGTAAACCTCAACACTATATACCAGATATGATAAAAGCACTAAAAGGAGTAAGCGCTAGGCTATTAATGAAAGAATATGGAAAAGTAATAAAGAAAAAACTATGGGGTGGTCATTTATGGAACCCTAGCTACTTTGTAGCAACAGTTAGTGAAAATACAGCGGAGCAAATAAGAACATACATTCAAAACCAAAAAATAAAATAAAAAGTTGAGGTGAATATTCATAGCTAAGAAAAAAACATCTAGTTACGTATTAACTCTAAATTTAGCGACAGATGATAGAGAAAAAACAATATTGGATAAAAGATTTGAAATTAGTAGAAAGTTATATAACTCTATTCTCGGAGTAGGACTAAAGAGATTTGAAGCACTATCTGAACTAAGAGTCTATAGGCAATTAAGAAAAGAGTTGTCTATAATTAATAAAGATTATCATAATTGTACCGACAAAAAGAAGCTAAAAACTATAGAAAAAGAAAGAAAACGAAAATATAGAGAGCTAAACACATTATTAGGAGAGCATAAGCTAAATGAATATTCACTGATAAATGAAATGACGCCCATGTATAAACCATTCAGTAAAAATATAGATAATAAAACTGCCCAAGCACTAGCAAGCAGAGCCTGGAAAGCATTAGAAAAATTAATATACTCGAGTGCAGAAAGAGTACATTTTATTAGATATGGTGAAATGCAGAGTGTAGAAGGTAAATGGAATAAAAGTGGAATAACTTATAGAGATGGAATAATAAAATGGAATAAATTAAAAATGCCTGTAGTTGTAAAAACAACTGATATATATGCACAAAAGGCACTACAAGACAGAGTGAAGTACTGTAGGATAGTTAGAAAACTAATAAGAGGCAAGTATAAATACTACGTTCAATTAGTAATGGAAGGTGTTCCACCAGTAAAAGCAAACAAAGAAACTGGAGAATCAAAAAGAAGCACTGGTATTGGGAATGTAGGAGTAGATATAGGAATTAGTACAATTGCAGTATCAAGTAGTGAAGAAGTTAAATTATTAGAACTCTGTCCTGAAGTTAATAATATAGAAAAAGAAAAAAACAGACTAAATAGAAAATTAGATAGGCAACGTAGAGCGGTTAATCAAAGTAATTATAACGAAGATGGMACTATTAAAAGAGGCGTTAAATTAGTTTGGAATAAGAGTAAAAAGTATGTCAAAACACAAAGAGAATTGAGTGAGATTATGAGAAAACAAAAGGTTATAAGAAAGCAGTCTCATGAAATACTTGCAAATGAAATTATTGTCCTAGGAGATAGAATATTGGTTGAACAGATGAGTTTTAATGGATTACAAAGGCGTGCTAAAAAAACTACGGTTAACGAATCGACAGGTAAGATTAATAAGAAGAAAAGATTTGGCAAGTCACTCGCTAATAAAGCYCCTTCAATGTTACTTGAAATAATTAACAGAAAATTAAAATATGAGGGACTCGAGCTATTAAAGATTAAGACAAGAGAAGTTAAAGCCTCGCAGTATAATCATTTTACGGGTGAATGTAATAAGAAAGAATTAAAAGATAGATGGAACAAAGATACTATGATACAGCGAGATATGTATAGTGCATTTTTAATAATGAATGTGGATGAAAGTTTAAAGAAGATAGACAGAGAGTTATGTGATAAAACGTATGTAACTTTTAAGATGCTTCATGATAGAGAAATAACTAGATTAAAAGGATTAAAATTAAGAGGTGTGAAATTTCCTAGTAGTATGGGGATTTAAAAAGAATATAAGCGTCTTGAATCGGGCGTTATACTATCGTTAACTGGTTAGTCGTAACCTTTGGTAGTGAAAGTCTAATTGTAATTAGATGAGTCATTATATGTTGTAGTGGAGAGTAAACATTTCTATACATGAGAGTATAATGGAAGTCTAAGGAGGTTAGAACCCTGTCACTTTAGTGATGGGAGGTTCAGAGTAGATAAAGAAAGAGCTTTTAGGGAGGAGAGTATCTATGAATAAACTCTTTGGAACTTTCAATATAAAAGATGATGGGGTTGGTATGCCTAAAACCTCGGCCAAAGAAGGGCATTTCGGTATAAAAATAATGCAAGAAAGGGCCCTCTCTCTCCATGGTCAACTACACATAACCAACCATCAACCGTCAGGTACACATATCTCTTTAACCATCCAACAAAATAAAACATAATATGAATATTGCAACCATAATGCTTGTCGACGACCACCCATTGTTAAGGAAAGGACTGTCTCAACTTATCTCCTTAGAAGATGACCTTGAGGTTATTTGTGAAGCATCATCCGGTGAAGAAGCCATCGCCACACTGACACACTGTAAGCCAGACCTAATCCTTTTAGA
>NVVX01000063.1 GCA_002733545.1 Alkaliphilus sp.
ATGATAAACTAAACAGGGGTGCTAAAAAATGACAAGAACGGTGATAAAGTAAAATAAAACAGAGATTTATCATATAATGCTAAGAGGCATAAATAAGAAAAGAATTTTTGAGGCAGATTGAAAGGTGGATCTTATGTATAAAGAATATTGTGACAAATGCGACTTGTCACTTAAAGAAAACGTATTTCATGCAAAAAAAACAATTATACAAAATATATATAATGGAGCAGAGCTTGAGGGTTGCAATATTACATTTCCTGAGACCGAAACAATACTAAGTGGTGTAAATGTTGCCGGCGTAAGCATAAATGACATTGAGTGCATAATAAACCTTAGAAATGCTTGGCAATATATGTTGAAAACGATTGAGGAACCACTAACTGTGGAGTGCATTTGTAAAATCCATGCAGAGGTAGCAAGGAATCAAGCTCTTGAATGGGGAGCATTAAGAACTGGAAAAGTAGGCATTTCAGGAACGTCATATATACCAGCTGTGCCAAACAAGCACGATGTAGAAATTGAATTAAATAAAATACTAGGGCTTTCTACAGCAACGTCAAGAGCGATATATTATTTTTTGTGGGCTACGAGAAGCCAGTTATTTTGGGATGGCAACAAGCGAACAAGTACTATGATTGCAAATAAAATACTGATATCCTCTGGAAAGGGTATTTTTACGATTAAAGAAACTGATTTGCTGGAGTTTAACATCAAATTATCTAACTATTATGAAACTGGATATTACGCACAAATTGATGATTTTTTGTTTGATAACTGCATAATATCCTACTGACGAACTCTCTTGCAAGCTGATGAAGGCATATTTAGAGTATAATGGTAATTTGGAGGCTACAAGCCCTAGAAAAGCGATAAAAGAATCCTATAAAGAGGGGTTAATAAAAGATGGCAATATTTGGCTTGAAATGCTTCAAGATCGAAATAGAACGTCTCATACTTACGATGAAGCAAGCGCTTTAGATTTTTTTGATACCATTCAAAATGTGTATGTGGATGTTTTTGAAAAATTTATCAATGATCTCGCTAGAGAGTTGTAATATAAACCAAGAGGACGGTTCTTGCGTTTGGGTTTTCTTTTTGATTGGGATTGACGATTTTTTTGCCGCTGAGACTAGGTAGTAGGAGGGCAGAGGGAGCATCCTGCTACGCTGAACGAGTTCAGTTCCTAGATTTAAAAAGTGCTACTATTGTTTTTTGTAAACAAATAAATTTATTTGACATTCGAGACTGAATTTGACAATAAGAAACAGACATGTCACAATACACTCATAAGTTTAAAACTCATGAGTGTATTGTGGTTTATAACGACTTTAATAGATTTAAACATGGGAGCTTGCTTTTCAATCAATTCTGCGGATATTTTTAGTATAATACATACAACAGTTTTTTGGAGTTCTAGAAAACTATTCAGAACTTAAGTTTAATTAGCTTAGATTTAATGGTTAGTGAGTTTGAAGAATAGAGGATCAAGGACAAATTTATTTTCTTTCCAAAACCAGGGGAACGGGTCTTACAGTACATTCTTACACAAAAAATCTAATGAGCCGTTTAGGGAGGGACCAAAACTACTTGGAGAAATATTTTTTAGTATTGACACAGCTAATTTATAGGTTTCAAGATATATCAATTACAAGATAAACATGGGGTTTATATTTCTTGATAGTAATACAACAAGAAAAAATAATAAATATATTTAACAAAAATAAAAGGAGTTTAATTAAATAGGACGAATGTATAAAGAAGAGTGCAAGAATCTGTATATATCTGCAGAGGAAAAAGCATTTAAGAAGAATAAAATAACGCATAAGGAGGGTTGAAGTTGGTAAAAAATAAAATCACTAAAGGAGGAGTGCAGTAAATGAATTTAAGAAAGTTTTTATCTATTGTTTTAACAGTTGCTATGGTATTTGGTACTTTCGGATTTGCATGGGCAGAAGATGTTGAAAACATTGCGCCAATGGAAGAAGTAGAACTGCTAGAGGAAGTTGAAAGTGGGTTTGATCTGCAATATTTCCTTGATTATGCAAGAAACTTAAGACGTGGTGACCAACCAAGTATCGAAGATATGATTATTCCAGATCATAAATTTGACGATAATGCAGTTCAGTACCAGCCAGATGATGAAGTAAGATTCATCGTTGAGGTAGATGGAACCCCACTTGTAAAAAAAGAAGGAATCGTAGTTTCTGGTAACGAAGGCTTGTTAATGGCAAAGCAAGAGCAAGTAATACAAGACCTTGAGGCACTAGATTCTAACATTGAAGTAAGGCACAGATTTGTACAAGGTCTTAATGGCTTTAGTATTTCATCAAAGTATAAAAATTTAGGTGAAATTAAAAAAATGCCAGATGTTGTTGAAGTTCATGTAGTAAGAAGATATGAACTTGATATGCAATACAGTGTTCCAATTATCAATCTCCAAGAAACATGGGATTCTAAAGTTAAAGGAGAAGGTACGCTTATTGCAATATTAGACACTGGCATTGATTGGCAACATCAAGATTTTCAAAAGGTCCCTGCATCTCCAAAGTTCACTGATGCAGAGATGACAGAAAAATTAAGAAGTACAGAAGAAAATGATATAGTATTTAACTCAAAAGTTATTACAGGTTGGGACTTTGCAGATAAAGATAATGATGTAATTCCAAACCTAGATCAACCTTTTGGGCACGATCATGGAGTTCATGTTGCAGGAACTGCAGCAGCTAATGGACAAATAGTAGGGGTTGCTCCAGAAGCACAACTACTAGCAGTAAAAGTTTTTTCTTGTACAGATCAAGCTTGGGCTTACACAGATGATATAGTTGCAGGAATCATTTACTCTGTAAACTTAGGCGCAGATGTAATTAACATGAGTTTAGGTTCTACAGCAGCTTTTGTAGATCCTGATGGACCATATGAAGATGCAATTGGTCTAGCTAAAGATGCAGGAATTGTTGTGGCAGTTTCGGCAGGCAACTCAAATATTAGTACGGCCCCAATTATGCCACTAGCTATTAATCCTGATATCGGGCTAGTTGGAAGTCCAAGTTTAACTTCAGGCGCGTTTTCTGTTGCATCTTTTGAAAACACGCATGTGACAGCATTCACGATAGAACTAGGAGATGGCACGCAGGCGGTATTTGCACCAGGTGGAATTAATCCGCTAGATGTGTTGAATAATAGCACAGCCTACGCATATGAATATGCAGGGCTAGGTGGAGATGCATCTTACTTTGCTCATGCAGACTTTAATAGAAAAGTCGCATTAATAATGAGAGGTGTATATCCATTTACGCAAAAGATATTAGCAGCTCAAGATGCCGGTGCAATAGCGGTAATCGTATTTAACGATGCAGCACGTGGTGACGCTCTTGTTAACATGGCGACAGATCCTGCAATAACTATTCCATCGCTATTTATTGGGAACACTGACGGAATGAACATGCATGACGAAGTTGCAAATAGAACAGTAATATTCTCAGGCGAAGTTGTATCTCAACCTAACCCTGATGCTGGTAAAATGTCTGGGTTTACTTCTTGGGGATTAACACCGAATTTAGACTTCAAACCAGAAATAACAGCACCAGGTGGAAACATTTGGTCTACAATGACTGGAAATAAATATGCAAGTATGTCTGGTACATCCATGGCAGCTCCACATGTTGCTGGAGCATCAGCTTTAGTATTGCAAGTATTAAATGAAAGAGGCTACACAGGTTTAACAAGAGCTGAAATGGCACAAAAGCTCATGATGAATACAGCTACTCCTATAACAGTAACAGATGCAGTTTATCAAGAATCACCTAGAAGACAAGGTGCAGGGCTTTTAAATGTTGATGCAGCACTTAAGACCCCAGCAATTGTTACATTTGCAGAGGATGCAAGTGCAGGAATTTCATTAAGAGAAATTGGTGATTCAAAGGACTTCGCACTGAATCTTTCAACATTCGATATACCTTCAACTGTTACTTATAATGTATACACAAGCATATTGACTAACAAGATTAATGGTGAGTTTTTAAGTATGAGTATGACTAATGTAGACGGAGCTCTAATGACAGTAAATGGAACAACTGTTACAGACGAAGTATATTCAACGATTACTATTGCTAAAAATAGCACGTTATCATTAAACTTCAATTTAAACTTGGTTGGTGCGACTGGCTTAAATGACAACGCATTTGTTGAAGGATTTATTCGTTTAGTACCAACTGACTCAACACTACCAGAGCTTTCAATACCATTTGTAGGATTTTATGGTGATTGGGATGGACCGAGTGCACCAAGTGTTGTTGATAGAGCGCATTTTGAAGCAGATGCTTTCTTGCCTTATACTGGCTTATATGAGTATTGGCATGTAGAAAGAGCTGAAGCTTGGGAGCTTCCACTAGATATATTTGTAGATGCTGAGTGGATTCAGCCATTGGGCGCAGACGCAGCATTCTCACCAAATAACGATTGGATGCTTGACAGTGTTTCTGCAGGCTTTACCTTACTAAGAAACGCAAAGACATTTAGAATGTTTGTAGAAGATTCAGAAGGAAACACCGTAAAAGACGTATTCGACAATAGAACTTTTGAAGTAAATGGAGTTATCCCATTTGAAGAAGGACTAAGAAAAACTGTGCTAGCGAGAGGAGCATGGGTAGAGTACTCTACATCGCAATTTAGTTGGAAGGGTCTTAACAATACAGGAGTAATAGCTGAAGATGGAATTTACAACATAGTTCTAGAATCTAAAGTTGATTTCCCAACAGCTACACCTCAAAGACAAGTAATGCCTATTATGTTAGATACTACAGCACCAACAGTTAGTGGAATTACTGTAACTGAAGTAACTCCAAATGAAGAATATACTATATCATGGACATCTAATGATACACTTAGTGGCGTAGATTGGAGAGATGTATTTGTAGAAGGAATTCATATCGGATCTACGGGAGATAGTGACTCTATTTCCTACTTAGGTGAAACGCCGGTGAGCGTGGTAGTAGTTGTAAGTGATAGAGCTTGGAACCAAGCTATTACTTATATTGGTGCTCCTGTTATACAAGCAGATGCATTTACAGCGAATGTGTCAGGAGATTTTGTAAGTTACCTAAGACCAGTAAGTCTTGAAGTAATATTAGATAGAACATCTACAGTTGAAATAGAAATACTTGATCCACAAGGCTCAGTTATTTATGCATTCCAACCTTTCTTAATGCAAGCACCTTGGTGGACTTATTGGGTCGAGTGGGCTCCAACTGAGTTTGCACAAAGTGGAACATACACTGCAAGATTTACAGCAACTGATGCAGAAGGTGGAACGAGTGTAGTAGAAACTGAGTTTGAAGTATATAACTACGATACGAGAATAGCAAATGTAGAGATACAAACGCTAGACGGAACGGTAGTCGACTCTGTTGTAAGAGGAGACACAGTAATTATAGAAACTACAGTTGAAAACTTAGGTCCAAACTCAGCAAGTCCTATGGTGATAGTTAAGATTACAGACGCTAGTGGAAATTTAACTTACCTAGGAACAGTGGAATATGAAAACTTATTAGCTAGAGAAACAAAAGCAGTTAAAACAGGCTTTACAATTCCTAATTTTAAACCTAGAGGTGAATATACTGTAGAAGTATATGTTTGGGATGGTTGGGATACTATGAACCCATTATCATCAACAACCGTTATTGAATTTACAGTATATTAGATACTTTTCTGGGGGATTATACCCCCAGAAAAATAACATTCACTAAATAAAAAAAGGAGGGTAAAGCATTGTTGAAAAAAATTACAGTATTGATATTAGTGCTTGTATTAGCACTTTCTACTACATTTTCATTTGCAGGTATGCCGCAATATACGCTTAGCATAAGCACAAACTTAAATAGAGTTGCCCGAAATAATGTAATACAAATAAGCGGTGAAGTATTAGTAGATGGAAACCCTAAAGTAGGAACCGATGTTACGTTGAAAGTTGAAAGCGTTGACGGACAATCGATACCTTTTGTAGATCAGCTTATAACAGACTCATATGGTAAGTTTGTAGTTGATATAAAAGCACATGCAGACTTATTCAATTTAGGAACTTATGTAGTCTATGTGAACGCTGTAGGCAAAATGGAATCAGTTGAATTCGAAGTAGTTAGTGGCAGAGCAACACCAACACCAACACCGACACCGACACCGACACCAACACCGACGCCAACACCAACGCCAGAAGATCCAGAAGACGAAGCTGAACCAGAAGAAACAGAGCAAGGCACAGTGGTAGTAAAGGGCGAAGAAGGCGAAGAGGTCGCAACAATAGTTGTTGATAACGAGAAAATAGTTGCAGAAATTGATGATGAAACTGTAGAAATAGAAATTGAAGCAGCGGTTGAAGGTGTTGACAAGGTGGTAGTCGAATTATCGACAGAACTACTAGAAGTAGCAACTGAAAAAGGATTACCTATAGTTATTGATGCAGGACACGCTAGGCTAGAAATTCCTGCAGGATTATTAGGTGACTTGGCTGAAGGCACAGTTTCTTTGACTATGGAAATGCTTAGCGAAGAAGAAGTAGCTGAGGCATTAGAAAAAATGGATACGCTGATTGAACATGAAGCAGTATCCGAGTTGATTTACTTTGACCTTACCTTAGACGGTGAACCACTTGAATTCGAAGGTGAAATCACAATTACAATACCAATAACTTTAGACGAAAACGGAGATCCTCGTAAAATAGGTATTTACTATTTGAACGAAGAAACTGGAGAGCTAGAGTTTGTTGGAGGAGTAATAAACGAAGAAGAAGGAACAATAACATTTACAGTAACACATTTTAGCATGTTCATGGCAATGCAATTAAACAAGACATTTGACGACATAGCTATTCCTTGGGCGCAAGAATACATTGAAGTATTAGCTTCAAGACATGTAATAAAAGGAATAGACGATGATACCTTTGCTCCAAATAATAATATCACTAGAGCTCAGTTTGCAACTCTTTTAGTTAGAGCATTAGATTTAGACTTAGCAGAAGAAACAGTGACATTTGGTGATTTATCAAAAGGTGCATGGTACGAAGAATCAGTTTTAATTGCAGCTAGTCAAGGAATAGTCAAAGGCTTCAATAACAAATTTGATCCAAACGGACATATTAGTAGAGAAGCAATGGCAACTATGATAGTAAGAGCATTACAACTTGCTGACATAGAAAACGAATATCTTCCAACTGAAGTTAAATTTACAGATGAAATATCTAATTGGGCTTCAGACTATGTAAGCATAGCTTACAAAGAAGGTATAGTTACTGGATTTAGCGACGTAGAATTTGGCTCAAGCCAGAAGGCTACAAGAGCTCAAGCAGCAGTAATGATTTACAGACTACTTGAGACATTAGGTAAGTTTTAAAGAATATAGGAAAGATTACGCAAACATAACTCAGGGTACATACTCTGGGTTATGTTTTTTATAGAAACCAGGGAGAAACCAGGGGGCGAGAAACCAAGGGGAAGCAAACCAAGGGCGCGCAAACCAGGGACAAACCAAGGGGACACAAACCAAGGGGACGGTTCTTGCGGTTGGCTTTTCCTTTTTTTGGGTTTTGAAATTGTTTTTTAATTGCGGATATGATAGACTAAATAGGGGTGCTAAAAAATGCCAAGAACGGCGAGAAGGAAAAGTAAAACAGGGATTTATCATATAATGCTAAGAGGCGTAAATAAGCAAAGAATTTTTGCAAACACTTGAGTTCTATAAAGCGAAGAGCGGTTACGAAATATATGCATACTGTTTAATGGGTAATCATATTCACCTTATAATTAAAGAGGGTGAAGATTTCGGGATTGCGATGCGACGAATAGGAGCAAGTTTTGTCTACTGGTACAACTGGAAATATCAAAGAAGCGGTCATCTATTTGAAGATAGATATAAAAACTATGACTATATCCTGATCTCAGGTAAAGCCAAGATGGATAGAATGTTAGAAAAAAACCTGGTTACTCCAGAAAAAGGTAGGATGATAGGTTATCCCAAGTTTGATATTACTTTTCAGATAATTGAGAAAGGTTTAGCTGAGAGAGACAAAGCACAAATAGGACTTAAGTGGCCATTACAAAAAGTCTTGCACGTCGCGGATTTCTGATTTTGGGAGATAAGGAGTCCATTTCATTCACTGACGTCGCTGATGATTTTAGCGAGTTTGATCGTCGACTACGCATATACAGGAAAAAATCTCCTCATGGCACCCAGTTATAACGCTGTTGTCATCGGCGCATCAATGGGAGGATTGAATGCTTTGAACACTATATTATCGGCATTACCGGCGGGCTATTGCCTACCTATAATGGTTGTCCAACACCAATTGAGTGAGGCGGATGACTTTGTGCCCGAATACCTGAACCGACAGAGTTCAATCAGGGTCAAATATCCATATGGCAGCCGGGGCTTAAAAGCGATTAAGAGTCTCGGCGGTTTAACCATTGTGCAAGGCCCTGAAGGTGCCGAGGCTGACATAATGCCGAAGGCGGCAATGACAAGCGCCGATATTGACCATGTCCTGCATCTGGGTGAGATATCGGGATTGATTAGGAGCATCTGCAATGGCTGAGCGACGACCAATGTTACTGATTGTGGACGATGAGCCGAATAATCTGCATGCGATGAAACGTATCCTCGAGCCGATGGAGGTGGATATAGTGGAAGCGGCTTCCGGGCAGGAAGCGTTGCGAGCCGTGCTTCATCATGATTTTTTTATGATCTTGATGGACTTATCGAAGATACCGTTGAGCAGTATGACCACAAGCGCGGCCATTGTACACTTT
>NVVX01000064.1 GCA_002733545.1 Alkaliphilus sp.
ATTACAAAGACACTCATAGATTAAAAAAGTTTATCACAGAGCGTGGTAAAATTTTACCAAGAAGAGTGTCAGGTAATTGCGCTATTCATCAAAGAGACGTAACTCAAGAAATCAAAAAATCTAGACACGTGGCTTTAATGCCATACTCGATAGATTAGTTGATTAATATTTAATGGTTGTCGACCGCATAATCGTGGCTTCAGTCGTGAGTTAGGATGACGAATTTGACTTGCGTATATTAAGTATAAAAAGCGTGAAACGTCTTATTGCACTTGAATTTTGCAATAACATATGTTAGAATGAAGATAAAGAGGTGCTACATATGTCGGAAATTCGTAAAGGTCGAGGTTATGTCTATTCAATAAAATATCATATAGTATGGTGTGTAAAATATAGGCATAAAGTAATACATGGTGAGATAGAAAAAAGATTAAAATAAAAAGTTGAGGTGAATATTCATAGCTAAGAAAAAAACATCTAGTTACGTATTAACTCTAAATTTAGCGACAGATGATAGAGAAAAAACAATATTGGATAAAAGATTTGAAATTAGTAGAAAGTTATATAACTCTATTCTCGGAGTAGGACTAAAGAGATTTGAAGCACTATCTGAACTAAGAGTCTATAGGCAATTAAGAAAAGAGTTGTCTATAATTAATAAAGATTATCATAATTGTACCGACAAAAAGAAGCTAAAAACTATAGAAAAAGAAAGAAAACGAAAATATAGAGAGCTAAACACATTATTAGGAGAGCATAAGCTAAATGAATATTCACTGATAAATGAAATGACGCCCATGTATAAACCATTCAGTAAAAATATAGATAATAAAACTGCCCAAGCACTAGCAAGTAGAGCCTGGAAAGCATTAGAAAAATTAATATACTCGAGTGGAGAAAGAGTACATTTTATTAGATATGGTGAAATGCAGAGTGTAGAAGGTAAATGGAATAAAAGTGGAATAACTTATAGAGATGGAATAATAAAATGGAATAAATTAAAAATGCCTGTAGTTGTAAAAACAACTGATATATATGCACAAAAGGCACTACAAGACAGAGTGAAGTACTGTAGGATAGTTAGAAAACTAATAAGAGGCAAGTATAAATACTACGTTCAATTAGTAATGGAAGGTGTTCCACCAGTAAAAGCAAACAAAGAAACTGGAGAATCAAAAAGAAGCACTGGTATTGGGAATGTAGGAGTAGATATAGGAATTAGTACAATTGCAGTATCAAGTAGTGAAGAAGTTAAATTATTAGAACTCTGTCCTGAAGTTAATAATATAGAAAAAGAAAAAAACAGACTAAATAGAAAATTAGATAGGCAACGTAGAGCTGTTAATCAAAGTAATTATAACGAAGATGGCACTATTAAAAGAGGTGTTAAATTAGTTTGGAATAAGAGTAAAAAGTATGTCAAAACGCAAAGAGAATTGAGTGAGATTATGAGAAAACAAAAGGTTATAAGAAAGCAGTCTCATGAAATACTTGCAAATGAAATTATTGTCCTAGGCGATAGAATATTGGTTGAACAGATGAGTTTTAATGGATTACAAAGGCGTGCTAAAAAAACTACGGTTAACGAATCGACAGGTAAAATTAATAAGAAGAAAAGATTTGGCAAGTCACTCGCTAATAAAGCTCCTTCAATGTTACTTGAAATAATTAACAGAAAATTAAAATATGAGGGACTCGAGCTATTAAAGATTAAGACAAGAGAAGTTAAAGCCTCGCAGTATAATCATTTTACGGGTGAATGTAATAAGAAAGAATTAAAAGATAGATGGAACAAAGATACTATGATACAGCGAGATATGTATAGTGCATTTTTAATAATGAATGTGGATGAAAGTTTAAAGAAGATAGACAGAGAGTTATGTGATAAAACGTATGTAACTTTTAAGATGCTTCATGATAGAGAAATAACTAGATTAAAAGGATTAAAATTAAGAGGTGTGAAATTTCCTAGTAGTATGGGGATTTAAAAAGAATATAAGCGTCTTGAATCGGGCGTTATACTATCGTTAACTGGTTAGTCGTAACCTTTGGTAGTGAAAGTCTAATTGTAATTAGATGAGTCATTATATGTTGTAGTGGAGAGTAAACATTTCTATACATGAGAGTATAATGGAAGTCTAAGGAGGTTAGAACCCTGTCACTTTAGTGATGGGAGGTTCAGAGATAGAAATATTACAAGTCATACATATAACGAACAAGACGCGTTAGAGATTTACACAAGAATAAAAGAACAGCATTTTGGACTATTGAAGAAACTCTATAACACAATATTAAAGGGGATATAAGTATGACATTCGGTATNAAAAAAGAAATCTTTGAAGAAATTATTCGTATCTTGTCTAGAGATAGAAACATTGTAAGTGCGTATATTTTTGGTTCTAGAGCCAGGGGTGATTTCAAAGATTATTCAGATATTGATATAGCGCTGTTTGTAGAGAAGAAAAAAGAAAGTAGTAATGTTTCTGCTGATATTGACGAGATCAACTGTATCCATAAGTTTGATATTGTAATTATGAGAGAAACCACTGACAAAGGACTATTGAATAATATAAATAGAGATGGAGTGGAAATATATAGGCGCTAACACATCTATATATGGAGGATGAGAAAATGCAAGAAATAATCAGTAAGACGCAAGAATTCTTATGCAATCATTTGATGAAATCTGAGTGTGATCAAAAAGAAGTTAAATATAGATACGATCATAGTTTAAGAGTTGCTAATATTGGGCTTGAGCTAGCTGAATTAGAGAATGCAGACAAAAAAATAATAGTTTTAGCATGTTTACTACACGATGTTGCAAAGTTTGACACAGACACTCCAGTAGAACATGGTAGAATTTCTGCTAGAGTCGCAAAACCATTTTTAGAAACCTTGAATTTATCACAGCGTGAAATAAGCGATACTTGTTATGCAATCGCATCTCATGTTGACGGTAAATGTGGATATGAGTACCAAGAAACACTAGAAGGGAAAATTGTCAGCGATGCTGATAAGATAGATAGATTTGGAGCACATAGAATTTGTCAGCAGGCAATATGGGACCTGGATTACGAAGAAAAAACTATAGAAGAAAAGATGAAAGAAACTAAAAATAAACTTGAGAAGTTAAGAAAATATGATGATGCAAGCGTGTTGCAAACAAAAATAGGGAACAGCAAATTTAAGGAGAAATTGCGACTGCAAATATATTTTTATGATGAATACTTGAAAGAGTTAAGAATTACTAAGCTGCCATGTAGCAAATAGATTTGCGTATGTTCAAATATAGACAAGCGTTGTTTTTTAAAGAAAAAGGAGGATTTAAAAGTGGACATAACTATTGTAGGGTATGACCCCAAAAAACATGACAAACGTGTATTGGCTAAGTTTATGTATAATGCTGATATAGAAATGAATAATTTGTTTTTGGGAGAAGAAAAAGATTGTATAAAAATTAATGAAAAGCTTGTAGATTTAAAAAATCAGCATTTGGTTTCAGAGGACATTAACCTTGCGATAGTTAATGGTGAAATAGCAGGGCTAGTGCTAGGATATAATGTATCTAAAAAAAAGAGATTCAACAAAAATATGGGGGAAGCTCTTGTTAAAGTAATGGGGGTTTGGTGGCTGTTAAAGAGGTTATTTCTTTTTATTAAAGCAAGAAAATTGGGTGGGGGATTTATGGAGCAGGACGGCTATTATATTTATATTTTGAGCATTGATCCGTTTCATAGAGGGAAGGGAATAGGTGCACAGTTAATTGAAATGATGGTAAAGAAGCATAGCAAACTGTACCTGCATGTAAACACTAATAATTATAGAGGGCAAAAATTCTACAAAAAAATGGGCTTTAAGCAAAGAGAAAAAAGCGTAATATTGCACAATGGCAAAGAAGTCGGTACGTACCTTATGCAAAAGAAACAAGCGTGAGTGAAGAAAGGAAATATAATCTATGGATCTTTGTATTCAGGCAAAGCGCATAGAATAGAAAATACAGTTGTACTAATTTTAACTAAGCGGAGGATACAATGAGTATTTTACTACAAGTAAACAAACTAACCAAAAAGTATGGAAGCACAGTAGCAGCGAAAGACGTAACTTTCAACGTTGATGCTGGTGAAGTGGTTGGTTTGATAGGGCTAAACGGAGCAGGTAAAACAACTTGCATTAAAAGTATTTTAGGGCTTCTAAAAGTTGACGCAGGGGAGATAGTTTTAGACGGAGTGAGTTCTAGAAATAGAAAAGAACTAGCAACAAAAGTTGCTTACATATCAGATGAACCAGTCTATTTTGAAGATCTTACAGTAAGTGAGCATATTACGTTTTCAGGAATGCTTCACTCAGTAGAAAAAGAAGAGTTATTAATGAGGAAAGAAAGAACAATAAAAATGCTTAGACTAGAGGAGCATGTCGATAAATTACCAGACGGACTCTCGAAAGGATTAAAGCAAAAATTAGTAATAGCTTGTTCTGTTGTAAGAGATTTTGATATTTTGATTGCTGATGAACCTTTTTCAGGTCTTGATCCAGACTCTATAAAACAATTTAAAAACATACTACTTGATTTTAAAAATAGAGGGAAAAGCATATTATTATCTACACATTTATTAGACTTGGCTGAAACAATTTGTGATAGATATGTGGTAATTAACAAAGGGAAAATACTATATACTGGAACCAAAAAAGAAATGATTACTAATGCACATCTAATCAACAATAATAGCTCGCTTGAAGATGCGTTTCTTGAAATTATTAAAAGGAGCGAGTCAGATGAGCGGTATTAGTGTTGGTAAATTTCTTCTTCTTGCGAAAATCAGAAATATCAAAAAAAACTATAAAGCTGTATTGGCAAAATTGTTTATGGAAGCAGGCTTCTTAGTCGCATTATTGGCAGTAGCAAGTATAGTTAGCCAAGCGGCAATTTCAGAAAAACAAGTAATTATTGCAGTCTATGGACTACTATCTTTGATAGCGGCGTATTTTTTATTTATGCCAAAGTTATCACTATTTACAATAGACTTAACACATTTAGAGTTTTTGTATATGACACCAAATTATTTTCTTATAGTTCTAGCTATTAAGATTTTTTTAGTGAATCTAAATTTACTGATATACTCCTTGGTATTTATGATTATAGACCTAAAGATTATTAATATGCCTGAACAAATTCATTGGATAACACTGTATTGTTTCTTGGCTGTTTTAGCGAATATAACGTGGATAAGGTTTAATTCATCAAAGGCAAAAATAATAACTTTACAACTGATATCTATAGTAGTAATCTTTTTATCCGTACTAATAAGCGATTTTTTAATTATCTATTGGATTCTAATGCTCATAATAAGTTCAGTATATGCCTTTAGGATAAGTGGCAATATCAATTACGAAAAGTACAGAAAAACGTGCAAGTACACAACGTTATATACAAAGCATTTTTTTGTAGGTGATTTTGCAGGACTCATGATCATTGCAAATGAGCTTAAAGATGAAAAAGTAATAAAAAGCATAGAATTAAACCGATTTTACTACAAAGGATGGAAGTCAATTGCAGTAAAAGATTTAGTAACTTGTATTAGGATGCCAATAATGAGCTGGCTAGTAATAGTGATTCAGCTTAGCGTTGGATTTTATATTGTAAAGTATGAAGAAAAAGTTGCGATTGCAGGCATTTGGTTTATTCTTATTATTCTAATGGGATTGTTTTCAAAATGCAATCGAAAAAATAGAAACGTAATTACTTCTGGTTTTATGTATCCATTAACAAACAGAGAATTACTAATAGGATCTATTATAATTCCTGTGATACTCTCTGTTACTATACTATCATCTTTACTAATATTTGTCGCACCTAGTTTTTTGCTTTTAAGGTTAGTTGTTTTAAATATGAGTGTTTCTATCGCAATACCAATGTTGGCTTTTTGGAGCACCTTCCATAGAGGCATTAAAGTGAAATTACTAATATATTTGGGAATGAGTTTTGTTGCAGGTGTATTACATGTGATTGTATGACCAAATAGTACAGGGTAAAGCCTAGCTAGACTGCTATTTAGCAGAGCCATACAGAACTAGGACGTGGCTTGCTTAAAATCTAAAAGTAAATTAAAGTTCAATGAAAATATATCAAAATCAGGCTTAGGGCTGATAAAAAACCAACCTTTGTGCTGATGAAATAAAAAAAATATTTGGTAAAATTATGGTAGACAAAGAATTACATGAAAGGTGGAAGAATGGATGCATGCTGTGAAAAATGATAGATTAACAAAAACTAATTTGGATAGTGAAAGCAGAGTAAATAATAGAGAGAAAGAGAAATGCGAAAACTTGGAAGTGAAATTTAATATTCACACTAACTCTTCTGATGTTTTGCTGAAATGGTTTGATAATCGATTAGATACGACTAAGAATGAAGTGCTAGAACAAGCAGGCACAAAAATTATGGCGGCGATAGTTGAAGATACTATAGAGGGACTTGACGTAACAACATTTTCTGATGAAATGAAAAAATTTAGAAGTAATGATTTTTCTAAAAGTGACCCCTACGGGTTAGAGTTAGCATGGCTTCAGAGAGATAAAACTTCTCTGTTGTTAAATAAAGTCAAAAAATACAGTTTTGACGAACGAATTATTGACAAAATAAAGCTGTATTTTCCTACGTATGGAATCCTCGCCGTTACATGCAACGTATATTTCGTTTTAACAGGCTGGGAATATGGAGATGCAATGGTTTGTAAAATCACAGAAGTAGGCAATTGTTATAGCATTACAGAACAAGGTGAACCTATTATTATTATAAATCTATCAATTATTACAAAACTATATGGTAAGGACAATAATAAACTAATAAATGAAGTTATTTCTAATCTAATGCTACATGAATTATTCCACTTAGTTTTTGACGAGTATAAAAAAATGTCCTCATACTGGGAATGCAATAGAAGTACTACGAAAATTGGGCAATTAGTAGAACTAATACAAAACGAAGGTATAGCTCATTATCTTAGTAATAATCAGAATAAAAGCCTAAATGAGAATTATAATGGGACGAATGATTTGAAAAATTATGAAAGAGAAGCATTCAAGCAACTAGAGATTGCAGTTAAACAGCTATTCGATGGTAGTTTAGGGGATAAAGAAAAAGAAAATGTATTAATGAATGCAGATTGCGGGAAGTACTGGAATAAGTTTGGAGCTATTTCAGGTAAATTTATGGCATACCATATAGAAAAAAGATTTGGAGCGCAGGCTATTCAAGAAAGCCTTTTAAAAGGACCTTATAGATTTATTGAGCTATATAAGAAGGTTCAAGCAGAAAATGAAATTTTGCCTAAGTTACCTGCCGGGGTGTTAAAACTACTAGTGGATGAGCATTGATTTCTTGGTTTTAAACTACTGTTTTAACGAGCAATTGCGACTTCAAATATATTTTCATGATGAATATTTCAAGAAGTACTATTTTTGCTTTCGCCAAAACATTGGACGAAAGCTATGAACAGGTCTATTGCCTTAAAAAATGAGATGAGGAACAATTCAAGATAAATAGAAAGGTAAGGTGTCAAACTTTAAAGCACAATAATAATGGAAAATCAAGCTTGTTTTAGATTCACAGTATTTTTGAGTGCAATCTAATTTGAGGAAGCCCTAGAGATATGCATTTTGTATAAAGCTGATTAATTACTGTAGAAGGAATGAAAGAAGGTACAGTACGATTTATGAAAACGTGAAGAGGTATGCAGCAATATTGAACTCATGAATTCTGTTGATTTGGGTAAAGGGTATTAAATCCACATACGAGAATTCAGCAGAAAGCAGTTTTGCTTGGAAGAAGTATTAATGGTATAATATTTTCAATAGTGCGAGCTGCGAAGCAGAACGCAAACGCGTGATGTTTCCTCTTGGAAACGGAAGATGTTTCTGTTTTCATTAGTAAGTTGTTGACATATAGTAGGAAAATCCTATCAGGTAGTGCCTAGCCAGTAGCCTGTACCAAGTCCTTGGAGTCGAAGCGGTAACGTTAGATTTAAGCGTAGGACAGGGAACAAACGAGCCGAAACGAAAGTGAAGTTTATTGAGCCACGAAATGATTATCTAAATGAAGAGGTCGATGCTCTTATTATGGTAGCAGACAATACTGTACAAGTCGCAATGGTGAGAATTGTATAGCTC
>NVVX01000065.1 GCA_002733545.1 Alkaliphilus sp.
CGTACTGTAGTACGCGCCTTCTTTCACTTTTGACGAGCCTCAAACTTAAAGTTTTTTATTAGTATTCTACTAATTTTCATAGTATGTTTTCTTGCTTTTTGGTTAGCTTGGTTTCTGTCTTGCGACTTCTTCTTTGCTAACGCTGGCTTATTTCTTCATATACTGTTCAGTTTTCAAAGACCTTTTTTGGCTTCATATAATCATGTAACTTCGTCGTCCCTGCTTCTTCCTTCCTCGTTTGCGTACCGTGTGTACGCTCTCTCGGTCGTCATCTGCGTTCCTAGAATTTACACAATTCTATTTCGCCAAAACTATTTTTTGTTTCATGTAATTATGTAACTTCGTCGTCCCTGCTTCTTCCTTCCTCGTTTACGTACCATGTGTACGCTCTCTCGGTCGTCATCTGCGTTCCTAAAATTTACACAATTCTATTTCGCCAAAACTGTTTTTGTTTCACCTAATTCTATTTCTTTAAGCTGTTTTTGTTTCACCTAATTCTATTTCTTCAAACTGTTTTTCTTGCTTCGCCATTTCTTAGCGACTTGATTAGTTTATCATCTTTTGTTTAGGTTGTCAACAGTTTTTTTAAAGTTTCTTTTTTATTTCTTATATTGCGCGTTGCTCATGGAAAATATACATGAAAAACTAAAATCTCTAGTTTATTTTGTTGCTGATACAATATAACATTTTTCATATGCTATGTCAACATAAAAATTGATAGAAGGCCATCAAGACAGCATTTCTGATATCCTTCTATCATTGTGTATTCCATAGCGACTCACAAATGAGCAAAGTTTCGTGCAATTTCATATATATCACAAGCTTTAGCCCGCGCTTAACACCTAAGCTCTTTTTGCTATACTGTTTCCATTCCTTTATTTATAGCTTTTATATTCAATTCTACAAATTTTTCTTTAACATTTTCTCTTACTATTTTTTCCCAGCTGTAGTTTTCAATACCTACTGATTTAATTAAAGCGCCTAACAGAACAATATTTTGTGCTCTAATGTTGCCAATATTAGTTGCAATTTCGGCTGCTTTTACAACTGTCATGTTTTCTTCTCCAACAAGTTTGCTAAACTGCTCCAATATTCCTTCTGGATATTTCGCTTTTCCTATTAAAATAGGGGTCGATGGAATAGTATAATCGTTAACTACAATTTTGCCATTTGGCTTCAAATAGTCTAGCCATCTCAACGTTTCCATTTTTTCAAACCCTACAATAATATCAGCTTTTCCTTTTCCGATTATAGGGGAGTACACTTTCTCTCCATAACGCACTTGCGTCGTAACACTTCCACCGCGTTGTGCCATCCCATGCACTTCTGACATTTTTGCATCAAACCCCGCAGCTATAAGTCCTTGTGACAAAATTTTACTTGCTAAAATAATTCCTTGTCCACCTACACCTACTAATAATATGTTTTTTATTTCTTTCATACTATTCACCAACCTTTACTATTGCTTTAAATGGGCATACTTGCAAGCATACTTCGCATCCTACACACATTGTTTCATCGATAATTGCTGTATCTCCAAATGAAATTGCTGGACATCCAATCCGTCCGCAAACCTTGCAATTTGTACATTTTTCTTCAATTACAGTAGATTTTGAATCTAATGGTCCAAATTCTTTAATATCTGCTTCGCTATACTTTTTAAGTACGCAAGGCCATCTTGTAATAATAACAGATGGTTCGTCTAGTGCTAACGCATCATTAACAGCTTTCTCTGTTTCTTTTAAATCTATAGGATTAACCACTGTAATATTCTTAATTCCGCATGCTTCTACTAGTTTTGGAATGTCTACCATATGTGCTGGCTCTCCCATAAGCGTGAACCCAGTACAAGGGTTTTCCTGATGTCCAGTCATCCCTGTTATTCTATTGTCTAATATTATAGTTATAGTGTTTCCTCTGTTATAAACAACATCTATAAGTCCCGTAATTCCAGAATGGAAGAAAGTCGAGTCTCCAATAACTGCAATAACTCTTTTTTTGACTCCATTAAAATCGAAGGCAACTTGTGCTCCATGACCAGCACTTATACTAGCACCCATACAAATACAAGTATCCATAGCATCCAAAGGTGCTGCTGCACCTAATGTATAGCAACCAATATCTCCAGTAATCATAACATTTCTTTTTTTCTTCACTATTGCATAAAATAGCCCTCGATGCGGGCATCCAGCGCACATGACTGGGGGTCTAGGTACAACTCCGCTATTATCATATTCAATCATTTCATTCTTTTGCTCTAACAATACTGAAGCAAGTATATCCGGATTAAGTTCCCCGATATTAGAGATTAGTTCTTTCCCTGTACAGGCAATTCCTGCTGCTTTAATTTGTTCTTCCATAAAAGGCTCTAATTCTTCTATTATATATAGAGTGTCAACTTGATCTGCAAATTCTTGAATTTTTTTCATCGGTAGTGGATAAGTAAATCCAATCTTAAAGTAGGAAGCGCTGTCTCCGAATACTTCTTTTGCATATTGATAGGACACGCTTGCTGTAATTATTCCTATCTTTTTATCATTCCACTCAATTTTGTTTAGTGCTGTTTCGTTGCTAAACTCTTCCAGCTTTTTTAGTCTCTTCTCTAATTCAACATGTAGTCTTCTTCCATTTGCAGGTGTCGCTACGTATTTTTCGCTGTTTTTAACATATTCCTTCATTCCTACTTCGTCGCGTTCTCCAACCTCAACTAATGTTTTGCTATGACATATTCTAGTTGTCACTCTTATCATTACAGGAGTATCAAACTGCTCACTAAYTCTCAAGCCTTCTTTAACATAGTCTTTTGCTTCTTGGCTGTCAGAAGGTTCAAGCATAGGAACTTTTGCAAATTTTGCATAGTATCTACTATCTTGCTCATTTTGCGAACTATGCATTCCAGGATCATCAGCACAAACTAGAACTAGTCCTGCGTTCACTCCAGTGTACGCATACGTAAATAATGGATCGGCAGCTACGTTTACGCCAACATGCTTCATTGCACAAAGCGAACGCGCACCAGCTATAGATGCTCCAATTGTTACTTCTAACGATACTTTTTCATTTGGTGACCATTCACTGTATATCTCCTTGTATTTCGCAACGTTTTCAAGAATTTCAGTACTAGGTGTTCCTGGATAAGCCGCTGCAACAGTTACTCCAGCTTCAAAAGCACCTCTAGCAACTGCTTCATTACCAGTCATTAACTTTTTCATTAATAATCCTCTCCTCTGAATAAAAAATTTATGTTTTGTTATTTTAAATGTTTCGTTGATTCGCAGTAATAACACTGCCAAGCGCAATTGAGTACAGCTTCGTTTCCGATGAATCTGCTCTAGATGTTAGTACAACTGGAACTTTTGCGCCCATAATCACTCCTGCTGACTTTGCGCTAGCCATATAGGTAAGCGCCTTGCCAATTCCATTGCCTACTTCTATTGTTGGAACAAGGATTATATCCGTTTCACCAACAACAGGACTCGTATAGCCTTTTATTTCTGCTGCTGCTTTTGACACTGCCAAGTCAAAGGCTATAGGTCCTTCAACTGTAACTCCCACTCCAAACAAGCCTTCTTGCGCTGCCTGTTTTAGTTCTGCACCATCTACAGTTGCCTGCATTTTCTTAGAAACTTTTTCCTTAGCTGCTAAACATGCTATTTTAACCTCTGGATTCCCTAATGCTTTTGCTGCAATAATTGCGTTTTTGATGATTGTTTTTTTAGCTTCTAAGTCTGGTTGAATATTCATTCCACCATCAGTCAAAAAAAGTAGTTTATGGTAGTTGCTCATTTCGTATAACATAATGTGACTAAGCAGTCTCCCTGTACGCAGCCCAAATTCTTTATCTAACACTGCTTTCAATAGAATAGAAGTATCTACACTTCCTTTCATTAGAAAATCTGCTTTGCCTTCTGAAACCATTTTAACAGCTTTAGCTGCTGCTTCGGCAATGTCTAGTACATCAACTATCTCTGCACCATCTAATTCAATGTTAAGCTCATCCGAAATAGTCAGTATCTTATCTTTGTCACCAATCAAAATCGCATGAATTATGCCCATGCGTTGTGCTTCTGCGACAGAAATCAGGATATCTTTATCTTGTGCAACTGCAACAGCTAGTTTCATTTTTTTCTGTTTTTGAGCTTTTTCTACTAAATCTTCTAGTTTTTTAATCATTACCTCACCTCTTTTTTAAAATTCGCCTCTATTTGGTATGCTTGTCTATATTCAAAATTCAGTGGGCTAAGCTGAGATTTACTAAGTGTCTCCTTAAACAAATTACAGTTCTCTCATAAAAAGACGTTTTCTTCGCGTACTTGTGCTAAGTCTTGCAAAGAGTAGACCACGATAAATCATGAAATATGATATGAATACTTGAGATATCAAATATGTGATTATCATCATTGGTGAAAATAAATCAGTGATTCTAATTAATGCCATAATTCTAAGTGCAGTGATTCCTACAAATAGTTGCCTTGACAAAAAATACATTATTACAATAATAAAAAAATTCGGTACGAACCATTCAATCCAGTTCTCTTTAACAAAATTTACAGTATGTTTTATAGATCCCCATGAGTTGTAATCTTTTTGATATACTACTTCTGGCAAAGAGTTTAGTAAAATAAACAGCAAGAAATTAATTATGAGCCCTAAAGCCAATGGTCCAATCATCCTTCCTAGAATCGGGTTAACAAACAAGCTCAATCCCATTTGAAAAATCCAAAAAACAAATATGATTCCCCACACTTTTCTTAGATGTACTGTAAACCCATCTTTAAAGTCTTGGATAGTCAACCTATTCTTCTTCACAACGCAATTCAACACATGCAAGTAATTCGATATAAGAGCACTAGTCCCAATAATTAGAACTATAGCTGCTAGTACCCAAAAAAAACGCAACGACATTATAAGAATAGCAGTAGCTAAGGAGTAAAACAGCCCTGCAAAAATTAATATCCAATTCTTATACAGCTTTTTAAATGCTTTTATAGCTATGCTCTTATTAGTATAAATTAAATCTCTAACTAAATCCATTCTTACACCTCTTTCTTATTTTCGAACCCGATTAATATGAAATTTTTCGAATTAGCAACTTCTCTTTTTGCCACGTTGTAGTCAAATAAAATGACAATCTTGCTTTTTTCTCCTTTTAATAGCATTGCTGGGAATTCGTTTATTTTGTGTACGTCATAGTTGAATTGCTCAAAATGCACTTTTTTTACTATTTGTTTTGCTGATAAATTAGTAAACGCAGGTAGATACAAAGTTACATTCTCTTTGGTTTGCAAATACTCATGACATTTATTTTTAAAGCTCTTTTCCTCTATTCTATTCATAAAAGCTGGTAGAGAAGATGTTTTTGTGCTTTTTAAGTAATCATACTTCAATAATTCCAAGAATACATGCTTTTTATCAAAACTCATTTCCAAGTAAAACTCATAAATAATTTCAAACAATTTATTTTTGCTATGAAGCTTGTGATGATACCCTGACTTCTCCCAAAAAACATATAAGTCGTTAAAAAAATTGAATTGGCTCGAGTAAAAATTGTGAAGTATAGCTTTAATCACAGAGTTAAACTGCCTTGAATTCCAATAGATTTCAACCATCTCTTCTATGCCTTTGATACTTATTAAGTCTCTAAAGTTAATGTCTTTGTTCTGAATTATTTCGTACGGTGCATTCTCATTAAAAATATAACCATATTTTTCAGATTCTTTTCTCAGTTTAGATCCTTTCAACATTTTTAAAAAGCCAATTTGTAATTTATTTGGTCTTAGTGCAAATACATCGTCAAATGATTTTCTAAAAGAAAAAAAATCTTCATGCGGAAGCCCTACTATCAAATCTAAGTGTAAGTGAATATTGTTATATCCCAAAATTGTGCTAACGACGCTTGAAATTTTTGCAAAAGTCATTATTCTGTCAATCTCTTGTAATGTTTTTTCATTGGTAGACTGTACTCCAATCTCAAATTGAAACAATCCTTTTGGGATATTTTTTAAATATGAAAGCATTTCATCATCCATTATATCAGCTGTTATTTCAAAATGAAAGTTTGTTAAGTTATTGTTATTATTAACTAAGAACTTCATAATTTCTAATGCAATATTTTTGTCAGCATTAAATGTTCTATCTATAAATTTCACTTGCCTAACTCCTGCATTAATAAAAATTAGCAGTTCTTTCTTTATTCTCTCTAATGGAAGATACCTAACTCCTACATCTGTACTAGATAAGCAATACTGGCAATTAAATGGGCATCCTCTTGATGCCTCATAATAAATAATTCTATCTTTTTCTGGTAAACCCTCTTTATATGGAAATGGTAATTCACTCATTGGAAAAACACTTTTAAAGATAGGATTTTGATGAACACTACCTTTTGCTCTATACGAGATGCCTTGAATTTCGCTGTAATCACTGTCGGTTTCTAAAGCATCCATTAATAGCTGATATGATTTTTCAGCTTCTCCAGCTAATACAATATCTATAAAATCGTTATTTGACATCATATTCTCTATTTCGTATGAGACCTCTGGTCCGCCTAATACGATAACAATATCAGGTCTTATTTTTTTAAGAGTCTTACAAAGTGTTAAAACCAAATCTATATTCCAAATATAACATGAAAAACATATAGTGTCTGCCTGTGTTTTATAGATTTCTGCGAGAATATAATTTGTGTTTTGATTGATAGTGAATTCTCTAAGTTCAACTTCTACATTCTGATTTATTATCATGTTTTTCAGATACCTAAGTGCTAGGTTGGTATGACTATATTTAGCGTTTATTGCTACTAATAATGCTCTCATTTTTCTACCTCATTTATTCTTTGACCATTGCAAACCAAAGTATTTTATCCCAATATACTAAACCTGATTTTAGTGAACTACCACCGAGACAAGCAGCGGTGGCTTCTTTGTAAGAAGTTTGGCATTTAACTTTCGACTTGAATTAACAAGCAACCCTTATTCTTAACGGGCGAGAACACTTGCCCTTATCCCTCATAGTTTCAACTAACTTGGGAATACATTTTTCTTCTTTTCTCAATATATTCAAACTACCATTTACATCGCTGTTAACCAACCCAAAACTTGATTTGAACTGCCCTCTTACGACTCTACGAGATTTATCATATGATTTTTTAGTTATTGGTTCCAGGTCAAATGCACTGCAACCACTTGTATAACTTTCTTCCTTGAATTTAACCTCAATACCCTGTAACTCTGCTTTATATTTAATTAATTCTGAAAGTCTTTGTATTGGCACTTGAACAAAGGTTTTGTTATAATTCATGTTTTGTTTAATGCCTTTAAGCTTTCCTATAACTATCTTTTTTACTTCATGCTGGACCCCCTTGTCTATAATATTTTTACTTACTTTATGAAGATAATCATTTACATAATCATTCCTATACTTTCTCAGTCTATTAATTTCTTTTGTATTTTTGAATTTATCTGAGCCGCTTTTTTTCATCTCAATACCTTGCAAACGTGCTACCTTTTTATTAATGTGAGAGTTGACAGACTTTAACTTTTTGCCACAAAACAAGAAATTTTCTTCGTGTTCTTTAAATGTTAATGTAGCCAAGTTGTTAAGTCCTAGGTCAATTGCCATAACATCTGTGTTGTCAGCATTTCCCTTTAATTCATCCTTGCTATATATTATAATCAAATACCATTGCTTTATAGAATTATCCCACTTTATTTTGATTTGTTGCAATTTTTCAAAGTTTATGAGGCTTTGAAGTTTATTAGAAACCTCAAAATTTAAACTGTCTACCTCAAATACCTTCTGAATTGCCTTGGATAGAGATAACATTAGTATACTTCCTTTGAATCGTATAGCAAGATTTGTAAATATTATTTCGTTCTTCTTATCTTCTGCGTTCTTAAATTTTGGTGATCTAGGCAATCCGTTATATTTATTCGGATTTACTTTAAAATCTTTTATACTTGCAAAATATGATTTCCAGTTTTGTTCTAACACCTTAAATGCCTGTTGTCTCGTATGGCTATGAAGAAAATCACAGTGCCAATTAGACTTGAATTTTTTTTCTATATCTACATACGATTTAAACTCATTTTCTCTCAAATCATAATTTACTATGTTGTAGAGCTTTGTTGTATGAAAAGATAATTCTTCT
>NVVX01000016.1 GCA_002733545.1 Alkaliphilus sp.
TAATAAGTCCAATCGCTATTGAAGAAGGCCTAAAATTCTCAATTAGAGAAGGCGGAAGAACTGTTGGTGCTGGTGTTGTTGCTTCAATTATAGAATAATTAAATGAAAGAATCTTCGATTCTAATTAACGGGCATAAAGAGATCTGTGATAAACAGGCAAAGTGAGCACATGAAATCACTGAATTCGTTATCTGCTTACTATATTGTCACTTATACTTTTAAACGATGATTGGAAATTTTATGCGCTTTAAGGAGTAGATATAGAAAAGTGAAACGCTCAATAAATTTGAGCGTGTCCTTTTTAATAAATAATTTTAAAGAAATATAGTTATTTATTATTGACACACTAAAAAAAATGTGATAAATTTGATTAGGTGAATTAAATTAAGCATAAATTTTAGTCCTTCGAAGTGTAGGGTAAAAATATATACGAAGGTTTTTTTGCATAGGAGGTGTTGTTGGTGCGAGTAAAAGTGACTTTAGCATGTACAGAGTGTAAACAAAGGAATTATAATACAATGAAGAATAAGAAAAACAACCCAGAAAGAATTGAAATGAAGAAATACTGTAAATTTTGCAAATCTCATGTAGTTCATAAAGAAACTAAGTAAGGAAAAATTCAAGCGTTTAGAAGGATGTGGATGGATAATGAGTACTCGCGCTAATGCAAGCGAAAAATCGAGAAATATGGGGAAGTTTTTTAAGGGAGTTAGATCTGAACTAAAGAAAGTTCATTGGCCAAATAGACAGGAATTAATAAAATATACTACAGTTGTTGTTATAGGTTGCGCTTTAGCAATTGCGTTCCTATGGATGTTAGACACAACATTTGGGTTTGGTTTGAATTTAATCCTTAGTCGCTAGTTTGAATAAGGGAGGGTAGAGCATTCTAACACAAGATTAGGTGCTCCTAAACATGACAGAAGAAGCAAGGTGGTATGTTATTCACACATACTCAGGCCATGAAAAAAAAGTGAAGATAAATATAGAGAAAATGGTCGAAAATAGAGGTATGAACGATATCATTGTAGATATCGCTGTGCCTACTGAAGAAAAGATTGAAATAAAAGATGGTAAAAAGAAGAAAAAAGAAGTGAAAAAATTTCCAGGATATGCTCTTGTAAAAATGCATATGACAGATGAGTCATGGTATTTAGTAAGAAACACTAGGGGAGTAACTGGATTTGTTGGTTCTAGCTCTAAACCTATACCCTTGACTGACAAAGAGATAATGAAAATGGGAATTGAAGACATACGCCAAGAAATTGACTTGCAAATAGGAGATAGTATAAAAGTTTTATCTGGTCCTTTTGAAAGCTTTATTGGTCGAATTGAGCAAATAAATATGGATAAACAGACGTTTAAAGTGCTTATATCCATGTTTGGGAGAGAAACTCCTGTTGAATTAGAATTTACTCAAGTAGAATCGCTATAACAAAATGTAGCATTAGATTTTAGCGGAGAGATTTGGTGAACTACGCAATAACAACAAATAACTCTCATAACAATTGAGAGAGATTTAATATATATTAGGAGGTGTAATAACATGGCAAAAAAATTGATGGGACAAGTGAAATTGCAAATACCTGCAGGAAAAGCAACTCCAGCGCCACCAGTTGGGACTGCGTTAGGACCACATGGTGTTAACATAATGGGTTTTTGTAAAGAATTTAATGCTAAAACTGCTGACCAAGCTGGGATGATAACACCAGTAGTCATTTCGATATATCAAGATAGATCGTTCAGTTTTATAATTAAGACACCACCAGCCGCGGTTCTTATTAAGAAAGCAATTGGTCTAGATAGTGGATCTGGTGAACCTCATAAAGTGAAAGTTGGATCTATATCAAAAGAAAAAATCAGAGAAATAGCAGAGTTAAAAATGCCTGATTTAAATGCTGCAACTATTGAGACTGCTATGAGCATGATAGCTGGAACAGCAAGAAGCATGGGTGTTACTGTAGAAGAGTAATATACAAGTATAAATAAGTGGGAGGTTTAATAAACTGATTGACCACAAGGAGGAAGTAAAATGCCTAAAAGAGGAAAGAAATATCAAGAAGCTGTAAAGCTAATAAATAGAGTTGAATCATATGATTACAAGATTGCAGTTGATTTAGTGAAAAAAACAGCAGTAGCTAAATTTGACGAAACTGTTGAAGCGCATATCAGACTTGGAGTAGATTCTAGACATGCAGACCAACAAGTAAGAGGAGCAATAGTGTTACCACATGGAACTGGAAAAACAGTTAAAGTTTTGGTTTTTGCAAAGGGAAACAAGGTAGCAGAAGCTGAAGAAGCTGGCGCTGACTATGTTGGAGCCGAAGATTTAGCGGAGAAAATTAAAAAAGAGAATTGGTTTGATTTTGACGTCATAGTGGCAACGCCTGATATGATGGGTGTCGTTGGTAAATTAGGAAGAACATTGGGACCAAAAGGACTAATGCCTAATCCGAAATCTGGAACCGTTACTTTTGATTTAGCAAAAGCAATTAAAGAAATTAAAGCTGGTAAAGTAGAATACAGGCTGGACAAAACCAATATTATCCATGTAGCGATTGGAAAAGCATCATTTAGTAATGAACAACTAGAGGAGAATTTTAAAACACTTCTAGATGCTGTTATTAAAGCTAAACCGTCAGCTGCAAAAGGTCACTACCTAAAGAGTATTACTTTAGCTAGCACGATGGGACCTGGTGTTAAAGTGAGTCCTGCAAAAATCGTTGAATAGAAAAAGTATTGACATGAGTACTAAGAACTGATATTATGTCATGGTAAACAAGTGAATATTTTGCCCAAGACAGTAGGTGCATATGCTTAAATATCCTACCGAGGCTTTTGATAAATTTTAATTCAGAAGATCTCGTTAATTATAATAATGAGATCTTTTTGATTGCATAGGCAAAATATTTATTGCATTAAGTTTAAGGAGGTGTAAGTTGAGATGAAAAAAGCAATTGCTATTAAACAAGAAAAAGTTGTGGAGATTACTGAAAAACTACAAAAATCAACTGCTGCAGTTTTCGTTGACTACAGAGGGTTAAAAGTTGAAGAACTTACTGAACTTAGAAAGATTTTTAGAGAAGCTGGAATTGAGTATAAAGTATATAAGAACACTTTAGTTCGAATGGCAGCGAAAAACGCTGGAATGGAAGAATTAGTAAAGGATTTAGTTGGTCCAAACGGTGTGGCACTTAGTTATGGAGACCCTGTAGCACCAGCTAGAATTATTAATGATTTCGCAAAAAAACATAAGAACTTGGAACTAAAAGTTGGATATGTTGAAGGCGCGTACTATGATCAGGCGAAACTATCTGAGTTAGCAAATGTACCTACAAGAGATGTGCTTCTTGCTAGATTACTTAGCAGCTTAAATGCACCACTTTCTAAATTTGCTTGTGTAGTTAAAGCATTAAGTGAAAAAAAAGAGAGTGAAGAACAAACTGCATAGCACGAAATATATGAAGTGAAAAAATGAATAAAAAAATCGGAGGTACTATAAATGACTATTGAACAAATTTTAGAAGCAATTGAAGGTATGAAAGTGTTGGAGTTGAATGAATTAGTAAAAGCAGCAGAAGAAAAATTTGGTGTTTCTGCAACAGCGCCAGTAGCGGCAGTAGCTGGAGGTCCAGCAGCAGAAGTTGAAAAAACTGAATTTGATATAATTCTAGATAACCCTGGAATGGCTAAGATTAAAGTAATTAAAGCTGTAAGAGAAATTACAGGACTAGGATTAAAAGAAGCAAAAGGATTGGTAGATGCAGCTCCAAAAGCTGTTAAAGAAGGAATTTCTAAAGATGAAGCTGACAAAATCAAAGAAAAATTAGAAGAAGTTGGAGCAACTATAACTGTAAAATAAATGAAGCTCAACCTAAGAAAAGGGACCTGCTAGGCAGGTACCTTTTTGCTATATCTAAAATATTGTTGATTTTTTCGTGCGATTATAAGAGTGAGCACTAAATTATCAAATGAGAATATTTTTTTTAGTTTGTTAATAAAAAAAACTTGACAATCAAGGGTACAATGTGGTAAAATAATTAATTGCATTGTACTATGTAAAACACATAAAAAAAATAGGTATAAACACACGGAAATATGTCAAAAATAACAAGATATGATATATATATTTTCGTGCCTAAATTTTTAATGTGGATGGATATATAGATATCGTTACATAGTGCAAATGAACGTGTTAGGGTTAGAACAGCCCGAAATTACGCCTACAGAGAGTGTATATTGAACTCGAGGAAGTAGGAAGTCATCCATGTACTTTGGTAGATAGTTCAATATTAGCTTAACATTAAGGAGTGAATTTAAGTATGCCACATATTATTCAAGCTGGCAAGAGAACAAGGCAAAGTTATTCTCGAATTGATGAAGTTCTAGCTATGCCGAACTTAATTGACATTCAAAGAAAGTCCTACGAATGGTTTGTAAAAGAAGGACTAACAGAAGCTTTTGAAGATATTTCACCGATTGAGGATTACACTGGTAATCTGATTTTAGAATTTGTGGATTATTATTTAGAAGGAAAGTCTAAATACTGCATAGAAGAAACTAAGGAAAGAGACGTTAATTACGCTACCCCATTAAAAGCTAAAGTCAGATTAATTAACAAAGAAACAGGGGAAGTGAAAGAGCAGGAAGTCTTCATGGGAGATTTCCCTTTGATGACTGAAAAAGGAACATTTATCATTAATGGAGCGGAAAGAGTAGTTGTAAGTCAGCTAGTAAGATCACCTGGAGTATACTATTCAAAAACAATCGATAAGACAGGGAAGTCTTTATTCTCTGCTACTGTTATCCCAAACAGAGGTGCTTGGTTGGAGTATGAAACAGACTCAAATGATATAGTATACGTAAGAATTGACCGAACTAGAAAGTTACCAGTGACTGTTTTATTAAGGGCTTTAGGATATGGAACAGATCAACAGATTATAGATTTGATAGGTGAAGATGAGAGAATAAGAGCTACTTTAGACAAAGACAATACTGCTACTGCAGACGAAGGTTTGTTAGAAATTTACAAAAGGCTTAGACCAGGCGAACCTCTTTTGGTTCCAAATGCGCGATCACTATTGAACTCGCTGTTCTTTGATGGTAGACGATATGACTTAGCAAAAGTTGGAAGATACAAATTCAATAAAAAACTTTCTGTCGCAAACAGAATCATTGGGAAGAAAGTAGCTATTGATGTTGTTGATACGACTACAGGTGAGGTTGTTGCAGAAGTAGGGCGAAAAATCACTAGAGAATTAGCTAATGAGATTAAAAGTTTAGGTATTAATGAAATTTGCGTTCTAACAGACGACGAAAAAATCATCAAAATTATTGGGAATCACTTTGTAGACATAAGACAACATATTAAATTTGATGTAGAAGAGTTGAAAATAAAAAAAGAAGGTTATTTCCCAATATTAAAAGGCATCTTAGATGAGGCTGAAAATGAAGATGATGCAAAGAAAATGCTTGTAGAAAAGCGTAAAGAATTAAACAGTAGACACGTCATAATTGCTGATATTGTCGCTTCTATAAATTACTTGTTTAATTTAACGCACAACATCGGTAATGTAGATGACATAGATCACCTTGGCAACAGAAGATTAAGATCTGTAGGAGAGTTACTACAAAACCAGTTTAGAATTGGATTGTCACGAATGGAGCGTGTAGTAAAAGAACGAATGACTATACAAGATCCAGATGTTGTGACTCCACAACAATTGATTAATATCAGGCCATTAGTTGCATCTATTAAAGAATTTTTTGGGAGTTCTCAACTTTCGCAATTTATGGATCAGCCGAATCCTCTAGCTGAGATAACACATAAGAGAAGGCTTTCTGCATTAGGACCGGGTGGGCTGTCAAGAGAAAGAGCGGGATTTGAAGTCCGTGACGTACATCATTCGCATTATGGCAGAATGTGTCCAATCGAAACACCAGAAGGACCGAATATAGGGCTTATTAACTCTTTGAGTACATATGCAAGAGTAAACGAATATGGTTTTATTGAGGTGCCTTATAGAAAAATGGACAAATCAAATAATACTGTAACAAAAGATATAGAGTATCTGACAGCTGACGAGGAAGATGTATGTATAATAGCTCAGGCAAACGAGCCAATAGCTGAAGATGGCAAATTTGTAAATGAACGTGTTGCAGCTAGAACTTTCTACGGAGGAATTGATAATGTACCACGTGATGAAGTTGATTATGTAGATGTTTTGCCGAAGCAGATTGTTTCAGTTGCAACTGCTATGATACCATTCTTAGAAAATGATGATGCCAATCGTGCTTTAATGGGTGCGAATATGCAAAGGCAAGCTGTTCCCTTGTTAATAACAGATGCGCCAATTATAGGGACTGGTATGGAAGCAAAAGCAGCTAGAGACTCTGGTGCTGTCGTTCTAAGTGAGATAGAAGGAACTGTACAAAGAGTGACAGCTGACGAAATTGTTATCAGGAGTGACGAAAGTGTAACAGCAAGACAAAAGTTACGAAAGTTTAAAAGGTCAAATCAAGGCACATGTATCAATCAAAGAGCACTAGTGAACAAAGGTGATAGAGTTAAAAAAGGCGAAGTAATTGCAGATGGAGCGTCTACAGAGCAAGGAGAAATGGCATTAGGAAGAAATTGTCTTGTTGGATTTATGTCTTGGGAAGGCTATAATTTCGAGGATGCAATACTTATAAGTGAAAAACTGGTAAAAGAAGATTCTCTAACATCAATTCATATAGAGGAATATGAGTCGGAGTCAAGAGATACAAAACTTGGACCAGAAGAAATAACAAGGGATATTCCTAATGTTAGCGAAGAAGCACTGAAGAATCTTGATGAAAGAGGAGTTATTTATGTAGGTGCAGAAGTGAAGGCTGGAGACATTTTAGTTGGAAAGGTGACGCCAAAAGGCGAAACTGAATTGACTGCCGAAGAAAGACTATTAAGAGCAATATTTGGTGAAAAAGCAAGAGAAGTTAGAGACACATCTCTAAAAGTACCTCATGGCGAATCAGGCATTGTGGTAGACGTCAAAATCTTTACTAGAGAAAATGGCGACGAGCTTTTACCAGGAGTTAACGAAATGGTAAGGGTATATATAGCTAAAAAAAGAAAAATTAACACAGGCGACAAAATGGCAGGTCGTCATGGAAATAAAGGAGTAATATCTAGAATATTACCAGAAGAAGATATGCCGTTTTTAGCCGATGGAACTCCGCTTGAGATTGTACTTAACCCGTTAGGAGTACCGTCTAGAATGAATATTGGGCAGGTGCTAGAGATACATCTAGGATTAGCGGCTAAAGCACTAGGATTTCATGTAGCTACTCCAGTATTTGATGGAGCTAGAGAGAGCGAAGTTGGTGACGCCTTAGAAGAAGCGGGATATCCAAGAAGTGGTAAGCTAACACTGTATGACGGAAGAACAGGCGAGGCATTTGACAATGATGTAACTGTTGGATACATGTACATGCTAAAACTACATCATTTAGTAGACGATAAGATTCATGCTAGAAGTACTGGACCCTATTCGCTAGTAACTCAACAACCCCTAGGCGGAAAAGCACAATTTGGAGGACAGAGATTTGGAGAAATGGAAGTATGGGCTCTTGAGGCATATGGAGCTGCATACACACTTCAAGAACTACTGACTGTAAAATCTGATGATGTGGTAGGTAGGGTAAAAACATACGAATGTATAGTTAAGGGCGAGAATATCCCTGAACCGGGAATACCTGAATCGTTTAAAGTACTAATTAAAGAACTGCAAAGTTTAAGCTTAGATGTAAAGCTCCTAAATGATAAAAAAGAAGAACTTGACATGAAAGAAGTAGATGATGTTGAAAATGGTGGAATTGAAGCTAAAACTCTTCAAGGTCTAGTGTCTGAGCAAAATGGGAATTCACAAGAAATTGGTAGAGAAAATAGTGTGAACTTAAAAAATAAAGTTACTAAAAATGAAGCTGAGGTTCACCTTGATCCAGAGGATTAAATGATGTGAAAAAGATTGCGAATTACATTGGTGTGTACAATAATACTATGAGGAAAGGAGAGAAACTCCTTGCATGAATTAAATAATTTCAATTCAATAAAAATATTATTAGCTTCTCCCGAAAGAATAAGAGAATGGTCAAAAGGGGAAGTGAAAAAACCTGAAACTATAAACTACAGAACTTTAAAACCAGAAAAAGAAGGTCTGTTTTGCGAGAAAATATTTGGACCGACAAAAGACTGGGAGTGTCATTGCGGTAAATATAAAAGGATTAGATATAAAGGCATTATATGCGACAGATGCGGGGTTGAAATAACAAAATCTAAAGTAAGAAGAGAGAGAATGGGGCATATAGAACTAGCCACCAACGTATCCCACATATGGTATTTTAAAGGGATACCAAGCAGGATGGGTTTGCTACTTGACATGTCTCCAAGATCACTTGAAAAAATACTGTATTTTGCAACATATGTAGTAACAAATTCAGGAGACACAGGGCTCTCAGAAAAGCAAATTTTGACAGAGAAAGAATATAGTGACGCTATAGAAAAATATGGGAATTCTTTCAAGGCTGGAATGGGTGCAGATGCAGTAAAGACTTTATTGAAGAACGTAGACTTAGACACGGAGTATAAAGAGTTACGATTGAAGTTAAAAGACAGTACTGGGCAAAAGAGACTAAGAGCAATCAGGCGATTAGAAGTAGTTGACGCATTTAAGTCTTCGGGAAACAAACCAGAATGGATGATAATGGATGTGATTCCCGTGATTCCTCCAGATTTGAGACCAATGGTACAATTAGATGGTGGAAGATTTGCTACATCTGACTTAAATGACTTATATAGGCGTGTTATAAATCGTAACAATAGATTAAAAAGGCTACTAGACTTAGGAGCTCCTGATATCATTGTTAGAAATGAAAAAAGAATGTTGCAAGAAGCAGTGGATGCGCTTATTGATAATGGAAGAAGAGGAAAGCCTGTAACAGGCCCGGGAAACAGACCTCTTAAATCCTTATCTGACATGTTAAAAGGTAAGCAAGGTCGATTTAGACAAAACTTACTAGGAAAGCGTGTTGACTATTCAGGACGTTCAGTAATTGTTGTTGGCCCAGAATTGAAGTTCTATCAGTGTGGGCTACCTAAAACTATGGCGCTAGAACTATTTAAACCTTTTGTTATGAAAAAGCTTGTACAAGACGGGTATGCACATAATATTAAGAGTGCAAAACGAATGGTAGAAAAAGTGAAGTCGGAAGTTTGGGATGTACTAGAAGAGGTAATTCGCGAACATCCTGTTCTCTTAAATAGGGCGCCAACGCTACATAGGCTTGGTATACAGGCATTTGAACCAGTACTTGTAGAAGGGAAAGCTATTAAGCTTCACCCATTAGTATGTACAGCATACAATGCTGACTTCGATGGTGATCAGATGGCAGTTCATATACCTCTATCTGTTGAAGCGCAAGCAGAAGCGAGATTTCTGATGCTATCACCAAATAATATTTTAGCACCTAAAGATGGTAAGCCAATTACGACTCCTACACAAGATATGGTACTTGGTTGCTACTACCTGACTATGGAAAGAAGCAATGCTAAAGGAACAGGGATGATATTCAAAGATTTCGAAGAAATGTTAATGGCATATGGGAATAATGTTGTCGAATTACATGCTAGAGTAAAGGTTAGAAAAGAATTTAACAATGGAAAAACGAGCAGTATAATTGAAAGCACTGTAGGGAGATTTATTCTTAATGACAGAATACCGCAAACATTGGGATTTGTTGACAGAGAAGAGAACCCTTATGATTTAGAAATTGATTTTACCTGCGATGTAAAATCATTGGAAGAAATTATTGACAAATGTTTTAGAAAACATGGGAATGTAACTACGACTATTTTGTTGGATGAAATTAAGAGCTTAGGTTTTAAATACTCTACACGCGGTGCGATCACTATAGCGATTGATGACATGAAGATACCTAAGGAAAAGAAAATCCTCATTAATGAAGCTGAAACTGCAGTCTCAAAATATGAAAAAGCATATAGAAGAGGATTGATTTCTGACACGGAGAGATATGAAAAAGTAGTAGAAACATGGATGGAGACAACAGAAAAAGTGACAGACGCACTAATGAATGGACTAGATGAGCTAAATAATGTATATATTATGGCTAAATCAGGTGCGAGGGGAAGCAAGAATCAGATTAGACAATTAGGTGGAATGCGTGGTCTTATGTCTAATGCAGCTGGACACACTGTAGAAATACCGATAAAATCTAACTTCCGTGAAGGGCTTACGGTATTAGAATATTTCACGTCTACGCACGGTGCTAGAAAAGGACTTGCTGATACAGCATTAAGAACTGCCGATTCTGGCTACTTAACAAGACGACTTGTGGATGTTAGCCAAGACGTAATTGTAAGAGAGCTTAATTGCGAGACAAAGAAAGGTATAGAGGTATATAGTTTTAAAGACGGAAATGAAATCCTTGAAGAATTGTACGATAGACTAGTTGGAAGATTTGCACTAGAGAACATTACTAATCCAACTACTAATGCAGTAATTGTTTCAAAGAATGAGATGTTGACGGAGAAATTGGCTCAAGTGATTGTAGATTTAGGAATTACAACAGTTAATGTGAGGTCCGTACTTGCTTGTGAAACAAAGCAAGGTGTTTGTGCAACGTGCTATGGACGTAATCTTGCAACTGGTGAGCCTATCAAAATAGGTGAAGCTGTAGGGATAATTGCTGCTCAGTCAATAGGTGAACCTGGTACCCAATTAACAATGAGAACCTTCCATACTGGAGGAGTTGCTGGAAAAGATATAACACAAGGGTTGCCTAGGGTAGAAGAACTGTTTGAAGCACGTAAGCCTAAGGGAATGGCTATTATTTCAGAGATAGCAGGAACTGTTAAAGTCAACATAGATAAGAACAAAAGAGATATTATTGTAACTAGCGATGATCACGAAGCAATTGAATATAGTATTCCATTTAGTTCAAGCATTAAAGTTAAAGATGCGCAATATGTTGAAGCAGGCGATGCGTTAACTGCAGGATCAATAAATCCGCACGATATACTGAAAGTAAGTGGAGCAGCTGGAGTGCATGAGTATATTGTCAAGGAAGTACAAAGAGTATACAGACAACAAGGTGTAGATATTAATGATAAGCATATTGAAATTATAACAAGGCAGATGCTGAGCAGGGTCAAGATAGAAGATTCTGGAGATACAAGCTTACTACCTGGATCATTAGTTACTACTCTAAACTTGAAGAAAGTAAATAAACAAGCAAGTGAACAAAATCAAGAAATTGCTGAATATAGCAATGTACTTTTGGGAATAACTAAGGCTTCGTTGGCGACAGATTCATTTCTATCAGCAGCATCGTTTCAAGAAACAACAAGAGTGCTGACAGAAGCAGCAATAAAAGGTAAAGAAGATCATCTAGTAGGACTAAAAGAAAATGTTATTATTGGAAAGCTGATACCAGCAGGAACAGGAATGAAAGTGTATTCTAATATAACGCCTAAGGTTGTACAGGAGTGTAGTATAGAAGACTAATTTCAAACCGCTGAGAACACACAAACTTCTTCGCCTAGCTGCGACTCTCACTTAGTCGCGTATATGAAGAATACGCTCCATGCGTTCGAGCTTTGCACGCCTCGAATTTCGAGTATTCTCAGCGGTTTGAACTGTAAAAGAAGAATAAAAAGGAAAAAATTATTTTTTCAAACTTAAACTTGACACTATAATATACTAGTGTTAAAATGTTAAAGTGCAAATTCTTTATCAGATTAACATCTTCGAATTGTATCAAGGGGAGATAAATTACTATGTTAGAGATATTAAAACATGAAAAAAAGACAATAGGAATAAAAGAAACATTAAAAGCTTTGAAGCAGGAGAAGATCAAAGTACTATATATTGCAGATGACCTAGATTCTCACTTGAAAAGAGAGATTAAAGAGGTCATAGATTTGAGTAATGTGGAAGTAGTAAATGTAGAGTCTAAACGCAAGCTTGGAATAGCATGTGGAATTGATGTAAATGCCTCCACTGTAGGGATTTTGAAGTAAGAGGAAACACCCACCACTAATGTCACCGTGTTTAATGTTGAATTGATACACCTGAAAGCAGATATAATATCTGCATAGACAGATGTGAATAAGTGGAGGTTTCAATAGATGTTTAACTAATAAAAAAAGGAGGTGCAATGGATGCCAACGATTAATCAATTAGTTCGTAAAGGGAGAAAGAAAATGACTGTTAAGTCAACTGCCCCTGCACTACAAATTGGTCTTAACTCACTTAAAAGAAGAGCGACTGACATAAGTGCTCCACAAAAAAGAGGTGTGTGTACTGCTGTTAAAACAATTACACCAAAAAAACCTAACTCAGCTCTTAGAAAAGTAGCAAGAGTAAGACTTACAAATGGAATAGAAGTAACAGCATACATTCCAGGAATTGGACATAATCTTCAAGAACATAGTGTTGTTCTTATTAGAGGTGGAAGAGTTAAAGATTTACCTGGAGTAAGATACCATATCGTAAGAGGTACATTAGATACTGCAGGAGTAGCTGATAGAATGCAAAGTCGTTCTAAGTATGGAGCAAAAAAACCAAAAGCAAAAAAATAGTTAGATAATCGGAATATTAAAGCGTATAATTTTCGCACATGAGAAAATGTTTATAACTACGATAAATATCGTGTTTAGATAAATATGCGCACAGCGATAGACGTAAAATCTATCGAGTACCGAAACTTATATTTTGCAATTAACGAGGAGGGAAGCGAAGTGCCAAGAAAAGGGAATATACCTACAAGAGAAGTGTTGCCAGATCCATTATTCGGCAGCAAAGTAGTTACAAAATTAATTAACAACGTAATGCTAGATGGTAAAAAAGGTACTGCACAAAAAATTGTGTATGATGCTTTTGAAATAATTAAGGAAAAAACTGGCGAAGAACCGCTAGAAGTGTTTAACAAGGCTTTGGCTAACATTATGCCTGTCTTAGAAGTTAAGGCTAGACGTGTAGGAGGATCTAACTATCAAGTACCTATTGAAGTAAGACCAGAGAGAAGACAAACTTTAGGACTTAGATGGCTAGTTACGTACACTAGAAAAAGAGGCGAAAAAATAATGACAGACAGATTGGCGAAAGAGATTATGGACGCAGCCAATAACATGGGAGCCGCAGTTAAGAAAAGAGAAGATACACATAAGATGGCAGAAGCGAACAAAGCATTTGCACATTATAGATGGTAACGTTCTGCGTTACTTTCGTATAATTTGTAATACAGTTATAGTAAGGAAGGAGAATTACAGTGCCTAGGCAGTTTCCATTAAACAAAGTAAGAAATATTGGAATTATGGCGCATATAGATGCTGGTAAAACAACAACGACAGAGAGAATTCTGTTTTATGCGGGTAAAATTAGAAAGCTTGGTGAAACTCATTCAGGAGCTTCGCAAATGGATTGGATGGAGCAAGAAAAAGAAAGAGGAATAACAATTACATCTGCTGCTACAACTTGCCAATGGAAAGGTAGTAGTATAAATATTATCGATACACCAGGGCATGTTGACTTCACAGTGGAGGTAGAAAGATCGCTAAGAGTACTAGATGGAGCAGTGGCTGTATTCTGTGCTAAAGGTGGTGTTGAGCCTCAATCAGAGACTGTTTGGAGACAAGCAGATAAGTATAAAGTTCCAAGAATGGCATTTGTAAATAAAATGGATATACTTGGAGCGGATTATCTAAATGTTATCAAAATGATGAAAGACAGATTAGGTGCGATTCCTGTAGCAATACAGTTGCCAATAGGCAAAGAAGAGACCTTTACTGGAATCATTAATCTTGTAAATATGAAGGCATATATATTTAAAGATGAGTTAGGTAATATTATCGAAGAGACAGAAATACCAGTTGACATGCAGGAATTAGCAATAGAATATCGTGAAAAACTGGTTGAAGCTATTTCGGAAACTGACGAAGAGCTAATGATGAAGTATTTAGAGGGCGAAAAATTAACTGAAGAAGAAATTATCAGTGGAATAAGAATGGCAACTATTAATGTACAGATAACACCAGTTTTTTGTGGAGCTTCTTACAAAAACAAAGGGGTACAAATGCTTCTAGACGCAATAGTAGCATACATGCCTTCTCCAGTGGATATACCTGATATTAGTGGGATGTCAATTGAAAACGATGAAGAAATTACTAGAAAAGCTTCAGATGACGAACCGTTTTCAGCTTTAGCTTTTAAAATTATGACTGATCCTTATGTTGGTAAACTTGCTTTTTTTAGGGTTTACTCTGGAGTTTTAAAGTCAGGTTCTTACATTCTCAATTCAACGAAAAACAAGAAAGAGAGAATAGGAAGAATACTGCAAATGCATGCCAACTCTAGAGAAGAAATAAAAGAAGTTTATGCTGGAGACATTGCAGCAGCAGTAGGGTTGAAATCAACAACTACAGGAGATACTCTTTGTGATCCTGACCATTCAGTTGTATTAGAATCTATGGAGTTTCCAGAGCCAGTAATTTCGGTAGCTATAGAGCCTAAAACAAAAGCAGGGCAAGAAAAAATGGGTATTGCCTTACAAAAACTATCAGAAGAAGACCCGACATTTAGAACATACACAGACGAAGAAACAGGACAAACGATTATCTCTGGAATGGGAGAGCTACATCTAGAGATTATTGTAGACAGAATGATGAGAGAGTTTAAAGTTGAAGCTGATGTTGGTAGACCTCAAGTTGCTTATAAAGAAACAATTACTGAATATGTTGAGGTTGAAGGTAAATACGCAAAACAATCAGGTGGACGTGGACAATATGGACATGTCAAACTAAGAATTACTCCTCAAGAACCTGGCGCTGGTTACGAATTTGTTAATAAAGTTGTTGGGGGAACTGTTCCAAGAGAGTATATTCCTGCTGTAGATGCTGGAATTCAAGGAGCGATGTTAAACGGAGTACTTGCAGCTTACCCGGTTGTTGACGTTAAAGTTGAGCTCTACGATGGTTCTTACCATGATGTAGACTCATCGGAGATGGCATTTAAAATTGCTGGGTCAATGGGCTTTAAAGCAGGAATGAATAAAGCGAAACCAGTATTGCTTGAGCCGTGTATGAAGGTAGAAGTTGTTACGCCTGAAGATTATTTAGGTGATGTCATCGGGGACATAAACTCAAGACGTGGTAAAATTGAGAGTATGGAGCCTAGAACGGGTGGAGTACAAGTGATTAAAGCATACGTGCCTTTATCTGAAATGTTTGGATACTCAACTGACTTGCGTTCTAAATCTCAAGGTAGAGCAACATACTCAATGCACTTTGCTTATTACGAGAAAGTACCAGCGAGTGTAGCAGAAAAAGTTGTAGCAGGTAAATAAAGGGTTTTGTGAATCTATATCTAATTTAACAGTATATAATATAGTTATTATGAAATATAATTTTTTAGGAGGAAAGAAAAATGGCAAAAGAGAGATTTGAAAGAAATAAACCCCATGTAAATATAGGAACAATAGGACATGTAGAYCATGGGAAAACAACATTAACAGCGGCGATATCAGCAACGCTAAACAAAAGATTTGGAACAGGCGAAGTAGTAGCATTTGACCAAATTGACAAAGCACCAGAAGAAAGAGAAAGAGGAATAACAATCTCAACAGCACATGTAGAGTATGAAACACCAAACAGACATTACGCACATGTAGACTGCCCAGGACATGCTGACTACGTAAAGAACATGATAACAGGAGCAGCACAAATGGACGGAGCTATACTAGTAGTATCAGCAGCAGACGGACCAATGCCACAAACAAGAGAACATATCCTGTTGTCAAGACAAGTAGGAGTGCCATACATCGTAGTATTCCTAAACAAATGTGACATGGTAGACGACGAAGAACTACTAGAACTAGTAGAAATGGAAGTAAGAGAACTACTAGACATGTACGACTTTCCAGGAGATGACACACCAATCATTAGAGGATCAGCACTAAAAGCATTAGAAGATCYAGACGGAGAATATGCAGACATAATAGTAAAAATGTTTGAAACAATAGACGAATACGTACCAGAGCCAGTAAGAGAAACGGAGAAGCCTTTCCTACTACCAATAGAAGATGTATTCTCAATAACTGGAAGAGGAACAGTGGCAACAGGAAGAATCGAAAGAGGAAAAATAAACATATCAGAAGAAGTAGAACTAGTAGGATTAAGCGAAGAAAGAAGAAAACTAGTAGTAACAGGAGTAGAAATGTTTAGAAAACTGCTAGACTACGGAGAAGCAGGAGACAACGTAGGACTGTTACTAAGAGGGATTCAAAGAACAGAAATAGAAAGAGGGCAAGTATTAGCTAAACCTGGCTCAATCATGCCACATAAAAAATTCAAAGCAGAAGTATACGTACTTAAAAAAGAAGAGGGTGGAAGACATACACCATTCTTTGACGGGTACAGACCACAATTTTTCTTTAGAACAACAGATGTAACAGGAAATGTTAAATTACCAGACGGAGTAGAGATGGTAATGCCAGGAGACAACATAGCAATGGAGATTGAATTAATAAGTCCAATCGCTATTGAAGAAGGCCTAAAATTCTCAATTAGAGAAGGCGGAAGAACTGTTGGTGCTGGTGTTGTTGCTTCAATTATAGAATAATACTACAAAAACAGAAGTAATAAATCATAACTAGACGAAGGGGCTATAGCCCCTTCGTCTAGAATAAATAATATTTTATGAGGAAAATAAAAAAACACTTGCTTTAATAGTATTTATGATGTAAAATATACGAGTGTGTAAAATGCTGCGATGATACCGGCTTGCGCGCAGCGCGCAGGCAAGCGAAAGGTTGCTACTAGGAAATTTTCGTGGAGAAGCGTCTAGATCTATGAATCGGGCGACAAGAACTGTGCATGTTGCGATTATTGTTTTTTATAAAGGAACACCCGGAACAGTGTATCGGTGAGTCGTACGTAAAAAATCGCGTGCGATGTGAAGGAGGGAAACATATTGGCTTCAAGTAAAGCAGGACAAAAAATTAGAATTAGATTAAAGGCCTATGATCATAAATTATTAGATCAATCTGCAATCAAAATTGTAGAAACAGCGAAAAGAAGTGGTGCAGAGGTTTCAGGACCAATTCCACTGCCTACAGAAAAGCAAATTATTACAATACTAAGAGCGGTCCATAAGTACAAGGATTCAAGAGAGCAGTTTGAACAAAGGACTCATAAAAGACTAATTGATATCTTGAGACCTACGCCAAAAACTGTAGACTCGTTAATGAAGCTTGACTTGCCAGCAGGCGTTGATATTGAAATAAAATTGTAAGAGCTACAAAATACAGCTAAGATTAAGAGATGGAAAAGCTCATCTTTTCTTAGTATGATTGTGCGTATAGCATAATCCGCTGTAAGAAAATTAGGAGGTGCAGTATGAAAAGTTTGATTGGAAGAAAACTAGGAATGACACAAATATTTAATAGCGATGGATTAATGATTCCTGTAACAGTTTTACAAATTGATCCAAATAGCATCGTCCAAGTTAAAACTATTGACAAAGACGGATATAACGCTATTCAAGTAGGTTATGGAGCAAAGAAAGAAAAAAATGTTAACAAGCCTACAAAGGGACATTTTGAAAAAGCAGGAGTAACTCCAAAACGCAAGCTAAAAGAATTTAGAGTAGAGCAAACTGATGATTATGAAGTAGGACAAGAAATGAATGCTGATCTATTCAAAGATGGTGAGCGCGTAGACATTACAGGGACTTCAAAAGGTAAAGGGTTCCAAGGAGTTATAAAAAGACATGGTCATAGTAGAGGACCAGAAACACATGGTTCAAGACATCATAGAAGACCTGGATCACTAGGAGCTGCTACTTACCCTGGTCGTGTATTTAAAGGTACAAAACTGCCAGGACACATGGGTAACGTACAAATTACAGTTCAAAACKWAGAAAWKRKNAWRRTRGRNATGGAAAAAAATGTTCTTTTAATAAAAGGAGCAGTGCCAGGTCCTAAAAAAGGGTTGTTAGTAATAAAAGAAACATTAAAGCAAGGGAAATAATGCTATAACAGGAAGGAGGATATGCTATGCCTAAAGTAGCTGTTTACAATATTTCAGGAGAACAAGTTTCTGAAATGGWGTTAAGTGAAAATATATTTGGAGCAAAGATAAACGAACATGTATTATACGAAGTTGTGAAAAATCAGCTTGCAAACAAAAGACAAGGAACGCAATCTGCTAAAACTAGATCAGAAGTTCGAGGCGGTGGTAGAAAGCCGTGGAAACAAAAAGGAACTGGTAGAGCTAGACATGGTACGATTCGTTCACCATTATGGGCTGGTGGTGGAGTTACTTTCGCACCTAAGCCAAGAGATTATAGTTACACAATACCAAAAAAAATCAAGAGACTTGCAATGAAGTGTGCATTGTCCGCGAAAGTAGCTAGTAACGAGATTATTGTCCTTGATGATTTAAGCTTTGATGCACCTAAAACGARAGATATGGTGAACATTCTAAAGAATCTAGGAGTAAAGAGAAAAGCGCTTATTGTTATGCTAGAAAAAGACGACATGCTAATTAGATCAGCTAACAACATCCCAGGTGTTGTAACTGCATTAACTAATACAATTAACGTCTACGACATCCTAAAGTACGACAACTTTATAATAACAAAAGCTGCTGTTGAAAAAGTGGAGGAGGTGTACGTATAATGACGAATCCACATGACATCATTATAAAACCAATTATTACAGAACAAAGCATGGAAGACACCGCTGACAAGAAATACCATTTTGTGGTTTGCAAAAGATCAAATAAGACTGAAATTAGAAAAGCCTTAGAAAGTATATTCGGAGTGAAAGTAAAAAAAGTTAACACAATGAATATGATAGGAAAATTTAAAAGACTTGGAAAAACTAGAGGACAAAGATCTAGTTGGAAAAAGGCAATAGTTCAGTTAAAAGAAGAGAGCAAAGAGATTGAATTCTTTGAAGGAATGTAAAGATAAGATTTAGAGCAAGAATATGCAAGTTATAAAGGAGGGTGCAGAATATGGGCATCAAGAAGTTTAAACCTACTTCGCCGGCGTTAAGACAAATGACAGTTTCTACTTTTGAAGAAATAACAAAAAAAGATCCTGAAAAATCATTATTAAGCGTTCTTACTAAGTCGGGTGGTAGAAATGTTCACGGTAAAATTACTGTTCGCCACCGTGGTGGGGGAGCAAAACGTAAGTATAGAATAATTGATTTCAAGAGAAATAAAGATGGCATACCAGCAAAAGTGGCATCTGTAGAGTATGATCCTAACAGATCAGCAAACATAGCTCTTCTACATTACGTAGATGGCGAGAAAAGATACATTATAGCGCCATATAAAATAAATGTTGGAGATATGATTACTTCAGGACCTGATGTAGATATAAAAACAGGAAATGCTTTACCATTAGCTAACATTCCAGTGGGAACTATAGTTCACAATATTGAAATGAAACCTGGTAAAGGTGGTCAAATAGCAAGATCTGCTGGAAACTCAGCGCAACTTATGGCTAAAGAAGGAAAGAATGCACTTATAAGAATGCCTTCAAGCGAAATGAGATATATTCCAATTAATTGTAAAGCTACAATTGGTCAAGTAGGAAATCCTGATCATGAGAACATTACAATAGGTAAAGCTGGACGTAAAAGACATATGGGTATTAGACCAACGGTTAGAGGGTCAGTTATGAATCCATGTGACCATCCACACGGTGGAGGAGAAGGTAGAGCGCCAATTGGTAGACCGTCACCTGTAACACCTTGGGGTAAACCTACACTTGGATACAAAACTAGAGACAAAAACAAACATTCTAACAAGTATATTGTTTCCAGAAGAAAAAAATAGGTAGATAGTAGGAATTAAATCGACCTAGAAGCTTCTGAAAGGAGGAAGATGAATGAGTAGATCATCAAAAAAGGGGCCTTTTGTTCACAAAGGGTTGCTTAGGAAAATAGAAGAAATGAACAAAAAAGGCGAAAAGCGCGTAATAAAAGTGTGGACGCGATCTTCAACTATTTTTCCATCAATGATAGGGCACACGATTGCTGTTCATGATGGAAGAAGACATATTCCTGTTTACATCACTGAAGATATGGTTGGGCATAAACTAGGTGAATTTGCACTCACAAGAACTTTTAGAGGGCATGGGAATACAGAGAAGACTACAAAGAGAATTTAGTTGTATTTTCATTAAGAAAGGAGGCTGTTATTGTGGAAGCTAAAGCAATAGCAAGATATATACGAATTGCTCCAAGAAAAGCACAACTTGTGGTAGACCTTGTAAGAGGAAAAAGAGTTGACGAAGCATTAGCAATTCTAAAATTTACACCAAAGGCGGCTGCACAAGTTATTTATAAGTTGATTCACTCAGCTGCAGCAAATGCGGAAAACAACCATGATTTAGATAGGGAAAAGCTGTTTGTAGCAGAAATATATGCGAACCAAGGACCTACGATGAAAAGGTTTAGACCACGTGCGATGGGAAGAGCGACAACAATAAGAAAAAGAACAAGTCATATTGGAGTTGTACTAAAAGAGAAATAAAGAAGGAGGGAAATGAATGGGTCAAAAAGTAAATCCACACGGATTGAGAGTCGGAATCATTAAAGACTGGGACGCCAAATGGTATGCTAATAAAAAAGATTTTTCAGTTTTCTTAAAAGAAGATTATGATATTCGAAAACATATTAAAAAGAAGCTTTTCTTATCAGGAATTTCTAAGACTGTTATTGAAAGAGCTGCGAACAACCGTGTTAGAGTGAGTGTGCACACTGCTAAGCCAGGGATGGTAATTGGTAAAGGCGGTCRAGGCGTTGAAGAGCTTAGAAACGAAATTGAAAAAATGACTAATAAAAAAGCAGTTGTAAATGTTGTAGAAATAAGAAGACCTGATTTAGATGCACAGCTAGTTGCAGAAAACATTGCTTTTTCTTTGGAGAGAAGAATTTCATTTAGAAGAGCTATGAAGCAAGCAATGCAAAGAGCAATGCGTTCAGGTGCAAAGGGAATCAAAGTTCTAACTGCTGGTAGACTTGGCGGCGCCGAAATGGCAAGAAGCGAAGGATACAACGAAGGAAGGGTTCCACTGCATACATTAAGAGCGAATATTGATTATGGGTTTTATGAAGCAACTACAACTTATGGAAAGCTTGGAGTTAAAGTATGGATCTACAAAGGTGAAGTACTACCAGGGCAAACTATAGAAGAGTTAGAAGCTAAAGAAAATGCTAAAAGACCTAAACCAAGAGATAGAAGACCTAGAAAGCAATATAATAAATAGCAATATGCCTTATAGGAAGGAGGAATAACGTATGTTAATGCCTAAGAGAGTAAAACGAAGAAAAGTCCACAGAGGCAAAATGCGTGGTAAAGCAACAAGAGGAAACAAGGTATCATACGGTGAGTACGGAATAGTAGCACTTGAACCAGCTTGGATTACTTCCAATCAAATAGAAGCAGCGCGTATTGCGATGACAAGATCTGTTAAAAGAGGTGGGCAAGTGTGGATTAAAATATTCCCACACAAATCCGTAACTAAAAAACCCGCTGAAACACGAATGGGTTCGGGGAAAGGCTCGCCGGAGTTTTGGGTAGCAGTAGTAAAACCTGGTAGAGTTATGTTTGAAATTGCTGGAGTAACTGAAGAAGCAGCGAAAGAAGCAATGAGACTTGCTATTCACAAACTACCCATTAAATGTAAATTTGTAACACGTGAAGAATTAGAAACAAAGGGTGGTGAAGCTGATGAGAGCTAATAGTTTAAGAGACCTAACAGATGTTGAATTAAATCAAAAGCTACTAGATTCAAAAAGTGAACTGTTTAACTTGCGTTTTCAATTAGCTACAGGACAGCTAGAAAACCCTTTAAAAATACGTACTGTCAGGAAAGACATTGCAAGAGTTAAGACAGTGATTCGCGAAAGAGAAATCAAACAATTTAGAGCATAGTTTGATTTAAGTTTTGAAGGGAGGCTAATTTTGTGGAGAGAGCACTAAGAAAGACCAGAATGGGTCGAGTAGTAAGTGATAAAATGGATAAGACTATAGTTGTTTTAGTTGAAACATCTAAACGTCACCCATTATATAAAAAAGCAGTAAAAAGAACTAAAAAGTTTAAAACTCATGATGAGAACAATGAGTGCAAAATCGGTGATAGAGTGAAAATCATGGAAACAAGACCACTATCTAAAGATAAAAGATGGAGACTTATTGAAATAATGGAAAAAGCAAAATAGAGCTATTCGAAGGGAGGCATCGGTATGATACAACAAGAGTCTCGTTTGAAAATCGCTGATAATTCAGGTGCAAAAGAAGTGCTTTGCATAAGAGTTTTAGGTGGAACAAGAAAAAGATATGCAAGAGTAGGCGATGAGATAGTATGTACTGTTAAAAATGCAACGCCAGGCGGAGTTGTTAAAAAAGGTGAAATCGTTAGAGCAGTAGTTGTAAGAACTGTAGCGACAATTAGACGTAAAGATGGCACGTATATAAAATTTGATGAAAATGCAGCAGTGATTATTAAAGAAGATAAACAACCCACTGGAACACGTATATTTGGACCAGTAACAAGAGAGCTAAGAGATAAAAAGTTTATGAAAATAGTATCATTAGCTCCTGAAGTACTCTAAGAAGGAGGTGTCACGATGCACGTAAAAAAAGGTGATACGGTAGTTGTAATATCAGGAAAAGATAAAGGTAAAAAAGGTAAGATTTTAAATGTAGATCGAAAAAATAGTCGTGTAATAGTAGAAGGTGTAGGTATGGTGAAAAAGCATCAAAAGCCAACACAACAAGCTCAACAAGGCGGAATAATTACGCAAGAAGCTGCAATTCATTCTTCAAACGTTTTGCTCTTTGATAAAAAAGCAAACCAAGGAGTAAGAACAGGAATCAAAATATTAGCTGACGGTAAAAAAGTTAGAGTAAGTAAGAAGACGAGCGAAGTTTTAGATTAGTGAGCTGAAAGGAGGTTGAATCATTATGGCTAGACTAGCAGAAATATATAAGAATGAAATTATATCAGCAATGATGGATAAATTTTCTTATGAAAATGTTATGCAAGTACCTAAACTTGAAAAAATAGTTTTAAACATGGGTGTAGGTGATGCTAAAGATAATGCAAAAAATTTGGAGCAAGCAGTTAAAGAACTTGAAGCTATTGCAGGACAAAAACCAGTAATAACAAAAGCAAAGAAATCTGTTTCAAATTTCAAGCTTAGAGAAAACATGCCAATAGGTGCTAAAGTAACGCTTAGAGGGAGTAAAATGTTTGATTTTGCTGAGAGATTAATAAATATTTCTCTACCAAGAGTTCGTGACTTTAGAGGAGTAAAGCAAAATTCTTTTGACGGAAGAGGTAATTATGCAATTGGCGTAAAAGAACAAATGATATTTCCGGAAATTGACTATGATAAAGTAGAAAAAGTGCGTGGTATGGATATAGTATTTGTAACTACGGCTAATACAGATGAAGAATGCAGAGAACTTCTGAGGTTAATGGGAATGCCATTTTCTAAGTAAGTTAAGGAGGGAAAACAAGTGGCTAAGAAAGCGTTAAAAGTCAAGCAAAGTAGAAAACAAAAATACAAAACTAGAGAATATACTAGATGTAACATTTGTGGAAGACCGCACTCAGTGCTACGTAAATTCGGCGTATGCCGTATATGTTTTAGAGAACTAGCTTATAAAGGACAAATTCCTGGAGTTAGAAAAGCTAGCTGGTAATACCTGAGAGGAGGTAATAAAATGACAATGACAGACCCAATCGCAGATATGCTAACACGTGTAAGAAATGCTAATGCTGTGAAACACAAAAGTGTTGACATTCCTAGTTCAAATCTAAAAAAAGAGATAGCTACTATTATGCTTAATGAAGGATTTATAAAAGGCTATGATATTATAGAAGATGGAAAACAAGGTATACTGAGAATACAATTAAAGTATGGTAAAAATAAAGAAAAAGTGTTAACTGGAATTAAAAAAATAACAAAACCTGGACTTAGAGTATATGCTAGAAAAACAGAGATACCACGTGTACTTGGTGGACTCGGAATAGCAGTTATTTCAACATCGAAAGGTTTGCTAACAGATAAAGTAGCAAGAAAAGAAGGCGTTGGTGGCGAAGTAATAGCATACATTTGGTAGCCACAATCAACTAGAAGGAGGTGCAAGCATGTCAAGAATAGGTTTAATGCCAATAGAAATACCTGAAGGTGTAGTTGTTGCTGTAGACGAAAAAAACTTTGTATCTGTTAAAGGACCACTAGGTGAATTAGGACAACAGATAGTACAAGAAATGAAGATAAGTCAAGAGAACAAAACGCTTGTGGTAAGCAGACCGACAAATAATAAAAAACATAAATCTCTACATGGTCTATCAAGAACTTTAATTGCGAACATGGTAACGGGAGTAGTTAAAGGGTATGAAAAAAAATTAGAGCTTGTAGGTGTAGGGTATAGAGCTAAAAAAGAAGGAAAAAAATTAGTTTTGTCTCTAGGGTATTCGCACCCAGTTGAAATGGAAGAACCAGACGGGATTACTGTAGAAGTACCTAAGCAAACTTCGATTATCATTAAAGGAATTGACAAGCAACGTGTAGGAAACTATGCTGCTAAGATTAGAGAAAAAAGAAAACCAGAACCTTATAAAGGAAAAGGCGTTAGATACGAAGGCGAAGTAGTTAGACGCAAAGAAGGTAAAACTGGGAAGTAAGTGAAAGGAGTGAAATAGGTGTTTAAGAAGACTAACAAAAACATGAATAGACAGAAAAGACATAGAAGAGTTCGTGGAAAAGTTAAGGGTACTCCTGAACGTCCAAGATTGAATGTATATAGAAGCCTTAAAAGCATACATGCACAAATTATTGATGATGTTGCTGGAATAACTCTAGTAGCAGCATCTGGACTTGATAAAGAAATTAAGGATCAGTTTGAATTTACAGGTAACAAAGAAGCTGCTGAAGCTGTAGGCAAACTACTAGCAAAAAAGGCACAAGAAAAAGGAATAGAGACTGTTGTATTTGATCGTGGAGGCTACATTTATCACGGAAGAGTAAAAAGCCTTGCAGACGGAGCAAGAGCAGGCGGTCTTAAATTTTAAGGTGAAGGAGGTAAACATATGCTACGAAAGAAACTTATTGACGCTAGCCAACTAGACATCAAAGAAAAAGTTATTGATATAAAGCGTGTTACAAAAGTTGTTAAAGGTGGTAGAAACTTTAGATTCACTGCTTTAGTAGTTGTAGGAGATGAGAATGGTTACGTTGGTGTTGGATCAGGAAAAGCTATGGAAATACCTGATGCAATTAGAAAAGGTATTGAAGCTGCAAAGAAGAACCTAATAGCTGTACCAATAGTGGGAACTACAATACCACATGAAGCACTTGGTCACTTCGGAGCTGGAAATGTTCTGATAATGCCTGCTAGAGAAGGTACTGGAATAATTGCAGGAGGACCTGTGCGTGCAGTGCTTGAATTAGCGGGATTAAAAGATGTTCGTGCTAAATCACTAGGATCAAACAATGCAAGAAACATGGTTAGTGCTACAATAGATGGACTTATGCAACTTAAAAGAGCTGAAGAAGTTGCAAAACTAAGAGGTAAGTCTGTTTCTGAGCTCTTAGAATAGGAGGGGAAATCTATGGCTAAAACGTTGAAAATAAAATTAACTAAAAGCGTTATCGGTAGACTACCAAAACAGAGAAAAACTGTAGAAGCTCTTGGATTAAAAAAAATTGGGCAGGTTGTTACACTTCCAGATAATCCTATGAGTAGAGGTATGGTTAACGTAGTTAAACATATGGTTGAAGTACACGAAGAGTAACAATAGGAGGTGATAGTATGAAACTGCATGAACTTAGACCCGCAAAAGGTGCTGTAAGAGCTAGAAAGAGAAAAGGGCGAGGTGCTGGTAGTGGAATAGGTAAAACATCAGGTAGAGGTGCAAATGGCCAAAACTCTAGAAGTGGTGGTGGAGTAAGACCAGGCTTTGAAGGTGGACAAATGCCTTTAATCAGAAGACTACCTAAAAGAGGTTTTAATAATCCGTTTAGAAAAATATATAATGTAATCAATATTGAAACACTTAATAAATTTGATAATAACGCAGAAATAACAGCAGAGTTTTTAAAGGAACAAGGTGTTATTAAAAAAATTGAAAAGAATGGGCTTAAGATATTAGGAGATGGCAACTTAGAGAAGAGCTTAAGAATTAAAGCTACGAAATTTACTAAGACAGCTATTGAGAAGATTGAAGCTGTCGGAGGAAAGGCAGAGGTGATATAGGTGATATCAGCCTTAAAAAATGCATGGAAAATTCCTGATTTAAAAAAGAAAATTATATTTACTTTGCTCATGATAGCAGTATTTAGATTTGGTGCTGTAATTCCAGTTCCTGGAATGAATGTATCTGTAGTAAGAAACATCGTAGATCAAGCTGGGATACTAGGATTTTTTGACTTGTTCTCAGGTGGTGCGTTTGGTAATATGACTATATTCGCACTAAGTATTACTCCGTATATTACAGCATCTATTATTATGAACCTTCTTACTATAGCGATTCCAAGCTTAGAAGCATTAGCAAAAGAGGGCGAAACAGGAAGAAAGAAAATAGCGCAGTATACAAGATATGCAACAGTAGTTTTAGCTCTGATTCAGGCTACTGGAACTACTATTGGTTTGTTTAGAGGTGCRTTAATTGACACAACAACATTTACTCTAATAACTGTTATTTTAACACTTACAGCAGGCACAGCATTTTTAATGTGGCTCGGTGAGCAAATAACAGAAAAAGGTATCGGCAATGGAATTTCTTTGATTATATTCTCTGGTATAGTATCAAGAGTACCAAGTAGTGCATACAGAACATTCTTGTTAGCAAGAGAAGGTGAAATATCCATCATTGCGCTCGTAGTGTTTTTAGTACTCAGCGTTGCAATCATTGCTGGAGTAGTAGCTATTCATCAAGGTGCTAGAAAAATACCTGTACAGTATGCTAAAAGAGTTGTTGGAAGAAAGATGTATGGTGGACAGAGTACACATATACCTCTTAAAGTAAATCAAGCTGGAGTAATTCCGGTAATATTTGCGACATCCTTACTAACCATGCCACAAATGATGTCTACATTTTGGCCAAATTCGTGGTTTGCAGACTTTATTAATACTTGGCTTTCACCTGCAAGTACCAACATATTTGGAGTAGGCTTCTATATGCTATTAAACGCACTACTAATAATTGGATTCACATATTTTTACACCGCTATAACTTTTAATCCAATTGAAGTCGCAAATAATATGAAAAAAAATGGTGGGTTTATTCCTGGAATAAGACCTGGAAGACCGACATCAGAATATCTTACTAAGGTGCTTAATCGAATTACATTAGCAGGTGCAGTATTCTTAGCATCAATTGCTCTTATGCCTACACTTATAATGAGGCTTACTGGAATGCAAATTGCATTTGGTGGAGTTGCACTATTAATCGCAGTAGGAGTAGCATTAGAGACAATGAAACAAGTTGAAGCACAAATGCTTATGAGACATTATCAAGGATTTTTGAAGTAATTATTCATGGGGGTTACCCCCAGAATCTTTCGCTAGGAGATGGTATAATGAGACTAATACTACTAGGACCACCTGGAGCAGGTAAAGGTACGCAGGCTGTGTCTGTAGCAAAAGAATTTAGTATTCCACATATTTCGACTGGTGACATATTCAGACTAAACATTAAGCAAGGAACTCAGTTAGGTTTAAAAGCAAAAAGCATTTTAGATAGTGGTTTGCTTGTGCCGGATGATCTTGTTGTTGAAATTGTAGAAGATAGATTAAAGCAAGAAGATTGCAAAAATGGTTTTTTACTTGATGGTTTCCCGAGAACAATTGTTCAAGCAAAATCACTAGATACTATACTGAATAATTCAAATATCAGCTTGAATTTTGCAATAAACATTCAAGTTGATAAGAGCATTTTGGTAGAAAGAGCAGTTGGCAGGAGAATTTGTAAGGAATGTGGAGCAACATACCATGTGCTGTTCAAACCTTCTAAAAATCCTGACTCTTGTGAACTATGCGGTGGAGAACTTTACCAAAGACCAGATGATAATGAAAAAACTGTGTCAAAGAGAATTGAAGTTTATCTTAGAGAAACAGCGCCGCTCATTGAATACTATAAGAGCAGTGGGGTTTTAGCTACTATAGATGGACAAAAACCAATTGATATGGTTTTAGAAGAAATATTTAAATTGCTGAGGAAAGATAAAGTATGATTTATATAAGATCTCGACGAGAAATTGATATAATGCTTAAAGCTGGTCAAATAGTTGCTAAAACGCATAAATTGTTAAAGACGGCAATCAAAGCTGGGATTACAACCAAAGAACTAGATGAAATAGCAGAATCTTTTATCAGAGAGCAAGGAGCTGTTCCTGCATTTAAAGGATATGGTGGTTTCCCTGCTAGCATATGTACTTCGATTAATCACGAAGTAGTGCACGGAATCCCAGGATCAAACAAACTTGTAGATGGTGACATCATTAGTATTGACATCGGAGCGCTATATAAAGGTTATTTTGGCGATGCAGCAAAGACTCATGGAGTAGGTCAAATAAGTAAGAAAGCACAATTGCTAATTGATATTACAAGAGAGAGTTTTTATGAAGGTCTAAAATGCGCAAAAGAAGGGTTTAGGTTATCTGACATATCACATGCAATTCAAACACATGCTGAAAAATATGGATTCTCTATAGTGAGAAATTACGTAGGGCATGGAATAGGCACAAAAATGCATGAGGAACCACAAATACCTAATTTCGGCAGACCTGGTAAGGGTCCGCGCTTGAAAGCGGGTATGGTACTAGCAATAGAGCCAATGATAAATGCTGGAGTGTATAATGTTGAAGTTATGCCAGATAACTGGACGGTTTCTACTCTAGACAGGCAAAACTCTGCACATTATGAGCATACGGTTGCTATTACCGAAGGTGAACCTGAATTATTGACCCAGCTTAAGGTTGTTTAAAAGAGGTGATACGGTGTATGATAATGATTTTGCAATAGGACGTGTAGTTCGTTCAAATAAAGGCAGAGATAAAGGCAAGATATTTTTAGTAGTAGCTGAACTTGATGAAGAATACGTTTTGATTTGTGACGGCAGTTTAAGAAAAATTGACAAGCCAAAGAAGAAAAAAATTAAACATATATCAAAACTAAACATCATATCAGAAGAACTAAAATATCGCGCTGAGCACAAGAAAAAGATTAATAACGCCTTTATTAGAAGAGAGTTAGAAAGATTGGGTGTAAGATCCCGAAATTAAAATTGGAGGTTTGATTCCCATATGTCGAAACAAGATGCGATTGAAGTAGAAGGCAGTGTTAAAGAAGCACTTCCAAATGCAATGTTTGTTGTACAGCTTGAAAACGGGCACGAGATTTTAGCACATCTCTCAGGAAAATTAAGAATGCATTTTATTCGAATTTTGCCAGGAGATAAGGTTACTGTTGAGCTATCGCCTTATGATTTAACACGCGGTAGAATTACGTGGAGAAAGAAGTAGTTGAGGAGGGATTGCAATGAAAGTGAGAGCTTCAGTAAAACCAATTTGCGAAAAATGTAAAATAATTAAGCGAAAAGGTAGAGTAATGATAATTTGTGAGAATCCTAGACATAAACAAAAACAAGGTTAGTAAATTATGCTGGAGTTTTAAGTTGTTTAGTGATATATTGTTCACTGAGGTATTTAGTTTGCTAGAGCGGCTGATCAAAAGAAATTCTAAGCGAACTTTATATAATAGAAGAGTTGAGTTTAATGTGGATGTGAATAGAAACAGGAGGTGTATTCTCGTATGGCCAGAATTGCTGGTGTTGACTTACCAAGAGATAAAAGAGTAGAAATAGGATTAACTTATATATTTGGGATTGGGCGTAAGACTTCTAATGACATATTAAGAGAAGCAGGTATAAATCCGAACACAAGGGTCAAAGATTTAACTGAGGGTGAAATTAACTCATTAAGAAAAACTCTTGATGGATCGTATCAAATCGAGGGAGATTTGCGTAGAGAAATTTCTTTGAACATTAAGAGACTTAAAGAAATTAGATGCTACAGAGGTATTCGCCACAGTAAGGGGTTACCTGTTAGAGGGCAGAAGACTAAAACTAATGCACGTACTAGAAAAGGACCTAAGAGAGCATTTGGGCGCAAGAAAAAGTAAAAAATAGAAAGGAGGGGCTACAACATGCCTAAGGGTAAAAGAAAAATCGTTCGCAAAAGAAAAGAACGTAAAAATATTGAACGTGGGCAAGCTCATATTCAATCTACATTTAATAATTCAATCATTACGTTAACAGATATGAAGGGAAATACAATAGCATGGTCAAGTGCAGGGCAACTTGGATTTAAAGGTTCGAGAAAATCTACTCCTTTTGCTGCGCAGATGGCGGCAGAAGCTGCTGCAAAAGAAGCGACAGACCATGGTTTAAAAATAGTAGAAGTGTATGTAAAAGGACCAGGAGCAGGTAGAGAAGCAGCAATTAGAGCGCTACAAGCCGCAGGGCTGGAAGTTAGCTTAATTAAAGATGTAACGCCAATTCCTCACAATGGTTGTAGACCACCAAAACGAAGAAGAGTATAATAATTAACAAGGAGGTGCTATAATGGCAAGATATAAAGATGCAGTATGTAGACTCTGCCGTAGAGAAGGCATTAAACTTTATCTAAAAGGCGAGAGATGTTATTCAGAAAAATGTGGTATCACTAAAAAAAGTGCACCGCCAGGGCAACATGGTCTTAGCAGAAGAAAATTATCAAATTATGGGATTCAGTTAAGAGAGAAACAAAAAACTAAAAGACATTACGGTATTTTAGAGTCTCAATTTAGAAAATATTTCGAGATGGCAGATAAGCAATCTGGGATTACAGRAGATAACCTACTTAGAATCTTAGAAACGCGCCTAGATAATGTTATATTTAGGCTAGGATTTGCAGACTCAAGACCACAAGCTAGACAAATGGTAGTACACGGACATTTCTTAGTGAATGGCAAAAAAGTAGATATCCCTTCTTACTTAGTTAAGGCAGGGGACGTTATTACTGTAAAGCAAAGATCTAAAAAAATTGAAAGATTAAAATCTTTAGCTGAGAATTTCAATGGTACAGTGCCTAACTGGCTATCAGCTGATATTGAAAATTTAGAGGGGAAAATTGTTATGTTGCCTTCAAGAGAAGATGTAGATTTACCAATTGAAGAGCATCTAATAATTGAGCTTTATTCCAGATAATAGCAGTTGAAGCATTTACCCTCGTAATATAATTGAATAGAGAAGGAGGGTTTGGGTTTATGATAGAAATGGAAAAACCAAAAGTCGAGAYTATTGACCAAAGTGATGATTGTACTTTTGCTAANTWCATTGTTGAACCTCTTGAGAGGGGATACGGAATAACTTTAGGAAATACAATGAGGAGAATAATGCTATCATCTCTTCCAGGAGTTGCGGTTACATCAGTAAAAATAGACGGAGTTTTGCATGAATTTACAACGGTTCCAGGTGTTAAAGAAGATGTGACTGAAATAATTTTGAACTTGAAAAGCTTAGTTAGTAGGTTGCACGGCTGCAACACAGCGACAGTAAGAATAGAAGCTGATGAAGAAGGAATTATAACCGCAGGTGATATCATAGCAGATTCTGATGTCGAGATATTGAATCCAGATATGCATATTGCCACACTAAGCTCGGACGCAAAGCTGAATATGGAAATTAATATTGCTAGTGGAAGAGGATATGTACAAGCGGAGAATAATAAATACCACGAGATGCCAATTGGTGTTATACCGGTAGATTCTATTTTTACACCAGTAAGAAAAGTAAGCTATTCTGTTGGAAATACAAGAGTAGGTCAGATAACTGACTACGACAAACTAATACTTGAAGTATTAACTGATGGAAGCTTAGAGCCTGACGAAGCTGTTGCGCTTGCGGCTAAGATAATGAATGAACATTTGAATTTATTCGTTTCTCTAACAGAGCATGTGGCAGAAGTTGAAATTATGGTTCACAAAGAAGATGATAAAAAAGAAAAAGTACTTGAATTGACGATAGAGGAACTTGATCTTTCAGTAAGGTCGTATAACTGCTTAAAAAGAGCAGGAATCCATACAGTGGAAGAACTCACAAAAAAAGCAGAAGACGACATGATGAAAGTAAGAAATCTTGGGAGAAAATCGCTTGAAGAAGTACAAAAAAAGCTCAAGGAATTAAATTTAAATCTTAAAGCGAGCGAGGAATAACAAGCAATAGATAAGGAGGTGCTAAGTATGGCTGGGTATAGGAAATTAGGACGCGAAAGCGCACACAGAAACCTTATGCTAAGAAATTTGGTAACAAGCCTACTAAAACATGGCAAGATGAAAACAACAGAAGCTAAAGCAAAAGAAACTAGAAGACTTGTAGAGAAAATGATTACTCTTGGTAAAAGAGGAGATTTACATGCAAGAAGACAAGCTATAGCTTATATGACAGAAGAAAAAGTTGTAAAAAGTTTATTTGAGGAAATCGCACCTAAGTACCAAGACAGAAACGGTGGTTACACTCGTACTATGAAACTTGGACAAAGAAAAGGCGATGCAGCTGAAGAAGTAATAATTGAATTAGTATAGTATAACAATACTTAAAGACTCTCTCGTAGAAAATACGAAGAGAGTTTTTTGTTTGCGCGACTTTAGACTTGGTTATAATCAAACAACTTCGCAAAGCACATAAAGTTTTATCAATAAATTAAACAATAAAAGGAGAATTGCTATAATTTATGCAACTAAATTTATGTAAGAAGCGGTAGCCGCCACAGAGTAATTGTTATGAAGTGTTTAGAAGTCGACATGACTACTTAAAACAACTGAAAAAGTATGGAAACTTTAGAAAAATTAATTGACAAGTGAAATAATTTACTATACAATAATACAATAATACAATAATACAATATAGTAGGAGTATGGACATATATTGACATGGCTCAGAAAAAACAAGGAGGAATTTCATGAAAAAAACAATTGCTATTGCTCTTACAAGTATTATGTTTGTCTCTAGCGTTTTAATTGTTTCAGCACAGGAGATGTCTAATGAAAGAAGTATTAATCCCAACTTAGTTATTTCAACAAACCAGAACGTAACTATTCCTAATAATGTAAAACATGTATCAATAAGGAGCTCGATAAATTTTGATCATGATGCTAGTATTGTGTGGAATGGAGGTTATAGATATGTGTGGGGTAGTACTCAAGCTTCACAGGGGACTATAAAACTTGACAGTTATACTAGGGCTAGATTTGAGATGCCCTGGTATCTGGGCGGTAGAATTTACCTGGATTCTGGAAGAGAATGGAGCATAAATCAAGGAAAATCGTACGCACAGTCAGGTACAGAGCTTTATAAACCTTTAGAGTCAGGAGTTGCAAAAACATACTATGGAATATAATGTATAAAAGCATGTAGAGGACTAGTCATATAATTTCGTCTTGCTACTATATGTATCTTTAGACTATCCAAGAATAGGAGGTGCCATGTGAGATTAAAGATGGTTAGTATTTTTTTGTTATTAATGTTCGCTGTTTTAGCTTTTGGTAGTTTGATTACTATCACATATAATTTTGAAATATCCAAACTTCAAAAAATTAGCAATTCTTTTTATGAAAAGGACACTCTATTTTTTCGCGCAACAAATAGCCCTTTGCAGCACAGCAAGCTATATGAGAAATTGCCTATGGATACTGTATTCTATGCTACGCTACCATCATATAGTAATGTTAGAGGAGTTATTTATAAAGGAGAGTTTGATTTTCCTAATATGAAGAGTGGCCGATTTTTCAATGAAAATGAGTTTAAATATGATAGCAAACTTGCTGTTGTCGGCGCAAACATCCCAGTTGACGAGCGTGATGGAAAATATTACATGGAGTTTTATAATAAAACCTATGAAGTAATAGGCATATTGGGGCATAGCATTCCTACTAGAATGGATAATATGCTAATGTTAACACTTAACAACGATTTGTTGAAGTTAGATTCTAAGTATGCGATAAGTGGTAGTAATTTACAAGTGAATTATGATTTTTTAGGTAATGAGGGCTTGTTTGGAGATGTACTTGTATTTGGTAAGCAGCATTTTAGTATCTTGCATGTTATTGATTCAAGTAATAGTCAAGCAATAACCTCAGTTCTGTTTATGTTTGTTGTAATGTTTAACACCTCCTTAATAATATATTTTTGGTTAGACAACAAAAACAATGAAATTGTAATTAATAAGGCAAATGGATGTTCTGATGAGTACATTTATAAATTTTTGTACAAAGAATATATGTGTATTATATCTAGTGGTTTAATTATCGGGACACTGATTGCTATGATATTCATAATGAAGCGTTATACATTCATATTTACACCTATAATTATAAATTCTATTACGATATTTATAATTAGTTCAATTTATTTTGTAGTTATTGTGAAAATCAGACTTGCCAAAATTAACAATAGAAAGCTGGGTGTTATAGATTGATACTGCATATTTTAGAAAAATCTTTGAATGTAAAAAGAAATAGAAGTTATATTTTGTTGTTTCAATTTGTAATTACTTTAATCCTAGTTATCACAGTTCTAAATATATATATATCTGTAGAGAAAAGTGTAGATCATCTTGAGAATGTGACAAAAGGATTATATAAAGTTAATGATAATTTTGTAGGGGATAGTGAACGGCAGTTTTTTTCGCAAACTGACAATGTGAACATATTAAAGAAACTTTATTCATGGCAGTTGTCAAGAGATGAATTTACATATATAGTAGTAGGAAGTCAGTATTTCCATGCTGAAAACAACTATTTTCCAAATAAGTTTGACATTTTTTACGGATCAAGGCATGATCCGGTAGGTTCATATGAAAGTTTACAGGTAAACAATGCTTTCATTGAACATTTTAAGTTAACAGTAGATGAGGGAAGGCTGTTTAAAGAAGAAGACTATCATATAGATAATGAATTTTTGCCCATAATTATGGGATACGAATATATCCCCTATTCAGATATTGGTGATAAAATTACAGTGTATTACCTAGGAAAATCTTTTGAATCTAAAATTATAGGTTTTTTATCTGAAAATAGTTTTTATAACGATACATATAATATCAAGTCTCTAAATAAGTATATTCTTATGCCAGCACTTAAAACAACAAATGTTGATTCAAATACTAACACAATTATAGATTGGGAGCAGAAAAAATTTGAGTTGAAACTATATTTAGATAAGTGTAGCGGATTTTTGTATTCCGAGTTTCCTTCGACTTATCTACAAAATATGTTCACAGAAAAAAGTTATGAATTAGATATTGTACCATATGCTTTAGAGATGCATGCTGCATTTTATCCAACAATGTGGGGGCTAGAAGGCAAACATTTTGAGAAACTATTATTTATATTAACAATTATCATCTTCGCATCATCTATATTTTGTATATCATTAAATATGGCAGCAAAAATTAAAGTGCTTAAACGATATTATTCAATTTACATAATGAATGGGACTAGCTCGAAAGTAATCTATTTATCTATATTGCTAGAAATACTGATTATCAATTTTTTAGCACTACTCATTGCAAGCATGATTGGATGGATATTGTATGGGAAATTACCTTTAATGCCCCTTAGCTTGATATATGTAATTACTTGTGTAGTATCAGGAATATATCCATTTTTCATGATGAATAAAATTAACATATCTAGAATTCTAAGAGGTGACGACTAGTGACGATAATAAAATTAAAAAACATTAGTAAGAAATTTAAAGAGAGAGTTGTATTAAATAACTTATCGATAGAAATATCAAAAGGTGATATGATTTGTATAATGGGAAGAAGTGGAGCAGGAAAAAGCACTTTACTTAATATTTTGGGTCTACTAGATACAGCTGATTCAGGAGTATATGAGTATAATAATAAAGAAATTGACTCAGGGAACGAAAGTCTCAAGGCAAAATTAAGAAGAGATAAAATAGGCTTTGTTGTCCAGACTTATGCATTAATCAATCAAAAGAAGGTTTTCGACAATATTGCACTACCTCTTTATTTTAAAAGAAAAAACAAAAGAGAAATAAAACAGCTTGTTGAAAGCATCTCGAGAAAAATTGGCATATTTGAATTGTTAAATAAATATCCTTATGAACTTTCAGGTGGCGAGTGTCAAAGGGTGGCGATTGCACGCGCATTAATTAGAGAGCCCGACATTATTTTAGCGGACGAACCTACAGGAGCATTAGATGAAGAAACCGAAAAAGAGATATTAACTCTTTTTGAAAAGCTAAATAAGCAGGGCGTAGCTATATTGATAGTGACTCACAACCAAATGATTGCGGATGTTTGCAAGACAGTTTATCTAATGTCAGAAGGCAAGATTGCACAGCTAAAATGACTCTAGAAAAAGAGTGGTAAGTAGTAAGTGTTTAGTCTGTTTGTAGCATAATATTACTAATTTGAATTTACATAGCATCAGTTCTTCATTAGAATTGTGAGAACTCTGTTTCCTCAACCTGAGACTGTAAATATAAAATAACGACTAAGTATTGAAAATTAGGCGTTATTTTATGCGTTTTTTTATTTCATTCATTTTGTCAATGCTTTTAAGAAATAACGTGGAACTGTGGTATAATAAGTATCGATTAACATTCTAAAATAAATGACAGAAATTATAATTGGGAGCAATGGCATGAAAAACAAACAAATGATAAATATTAATAATGTAACATACGAATACAAAAGCGAAGATGAAAATTTAGTTGCAATTAAAGATTTATCTTTAGATATAAAACAAGGCGAGTTTATCGTTATAATAGGGCATAATGGCTCAGGAAAGTCAACCTTAGCTAAACATATGAATGCTCTGTTATTACCTACGGAAGGTATTGTAGAAGTAAAAGGGATGGATACACAAGATGAAAAGCACACTTGGGATATCAGACAAATAGCTGGAATGGTATTTCAAAATCCAGACAACCAAATAGTAGGAACAATTGTTGAAGAAGATGTAGCTTTTGGACCTGAAAATTTAGGAGTAAAAAGAGAAGAGATAATAGAACGCGTAGAAAGCTCGCTTAGTTTAGTTGGTATGGATGCGTATCGTTTTAAAGCACCACATTTATTATCTGGTGGGCAAAAACAAAGAATTGCTATAGCAGGCATAATAGCTATGAGGCCAGACTGCATAATTTTAGACGAGCCAACAGCAATGCTTGACCCTGAAGGCAGAAGAGAAGTGATGAAGACAATAAAAAAACTAAACAAAGAAGAAAAAATCACAATAATTCATATAACACATTTTATGGAAGAAGCAGTAGATGCAGACAGAGTAATTGTTATGGAAGACTCCAAAATAGTAATCCAAGGAAAACCAAGAGAAGTTTTTAAGCAAGTAGAAAAGCTTAAAAAACTTGGCTTAGACGTGCCACAAGTAACCGAACTTGCCTATGTGCTTTCTAAAGAAGGAATTAATATACCAGCTGACGTTTTAACAGTTGATGAAATGGTGATGAAAATATGTCAATTACGATGAAAAATCTAACTCATATATACAACGAAGGTAGTCCGCATCAAACTAATGCATTAGAGGATATAAACATAGAGATAATGTCTGGAGAGTTTATAGGATTAATAGGACATACGGGCTCAGGAAAATCTACATTAATACAACATATTAATGGACTATTGAAACCCGATAAAGGGAAAATAATTGTAGATGGTATGGACATCACAAGCAAGAATGTGAAGCTGGCTGACATCAGAAAAAAAGTAGGGCTAGTATTTCAATACCCAGAGCATCAACTATTTGAAGAAACAGTATATAAAGACATTGCATTTGGTCCGAAGAACTTAGGATTAAATAGCGACGAAATTGATGATAGAGTAAAAGAAGCAATGAACCTTGTAAAACTTCCGTTTGAAATATTAAAAGAGCGCTCTCCTTTTGAACTAAGTGGAGGGCAGCAAAGAAGGGTAGCTATAGCAGGAGTGCTTGCAATGAAGCCTGATATACTTATACTAGACGAACCTACTGCAGGACTTGACCCCAGAGGAAGAGATGAGATTTTTGAACAAATAAGACTACTTCATCAAAAATATAAGAATACAATTATCTTAGTATCACACAGTATGGAAGACATAGCAAAACTTACAGATAGAATTATTGTAATGCACGAAGGCAAAGTACTATTAACAGGGGAAACGAAAGCAGTCTTTAGAGAATCTGAAAGATTAGAAGCTATAGGGCTAGGAGTTCCTCAAATAACAAAACTGATGGGAATATTAGCGGATAAAAATATTCCATTCGCTAGAGATATTTTGACAGTAGAAGATGCAAAAATAGAAATATTAAAGTGGCTAAGGGGCAAAAAAAATGCTTAAAGACATAACAATTGGACAACACTATCCTACGGGTTCAGTCATACATAAACTTGATCCAAGGACTAAAATAATAGCTGTATTTGTTTTTATACTTACTTTATTTCTTGTAGAAAATTTTATGGCATATGGATTTATCGCTATATTTGTAATATGTTGCATACGGATTGCGAAAATTCCAATAAAATATATTATCAAAGGGTTGAAGCCTTTAACATTCATAATTTTATTTACCTTAGTGATTAATTCTTTTATGATTGCTGGAGAAATTATTATTAGTATAGGACCTTTAAATATTACCGAGGAAGGTTTATACCAAGGCACATTTATGGCAGTTAGGCTAATTATGCTAGTAATTGGTACTTCGCTACTAACACTAACAACCTCCCCAATCACACTTACAGATGGGATAGAAAGCTTATTAAATCCCTTTAAAAAAATTGGCGTACCAGCGCATGAGCTTGCAATGATGATGACAATAGCATTAAGATTTATTCCAACATTGCTAGAAGAGACAGACAAAATAATGAAAGCACAAATGGCAAGAGGAGCAGACTTTGAGAGCGGGAGTTTAATAAAGCGTTCAAAAAGTTTAGTGCCTCTATTAGTACCACTTTTTATTAGCGCATTTAGAAGAGCAGACGACTTAGCAATGGCAATGGAAGCCAGATGCTATAGAGGTGGAGAAGGGCGCACAAGGATGAAGGAATTAAAATACTTTAAGAGAGACTTCTTAGCGATTGCAGTTGTTCTTTCATTATTTGCTGTTTTATATCTTATGTAGAAAGATGAAAGCTGCTTAGTGAAACAAAGGGAAAGTTTTTTGTATATTAGAACATGAAAAATATTTTATTAGGATTGATACTGTGAGAAATATAATGCTAGAAATAGAGTACGACGGTACAGATTTTAACGGGTGGCAAATACAACCTAAGGGCAGAACTGTAGAAAAAGAAATAATGAAAGCAATAAAAAAAATAGCAAAGCATGAAGTTAAAATATTTGGTGCAGGTAGAACAGATGCTAAAGTACATGCAAAAGCGCAAACAGCAAACTTTAAGACCGAATCTAAAATACCTATTGATAGACTGCCAAAAGCAATGAACGGACTATTACCTAAAGATGTAAGTATAGTAAGAGCATTTGAAATGCCTAAGAATTTTAATGCAAGGTACCACGCTATAGGTAAAACATATAGTTATCATATTTACAATAGCCGCATAAGAAGTGCATTATTAAGTAGGCATAGTTACTATTATCCAGTGACCCTAGATATTGAGTTGATGCGAGCTGCTACACAATTTTTAATTGGGGGACATGATTTTAAATCATTTATGTCCGCAAATAGTAATATCAAAAACACAGTTAGAATTATTAACAGCATAAATATTTGTAAAAGAGATAAAAGCATTTACTTAACATTTGAAGGGAATGGATTTCTTTACAATATGGTTAGAATTATGGTGGGAACCTTATTGGAAGTTGGCAGAAAAAAAACTACACCTGAGTATATGAAATATATATTAGAGTCAAAAAACAGAGTATATGCAGGTTGCACAGCACCACCACAAGGTTTATTCTTAGAAAAAGTAATTTACCCTTGACACACACGGCTAGTTGTATTACAATTTATAAGAATCTGTTTAGAAAATCCACATGCCCCGGATTTTTAAATAAAGATAATAGAAGAAATATATACGAGAATATGTTATTTGAAGGAGGGAAATAATGAAATCCTATTTAGCTAAACCAAACGAAATAGAAAGAAAATGGTATATAGTAGATGCAGAAGGTAAGACTTTAGGAAGAATGGCAACTCAAATTGCTACAGTATTAAGAGGAAAGCATAAACCAGAGTTTACTCCGCACGTAGATACTGGAGATTTTGTAGTTGTTGTTAATGCTGAAAAAATAGTGTTAACTGGAAAAAAATTAGATCAAAAATTCTACACTTATCACACAGGTTTTGCAGGCGGACTAAGACAAATACCATACAGAAGAATGATTGCAGAGCAACCTGAAAAGATAATAATGAGTGCAGTTAAAGGAATGCTTCCAAAAACTAGACTAGGCAGAAAAATGCTTACTAAATTGAAAGTTTTCGCAGGTCCTGTTCATAAACATGAAGCACAAGCACCTGAAGAATTAAACGTATAATTAGATACCTAATAGAAAGGAGGAATTGTTTCAATGGCAAAAGTAACTTATTATGGAACTGGAAGAAGAAAGAGTTCTGTTGCAAGAGTTAGATTAGTTCCTGGAGAAGGGAATATTATCATAAATAAAAGAGAAATTGAAGAATATTTCAATTATGCAACTCTTAGAAGAGAAGTAAAGCAACCATTGGCATTAACTGAGACGTTGAGCAAATATGATGTAATTGCATTAGTACATGGCGGTGGATTCACAGGACAAGCCGGAGCACTAAGACATGGAATATCAAGAGCTTTGATTAAATCTGACGAAGAACTAAGAGGGACACTTAAAAAAGCTGGTTTCTTAACTAGAGATTCTAGAATGAAAGAAAGAAAGAAATACGGTTTAAAAGCAGCAAGAAGAGCACCACAATTTTCGAAACGTTAGAGAACTTAAAAAACAAAAAAATAGACTAAGTAGTCTATTTTTTTTATACAATGAAAATTAAGAATAGAATCATTACTTCAAGTAATATAATAGAGGAAAGAAGTATGGGGGGAAAACAATGCTTAGATTACTTATAATTAGAAAGAAAAGAATGTACACTATTATTGTGGCAGTAATTATTTTGTTGATAATCGGGATGAGTTTAATAAAAACGCGAAGCAACTATGTAGAAACAATAATAATTCCAGAGAATACAAGAGTAATAGTTATTGACCCAGGGCATGGCGGAATAGACCCAGGCGCAGTCGGGAAAGCAGGAACGTTAGAAAAGGATATTAATTTAGCAATATCTTTATTTTTAAAGGGATACCTTGAAAAAAATGGAGAAATTGTAGTTATGACCAGAAACACTGATGATGGATTGTATTCGTCAGAGGGGAGTTTGCGAAGAAAAAAAGAGGAAGACCTAAAAAATAGAAAAGAAATCGTAAGAAATAGCAGAGGGGATTTATTTCTAAGTATACATCTAAATAGTTTTACACAATCCAAATACTATGGGGCACAAACTTTTTACTCCTCGGATAATGCTGGCGGTGAAAAGCTTGCAAGAGCAATACAGTTGAGTTTAAGAAACGTGTTGGACGAAAACAACAAAAGAGAATCCTTGGTGAAGGATAATATGTATTTAATACGCAAGTTGGATATACCTGCTGTATTGATAGAATGTGGATTCCTATCAAATGAAAGAGAAGAAAAGCTGCTAAACGACGTGAATTATCAAAAAAAGATTGCTTGGGCAATATATACTGCACTACAAAATTACTGTGAAGAGTATGATAGTTAGTAGATTGACTAGATACGAGCATGGCTGTAAATACTAGCGTTTACGAAAAAAAATTAATTTCGGTTTTTAATATTATATACATCAGAAAATGCAACATTGATTTTGTCTACCTTTTTATCAATATTTACGCTCGAAAGATTAGCGGGAAAGGGTGTTGCTTTAGAATGCAAATTATTAGGAATCGCAATAACAAATTCACTGCCTTGTCCAATCTTACTGTTTACTGTTATATTACCCTCGTGCATTTCAACTAGCGACTTAACAAGAAATAAGCCAATTCCACTCCCTACAGCATCTTTTTTTCTGGAATCGTGCAACTGCGTAAAACGAGTAAAAATGGACTGCAACAAACTCTCATGCATACCAATGCCTGAATCCTTAATAGAAATAATTACTTCCTTAGAGGTGCTTGCTACATTGATATCGACACGTCCATCTCTTATATTATACTTTATCGCATTAGAAAGCAGATTTAAGATTATTCTCTCCATTTTATCAGGATCAAATGAAATAACATTCTCACTTACTGAAGATGTAAAATTAATGCTAATAGAATTTTGATTTGCATATTCAGTAACAGACAAAGCAATACTTTCAACAAGAGCTATAATATCTATCTGTTGTAAGTCTAGCTGTGAAAATTCAGAGTTAATCTTAGAAAAACTGATGAAATTATCAATAAGCCTTAAAAGGCGTAAGCAATTTTGTCTAATATAAGATAAATATTTTTGAGTGCGTGTCCTATTATCTTGTGAATTGCATTCTTTACCAATGATTTCAAGCAACTGTAGCGAAGAAAAAATAACGTTTAGCGGTGTCCTGAGCTCATGTAAAATTCCTATAAGTTGGTCGATTAGAGTTGTGCTGCGTTTTTCTTTTTTCTCTAGTGCCTGCACTTTATTTTGCAATTCTGATATATGTTCATATCGTAAGGAAGTAGTATCTATAAATACCATGACAGATTTTTTGTGGTCAATAGTATATGGAATGCTGCTAAGATTAACAACAATAGATTCTCCATCAAGTAAAATTATCTTTTCTTGTCTCCATGGGTTTCTATAAGAACCCGACTCAATAGCAGCAATTCTTCTATTTGCTTCAGGTAAACGATCGGGAAAAACAAAGTCAGAAATTTCTTTGTTATAAAGTTGATTCGCGGTTTCAGCTCGCAATAGAAGTGTTGCTGCTTGGTTAGCATAAATTACCCGATGCATATAAAAGATAACTATTGCGCAAGGCAAATATTCTAAGAGGTCATGACAGCTTAATTGACTAGCGTGCATTTTAGTGTATGCTGATTTTTTAGACTTAATCGAAGATGTACGGTTGACAGTATTAGTATGCATTGTCATTTCACTACCTCCCAAAAAAAACCGCATCATTGTTCAAAAAACAATATAACTACTTTGCTAAGTTTTCACAATTATATGTATTCTACATATATGCTAAAAGTCCTGCATGATTTGGAAAAATTCATAACATTTTTTTGAAGAGAACTAACAAAATCACAACATACTAAAATAAAATTGAATAAACGATTATAATAAATCCAATTGTCCAAGTATAATAAGAAAAATAATAAAGTTTTTCCTTCTTAATAAAATTAATTAATGCGCGTATTGCAAAAATTCCAGCTAAAAAAGAAGAGAGAATTCCAGCGATCAAAATTCCGTAAGTTAAGTCGCCGATGCCAGATGTAAAAATAGATTTAGCTTCAAGTGCTGTTGCTCCTAGAATAGCAGGGATTGAAATTAGAAATGAAAATTTTGTTGCCAGCTCCTTATTGAATCCTCGAAGTAGCGAGCCTACAATAGTAGCACCAGATCTCGAAATACCTGGTGTTATGGCAAAGCCTTGGAAAATACCAACTAAAACTGCATCAAACCAGCGCATGTCTTTTGCAGTCCGAGTGCCTTTATGCGTTTTTTCAGCAACCCATAGTAAACAACCTGTGATTAATAATGAAATACCAATTATTAATTGCGATGTATAAAAACTTTCGAAAATATCGCCTAAGAATATACCCATCAAACCTGTAGGGATTGTTGCTACAATAATCATTACTCCGAGCTTTCTGTGTTCATTGTTAAGATTGAATCCTTTTCCTAGAGCGAATTCGTACGTCATGATGATAAATTCTTTTATAATGAGACAAATATCTTTGTAATAAACGAAGAAAACAGAAAATAAGGTTCCTATATGGAGCATAACGATTAGAAAAAAAACCTTATCCTCTGGTACTCCTAGCAGTGCTTGAGTGAAAGCTAGATGGCCTGAGCTACTTACAGGTAAAAACTCAGTCAATCCTTGAATAATTCCTAAAATGATTGCTTTGTAAATTGTCATAGTAAACCTCCTAAAAACAAGATGTTATCAGAATAGATTATATCACAAAAATTAATTATATTCATATATAACTAAGCACATGGGGAGAATAACTAAAAAGAACGAAGGAGACATAAAAATGTGGATTATGTTTACTAGGACAGTAATAGTATATTTATTCGTAGTACTTGTTGTAAGGATTATGGGAAAGAGGCAAGTTGCACAATTGCAGCCATTCGAACTAGTGATAACAATTATGATAGCTGAGATGGCGACAATACCAATAGAACAAACTGATATTCCATTAATAAAAGCTATTATGCCAATTGTTTCATTGTTGCTGATGCATTTTCTTGTTTCATTATTAACTTTGAAAAGTGAATATGCCAGAGGGATGATTTGCGGAAAGCCGAGTATAGTGATTGACAAAGGGAAGATTGTACAATCAGAAATAAAGAAGTTGCAACTAAACATGAATGATCTATTAGAACAATTAAGATGCAAAGATTATCACAATGTTGACGATGTTGAATATGCAATATTTGAAACTAATGGGGAAATTAGCATAATACCTAAAAAGGACAAGAAGAGTGTAGAATGCGCAGATTTAGGGCTAGAAACAAAACAACAAGTTATACCTATAACTATTATTTTAGACGGAAAACTGAATAAAGACAATTTAGAAAAAGCAAAACGAAATGAAGACTGGTTAAAAAAACAACTGCAAAAAGAGAATATTGATAGAGTAGAAGATGTTTTTTTTGGATACATATCTACTGATAAAGAATTCTGCATGCAAAAATACTAAAAAGGGTTGACAATATAGAGTGAAAGATCTATAATAAACATATGAACACATGCTCATGCATTCATATGAATTGAGGTGATTTAAATGAAGAATATTGAAACCTGTGGTGCGCACGGATTGCATAAAGAAACAGTGGAGAATGTTAAAAAAAGCATTCTTAAAGATGAAACAATCAATGATTTAGCGATGTTTTTTAAAGTGTTTGGAGATCCAACAAGAATCAAAATCATGTATGCGCTGTATTTAGGTGAAATGTGTGTTTGTGACATTGCAACTTCACTACACTTAAGCCAATCTGCAGCTTCGCACCAACTAAGAACACTAAAAACTGCACGGCTAGTAAAATATAGAAGGGAAGGGAAGGCAATATATTACTCACTAGACGATGACCATGTAATAAAAGTATTAGAGCAAGGGATTAGCCACATAACACATATTTAGAGAATATAATAAAACACCCAGTGAATTACGATTATTTAGAGATTGGTAGTATATATACACAAAGGAGATTTACACCACAATAGAATAGTAGTATTGACAGATTAGAAACTAAAAAGGTGGGATGCAATATGGAAAGTATAGCAAAAATAGAAAAAATGAATACTGTTAAAAATAGTGAAATTATTATAGAAGGGCTTGACTGCCCTGACTGTGCAATAGGACTAACTAAAACAATGGAAAAAGTAGAAGGGGTAAATAAAGTAGAAGTAGATTTTTTTTCTGGTAAAATGAGTGTAGAGCATACGAACGAATTAGAAGAAATTATCAAGCAAGTCAAAAAAACGGGCTACAAAACTAAAGTGGATCAAAGACAAGAAAGAATTGTTGGTAAAAAAAACTGCGCCAACTTGTGGATCAATATAGGTACAATAACGACTATTTTGTCAGGCTTTTTTATACTTTTAGGAGCAATAACAACCATATATTTAGGAGAAAAGAACCTAGGAAACGTTTTTTTTGTACTAGCAATTATTGTTGGATCATATGAAATAAGTAAACGCGGAATAGCGTCTTTGAAGGTGAAAAATCTAGATATGAATATTTTAATGATTATAGCCATATTTGGAGCCACGCTAATCGGTGAATTTTCAGAAGGCGCACTAGTGGTGTTTTTATTTTCAATAGGGAATTCACTGCAGAGTTTTACTATGAGCAAGACTAAAAAATCTATATCCAGTTTAATAGAGCTTGCGCCAAATGAAGCAGTGTTAAAAACAACAAATGGTAGTAAAAGAGTTTCAGTGGAAACCCTTAAAGTAGACGATACTATATTGATTAAGCCTGGAACGCGAATAGCTATTGACGGGCGTGTAATTGATGGGCATTCAATGGTCAATCAAGCTGCAATTACAGGTGAATCAATACCAGTAGAAAAAAACATAGGGGACGAAGTATATGCAGGTACAATTAATGAACATGGATTCTTAGAGATACAAGTTACAAAGGTATTTAAAGATACTAAACTCTCGAATATAATTCGATTAATACAAGAGGCGCAAAGTAAAAAAGCCCCTATTCAACAAACTGTGGATAAATTTGCAAACTACTATACCCCATTTGTCGTAATATTAGCGGTGCTAATTGCAACTATTCCCCCAGTTTTTTTTGCACAACCATTTGATATTTGGTTTAGGAAAGCGCTAATACTACTAGTTATTTCGTGCCCTTGTGCACTAGTAATATCTACACCTGTGGCTATTGTATCAGCAATAGGAAATGCATCAAAAGAAGGTATATTAGTAAAGGGTGGAGTTTACATTGAAGAAATTGGACGTGTAGATGTAATCGCCTTAGATAAAACCGGGACATTAACGAAAGGGAACCCAGTTATTACAGATATTCAAATAATTGATGATAGCGATTGTCCTGACCCACTTAGGATTGCAGGTGTGCTAGAAAACTCATCAGAACATCCAATAGCGAAGGCAATAATTGCAAAAGCAAATCAAAAAGGATATTCTCTTAATTTTAAGGTGAAAAATTTTAAAGCCATCATAGGTAAAGGTGTAGAAGGAGCGATTGAAAGCACACATTATTATCTAGGAAATATGAGATTGTTTGAAGAAATTGGGGTGAACATTGATAAAATAAGAGATATAAACAGTGACAATCGTAAAAGAAGTATTAGTAAAATAATTTTAGGGACGAAAGAAAAGATTATAGCTGTATTTACATTATCAGACGACTTAAGGAGCGATAGTAAAGAAACTATTAGAGCTTTAAATGGTATGAATATTGACAAAGTAATTATGTTAACAGGAGATAATGAAGGGACAGCAAAAAGTATAGCTACTAAACTTGGATTAGAAGATTTTAGAAGTGATCTGTTGCCAGAGGATAAACTTACTATTGTTGATGAGTATATTGATAGAGGGAAAAGAGTTGCTATGGTAGGGGATGGCATAAATGATGGCCCTGCACTAGCAAAAGCTAATGTTGGTATAGCAATGGGCGCGATAGGGACAGATTCAGCCTTGGAAACAGCTGACATAGTTTTAATGGGTGACGAGCTTATGAAAATCCCATATATTATTGATCTTAGCAAAAAGACTATTAGTATAATTAAACAAAATATTGTATTTGCAATATCATTAAAGGCGATATTTATGGCACTAGCTGTACTTGGACTTGCAAACATGTGGATGGCAATAGTGGCAGATACTGGAGCAGCAATTATTGTTATACTAAATGGAATGCGTTTACTAAAGAACTCTACTAATAAAAACAGTCAACTCGGTCATTAAATCACAAGAAGTATTACTATTTAACAGCCTTACAACAGGTCGATGAGGGTAGTTGTCATGAAGTTTAACAACAACGCCTTCCTCTCCTGTGTTTAATAAGACCTTAGTAAAAAGTGGGTACGGAGCAATGCTACGGACGAATAGTTTAGTGAGAGAATAATCTAATTCCACATCTCCAATACTCATTAAAAACTCAATCGCTTGATGAGGAAGCATTCCTTTTCGGTATACCCGATTTGCTGTTACAGCATCATAAATGTCGCAAATAGCTACCATTTTAGAATGAAAATGTATTGAATCCCAAGAAACACCAAGAGGATAACCTTTTCTATTGAATTTTTCATGATGTTGCAATGCAATTAAAGAAATAGAATCGGAGTAATCTAACTCATTTTTCAAAATATTGTATCCTATTACCGGATGCTGCTTCATTTGATTCATTTCCGCGACAGTAAGTCTACTGGGCTTAGTAAGTATATCATCGGGTATTTCAATTTTGCCAATATCATGTAGTAGTGCAGCAAGAGCGATTTTACGGGTTTTGGAATCAGAAAAATTTAAGCTATTTGAGAATAGGATCGCAAATACCGCTACATCTAAAGAATGAATATATGTATAATAATCTTTTTCTTTAATTCCCTGTACTCCTACAAAAATCTGTTCATTACCAGAGATGCTATCTACTAGTTGATTAGCTATGTCTGCGATGACTTTTTTATCTATATGATGATTCTCCTTGAAGAACTCGAACTGAGTTGCCAATTCGTCGAAGGATTCTTCATACACCTTATTAGCTTTTTCCATTTTTTTAATTGTGAAAGTATCAAATAAATCCACATATGTGTCTATAGATGGAGTAAGCTCACTAGGAGCAAAGAAAAATTCAACATTATTATTTAATAATTTTTGTTTCAGTTGGATTGTTATTTTGGTGCCTTTTCGTATTAGCACTGCGCCATAAGCATTGCATAAGTCGCAATCTACTATTTTATCATTATGTAAATCAACCAAGTAAATTTTTTTCATAATGCCACTTCCTTTTTGAAAGAGTAGTTTAGCAGATGGTATAATTTATACTTACCCAGTGACGAGCAAATTTAAGCATGTGTAAGAAAGAATATGCATATAGTTTTTTAAAACAATTTAGATTAATCTAAGTCCAACTAAGATTGTGCAAATTTACAATAGATTTCGTCACTAAAATGTATTAAAATGATTTTAAGGAAACAAAGGAGGAGATTGAATTGGCTGGAGTTATTCTAAAAAACATATATAAAGTTTATCCTGGAGACGTTGAAGCAGTAAAAGATTTTAGCTTAGAAATTAAAGACGAGGAATTTTTGGTGTTAGTAGGACCATCAGGGTGTGGTAAATCTACAACACTTAGAATGGTTGCTGGACTTGAGGAAATAACAAAAGGCGAACTGTATATAGATGATAATCTTGTAAACGATGTAGCGCCAAAGGATAGAAATATTGCAATGGTTTTTCAAAATTACGCGCTGTACCCTCATATGACAGTTTATGACAATATGGCATTCGGACTTAAGCTAAAGAAAGTACCTAAAGATGAAATAAAAAGAAGAGTAACAGAAACTGCAAGAATACTAGATATTGAAGATCTTTTAAAGAGAAAACCAAAGGCACTATCCGGTGGACAAAGGCAACGTGTTGCGCTAGGGCGTGCTATTGTAAGAAAACCCAAAGTATTTTTAATGGATGAACCTTTATCAAATCTTGATGCAAAACTTAGAGTGCAAATGAGAACAGAAATATCAAAACTGCACCAGAAGCTTCAAACTACATTTATTTATGTTACACACGACCAAACAGAAGCAATGACGATGGGTGATAGAATTGTTGTAATGAAAGACGGAGTAATGAAACAAGTAGATACACCATATAACTTGTACAATAATCCTAAGAATATGTTTGTTGCAGGCTTTATAGGAAGCCCTCAAATGAACTTTATTGAAGGTATAGTAAATATAGAGGGAGACTCAGCAAAATTTGTATTTGCAGAGAATGAAATTACACTTCCTACAGATAAGACATTATTATTGAAAGATACTGTATCTAACGGCGGCGAGGTAGTTCTAGGGATTAGACCAGAAAATATTTATGAAAATGGTGACGTTATCACAGAGTACAAGAATTGTGTTGTAGATGGAAAAGTAGAAGTTACAGAACTAATGGGCGCTGAAACATACTTATACTTAAAAGTTGCAAATAACAGCATTGTAGCAAGGGTAAAAGCAAATAGCGATACAAAACCAAATTCGACAGTAAAATTGGCATTTGATCCTAATAAAATTCATATGTTTAATAAAAAAACAGAGCAAACAATATTCTAGCATTTCGGAGGAATCCATGTGAATAAAAAAAATCAGCTTAACAAAAATAGACTAATGCTTTTGATACCATCTGACAAGGGCGAAAATGACAATCTATATCAATTATCAAAAAATTGTTTCTACCTAGGTGGGTTATACGATGTTAAGAATATAGAGAGTAGTGTTTTTATACTAATTGACGAAAGTGTCACAAAGGAAGAGATTTTAGATACTGCGACAAAATTACTTAGTACAGTTAACTCTGAAATATATATTGACCTCCTTGTTGGAATAAGCGAGAGTTTCCCATGTCCGATTCAAATCAAGGAAGCTCTTGCTGATGCCCAGCAAACCATTAAAATTGGTACGACTTACTATGCCCGGAGACGTATTTTCTTTTCAGATGAACTAAAAACTGAAAAAATGCTTCAAATGATTTCTGAAGATAATAGAAAAACAATGTATAATGAGTTGTTTAAAGATGGGAAATATGATAACATTGAAGAGGAAACTTATAGAACAATAGAATATTTACTTAGAAACAACTTAAATATGGGTGCTACAGCTAAAGAACTATATATTCATAGAAATACACTTGCCTACAGATTAGATAAAATCCATAAAGATTTGGGGCTAAACTTAAAAGATTTAAATGATGTTATGTTATATAAAATGAGTAGGCTGTTAAAAAGAAGTTTTAACAAGAGTAAGGACGAATAAGAGAAATAATATCAGCTTTCTTGTACTAACTGCGGTGAAGCAAGAAATAAAATCACCGCATATCAATTACACTTCAATGCAAACGGTTGCGTAAATGAGGAGGATAAAAATGAAGAAAATAAAAGAGGTTAAAGAAATAAAGAATGAAACACCAAAAGTTGCATATTTCTGTATGGAGTATGGACTGCATAACGATTTTAAAATTTATTCAGGCGGTCTAGGTATTTTGGCAGGCGACTACTTAAAAGGTGCTAAAGAAAACAACATGCCTATAGTAGGAATAGGGCTAAGATGGAAACAGGGCTATTCAGAACAACGTATAGATGAAGAAGGCAACCTGTATGACTGTTATCGAGCATATAGCTATGATTTTTTAGAAGATACGGGTGTAAAAGTAAAAGTTAGAATAAGACAAGAAGACATTACCTGTAAAGTTTGGAGAGTAAACTGTTTTGGGAATGCCGATTTATACTTACTAGATACAGACGTAGAAGAAAATAGCAATCGTTTTATTACTGGTCAGTTGTACGGTGGAGGTAGTGAAGATAGAATTGCACAAGAGATGGTACTAGGAATAGGAGGTATCCGCGCACTAAGAGCTTTAGGAATTAAAACAGACGTATACCATTTTAATGAAGGGCATGCTGTTTTAGCAGGTTTAGAGCTTATTAAAGAAAAAATGGATGAAGGCTTAACATTTGAAAAAGCACTTAAAAAAACTAGAGAAAACATAGTTTTTACAACACATACACCTGTAAAAGCAGGAAATGAGAGTCATAGCATTGAAACCTTACTATACATGAAAGCTAATCTAGGATTATCTGTAGACCAATTAAACCTGATTGGTGGGATTCCATTTAACATGACAATTGCTGCATTTGCGCTTTCTAGAAAAGCGAATGCAGTAGCGGCGTTGCATAACGAAACTGCCAATATTATGTGGAATGAGATAGAGAACAAGCCTGAAATTATTGGCATTACAAATGCAATTCATAAAGGAACATGGGTCGATGAGAGGATAACTAAAAATTTAGCAGATGCGAATAAGTTATGGGATGCACATATGGAAATAAAGAAAGAGCTTATAAGCTTTGTCAAAAAGAAAAACAATGTCAAATTAAATCCAGATGCGTTGTTAATTGGATTTTCAAGAAGAGCAGCGACGTATAAGAGAAGTGATCTAATTTTCAAATACGAAAAACAACTTGAAGCTTTTCTAAAAGAAGGAAAGTTGCAGATAATTTTCTCAGGCAAAGCGCATCCAATGGATGACGGTGGGAAGAGAATAGTACTTAACTTATTCGAAATGTCAAAAAAATATCCTGATTCTGTTGTTTTTCTTGAGAATTACGATATGGAAATTGGACAAATATTAACAAGAGGTTGTGATGTTTGGTTGAATAACCCAAGGCGACCTAATGAAGCAAGTGGAACATCAGGAATGAAGGCTGCAATGAATGGTGTGCTTAACTGCTCCATACTTGACGGATGGTGGCCAGAAGCGTGTATAGATGGAGTAAATGGTTGGGTTATTGGAGACGAAGAAGTTTTAGGAAATACGGTGGAGCAAGACGAAAAAGATGCTAAGGCATTATACGAAACTCTTTTAAACAAAGTAATTCCGACCTACTACGAAGAAAGTCAAAAATGGGTAAAAATGATGAAACAAAGTATAGAAACGACTAGTACGTTTTTTGCAACAGATAGAATGGTTAAAGATTATTACGAATTGTTGTACACAAAAAAACAATCAAGACAGTAGAGAAAGATGGTGAAACATAGTGAAATTTGAAAGATCAAGTGGGCTGCTACTGCATCCCACATCACTGCCTTCGAAGTACGGGGTTGGTGATTTAGGAGACGGAGCATATGAATTTATTGATTTCCTTAAACAAACAAACCAGAAAATATGGCAAATATTGCCTCTAAACCCACCAGGGTATGGTGAATCGCCATATCAGTGTTTTTCGGCTTTTGCTGGCAATGTGATTTTAATTAGCATAGACAAACTAATGCTAAAAGGATTACTTACAAAAGAAGAGATTGACCGAATTCCAAAGTTTGGTGAAACAGAAGTAGAATTTTCTAAAGTAAAGAAGTTTAAAGAGGAACTATTTTTGAAAGCCTTTTCAAAGTTTGATTCTTCAAACGAAGGCGAATTATATAGTGAATTTAAGGAAGAAAATGAATACTGGTTAGATGATTTTTGTTTCTATATGGCAATAAAAGAACATTTTAACTATATAGCTTGGAATTATTGGGATAAAGATATTGCATTTAGAGACGCAGAAGCTGTTAAAAGGTATAGGATTAAGCTAGCGAATGAAATAAAATATCAAGAGTTTCTACAATATATTTTTTTGCAGCAATGGAACGAACTAAAAAAATATGCAAATAAGAATTCAGTAAAAATATTAGGTGATTTGCCTATTTTTGTTGCATATGATAGTAGTGATGCGTGGGTTAACCCAGAATTGTTTCAACTTAAAAGTGACGGCAATCCAAGTAAGGTAGCAGGTGTTCCGCCTGACTATTTTAGTGAAACAGGGCAGTTGTGGGGAAACCCACATTTCAACTGGGACCGTATGCAAGAAGATGATTTTTTATGGTGGAGAAAACGTTTTGAAAACTTGTTAAACCAAGTAGATATTATCCGAATTGACCATTTTAGGGGATTCGAGGCATATTGGGAAATAGATGCCTCAGAAAAAACAGCTATTAAAGGAAAGTGGGTTAAAGCACCAGGGTATGAGTTATTTAGTACCATTAAAAAATATTTAGGCGAGCTTCCTATTATAGTAGAAAACTTGGGCTTTATTACACCTGAAGTTGAAAATTTGAAGAACAAATTCGAATTTCCAGGCATGAAAATAATGCAGTTTTCATTTGATAAAAAAACACCTAAAAAAGAAAGACCAGATGGATATGAAAAACATTGTATTGCATATACAGGAACGCATGACAATGATACTTTGTTAGGTTGGTACAAGAAAACGATAGAATCTAACAATAAGAGAGTGTTAGATGTATTAGAAAAACATCATGGGATAGGAAAAGAGATGTCTGAAAAAGAGGTATGCTGGGAGTTGTTTGAAACTCTGTACAAAACGAATGCTAGTATTGTAGTAGTTCCAATGCAAGATATTTTATGCCTTGATAACGAGGGGAGGATGAATTATCCAAGTACAATAGGAGGAAATTGGTTGTGGAGGTATAAGAGCCAAGACTTGACGCAAGAAATTGAGAGAAAACTGAAGAATTTATCTAATAAGTATAATCGGTAGACGAGAGATGTTTTTACTTTTACAATTAAGGTTTCATTCGCATAATCATAATTTTCAAAAAACAAGTTTGACAAAGTCTTAAAAAGGATGTATAACCTGACTTCAGAACATAAATAGACTACATAAGACGGGAAAACGGTGAAATACTAACGGGTTTCCATCTTTTTTTAAATTTTTATCTCTCACGACTTGTTGTGAGAGATAAAATGATGTACAATAGTAATAGGTGGTGATACGAATGTATATTAGTAAATCAAAAACTAAAAGTGGAAAGTACTACATTTCTATTTCAAAGGGAATTAGAGATCCTGAAACCAAAAAAGCAAAAAAAATAATGATCAAAAGTTATGGAACTTTTGACTTGAATTCTAAAGAAGGAAAAAAAGCATTGTCTAAAGCAGAAGCAGATTTAGATAAAATGATTAAACTAGATGAATCTTCTAAAGGATTTGTTAATTTTGAAGATTTTATATTATCTTTATCTAAAGATAAGTTTTCTCTTAATCATAAAAATATTGGTTATCTTCCGTACATAGAAATCTTCAAGCAATTGAAGCTGCCCAGCTTTTTTGCTAAGTTAGCAAAAGGTTATAAACAAGAGTATAATTTCAGTGATATGATGTTCTATCAAGTATTAGGTAGATTGTTTAATCCTTCAAGCAAAATCGAAGTCGCTTCTAGAAAAGATGACTTTCTTTATGATTTCAATTTTGTTAATAATGATAATATTTATTCTTCTTTAGATATTTTTTCTGATTTTAATAAACATAAATCAAAAGAACTTACTCACAGACTTGAGTTAATAAAAAATATGGAAGCCATTTTAGATACAGTTGATTCTGCATCTAAGATAATACTAGAAGAAAATATAAAAAACACATCCAATGAAATTAAAATACTTACTGATGAATTTAATAAAAACTTCAAAATTAATGAAAACAAATTATTCAAACATTTAAACAAAAGCATCGAAAAAATGATGCCCGATAGAAATATGTCTTTAGCTTTTTATGACTGTACAACATATTACTTTGAATCGTTTAATGAAGATGATTTTAGAGAAAGAGGAATGAGCAAAGAGAACAAAAGAAATGAGACGCAAGTAGTCATGGGACTACTAATAGATTCTAATGGTATTCCTATATCTTATAGGCTTTTTGAAGGTAACAAACATGAATTACATACAATGGAAGAAGTTATTGATGATGTATTAAAGAATTATACAATAAAAGAAATAATTATAGTTGCCGACAGGGGGTTAAACTCAAAAGCCAATTTAGAAATGATAAGAGGTAAAGGGTTAAACTACATTGTAGGTTCTAAAGGAAGTTCTGCACCTAAAAATATGAAAGAGAAGAAATTTAATTCATCTTGGAAGATTACTTCTAAGAAAGATGCTAAATACAAAAGTGGGTATATCACTGGTGATAGAACAGTCATACAAAACGGCGAAGAACATGAAGAGTTAATTATAAAAAAATATTCAGATTTGTATAAAGAACGTGAAATGTTTAAACAAAATAAAATGTTAGAAAGAGCAAAAAAGAATATAAAGGATTTTACTATAAATGCAACTACTAAATCAAAGAGCAAGTATTATAAAGCAGTAGATAACCCTAAAAAGAAAATTACCGTTGAAATAGATGAAGAGAAAATTAAAAATGAACAAGAGAATTTCGGGTATTTTTACATAGTTACTAACAAAATAGATATGGACCCAGCAGATGTAATGATAGCTTATAAATCTTTATATAAAATTGAAGAGTCATTTAGAATATTAAAAACAAACTTAAAAGCAAGACCAGTATATCATTTTAAAGAAAGAAGAGTTAGAGCACATTTTTTAATATGCTATTTAGCGCTAGTACTTCAAAGAATATTAGAATATAAATTAGCAGAAAATAAAGTTAAACTCTCTACACACGAAATCATTAATGGATTAGAAGGGTTTATATTAGATGAAATAGATTACAAAGCAAACAAATTGTATATTATTTCAGATAAACTATTTAATAGTAAAATAAACAGTAAAATATTTAAGATTAAAAAGAATGTTTTATTAAGTAATGAAATACCTAATTTACTTAAAAAAATGTAGTGAGTGCAACACAAAAATAAA
>NVVX01000017.1 GCA_002733545.1 Alkaliphilus sp.
TTAGAAATTTCAGGAGCCGGATACGGCAAACGTAAGTCCGGTTCTGTGAGAGCAAAGAAAATAGGGTCGACTATCCTATTTTCTAGCTACTCGATTTATGTTTAAAAGAAATAAAGAGCTCTAGATTAAGGAGGAACAGTATTGGTTATTGAAACAAGTAACTTAGTAAAAAAGTATGGTAAATTTAAAGCATTAGACAATGCTAGCTTCAGTGTTAAAAAAGGTGAAATTCATGGTTTTTTAGGACCAAACGGGGCTGGCAAATCTACAACCATCAGGATTCTATTGGGATTTATAGAAAAGTCGGGAGGGGAGGCTTTAATATGGGGGGAGTCTGTTTATAAAGGGAATACCAGCCAACGAAAAAGAATAGGATACCTTCCGAGCGATATTTCATATCCGATTAACATGACAGGAGAACAAGTTATTGACTTTGCTATGTCTGTTAGAGGGGTGAACGAAACAACAAGAAAACAAAAGCTCGCAAAAATGCTAGACATAGACCTATCAAAAAAAATAAAAGAACTTTCAAAGGGAATGAGACAAAAGATAGGAATTATACAGGCAATAATTCATGAACCAGAATTAATCATATTGGATGAGCCTACTACAGGTCTAGATCCGCTAATGCAGAACATATTTAATGAACTGATGATAGAGGAGCAAAGTAAAGGATCGACAATACTAATGYCTTCTCATATATTAAATGACGTTGAGCTAATTTGTGACAGAGTAACTATGATTCGTAAAGGAACTATAGTGTTGACTGATACAATGGACGAAATAAAAAAGAAAAAAACAAAGAGAGTAACTATTAGTTACAAAGGAAAGGCTAGCAACTTAGCTGAGTGCGAAGGAATTTCAAACCTAAAAGAAAGCAACAATAAAGCAACGTTTGATATTAGTGGAAATATTAATTTGGCGATGTCTAGTTTAGCAAACATAGAGATCCAGGATATCACAATAGAAGCATTATCGCTAGAGGAAATATTTATGAAGCACTATACTATTATAGACGGGGGTAGTAAGTAATGAAAGCATTAATGAAACAGCAATGGTTAACAAACCGCAGTAATTTGATAGTTTGGTCCATTATACTAGCATTTACGTGTTTTTTTATAGTTGCAGCCTTTCCTGGAGAAGCTAGCTCACTACAGTTTGCTAAAATGTTGGATGATTTACCAGAAGCCATATCAGCTATGGTGGGAGATGCAATTTATATGGAACCTGTTGAYGGATGGCTACAAATGAATTTGTACTCAATGCTTGCGTTAATACTTGCTTTTTATACTATTAGTTTTGTTTGTGGGATTGTAAGTCGAGAAATAGATAAAAGAGAAATAGAATTTACTCTGTCACTACCTATAAAAAGGTGGAAGCTGATTTATGCAAGGTTTCTAATGTTCGCTATTTTTTCACTGATCTTACTCTCAATAGTATTTATTTCGCTTCTAAGTATACTGATTGCATATGGACACGATATAAATGTGTTAAATCACTTTTTTGTTTTCGTAAATGTATTTGTAGTAAATCTTATGATAGGAGGAGCAGTTCTTTTACTGAGTATCTTTTTTTCTGATTATAATCGTGCATTAATGGTAGGGATTGGATTTGTCATGGTTTCGTATATATTAGATCTTTTAATGAAAGCGGCGGGTAGTGAAAGCATACTAAGATATTTGTCTGTTTTTTATTATATGGATTCAAGTTCTGTTCTATTAGGAAGAGGGATAGATATTATAAATATTGTGGTACCAGTGGTAGCCAGTTTATGTTTAGTATGGATATCAAGCATTGTATTTAAGAAAAAAGAAGTATATTTATAACGACTTGGGCAGAAAACCCGCTTCCTTTATGGGGCAGGATAAATGTCTGACAAACTTCAAGAGAATCATCCTTTAAAAGTATAAGTAGGTAAATAAGCAAGAACTGCTACAAAAAAGTGAAAAATACAAGAAAAGTAGTGATAGAAATGAATATAGTTATATCAAATGCAACATCTGAACCAATTTATTTTCAGATTGCAACTCAAATTAAAAGAGAAATTATGAGAGGTGAGCTTTCTAGTGCTGAAATGTTACCATCTATAAGGAGTCTTGCAAAAGAGCTTAGAATAAGTGTGATTACAACAAAGAGAGCTTACGAAGAATTAGAAAGAGAAGGGTTTATTGAAACAGTTCCAGGAAAAGGCTCTTATGTCGCTACACAAAGCAATGAACTTTTAAATGAAAAAAAGAAAAAAATCATTGAAGATAAAATCGAGATAATCGTTGAGGAAAGCAAATTACTTGGAATAGAGCTTGAAGAACTTATTGAAATGTTAAAGTTGATTTATATATTTTCTTTGTTGTGGTGGTAGTTTTTGCCGCAATTACTATCCCGAGTTACTATAAATATGGGTATGAGAAAATGAGGTATTTTCGAATAGCGCTAATTATTGGGACAGTGGTATTCTTTAGAGAAATTGACAAGCAAATATTGCAGACTAACACGATTTTGAGTAGAGGAGTGTTAGAGGTAACTCGCCTATCAGAAAGTGGATTGATGCATGTAGCAATTATAGGCGTGTTACTAGCAGTGTTTTTTCTTTCGTTTGTTTGTTCTACAAGGATAATATCGAAAAAAGAGCATTAGAAGAGATTAAACCTAAAACCTCGCTCATACATTATAAATGTACAAGCGGGGTTTTTTAGCGCAATGGTTAAAATGAAAGAGAACACGAAAATAATATGCTGATAAAATAGTATTAATTAGGTAAGCTTTGCTGTATAATGACTATAGAAGAATTTGAAACTTTGAAGAGAAAGAGTTTTTTTGATAGCATGCTTTTTCTAAACTAAAATAGATACAAGGAGGTAGAGATTATGAGCAAACAAAAAAAGACCATATTAATTATAATAGCTGTAATTTTTGTGAGTATAATGTTATTTTTTAACGAAATAGTCCAGCTAGTCGTTAATTACCAGTGGCTCAGCGAAGTAGGATATGAGCAGGTATTTATAAGGGAAATTACTACTAGGTTATTACTTGGGGGAATCTCATTTGTCGTAGGTTTATTTTTATATTACTTGTATTTCTTCTTTTTAAAAAAGAGCTACTACAAAAATATTGGCTCGTATCATATTGGCGTCGCAGAAAAGCGAATAAATCAAATAGTGTTGCTATTTTCAGCAGTATTAGCTTTTATAACTGCAATGACAATTTCAAGTAGGCTATGGCTTAGCTATTTGACATTTATTAATGCGCAGCCTTTTAATATTGCAGATCCTATTTTTAACAATGACATATCGTTTTATGCTTTCAAATTACCTTTTATTAAAGAAGTACTAGGAATAGCGATAACACTTTTATTTATGCTACTTATGGCAAGTTTTTTGCTATATCTTATGTTATTAACTTTAAGAAAACCAACACTTTATGAWACAAGTGAAAATACGGGGGCTAACACAATAAGATTTAAAAGTAGCCTGTTTACGGATGCAACTAAAGTTGCAATGAAGCAACTAGCGACTGTAGGCTTTGTTTTCTTTATTATATTAGCAGTGAATTACTACCTGGCAAGTTTCAGCTTACTACACTCACAAAAAGGAGTAGTTTACGGTGCAGGATATACAGATATTGCTATAATGTTAAATGTATATAGAATACAAATGATATTTGCAGTGTTAGGTGCAATTGCATTTATTGTTGCATATGTTAAGAAAAATCTTAAAATTGCCGCAGTAGGTCCTATTGCCTTAATAACAGTTTCTATAGTGGGAGCACTTATTGTTGGAGGAGTGCAGAGATTTGTAGTTGAACCAAACGAAATAGCAAAAGAACTTCCGTTTATTGAACACAACATAGCATTTACGCTTAAAGCACATGGTTTAGATAATGTAGAAACAATCGATTTTCCTGCAAAAGAAGGAACTCTAAACAGAGAAGTTTTACTTAGAAATGATGGAACAATTAGAAATATTAGAATAAACGATTACAGACCAACGCTTCAAGCATATAATCAACTACAAGCAATCAGGCTGTACTATAGATTTACTGACGTTGATACTGACAGATATATAATAGACGGAGAACTAACGCAAGTATTTTTATCGCCAAGAGAAATGGATGTAGAAAGACTAAGCCAACCAGCACAAACTTGGATTAACAGACATCTTAAATACACTCATGGGTTTGGGATAGTACTATCTCCAGTTAATGAAATAACGCCAGAAGGACAACCAAAGTTAAAGATTAGAAACATCCCACCAATAAGCGATATTGACATTGAGATAGAAAGACCCGAAATTTATTTTGGAGAACTGACAAATCAGTATATTATAGTTAATACTGGTGAAAAAGAATTTAGCTACCCTTTGGGCGGAGACAATGTTGAAAGAATGTTTACAGGAACAGCTGGAATTAGGCTAAACGGACTAAATAGGCTGCTTTATAGTTACTATAAAAGAACATTGAAATTAATGCTATCAGGAAGTATTACAGCTGAGAGCAGAATAATATTTAATAGGAATATTGTAGATAGAGTTAATAAAATAGCACCATTTATTCAGTATGATGAAGACCCATACATTGTAATTAATGAAGGAAGACTTTTTTGGATAATGGATGGATATACAACCTCAACTCATTTTCCGTACTCTACACCATTTGTTAGAGGTGGAGTTAACTATATTAGAAATTCAGTAAAAGTCGTAATTGATGCATATAATGGCGACACTAGTTTTTATATTGCAGATGAAAATGATCCGATTATAATGACGTATAATAAAGTATTCCCAGGACTATTCCAGCCACTTGACAATATGGCAGAGGGACTAAGAACACATTTAAGGCATCCACAAGATTTGTTTGATATTCAAGCGCGAGTATTTAGCTTGTACCACATGACAAATCCAAGAGTTTTTTATAACCAAGAGGATGTTTGGTATATAGCAAAAGAAATGTACTATGGATCGCAACAAGAAACAGAGTCGCAATATATGATTAAAAAGTTAGTAGGGGAAGAGGAAGAAGAATTTACTCTGTCAGTCGCATTTACCCCTAAGGAATTAAATAACCTTACAGCAATATTAATTGCGAGAAATGATGGAGAAAAACTTGGAGATTTAAAACTATATAGAATGCCAAAAGATAGAAATGTATATGGACCTATGCAAATTGAAGCGAGAATAGATTCAGATGCTCAAATATCCAAAAGTTTAACACTATGGGGAGACGGTGGTTCGACGGTAATAAGAGGAAATTTACTAGCAATTCCGATTGAGGACTCGATCCTATACGTAGAGCCAATATATATTCAAGCGTCAGCAGCAAATAGCATACCTGAGGTTCAAAAAATAATAGTTGCTTATGATGGAATGATTGTTATGGAAGATACGCTAGAAATTGCATTAGAGAAAATATTTGGAGCTAAAAAACCAGAAATAGTAATTGAACCAGAGGAAAAAGAAGAAGAGCAAGAACAAGCGGAGGAAGAAGATGTACAAAACGTGGAAGTATCCGAAGAACTTGCGGACTTAACGCTAACTCAATTAATAGAAAAAGCATCAACTATATATAATAAAGCAAGTGAAGCAATGACAGCTGGGGATTGGGCGAGCTATGGAAAATATATAGAGGAACTAGGAAGAGTATTAAATGCACTTAACGTGCAAGAGGTTAACTAAAAAATCGTAAAAAAACATAGGTAGCGAGACGGGGAACCTCAGATGGTGAACTTTGCCCAGCTACGTTGAACATCCGGAAATGGGGACTCTACCCCGCCTGATTTAAGACAGGTGACGGTCTCTGCCTTGCTTGATAAAAACAATTATACCTTTAAGAAACTAAGATAGTCACGCATACATCTAAGAGAGGAGAGAAAAAATGCTAGATATAAAGAGAATAAGAAACAATCTAGAAGAAATAAAACTAGCTATGGCAAGAAGAGGGGAGCAAGACGTAGATTTAGACGAAGTAGTAGAACTAGACGCTAAGAGAAGAGAAATCTTAGGAAAAGTTGAGCAGATGAAAAATGAACAAAAAACTGTATCTAAAAAAATTCCTAAACTTAAAAAAGAAGGAAAAGATACTGTAGAAGTAATGGCAAAGATGAAGAGTTTATCTAGCGAAATAAAAGCTCTTGATCTAGAAGTAAGAGATATTGAAGAAAAGACGCAATACCTTATGCTTAGAATTCCTAACATTCCAAATCCTAATGTGCCACAGGGCGACACGGATGAAGATAATGTAGAGATAAGAGCATGGAAAGAAACTACAAAATTTGATTTTGAGTTAAAGCCACATTGGGAAATAGGAACAGACTTAAAAATATTGGACTTTGAAACAGCTTCAAAAATAACTGGTTCAAGATTCGTTGTATATAAAGGGTTAGGAGCACGATTAGAGAGAGCATTAATTAACTTTATGCTTAATCTTCACGTTGACGAGCACGGATATACTGAAATACTACCTCCATTTATGGTTAACAGAGAAAGCATGACAGGAACAGGTCAACTACCTAAATTTGAAGAAGATTCGTTTAAACTTCAAACAAAGGACTATTTCTTAATACCGACATCTGAAGTGCCAGTAACTAATATCCATAGAGATGACATTCTAACCGAAGAAGAACTACCGATTAACTATACAGCTTATACCCCGAACTTTAGATCTGAAGCTGGCTCTGCAGGAAGAGATACACGAGGGCTAATTAGGCAGCATCAATTCAATAAAGTTGAATTAGTTAAGTTTGTTAGACCAGAAACTTCTTATGAAGAGCTTGAAAGCCTAGTATTAAATGCTGAGCAAGTACTAAAATTGTTAGAGCTTCCGTACAGAGTAGTAAAAATTGCAACAGGAGATTTGGGCTTCACTGCAGCCTTTAAATATGATTTAGAAGTTTGGATGCCAAGTTATAACAAGTACGTTGAAATTTCTTCTTGTAGTAATTTTGAAGATTTTCAAGCAAGAAGAGCAAATATTAGGTTTAGAAACAACGAGAGCAAGAAAGTAGAATTTGTTCATACTTTAAATGGTTCAGCTTTAGCAGTGGGAAGAACAGTTGCTGCGATATTAGAAAACTATCAACAAGAGGACGGAACAGTTATTATACCAAAAGTTTTAAGAGATTTTATGAAAGCAGATAGAATTGCTTTGTAGCGAGGACAAAATTATGCACGAGTATTTTATGGAAATTGCGCTTAAAGAAGCAAAAAAAGCATATGATAAAGAAGAAGTGCCAATAGGAACAGTGATTACATTAAATGATGAAGTGATTGCAAAAGCTCACAATCTTAGAGAAATATCAAAGATTGCAACAGCGCACGCTGAACTTTTAGCAATTAACGAAGCTTGCAAAGTCAGAGGCGATTGGAGATTGACAGATTGCAATTTGTATGTTACCATAGAACCCTGCCCTATGTGCGCTGGGGCGATTATTTTGAGTAGAATAGAAAAAGTTATTATTGGAGCCATGGACTACAAGTCTGGAGCATGCGGATCAGTGATAAATTTACTTGAAAATGACAAGCTGAATCATCAAGCAGAAATAATAACTGGAGTTTTAGAATATGAGTGTAGTGAAATAATGAAATCTTTTTTTCGAAAACTAAGAAGCAAGTAAAGTAAGAAGTAATCTTGCTCTCTTTTGGAGTAGATAAGGGCTTTTGTTAACTCAAGTATATAGGGGTGTGCTAGTGGTCCGACGAATGGGTATATGTTTTGAGCTCGAGAATGTTCTGCCTAGCAGTTTGCATTTTGCGACTATGGAGAAATGACCGAGTGGCTAAGGGGCACGCCTGGAAAGCGTGTAAGGCTGAGAGGCCCCGCGGGTTCGAGTCCCGCTTTCTCCGCCATAAAAAAAGTTTTCAAGTTTGCTGTGCTAGATGGGAAGGTAGCGGTGTCCTATAACCTGCAACCCGCTGTAGCAGGATTGAATTCCTCATTGAGGTATATTGTTTGTGGTGCTGGCTTATGCAAGTGGTGATGAAGATTGGGTCTTGCGCAACAAAAGTTTATAAACTCCGCCAGGTCTGGAAGGAAGCAACGGTAAATAAGCCCTTTTGTGTGCCGCAAGGTTGCCTAATTAGAGCAAACTGCCTAAGTACCGGCTATGAATATGTAACAAGGTGAGGTGCACAGCATTTAATATAATTATGCAAAAACGCGAGGATTAATCTTCGTGTTTTTTTGAGGTTAAAATAAAGCTGAGAGTTGTTTAATTTTGCTTAGTTATTGAAGTTAATAGAACTTATTGATATACTGTTCTATAAGAACTAAAATAAAGTAGAGTTTTTAAAATGAAATCGAGCCAGGAGGCAAAAAAATGAGAAAAGAAGTTGACGGCAGAGGGTTAGAGTGTCCACTACCTGTAATAAATACTAAAAAAGCATTAGAAGAAATTAAAGAAGGGATTATTACAACAGTTGTTGATAATAAAGTTGCAAAAGAAAACATAGTTAGATTTGCTAAAAGCATGACGTATAAAGTTAGCATTGCAGAAAGTCAAGGGAATTATCATATTGATATATTTAAAAATCAGCCGCAAATGAACATGGATCTTATGGATATAAATAAAAAATCGAACAGGAAAAAAGAGTTGGTAATTTTAATTTCAAAAGACTGCTTTGGTGATGGAGCAAAGGAGCTTGGAGAAGTACTTATGAAAGGGTATCTATATACTTTAACGGAAGTAGACCCAAAACCTAAAACAATAATGTTTTTAAATAGCGGAGTAAACCTAGTAATAGAAGGATCAAGTAGTTTAAAAAACATACAGAAATTGCAAGAAAACGGGGTAGAGATTATTTCATGTGGAACATGTCTGGACTACTATAAAATCAAAGACAAACTAAGTGTTGGGATTATTGGAAACATGTACGACATTGCGGAAAAAATGAGCAACTCCGCAAAAACTATAACATTATAGGGGGTTCTCGCATTTACGACGAACAGTTATAATACTGACTATCTTTAGTAATCACAATAACTATCCTTTCTCAGCATGCAATAGTTTTTACAAAGTCAGTATATATTATATGTTTACTAAAGATAATTAGTCTAACTAATCATCGGGGACAAAAAAACAATGGAGTTACATTTAATTTTGATAAAATAAGACAGGTAAAAAAAGGTGGATTAGACTATGGACGTTATAAACACAATAAAGAGTATAGCGACAGATATATGGCAATTTATAAGAGACCCAGAGCAGTTAACATCAATACTCKGAAGTATAATTAATGCAATAGTTATTATTGTAGTAGCAAGAATTAGTATAAAACTAATGCAAAAAGCTATAGACGTTTTTTTTGAATCGCAATCAAAATTAAAGTATAAAATTGACATTCCTAGAGTTGAAACAATGAAAGGATTAATTAAGAGCATAATTAAATATACTATTTACTTCATCGCGATTACAGCAATTTTCAAATCATTCGGAACAGACGTAACAGCACTAATAACTGCGGCAGGAATAGGTGGACTAGCTTTTGGATTTGGCGCACAAAACTTAGTAAGAGACGTTATAACAGGGTTCTTTATTTTGTTTGAAGATCAATTCGGAGTAGGAGACTATGTAGAGATAGACGGAACAGGCGGAATAGTTGAAGAAATGGCGCTTAGAGTAACAAAAATTAGAGACTTTAATGGTGATTTAAACACAATACCAAACGGGGAAATAAAAAAAGTAACAAACAGAAGTATGGGGAATATGCGTGCGTGGGTAAATATTTCAATTGCATATGAAGAAGATATAGACAATGCAATAACAGTGCTCGGAGAAGCTTGTGAGAAACTAAAAGAAGAGAATGACACAATTGTCGAAGGACCAACAGTGTTAGGTGTAACGAACTTGGGAGATTCTGATGTAGTATTATCAGTAATTGCTAAAACNKAKTNWATSCRMMAWTGSTNAASASWWWKWAWMMKSARWWRMKMAKWTAAGGAAGCGTTTGATGCAGCAGGTATTGAAATCCCGTATCCGCGAAGAGTTTTAATTAGCGAAGAAAAAAGTTTGGGGTAGGTATAAAAATGAAAGAAATATTAGAGATTAAGGATATAGTGCAACTAAAGAAACAGCACCCATGTGGCAATAAGGATTTTGAAATAATGAGAACAGGTGCAGATTTTAGGATAAAATGCTTGAAGTGCGAAAAGCAAATTTGGCTTGCGAGAACTGTGTTGGAAAAAAGGGTGAAAAAGATTGTAAAGAGTAAATTTTCATGATTGAATATTGATAGTAAAGAAAAATTTGAAAATAGGGGAGCCAAATGATTGATGAAAAATGGATGAAAAGATACGACATAATTAAACATGGGATGAAGTATGGCGTGTCTTATGCTTGTAGAGAGCATCAAATTTCAAGAACCATCTATTATCGTTGGTTAAAGAGATTTGAGGCAAGTGGTATTGATGGTTTGCGTGATGTAAAAAAAAGTGTGATTCCTAGGAATAAAGCTAGCAAACAATTAGAAAAGGAAGTTTTGATATATGTTAAACATTACCCTAAGTATGGACCAAGAAGCATAGCATGGCAGCTAGAAGATGAAGGGATAATAGTTAGTGGAAGTGGAGTTTATAACATAATGAAACGCCATGATTTAACTACGAAAGAGAAACGAATAGTGTATGGCAAGCGACATAGTAAGGAAAACGAATCTGCAAAATTTCATAACAAGCACCTCAAAATTAATGATATAGCTCCTGGAGAAGTTTGGATTTGTTGGACAAATGACTTAGGTATAACTCCTTCGTTAGGTCAGTTATATAAATACATGATTTTAGATGTAAAAAGTGGTTTTGCCTGTGCAAGAATATACAATAATAGAAACACAGAATGCGCCCTTGGTATACTACAAGAAATTGCAATTCCAATGGCAATAGCGCTTGACTATTATCCGAAAATTATCTTTACCCAAAGAGCAAGAGAGTATAATTCTGGAAGAGATTACGGTAATCATAAATATGTTGAAATAGTTGCAAAAATGGGTGCTAAGCATATCGTGCTGAACGAAACAATTAAAGAATATCAAGAAATTATGAATGATTTTTCTAGTAGAGTCCAAAAGGAGATCAATACAGTATTATTTTCAGAGAACATAGATTTACTTGAGCTCCGAAGGATCGTAAAAAAATATCTAGTTAATTATAATTTTCATTTGAGCTCAGTTCATGGAGAAGAAAATAAAACACCGTATGAGATTCTTAAAGGGGAAATGAGTGAAGATGTAGTACTTCCTTTATGGGCATATATTACGCCCTAGGAACAACTTTGCTAGTTGAGGAGCAGAAAAATGAAAAAAATCGCAATCATAGGTGCTGGATTTGCAGGACTACTGACAGGATATTATTTGCAGAAAAAGGGCTATCAAGTTACAGTGTACGAAAAAAATATTCGTATTGGCGGGAAGTGTTTTTCTCTTGTAAAATCAGGTGATATTTTAGAGCTTGGTTGTGTTGTTGGAGCATCGAAAAAGCTGCTGCAATTGATGGATGAATTAGATATTAAAAGTGGGAATCGCTATCACTATCGGAGCTTCGCTACAACTCAAGGGAAGAGAGTTCCTCAAATTGCATCAAATACTATTGAAAAATTTAAGAGTCAGTACCATAGACTTCCGCATATTCTTAAAAAGTACGAGAAAGTATTAAGAGAACCAGGGCTTAGAAATATTCCGGCAGATTTATGTGTTAGCTTTGAGAAGTTTTGCTTTAGCAATCAGTTAGAAGATTTATTACCACTGTTTTCTCCGCCGTTTACAGCTTTTGGCTACGGTCACTTAGATAGAATTCCAGCTATATACGTTTTAAAGCACTTAGACATGCAAACTATTAAATGCTTTATTGAGAATAGAAGATTAATTAGTTTTCCGAAAGGAGCATCCGAACTAACAAATAAGATAGCCGATAAATTACAAGATATTAGGTTTAATGTAGAAGTCAAGAAGATTACAGGTGGTAAAGTTGTAAATATTGAAACATCTGTAGAGAGTGAAGCTTTTGACGCTGTAGTATTAACAAGCACAATAGGTGAAGATAAACTCATTAATACAAAGCTTAGTCAACATATGCTTTCATATAGGCATATGTATTATAATGTTCTTATTTATGAAGCAACAGAAGAGTTAAAGACTGTAATGTATTTTCGTGAGCATTTTAAGCAAAATGAGGGGGAAATATTGTTGGCTTTTAACATGAATCCTGTAGGTGAAAAAAAATACATCGCAGGATATTCATATGGGAAATTACATATTAGTAAATTGAAAGAAATAATGGATAGAGATATGAAAAGAGCAGGTTTGAAAACAGAATTTTTGGTTGCACATAAACAGTGGAAAAACTTTCCACACGTTTTAAGTAAAGTATTATCAGAGAAGTTTTATGATAAGATTCACAAAGAGCAGGGGATAAACGGAGTTTACTTTGCTGGCGGATTAACTTGTTTTTCTAGCTTAGACAAACTTACAGAGTATAGCAAATACTTTGTTCAAAAGTTTTTTTAGAACTTCTTCGTTTTGAGGAAGTTTTTTAATTTAGCTAAAGGTTTACAAAGGTATAGAAAATTCTAAAAAATACAAACTGAAAAGCAGAAAAACGTGGTAAAGAGATGCACTACTTTGATCAAAAAGCATTCTAAAAGTGTAAACACATAGGCAAAGTGAACATGACAGCCCTTGCTAACTCATAATCTAATCTTTTAGTATTAATGATAATATTATGTTATATTAAAACTAATGAATGTTAATAATTCATCAAAAATCAAGAATCGGAGGGTTGCTATGAAAATTATGATGTAATTTTTTTATGCAGAAAAGCAGAGCTGTTATCTGCTTCTATGTTAGCAAAATGCGGGAAGGAGGTCTTAACTGAGGACTAGAGATAGTTTAACGAAAAGAAGACAACTTTACAAGATAAATGTACAAAAAAAGCGGAGGCGTTAATATGAGCGTTTTTATAATGATGGCAATACATTTATTGGTACTATATGCATCGTATGAAATTTTAAGAAGACATCCATGGCTTGTATGGGGAGTATTTATAGTTGCGCCTGTTCTTTCAATTCCTTTATGGCTTGGCGGTGTTTCAGACTGGTTTCTTATTGCAAAAACATACACAATGGCTGTGGCTATGTTATGGTTTCAAGCAACTAGGTCATTTCAGAAACTTCGCACAAGTAAAATTATGTTTGGAGGACTTTATTTACTGCTGATAATTAATATTATAGAAGCAGTGTTTAAGGATATTCAAACAGGGAGCTATTTAAATGCATTTGCAGGAGCATTACTATGTATTACGCTTCCTACGATCAAAGATATAATCATTGACAAAGATGGGAAATACAATGATGTGCTGTGGAGTATGTCGAAATTGTGGATCGTTGCATATACGATTTGGAACATAACATTTGTTTTAGGAAACTTTCCACACGGAGTTGGTGCATCTAGCGTCTTGCTTGCAGTTCCGCTTATCATAGGACTATTTAAACCCAAAATTTGGGCGCAAGTTAGAGCTATTACCTTAGCAACACATTTGATGATGCGAATTTATTTTGCTAATTATTTTGAAAGGCTGTCTCTACCATGGATGTCTGAGGTGGTATTCTTTTTACCATTACTAAATGGTTTGCAAGTAGTTAGTTTGCTATTAAGTATTGTATGTATAGGCATTGTTATTTTTAATAAGAGAAAAGCGGTTGCTTTTTAGCGCGCTAATCAGTTTTATAAAAGAGAAATTATCAAATAAATTGCTTTTGCAATTGAAAATTTGAGCCCGTTTTATAAGATTAAACTTAACTACATTTAGAGGTAATTAGACAGCAGCTCAAAAATGAGATGGTATTTGCTTGATATTGGTTGATTTTATTGATATCCTAAAATGATAAAACAATCACAATCTACAAGAGGCTAGGTAGCAAAAAAATGAATGAATAACAAAATTTGAGATAAAGCAGGGTGGTATAATATATGGATTCATTTAAAGTACTTGAAATTAAGGAAAGTGTTTTCGAAGACAACGACCGACAAGCAGATTTGCTTAGGGAAGAGTTGAAAAAAGAAAAGACATTTTTGTTGAATTTGATGTCATCACCAGGTTCTGGTAAAACGACAACTGTCGTAAAAACAATTGAGGCTTTAAAAGATGAAATGCAAATTGGTGTTTTAGAAGCCGATATTGACTCAGACATCGATGCAACTACTGTTGCACAGACGGGTGCAAAAGTAATTCAATTACACACAGGCGGGATGTGTCATCTTGATGCAGATATGACCAAACAAGGTCTAAAGGGACTAGGTACAGAAAATATTGATTTTTGCATATTAGAAAATGTAGGAAACTTAGTGTGTCCAGCAGAATTTGATACGGGGGCATCGAAAAGTGCCATGATTTTAAGCGTACCAGAGGGAGATGATAAACCTTTAAAATATCCTTTAATGTTTTCAATTGTTGACGTTTTATTAATTAACAAGATAGATATGATTAATTATTTTGATTTTGATTTAGAGGCAGTAATAGAACGTGTAAAAAAATTGAACCCCAAAATCAAGATCATCTCAATTTCTGCTAAAAATGGAGAGGGGATAGATGTGTGGGTTAACTGGCTACGTACGGAAGTTAAGAATTGGAATGGAAACTAGAGTAATAATAAAATTTAGCTAGGAGGTAATAGCCATGGCAAGAGAAAAAATACTAGATCTTGCGAACAAGATTAGTAGAACAAAGAAGGGAACAAAATTAGAAATAAAACCTGAACATCCAGAGTATATGGTTTTAGAGCCCATTGTAACAGATGAGATGGCAGAAGTTGCACTTTGTCTTGAACTACGAAAACCAAAGAGTGCAGAAGAAATTGCTGCGCTGTGTAGCAAGCCTGTAGATAAAACAAAGAAACTTTTGTGGGAGTTAGCAATTGCTGGTGTTGCCTGTGTGAATAAAATTGACGGTGTTGACAAGTATTGGAATGAGATTTGGGTTCCAGGCCATATGGAATTCATAGTTAATAACAAAAAAAATGTAAAAAAGTATCCTCAAATTGCCAAGGCTTTTGATGATTATGGGAAAAAAAGAGGACCGATGGGAGTGGGCATTTTTACTGTAGGAACAGGGGTTATGCGCGTAATCCCTATTGAGACAGCCATTGAAGGAGAAAGCAGAAGAGCATCATACGAAGAAGTTTCCAAATATCTCAATGAAAACAATCTTTTCTCGGTTTCGGATTGCTCTTGCCGTACATCCCGAGAAGTTGCTGGGGAAGGTTGCGGCCATCTGAAGGAAGATATGTGTATTCAGTTTGGAAGTGCTGCTGAATACTATATTCGTACGGGTCGAGCGCGCGAGATTACTCGTGAAGAAGCTTTTGCAGTTATTAAGAAAGCTGAAGAAAATGGTTTGATGCATAGCATAACAAACACAGATGGGCCTGGAGAAGCTCATGCGATTTGCAATTGCTGTGGTTGCTCGTGCCTCGCATTAAGAAACGCAAGTATGTACTTAAACAATGATATGATGCGTTCAAATTATACTGCACAAGTTGATGAAGAGAAATGTGTTGCCTGTGGAGAATGTGTTGGTGTTTGTCCTGTTAATGCGTCGAAATTAGGTAAAAAATTATGTGATAAAACACCAATTTCTGTGGAAGAGAGAAAGGATTTTCCGCATAATACAGAGTGGGGTCCAGATAAATGGAATCCGGATTATCGTACCAATAGAGAAAATGTTGTTGATACTGGGACAAGTCCTTGTAAAACAGAGTGTCCAGCGAATATTTCCGTACAAGGTTATATTAAATTAGCTTCTCAAGGCAAGTATAAAGAAGCACTTGAACTTATTAAGAATGACAATCCGTTTCCAGCAGTATGTGGACGTATTTGTCCAAGTAAATGTGAATCGGTCTGTACAAGATCAGATGTGGATGATCCAATTGCTATTGATGAGATTAAAAAATTCATCGCGGAGCAAGATTTGAACGAGGTTAATCGGTTTGTACCGAAATTAAGACATGAATACGGAAATAAAATTGCTGTTATAGGTGCTGGTCCTTCAGGCCTCTCTTGTGCTTACTACTTAGCTATTGATGGGTATAAGGTAACGGTGTTTGAAAAACAAAATGCACTTGGTGGTATGTTGACACTTGGAATTCCATCTTTTAGATTAGATAAAGATGTAGTCAACTCAGAAATCAATATTTTAAAAGAACTAGGTGTTGAATTTAAAACGGGTGTTGAGGTCGGTAAAGAAATAAGTCTCGAAGACTTAAGAAGCCAAGGGTATGAAGCATTTTATCTTGCAATTGGGTTTCAAGCAGGAAAAAAACTCGGTGTCGAAGGTGAAGATGCAGAAGGTGTTTTTACAGGTGTTGAATTTTTACGAGATGTGAACTTGGGCAATGATATAAAACTTGAAGGAAACGTAGTTGTAATAGGTGGTGGCAATGTTGCAATCGACGTTGCAAGGACAGCAACAAGAGTTGGTGCTTCAAAAGTTGATATGTTCTGTCTTGAAAGCCGAAAGCAAATGCCAGCTCTAGAGGAAGAAGTAGAAGAAGCACTGTCAGAAGACATTGAAATTAATAATTCTTGGGGGCCAAAGCGCATTCTAGTGGAAAATGGACGCGTTGTTGGCGTAGAACTTAAAAAATGCATTTCTGTTTTTGATCAAGATGAAAAATTCAATCCTGTTTTTGATGAAAATGAGACGAAGATTGTTAAAGCAAATGTTGTATTGATTTCAGCTGGCCAAGCAGTGGTTTGGGGCGGGCTATTAAATGATACAAAAATGGAATTGCATTCCAACAAAACAATCAAAGTAGATTTGTTTACTCTTCAGACAGGAGAGGCTGATGTATTTGCAGGTGGTGACATAATGACAGGCCCTAACTTTGCTATTAATGCAATTGCTTTGGGTAAAGAAGGTGCAATTTCAATCCACCGTTACGTTCAACCAGGACAGAGCTTGATTATTGGTCGTGACAGAAGAGAGTATCATGCATTTGATAAAGAAAACTTGATTCTTGACAGATATGATCATATTCCGAGACAAAAAGTAGATCATGTTGACTTTGCTAAAGCTAAAGAATCTTTTGAAGATCTGCGTTATACATTTACAGAAGAACAAGTTAAAAAGGAAACAGAACGTTGTCTTGACTGTGGTGCTACATATGTAGATGAATACTTATGCTTAGGGTGTGGTGCATGTACAATCAGATGTAAGTTCGATGCTATTACACTTACTAGAAAGTACGACGCTGGAAGCGTACCACTTGAAAAGCTGAAACCAATAATTATTAAAAATATGATAAAGCGTAAGGGAAGAATTACAGCCAAAAAGGTAACTACATTTGTAACTGGAGTTATTTCGCCTGATAATAAGAAAAAGAGTAAGAGTAAGAGTAAGAGTAAGAGTAAGAGTAAGAGTAAGAGTAAGAGATAAGAGATAAGAGGGAAGTGAAGTTCCCTCGAGTCTTTAAATTTAGAAATGTTGAGGTGATTACATTGCATGAATTGGGCGTAGTTATTGAAATTGTTAAGAAGGTGGAATCAATAGCAAAACAAAATAGACTAACAAAAATTGATACACTTGTACTTCAAATTGGCGAATTATCATCAATGATTCCAAGGTATGTAAAAGCCTGTTATCCAGCGGCAGTAGATGGGACATTATTGGAAGAGACAAAATTGAAAATTGAAATATTACCAGGCAATGCTATGTGCAAAAATTGTAATAAGGCCTTCAATATCATTGAAAACAAGAGTATATGTCCAAACTGCAAAAGTGAAGGCTGGACATTATTAAGTGGTAAAGAGTTTATGATCAAGGAAATCATTGCTTGTTAAAGCAAAACTCATAAGACGCATCTTAAGAGTTCTTTGGTGTGAAAAACGTATAAGTTAAATGTTGAAAGAGTAAAAACAAATATTTGCTTTTCGCTAAGCAAAGTGATATAATACGCAAGGATGATAAATCCGTTTCTCTGCCCTGTTAGAAGCAGGGCCGTTATGACCAAAGGGAGGTGAAATAAATGAACAAGTATGAATTAATGTATATCTTAAACGCAAATACAGGCGACGAAAAAAAGACGCAACTTCAAGAGAAGTTTACAGGAATTATTGAAGCTGATGGACAAGTTGAAAAAGTTGATATATGGGGTCAAAGAAAACTAGCTTATGAAATCAAGAAGTTAAACGAAGGCTACTATGTACTAATTCACTTTGAATCTAGCATTGATGTACCAAAAGAAATTGACAGAAACTTAAAGATTGCTGATGAAGTAATTAGACATATGATTGTTAGAAAATAATATTTAAAAGGCGGTGTAACGATGAATAGTGTTGTACTAATTGGTCGTCTTACAAAAGATCCAGAATTAAGATTTATCCCGAGCGGGAAAGCTGTAGCGACTTTTGGTCTTGCAGTAAATAACTCTTATTCAAAGGAAAAACAAGCCGACTTTTTTAACATTGTTGTTTGGGGAAAAACAGCGGAAAACTGTGCAAACTACTTAGCTAAGGGTAGATTAGTAGGAGTAAAGGGCAGACTACAGACAAGAAACTATGAAAACAAACAAGGAATCAAAGTTTATATTACAGAAATTGTAGCTGACCAAGTAGAGTTCTTAGAGTGGGGAGATAAACCAACCCAAGGCCAGAGCCAAAGCCAGAGCCAGAACCAGAGCCAGAGCCAGAGCCAGAGCCAGAGCCAAAGCCAGAGCCAGAGCCAGAGCCAAAGCCAAAGCCAAAGCCAACAACCGAGCAATAATGACTTTAGTCAAAATGATTTTAATAAAGAAAGTATAGATTTAAAAGATTTTGAAGAAATAGATGAAGACATTCCATTTTAAAGTAAGGAGGCTATAAAATGATTAATGCTAGAAGAAAGCGTAAAGGCAGAAAGAAGATTTGTATTTTCTGTGCTGATAAAAATGCTAAGATTAATTACAAAGACACTCATAGATTAAAAAAGTTTATCACAGAGCGTGGTAAAATTTTACCAAGAAGAGTGTCAGGTAATTGCGCTATTCATCAAAGAGACGTAACTCAAGAAATCAAAAAATCTAGACACGTGGCTTTAATGCCATACTCGATAGATTAGTTGATTAATATTTAATGGTTGTCGACCGCATAATCGTGGCTTCAGTCGTGAGTTAGGGCTACGAATTTGACTTGTATATATAAAAAGCGTAAAACGTCTTATTGCACTTGTATTTTGCAATAATATGTGTTAAAATGAGTAAGTAATAAGCGTCTTGAATCGGGCGTTATACTATCGTTAATTGGTTAGTAGTAACCTTTGGTAGTGAAAGACTAATTGTAATTAGATGAGTCATTATATGTTGTAGTGGAGAGCAAATATTGCTATACATGAGAGTATAATGGAAGCCTAATGAGGTTAGAACCCTGTCACTTTAGTGATAGGAGGTTCAGACCTAATTAAAGTTTTTTAGGAAGCAGTATATGTACTGCTTCTTTTTTTGTGGAATTTTCGATTGAAATAAGCAAGGAATATGGAATAATTAGTACGAATATAATCTATCAGAAGGCTAGGAGGACAAAAAAACATGAAAAAAGTAATTATATTTGTACTAATAGGATTTTTTATTACGACATCAATAATATTTGCTAGCACAAGCGGAAATAGACATTTAAGACTAAGGGCAATTGTAATAGAAGAAACAAGAGCGCAAAATGAAAAAAATGTGCAAATTATTAAAGCGAAAATTTTAGAAGGTAAATTTGAAGGAAAAGCGGTGGAGTTTTCTCATAGGCTAGTCGAGGGCTCGGAGATAGATATTATACTAAAGAAAAGCACGCTTATATTTGTGCAGATTACTTTAAATCAAGATAGATTGGTAAGTGTTAATTTTGTTGATGTAGTACGAGATAGATACATATACACTATGCTAACAGTTTTCTTTGCTCTATTAGTTATATTTGGTGGGTTTAAAGGATTTAGATCTTTTGTTGCACTAGCTTTGACAGCTATGTGTATCCTAAAAATATTTATGCCTATGATATTAAGCGGGACCAGCTTTATAACTGCAACAATTGTTTCAAGTGTAGCTATTATTGTAATTACCTTCATCGTAATTGATGGAATTACTAGAAAAAGCTTAAGTTCAATCTTAGGAACGATAGGTGGAACAATCATATCGGGACTACTGGCAATATATTTTGGTAATTTAATGGAGATTGTGGGGACGGCAGAAGAATCAATGCAAATGTTAATACTATATACCGACCTAAAAATAGATTACAGAGGACTACTTTATAGCGGGATTACAATAGGAGCTTTAGGGGCGGTTATGGATGTGAGTATGACAGTAAGCTCAGTAATTTTTGAGATAAAGAAAAAGAAACCTAACATAAAAAAAACCTCGTTGATGCTATCAGGAATATCGGTGGGGCGTGATGTAATGGCAACCATGACTAACACGTTAATATTAGCTTATGCGGGGGCGTCTTTCCCATTGTTATTTCTTTTTTTCTATATGGAATTACCTTTTGTAAATATAATTAATACTCAACAAATTGCTGCGGAGATAGTCAGATCATTAAGTGGGAGTATTGGAATAATATTAACAATACCTGCAACTGCAATTATTGCAGCTTATAATGCGGAATAAAGGCAACTTTTGGAAAACAAGTGCGGTTATTACGTTGCTTACGTGCAAACGGAGTTCTAAAGCAAAGTAATAACCGTATTTGTTTTCTATAAAACTTAATTCATCAAGATTTATAAAAAACTCCTTGAATACCATAGATGGGTATGGTATAGTTATGAAGAGAGGGTGTGTTATGGATGATAGCAGAAGATAACAATAACGAAGTAAAAAAACCGACAGAAAAAGCAAAAAAAATTCAAAGGTCACTAGTAAACAGATTAAGTAGAGTTGAAGGGCAAATAAGAGGGATAAAAAAAATGATTGAAGGTGAAACTTATTGTGACGACGTAATAAATCAAATTGAAGCATCAAGATCTGCTTTAGCATCAATTGAGATTATTTTGCTAGAAGGACATCTTAAAAATTGTATAACAGAGCAAATTAAGAGCGGAGATGATGAAGTCATCGATGAAGTTCTAAAAACAATAAAAAAACTAATAAAATAATTAAGGAGGAGGAGCAAATTAACAAAGGTTGATTTGCAAAAAATGATATGAATATTACTAAGAAAAAATTTATGATAGAAGGAATTTCATGCGCTTCTTGTGTAGCATCAATAGAAAAAAATCTAGAAAAAAAGCAAGGAGTGGAAAAAGTTAGCGTTAGCATAGCAACAGGAAAGTTAGATATTGAGTACTTTGAAAATGAGGTAAAGACTAAAGAAATCATCGAGGTAGTTAGCAAACTTGGTTTTCAAATTAAAGAAGAATTAAATAATGATAAAAGCGAGATTGAAGTAGTTATTCCAATAGAGGGCATGAGCTGCATGTCTTGTGTAGGCTCTATAGAAAAGGCATTAAACAAGCAAGACGGAGTAAAATATATTGCAGTAAACTTAACGACAGGAAAAGCAAAAATAAAATATAATAGCAAAGAGGTAAAGTTATCGCAGATTAAGAGTATTATTGAAAAACTCGGGTTTAAAGTACTAGAAATAGAAGTAGAAAAAAAAAATGACTTAGAGCGATTAAGTAAAGATAAAGAAGCAAGTGAGCTAAAGAAAAAATTTATATTTGCAGGGATATTTGCTATTCCATTGTTAATAGTATCAATGGGAACAATGTTAGGATTAACGTTACCAAATATTATAGACCCGCTTGCGAATTCGCTTAACTTTGCACTGCTTCAACTCATTTTGTCAGTACCTGCATTAATAGCAGGACATAGTATTCATGAGAAAGGACTTAAGTCACTTTTTAACAGGAATCCGAATATGGATTCTTTAATAGCAATTGGTACAACCTCGGCATTTACTTACGGCATGTATGCTATTTACCAAATAATAATTGGAAACCACCACATGGTCATGAATCTATACTTTGAAACATACACCGTCATAATAACTTTGATACTGCTGGGAAGATTTTTAGAAGCCAAGTCAAAAGGAAGAACATCAGATGCTATAAAAAAACTAATAGGTATGCAACCTAAAACTGCACAAATAATTCAAGATGGCGAAGAAGTGACAGTGCAAATTGAAGAAGTAGAAGTTGGAGACATAGTATTTGTTAAACCTGGCGAAAAACTTCCAGTCGACGGAACAGTAGTAGAAGGGTATACTTCTATCGACGAGTCAATGCTAACAGGAGAGAGCATGCCTGTAGAGAAGCAAGTAGGAGATAAAGTTGTAGGTGGAAGCATAAATAAAAACGGAGCAATTAAGTATGAAGCAAAAAAAGTAGGAGAAGATACTGCGCTATCGCAAATTATTAGGCTAGTTGAAGAAGCGCAAAGCAGCAAGGCACCAATAGCTAAACTAGCAGATGTAATCGCAGGGTATTTTGTCCCAGTGGTTATTTCCATTGCAATATTAGCCGCAACAATATGGTTGATTGCAGGACAAAGCTTAGTATTTTCGCTAACAATCTTTATAACTGTACTAGTTATTTCATGCCCTTGTGCATTGGGGCTTGCCACTCCAACAGCAATAATGGTAGGGACGGGCAAAGGTGCAGAAAATGGAGTGCTTATTAAAAGTGGCGAAGCATTAGAGACAGCACACAAAATCAAAACAGTTGTACTAGACAAAACAGGAACAATCACAGAAGGAAAGCCGGTTGTTACTGATATCATTGTTCAAAATGGAGTAACAGAAGATGAACTGCTAATATTAGCTGCTTCTTCAGAAAAAGGATCAGAACATCCTCTAGGGGAAGCAATAGTAAACAAATTTAGCGAAAAGAATTTGGAATTTAAGAAGACAGATAAATTTACAGCTATTCCAGGACATGGAATAGAAGTGGAAATAGAAGGGAAAAAAGTAATACTGGGGAATAAAAAATTAATGGATGACAAAAATATTTCCATTAATCTAACTGAAGAATCAGATAAGCTAGCAAACCAAGGCAAAACACCTATGTACATTGCAATAGAAGGTAGCCTAGTAGGAATTATTGCTGTAGCAGACGTTGTTAAGAAAAACAGCAAAAAAGCTATTGAGAAATTACATGAATTGGGCATCGAAGTTGCAATGATAACAGGAGATAATAAAAGAACTGCCGAAGCGATTGCAAAACAAGTTGGAATTGACAGAGTAATTTCAGAAGTTCTTCCAGAAGAGAAATCAAAAGAAATAAAGAAATTGCAAGAAAAAGGCAAAGTAGTAGCTATGGTGGGTGATGGAGTCAACGATGCTCCAGCATTAGCACAAGCAGATATAGGAATAGCGATAGGGTCTGGAACAGATGTTGCAATTGAGTCGGCAGATATAGTTTTGGTAAGAAGCGATTTGGTTGACGTTGCAACTGCGATAAAACTAAGTAAAAAGACCATCACAAATGTAAAGCAAAATCTATTTTGGGCATTCGCATATAATATAGCTGGCATTCCGCTAGCAGCAGGCGTATTTTACGCATTAGGTGGTCCACTGTTAGACCCAATGTTTGCAGCTGGAGCGATGGCACTTAGCTCAATATCAGTTGTGTCAAATGCATTAAGATTGAAGAATTTCAAACCTTAACAGTAAGAACGAAGAAAGAAACAAAGTAAGCAGTGTAAATTTTTGCTTGCTTTGTTTTTTTTGCAAAATTGCTGAGTCCCATATCTTTGTGTTCCATACTTTGTGAACTGTAACTATTTTTCTTGCTACTCATTTTTTTTACTACAAAGGGGTTTTATGACTAATAAAAAGGGTATTACTTAAATTAGAGCATTTGATTTTATGGCAAAAGACTAGTGCAAAACTACTAAATTACTAAAAAACAAATTATATTACTAGACTAGCGGTGCTTAACGTGATAAGTTAAAGAGCAGCATATATAAAGTTTTGAAAAATTGATAGAGAAAGGTGAAATTAATGAGAATACTAGAGAAGAATAGTGCTGAGGCAAATAAAGTTTTTGTTTTTTTTAATGCAATATATATTTTTTGTATTACTTTTATCCTTTTATACTCAGGATTAGTGGGGCTTAGAACTTGGACTTTAACAATTAGTGTTTATTTGATTTTGAATACGCTCTCTATAGTAACCTGGGTAGTATATAAAAAAAATAATAGAAGCAAAATCGTTAAATATATACCATCAATTCCTTTATCCATTTTTATGGTATACATATTTTTAACGACAGGGAATATAGCTTCTTTTGCGATACTCTTTCCAATTTTAGTTGCGCTTATTCTTTTTGCTAATATAAAACTGACTATTACTTTTGGAGTGTTTTTGATTCTTAAGACGCAGGTAAGAATAATTATGGATGTGTTTTTTACTAGAATACCCACTGAAGAGCTGGCTCCTCAAATCAATGCTGTTATAATTACTTTAGGATTTGTCATTACAACTATCATTGTAACGAAGTACATTATTCGTTTAATAAGCCGCCTCGATACTAAGTTAATAGAAGTTACAGAGGCAAAAGAAGAACAATATGCAATATTAGAGGAACTCACAGAGGCGAAAGAAGAACAATATGCAATATTAGAGGAACTCACGGCATCTAATACAGAATTAGAAGCATCATACTCACAACTAGTTGCAATTGAGCAAGAATTACATACAACTATTGAYRAAWWRCRKATTAAAGAAAAAAATCTACTAAAAAGTGAAGAAAAAATTACTAAGCTGGCATTTATAGATGAACTCACAAACCTACCAAATAAAAATGCTTTTGTTGAATTCTTAGAGGAATTGATTATAAAAGCAAAGGGAAAAGAAGAAAAAATTGCCGTGTTACTATTAGATCTAGATGGATTTAAGCTAATAAATGACTCGCTAGGGCATTCGGTAGGAGATTTAGTTCTGAAAAAAGTAGCTGATATTATAGGTAGCTGCCTTAAAGATACAGAGAATCATTTTCTAGCTAGATTTGGGGGCGACGAGTTTGTGGTTATTATTCCGAATGATAAAGCAGATAGCGCACAAAAGATAGCTAAGCAAATCCTACAGAAGTTTACTTCGACACTAGATGTAGAAGGATACCAGTTTCATATAACTGCGAGTATTGGGATTTGCAATTATCCAGAAGGTGGCAACTGTGTCGAAACACTGGTGCAAAATGTAGAAGCTGCGATGTATAGCGCAAAGGATTCGGGGCGGAACAAATATATTAATTATTCTCAAGGCATAAATAAAGAAAATAAAAGAAAACTAGAAATAAAAAATGAGATACAGCGTGCACTAGAGAAAAAAGAATTTGTTTTGTACTACCAGCCAATAGTTAATAATGTAACAGGGACAGTTGTTGCGGCAGAGGCTCTAATAAGATGGGTTCACCCTAAGAGGGGGCTTGTGCCACCTAACCACTTTATATCCATAGCAGAAGAAACAGGACAAATTATAAAAATTGGTGAGTGGGTAATATTGACGGCTCTAACGCAATGTAAAAAATGGAGAGAGCAGGGACTAGACAAACTGAAAATGCATGTTAACCTGTCTATAAAACAACTACACCATAAAACACTTTATTCTTTTATAAAAAAAACAATTGACGATTTAGGTTTGGATGCGGAGTGTATAGTTTTAGAGATGACAGAATCAGTTGCTACAAACAGTACTGGTGAGGCAATTATTGCAATTGACAAGCTTAAAACTCTTGGTGTTTCGATTGCACTAGATGATTTTGGAACTGGATATTCATCTCTGTCATGCGCTAGTAAACTTCCAATAGATGAGTTGAAAATCGACAAATCTTTTATTGATAATCTGATAGACTATCAAACAGACTACCATGTAACCAGCCTTGTAGTTGATCTTTGTAAAAAAACAAAAATTGCTACTACTGCTGAAGGAGTAGAAACTGAGCAGCAAAGAAATGAGCTTCTTAAATTGAAATGTGACAATATTCAAGGGTACTTCTTTTCTAAGCCATTGCCTGTTGAAGAATTTTATAAATACTACAATAACAATAAAGTGAAACGCTAGAAATGTAAGCAATGCTTTGTAAACAGCTGGAGAAGAACTTTTGGATGCTTTTATAAAAGAAGCTGAAGCTGAAAAAATAGTTGAAATTAACGAGATTATTAAAGCCTATGAAAAATTAATTGGTAGACCTGTTGCAAACTCAGTTGTATATAAAATGCAAAAAAAGCATGGGTGGTGCAAAATAATGCCAAAAAGTCAGCATCCTAAAAAATCGAGCGTCGCAATAATGATAAATTTTGGTTATGATTTGTCTGTGCTGCAAATTGTATTGCATGCTAATAGCTCTAATATGCAATAATTAATTGAGTAAATTTCAAGGGGGATAAAATAACCGTGCAAAAAATTTTAATAGTTGAAGATTGTCATATTCAAGCAAATATGTTTAGAGAAGCGATTTTGAAGAGTTTACCAGATGTATATGTTTTTATTGCAAACCAATATAATCAAGCGCTTGATGTTTCTAAAAAACATGATATCGACCTGTTTTTTCTGGATATAAATATTGGGCTAAATCAGAAAAACGGAATTGAGTTAGCTGAAGAATTAAGAAAATTCGAAAAATATTCGTTAACTTGGATGGTCTTCATATCTGCATATGCACATCACACGCTTCAAGCATTCAAAAAAGTCAATTGCTACGATTTTATTACTAAACCATGTTTCCCTTCTAAAATACAGAAGGTAGCTGCTAAACTTTTAGGCTACAAGGAAAAAGAATTAACTAGTCAAACGTACTTCTCATTTATAAACAGTGAAAATAAAAAAATACGAGTTATGAAGGCAGACATATTCTTTATTGAAAGTAAAAACAAAAAATGTGCTATTCATTTACAATCAAATCTATTTATTACACAAAGAAAAAGCTTGATTGATGTTGCCAAAGAAATAAATATGAAAACTCTGGTACAAAGTCATAAGTCTTTTTTTGTGAACGCAAACAAAATTAAGACGATAATCGAAAATAAACCGTGCCCAGAAATCTTTTTTAGTGAGTATGATAAAACCGCATTATTGGGGAGAAAGTTTAAGAGTATTAACAAAAACATATTTTTAATGTCTAAATATGGATAAAAAATGTCGTTTGTTCCATTGAAATGTCGTTTGTTCCATAACTCTTGCATTTTCATTTTCTCTTGTTATAATTATCTTGTAAATGCATTTACATAATAGTAAAATACAAAATGAAAAGGATGATGATTAGTTATGAAGAAAAAAACGACAAAAAAAGTACTGCAAATGTTAATGCTGGTGTTTTTAATTGCTATCATGACAACACAAGGAGTTTATGCAAGTTCGTTGCAACAAGATGATTTTGCTGCATCAAACATTGATGTTTCACGTGCTTCTGGAAATGTAGGTATATTGGTTATTCCAGGTACTGATGTTAGTAGGTTTACTGTACGTAAAACATTTCAAGTTAATCAATATACAAGTAATGAAACTAAAGTCACGACCGATACTATTACTATTACAGGAGAAACTTTGGACAGCTTAGATGCTAGTGTTTCAGCGACTCTTAGCGGACTTACTGGTTCCGGGGTATCTGCTTCTGTTGGCGCTGCAAGAACACATGGTAGCGGATTCGCAGCAACAATTACGGTGGTTACAACACACCAATTAAAAGTACTTCACACGGTTTTTCATGTATATGATATTACTTACGAAACCATTACAGATTTGGCTTCTGGTCGAAGACATACCTCTGAAATAAATAGAACTTTTATAGACAGTTATGTTGAAACAAGGTATATTTAAGCGACAGTATACGATGCATTAGATTATACTAAAAACCTGTTAACTAGTGTCTCACTACTGGGCACTAGCTTGGTTTATAGCAAACGGTAGTATCCAAAATTGGTGCGTCATTCGCTCTAAATTTCTTTTTTATAGGGTAAGTGACCTTAATAATTAAGCATCTGTAGTTTCAAAAACTACTATTTTTTTAATAAGGAGTGAAGATATGAATAATTTAAAGATAAAAATTCTAATTGTATATGTAGTTTTGCTTGTTTTGTTTGGAATATTTCTAGTTCCTATGACTGAAGAACTAGGTATAATTACAACTGATCAAGTCATAGTTTTAAAACAGTCTTTTTTAATTAGGCCTATATGGACTCAAATGTATTTAGCTACAGACCTTCCAGGAACTATATCATACACTCAATTAAAAACAAATGAATTTTCGTATATATCCTTAATACTAATTACACTTGCTTGCAGCGCGTCATATATTGCGCTCAAGAAAACATAGCAGAATAAAATTTATTACTTGAACACAAATATTTCATCAGCTCTTATACGTTTCGCTGCATTATCGTGATATATCAAAATTAAAACTTGAACAGTTATTCATCCTTTCCTTTAGCTCGAAGGATGAATAACTGCCTTTAAGATACACATAATTTTAGATGTAATTAATTTTACAAATTAAAATAGTAAGCAACTCATAGTCCGCTGAACATAATATTGGATAGGTTATACTTAATTGGACAGATTCATTAAGGTCAGCTAGAATAAATCTATAAAACCAAAGGAGAGTTAAAATGGAAGCGAAAAGAAAGAGGGCTAGACCCTGCAGGTGACGTTTTTGATAGAGATATGATTAAAAAGCCTGTTATACTAGGAAATGTGGTTGATAGGCTGGAATTATAAAAGTATGATATAAGCATCGACGATATTAGTCAAAATTTAGAAATCACTGCTATTGTACCTAAGCACATTATTGATAGAATACAAAAAAGTCGCAAAGAAGGTGAACCAGCTGTTACGTATTTCCCTAGTAAATTTGAAGTATCTTTTAATGTAAAAAAAGACTTAGGGATTGATAGTATTTTGGCAAACGAAATACTTGAAGAGGTTATTCGAGAGTTCATTTTATTTTTTAATGATTTTTACAGTGGACATTATGTAATAGCAAATATAATGACAGGGTTTGATCCAATGAAATTTGACTACCCAGATGTATCAGATGTCTTTCATAATCAAATTGGAATTCTACAAACATATTTGGCTGATAGGTTAGTTGAACCACAGGGGCGTGACTTTAGATCTAGAACAACAAACTTCACGTTTAATGATATCGCTGGGCATGTCAGTATTATAACAGCAGTCGACCTTGTACATATGGATTCAATTATAGGCGCTTTTAATCTTACAAAAGATAGAGAATAAAGAATTATTTCATACGAGCATAGAGTAAGATTGCTTAGAGTTGACCAAGCAAAAAAAGAAGAGGAAGCAAGGATTGCAGCTCAAATGATGAGTGATTTTGAAAGGCAACAATCTATTTTGTTGTCTGGAATGGATCTAGAAGGCGTGCAGATTGAAGAGGAGAGTTCTTTTTACGACGTCTTAGCTGCTCGCGCTACTGATGTAGATGTTTCAGCATCAGAGATAGAACAGACCATAATATTTCTATAAGATGAGATTAGTCGTTTGGTAGAAGACGTGGTTCCAGATCAACAAAAAACACAAGCTACTCTATGGAGTGAATAGATTGATGGGCTCTATAAAAGAGCAGCTAGGAAATTGGGTAGGAATTGCTATTTTGACAGCGCAAGATTATTATGAAGAAAAATTAGGTGGATCTGTAATCATGTTAGCTCCTGTTGAAACTTATRCYGATAGTAAKCTAAAGCTTAACATGGCAATTGCTTTTGTACTRGYAYTAATGGTAGGAGTTTTTATCACGTTTYTTAGAGAGTATTGGCGTTCTTCTGCAAAACAGAAGCAAGCTCAAAGCAATGTCTAATGAATTTGTGAAAAAATATAAACAAGTGAACACAAGAAGATAGTAAGAAAGAGTCTATACCTATTGATTTTTTAAGACACCCCCCTCCCACCCCAAAAGCGTAAAAGATATGATTGAGGGGTGNTTTTTTNAATKCAWMAWAYTYTSRRYAACCCCCTCTCTTTTTTTTACCTTAAGAAGTGAGGGGGGTTTTTTAGTATATCCCCAAAAAATATGAATGGAGTGAAACAAATGAAATATCTAAATCAAAATCATCAAAACAGATTTAACGAACTGATATTAAAAAGCAAAACGCATCAAGAAGATTTCGAAAGGAGATCGCTTCTATATGTCATTGCAGGAAATCAAGATCTATATCAAAAGAAAGACCATCTTTACGACTTCATAGAAAATTGGATTAATCCTGAATGACTAGACTCAGAGAGAGTCGACTTTTCAACGAGTTCTAAAGCATTAATAAGACTAGGATTTAATCTACACAACAATTACGCAGACAAATACACTACACCAGCAGAAATTTTCTGCAGTCTTGACACTAGAAACTACAATCTAGCAATGAATGCAGTAAACATTAAATTTGGAATGTTAACAGTAGAAGAATATGAGTTTGAGGGAAGAAATACTAGAACTGAAAATTATAGATCAGAAAATTGCACTCATGATCCTGCAGACGAAGATGAATGCGATATGGAACAGTAGCAGACAGTTTATATATTGCATCAACATTCTTAGTTGTAGTAATTAGAACCGTATCACTTACTAGATGAGCATTAGAGGGAGGAATATGCTAAAGAAATTATTTGTTAACGAAGAGCTAAAAGAAAAACTAAAGTTTTCAGAAGGCAAAATTCAAATTTTAGAAAGGTAAAATTAAATGAATACCCACTGCATTTAAGTTTATCCTTAAACAACGAAGAGGGGTAGAAGTGTTTAAGGATCAAACAAATTACAACGTAGCAATCTATTGTAGATTATCTAAAGATGACGGAAATACAGGAGATAGCTCAAGCATGGAATCACAAAAGCAAATGTTAACAAAGAATGTAAAAGAACAAGGCTGGATTATACAAGATTACTTTGTAGATGATGGTTTTAGCGGACTTAACTTTAATCGTCCAGAATTTAAAAGAATGATTGAAGATACTGAAAAAGGAAAAATCAACTTAGTCATTACTAAGGACTTATATAGGTTTGGCAGGAATTACTTAGAAAGTGGTGCATTCTTAGAAATGCTCTTTCCAGAAAACGGTGTAAGATATATTGCACTAAATGATGGAGTTGATACTATTGATAATGCAGATATGGATATTACACCATTTAAGAATATCCTAAATGTAATGTACTCAAAAGATGTTTCTAAAAAAGTCAAAACAGGACTTAGAACTAGACTAATCCAAGGGCAATTTGTATCGACTAATGCGCCATTTGCTTACATCTTTACCTATAAGGGTACTAATAATCTCAGTAGTTGTTAATCCTTCAAACCTCTCTTTATACTGAGGGCTAGAAGTCAATTTTCTACATAGTGCAAGTTTTACTTTCTTATTTCTATTGGCAAGAATTCCATAATGTCTAATTTTCACGAACCCTTTTGGGAGAACATGCATTAGGAATCTTCTTATAAATTCTACACCTGTAAGAGTAATTGTTTTTTTTCTAGATTTATCTTTGTAGTCTTTAACAGATATTGTAACAGTATCATTATCCATGGCCACAATTCTACTATTAGCTATAGCAATGCGGTGTGTGTAATTACCAAGATATTTTAAAACAGCCACAGGACCTGAAAAAGTTTTTTTGGAGTATGAGTACCAATTAGTTTTGTAGCAATCATCAATAAGTTTGTTAAATATTTTTTTTGTTTGAAACTTTACTGAACCACCGTAAAATTTCAGTTGTTCCTCTTTGTAGAGTTTTTTTAGAAAATGAAGAAATTTTCCACAAAACATTTTGGATAGCACCTTTACAGGAATGAAGAATTTACTAGATGTGTTGATCCAGCTATTATTCTTTGTAAGTCCTCCTGCTAAAACTACTACATGTATATGTGGATGTTAATCTAAATTTTGCCCCCACGTGTGTAATATCGAGAAAAAACCAATTTGTGCGCCAAGATATTTTTTATCTTTAGCAAGTTCCAATAAAGTTTCACTGACGCATTTGTGCATTAAGTTATATAGTAACTTTTGGTTTTGGTAAATCAACATTCGTAGTTCACTTGGCATAGTAAATACCAAATGAAAATAGGGAGCATCTATAATATCTTTGTTTCTTTTATCAACCCATACAGCTTTTTTTACACCTTGGCAAAGAGGGCAGTGACGATTCTTGCAAGAATTATAACTTACAGAAGTATGCTCGCAGCTATTACATTTATAAACAGTAGCTCCTAGCTCGCTAGTTCTACAAGCAATAATGCACCTAGAGGCGCAACTTTGCATCTTGTTTGGACTATATTCATTTTGATATGCAGTATAAAATTTTGAAAAAACATCCTGCACAGTAATCATTTTAAGTCACTAGTATAAGTGTCTAATGGACTCTTAATCCCCATGAGACTCTTTGAAGTCATATGAAGATAAGTTATTGTAGTTCTTAGATGCCTATGACCTAAAAGCTGTTGGATAAATACAGAATCTACACCATCTTCAAGCATATAGGTTGCAAAACAGTGCCTAAGAGTGCCCGTAGAAATATTTATGGAAAAACAGTGCTTTAAATGGTACAATATAAAAGACGTTTTCTGAATTCTTCGTGAGTTAGTATTAAACAAACATGATTTTAATTTGACGTAGAATTTAGGATATACTAATTTTAGGAGGATTTTATATGAAATATAGAGCACAAATAATGGGTATGAGTTGTAATCATTGTGATAATGTAGTAAAAAAAATTCTGGCAAATCATTCAGAATTAAAAAATGTAATAGTTAGTCACAAATCTGGCATTCTTGAATATAGTAGTTCCGAAAATCAAATTCAATTATTGAAAAAAATATTTAAAGATAGTGAATATAGTGTACGGAAATACAATAAATATCCTGTAGTTGACTATGCTAGCTACTTGCTAATAATTATGCTTTTTCTTTTCCTGTCAAAAGGTATTTACAATAAATTTGACGTTTCATCCTTTTCTGATTCATTTGCCATCGCAGGTATTTTTATTTTTGGTATAATTACTTCTTTTCATTGTGTAGGAATGTGTGGTGGTATAGCGCTTAGCCAAAGTGATTATAAATCAAAAAATATTACATTAAAAAATACTATTCTATATAATAGTGGCAGAATACTTACGTATGGATTTATAGGTGGTGTTCTAGGTTCACTAGGAGTTGTATTTACATTCTCTGATGCTCTTAAACCTATACTTTTCTTTGTTATTGGTACGGTTATGCTTCTTCTTGGATTCAATAACCTTGGATTAATTAAATTTAACCTAAAAAAACTGAATATAAAAATGCCAAATCAGTTAGAAGGAAAAAGTTCATTTTTAGTAGGTATCATGAATGGTTTTATGCCATGTGGGCCGTTGCAAACAGTGCAACTACTTGCGCTTTCTTCTGCTAGCTATTTTAAAGGAATCTTAATTATGATTGCATTCGGACTTGGTACAGTTCCACTTTTATTCATTTTTAGCAACCTTGGCTCCTTGCTTAAGAAAAGCCATCATCAACAATTGGTTAAAATTTCTGCCATAGTTGTTATTGCCATGAGTATTATGATATTTAATCAAGGGTTTAATAGTCTAGGAGTAACACTTATAGCAGAAGAAACTACAGGTCAACCATTTGCCCAAATTGAAGATGGATTTCAAATTGTAAATTTAACTGTTAATCCATATTATATAACTGAAGATGTTAAGGTGAAAAAAGATATCCTTGTTAAATTAATAATAAATGTTGAATCTGTTTCTGGATGTACAGACACTATTACAGTTCCAAGATATGACTTGTCTATGGGGCTTTCTCCTGGGATACAAGAATTGATTTTTACACCTAATAAGGCTGAAACTTTAAGGATTACATGTTGGATGTCTATGGTTAATACATCTCTTAATGTTGTCGATTAATTGTATAAAACTTGTGAATTATTAAAATGCATACTTTTTTCTTTAGAACAAAAATACAGAATATGCGAATAAATTAATAATAGTTCTTACTTAAAACCAAAACCATGGACAGCTTATACTTTGTTGGGCAAATTCCTTAGGTCAAGTAGATAAAACCAGCCCTCTGTCACAACTGATAGAGGGCTATATCTTACGTTAGTTTGTTATTATTTAACCTTATAAATCCATCCTTTAGGAGCTTTAACTTCACCTAATTGAATACCAACCAAAGTGTCATAAAGTTTTTTGGTAATTGGCGCTACTTCTGTTTCACTATGGAATACATGTAGTTTATCTTTATACTGTATCCCTCCAATTGGAGTAATTACTGCAGCAGTACCGCAGGCTCCAGCTTCCTTAAATTCGGAAAGATTATCTACTAATACATCTCTTTCCTCAACTTTAAGCCCTAAGTATTCTTTTGCTACGTAAAGAAGAGAATACTTAGTTATACTAGGAAGAATAGAATCAGATGTAGGTGTGATAAAAACATCGTCATGCGTAATTCCAAAGAAATTAGCTGCACCTACTTCTTCAATTTTTGTATGAGTTTTAGGGTCAAGGTAGATGCAATCTGCAAAACCTTCTTTTTTAGCAAGTTTATTTGCTAACATACTACCCGCGTAGTTTCCGCCAACTTTAGCAGAGCCAGTACCACTAGGTGCTGCTCTATCGAAATCAGTTACTATAAAATTAACTGGAGTCATTCCACCTTTAAAATAAGGTCCTACAGGAACACAAAAAACACTAAATAGAAATTCAGGTGCAGTCTTAACACCTAGGTTATCGCCTATTCCAATGAGGAAAGGTCTTAAATAAAGCGAAGCTCCACTTCCATATGGCGGAACAAAATGTTCATTAGCCTTTACTACTTGCATACAAGCATCGATAAATTTTTCAACAGGAACTTCAGGCATTAAAATTCTATCTGCGCTAGAGTTCATCCTTTTAGCGTTTTCGTCTGGTCTAAAGAGTTGAATATCTCCATTTTTTGCTCTATACGCTTTAAGTCCTTCAAAACATTGCTGACCATAGTGCACAGCGGTCGAAGCTTCACTAATGTGTAGGCGATTATCCTCTGTTAATTTACCATCATCCCACTTTCCATCTTTCCAGATAGAAACATAACGAAGATCAGTCTTAATGTAAGAAAACCCAAGATTACTCCAATCAATATCAACTGTTTTGCTCATTTAAACACCTCTGTTTAATTATTTTGTTATGTTACTAAAAAAATTGTATTGTCTAAGTATATGATACTACAAAATCTACTTTTTGAATAGAATTTTTTTGACGAATTAATATATTTGTGATAATCTAGAGATATCCAATTTAATAAGTTTTTTAATACTAAATGCAAGGAAAAGTCTGAGCACAAGGTGAAGATAACAGATTGGTTTTCTTTTTAGAAAGCTAACGAGTTATTTATTGTAGACGATAAATATCATCTAGTTTACAAAGACTCTCCTTAAGGGGAGTTTTTTTGAACTTCAAAACAAAAAACGGAGGTTAATTATGGAAAAAAGAATAGGAGTAGTTGCAATTGTAGTAGAGAGCAAGGAGAATATCGAAATTGCAAATAGAATTTTAAGTGAGTTTGGAAATATTATTGTTGGTCGTATGGGCATACCATACAGAGAAAAAAACATTAGCATTATTTCTCTTATTGTAGACGGGAGTAACGATGAAATCGGAGCTTTGACTGGAAAGCTAGGGAAAGTAAATGGAGTGAATGTTAAGAGTGCATTGACTAAGAAGTAACACCGATTCGAATGCAGATACACAGATTTAAGAATGAAAGGGCGGGTATAATGGATACACGTAAAATTATTGACGAAGGCAGAATAAACACACTTTTGAAAAAAGAGTCAGTATTAAACAAATCGGAAACGCTAGATATAATCAATAAAGCTAAGGATTGTCACGGACTAAATGTTGAAGAAGCATCCATATTATTGAACATACAAGATGATGAGATTTTGCAGGAGCTTTATGAAACTTCAAAATATATTAAGAACAAAATATATGGTAACAGAATAGTGATATTTGCACCTCTTTATACAAGTAATGAATGCACTAATAACTGTTTGTATTGTGGGTTTAGAGTAGCAAACAGAGATCTTCACAGAAAAACATTGAATAGTGAAGAAATAATACAAGAAGCTAAAGCTATAGAAGAGCAAGGACATAAACGAATTTTGCTGGTCTGTGGGGAAGATTCAAAGGTAACAGATATTAATCATATTGTAGACGCTGTTGATACAATATATAAAAATGCTGATATTAGAAGAATCAACGTCAATTCCGCACCAATGAGCGTGAAAGAGTTTAAAAAATTGAAAGACATAGGAATTGGAACGTATCAAATTTTTCAAGAAACTTATCATAGAGAAACATATAAGAAAATGCATCCTACAGGTTCTAAGAGTGATTACGACTATAGACTTACTGCTATAGACAGAGCATATGAAGCTGGAATAGACGACTACGGCATCGGAGTTTTGTTTGGCCTATATGATTATAAATTTGATGTACTAGCTACACTTATTCATGCAGAATATTTAGATGAGAAATATGGAGTGGGACCTCACACGATATCTATACCGAGGCTAAGACCAGCCTTTAACTCCGGGTTAGATAAAGTTCCTTATGAATTATCTGATCAAGACTTAAAAAAAATAGTGGCAGTTTACCGTTTGGCAGTTCCTTACACAGGGATTATCTTATCTACTAGGGAATCAGCCCAGTTGCGTGATGAACTACTTAGTTTAGGAGTATCGCAAATTTCGGTAGGATCAAAAACGAGTCCTGGTGGATATGAGGAAGACGACAAAGAAGCAAAACAGTTTGAAACAAGTGATGAAAGAGATATGAATGAAATGATTGAGGTGGTCTGTAATCAAGGGCATATGCCTAGTTTTTGTACAGCCTGTTATAGGAATAATAGGACTGGTGAGGCATTTATGGAATTGGCAAAAGGAACAGATATTCACGAATTTTGTCAGCCAAATGCAATTTTAACGCTAAAAGAATATTTGATTGAGAATGCAAGTGAAGATTTGAAGAAAGAAGGTGAAAAATTAATTAAGAAAGAAATTGAGAAAATTGAAGATGAAAAAATGAAGTTGGTTGTCGAGGAAAGATTAGAGAGAATTGTAAATGGTGAGAGAGATTTATACATTTAATGAAGCAGGAGGATTATATGACTAAAATCAAAGAAAAATTTATTGTTATTTGCCATTCTACAAGCCAAATGCTGAGTGCAGATAGAGAACTGAAACTAAATAGCATTGAAACTGAGTTAGTGCCAACACCTGCTGAATTTGGAGATATATGTTCTACTTCTATCGCAATTGAAGCTGAAAGTATAATATATTTAGAAGAACTTTTAAACGCAAAGAAAATTGAGCATAAGAAGATTAGACAATATAAATCACAAAAGATTGACGGATTATTGCAAAGAATAAAAGATAGCATAATTTCTCATGAGTTTAAAGAAATTATGGATAAAATTGAAAAAGGAGATGAACTTAAAAAAGAGGATATTGTTTTTTTACTGAAAATAGAAGGCAAAAGCGAAAAAGAAGTTCTCTTAGATGTTGCGGATCAAGTAAGATATAAAATTCTAGGAGATTCAGTTGAAATAAGAGCGGCAATTGAATTCTCTAACTACTGCAAAAAGAGTTGTAAATACTGTGGAATTAGGAAAGAGTGTACTTCAACCAAAAGATATAGAATGAGTGAAGATGAAATTTTAGAAACTACTCATAACTTACATGCAATGGGAATTAACACAGTTATACTGCAGTCTGGAGAAGATGACTTTTTTACTTTAGAAAAGCTTATTAGCATCGTTAAGCGTATAAAAAAAGAAACTAAAATGAAAATTACACTGAGCTTAGGCGAGAAGAGCTACGAGGAATACAAAGCACTTAAAGAAGCTGGAGCAAACAACTACTTATTGAAAATTGAAACTACAAATGAAGAAATATTTAATTTCATACATCCTAATGATAGTTTAGAAGAAAGAATTCAATGTTCTAAATGGCTTAGAGAATTAGGCTATGTTAATGCGAATGGCAATATAATTGGACTACCTGGTCAAACAGATGAAGATATTGCTGATGATATTCTGTTTTTCAAGAAAATGGGTATACATATGATAGGGATAGGTCCATTTGTTCCTGCTAAAGATACACCATTTGAAAAATACAAGACAGGAAGTGTAGAAAAAACACTCAATGCCATAGCAATAACTAGAATTGTCTGTAAGAACGTTTATATTCCAGCTACTACTGCCCTAGCTTCAATTGATGAAGATGGTCAATCCAAGGCTTTAAGAGCAGGAGCAAATACAATCATGCTTATTTCTACTCCTAAAAAATATAGAAAGAATTATAAAATATATTCAGATAAAAATATGGTAGACCTAGAATCTGCATTTAAAGCAGTGAAAGATGCAAGAAGAAAGCTGCCTAGCTACTTAAAAGTTGGAGGTAAGACAAATGAATAGTACGCCGAGGTCAAACAGGGTGCATATAGCAATATTTGGGCGGAGAAATGTAGGGAAATCCAGTCTAATTAATGCATTAACTAATCAAGATATAGCTCTAGTATCTCATGTAGCTGGCACAACCACAGATCCTGTATATAAAGCAATGGAAATACTTCCAATAGGACCGGTATTAATTATTGATACTGCTGGAATAGATGATGAGGGCTATGTAGGAGAATTAAGAGTTAAAAAAACAAGAGAAGTTCTAAACAAAACTGATATAGCTTTAATAGTGACAGATTCAGAAATTGCTCTTGGTGAACATGAAAAAGAAATTTTAAGGCTTATAAAAGAAAAAAACATACCAGCAATAATAGTTTTAAACAAATCAGATTTATCGGGTAACAGCAAAAGTACTGATTCTGTATCAAAGATTAAGACTCACTTAAAAACAGATATGCCAGTCGTAAGCATAAGCTCGAAAACAAAAGAAGGCATAGAGCATTTAAAGAAAAAAATTATAGAGACCACACCAAAAGATGTAGAAGTATCTCTTCTTGGGAATATTGTAAAGAAAGGCGATAATATTGTTTTAGTTACACCTATAGATTCATCAGCTCCTAAAGGGAGAATGATACTACCGCAAGTGCAAACTATTAGAGCTATTTTAGACGTTGATGCTTTTATGATGGTATGTAAAGAAACAGAGCTAAAACAAGTTTTAGAGAGTTTGAGAGAACCTCCTAAGTTAGTGATTACTGACTCGCAAGCATTTAAAGAGGTAAAAAAGATTGTGCCTAGAAATGTGCCTTTAACATCATTTTCAATTCTGTATGCAAGGTACAAAGGAGATCTAGAGACTTTAATAGCCGGAGCAAATGCAGTAAAAAAATTAAAAAAAGGAGATAAAGTATTAATTGCTGAAGGCTGCACCCATCATAGACAAAAAGATGACATAGGAACAGTTAAAATCCCTAAGTGGTTAGAGAAAATTACGGAAGCAAAATTAGAGTTTTCGTACGTTGCTGGTACATCTTTTGAAACGGATCTCTCAATGTATAGCTTAATAGTTCATTGTGGTGCATGCATGCAAAATAGAAGAGAGATGATTCATAGAATTAAAATAGCAAATGATTACAACGTGCCAATTGTAAATTACGGAGTTTTTATTGCATATGTAAATGGTATTTTAGATAGGGCGATAGAGCCGTTTATAACGACTTAGTGAAGCGAAGCTTCGAGAAAATCATCACCTATTTTAAATATAGATTTAATAAAAGATAGACTAGAGAAATTTAGTCGGATAGGAGGCAGTATATGATTTATAACAATATATTAGAAATGATTGGAAATACACCGTGCATTAAGTACAATGATAGTATTTATTTGAAGCTAGAAAACTATAATCCAACAGGGAGTGTAAAAGACCGTGCTGCAATAGGAATGATTAATGATGCAGAAGAGAGTGGTATTCTTTCTAAAGGAATGGTTATAGTAGAAGCAACCAGTGGAAATACAGGAATTTCTCTGGCGATGATAGGGAAGGTTAAAGGGTTTGTAGTTAAGTTAGTAATGCCTGACACCATGAGCTCTGAGCGAATATCTATTATGAAAGCTTATGGAGCGGAAATAATATTAACTAAAGGCTCAGAAGGAATGGAAGGAGCAATAAAAAAAGCGAATGAAATGCTAAGAGAAGGGAATTGCTTTATGCCATCGCAATTTACAAACTTAGCAAACCCTAACTACCATTATCAAACGACTGGACCAGAAATTATAAGAGATTTTCCAGACATAGATGCTTTTGTTGCTGGGATTGGAACTGGTGGAACTATTACAGGCGTTGGAAAGAAATTAAAGGAGTTTAATCCCCAAATTAAAATTATAGGTATAGAACCAAAAGAATCTGCTGTGCTTTCTGGCTATAGCAAAGGGGCGCATAAGATTCAAGGTATTGGTGCAGGATTCAAGCCAGATATTTTAGATTTAGACTTGATAGACGAAGTAGAAATGATTGATTACGAAGAAGCTAAAGTAGCATATAGCATGATTTTAGAGAAAACAGGTTTATTAGTTGGCATTTCTGCGGCAGCAGCAGTTGCGTGCGCATTGAAAGTTCAAAATAAACATCCTAATCTAAACAAAATTGTTGTTGTAATCCCAGATGATGGCATGAAATATTTGTCGACTGGATTTGTGAGTGATGCTCATGAGTAAATTTAGAGAACATATCAATAACATTAAAGATAAAGACCCAGCTGCGAAAACGACATTAGAAATCTTGTTGCTATATCCAAGCATTTCTGCCGTTATTAACTATAGGATAGCTAACTTTTTCTATAAACACCATTTGTATTTTTTAGCAAGATTGATATCCCAAATAGCAAGATTTTATACAGGAATAGAAATTCACCCAGGAGCGAGAATAGGAAAATGTCTGTTTTTAGATCATGGGCTGGGTATAGTTATTGGTGAAACGGCGATAGTGGGAGATTGCGTTACCATATATCAAGGTGTAACGCTAGGTGGAACAGGTAAAGATGTAGGGAAAAGACATCCAACTATTGGGAACAATGTTACTATTGGAGCTGGAGCTAAAATACTTGGCCCTATAAGAATTGCAGATGGAACAAAGATTGGCGCAAACAGCGTGGTTTTGAAAGATACTATGCTTAATTCAACTGCTGTGGGTGTTCCGGCAAGAAATATTAAGAAGCGAGCATGAATCTGGCTAGAACATGTAAAGTGAACTCGTCCAGCTACGCTGAACATCGGGGAACGGGGGATTCTACCCCGTTGGAAGTTCCCACTTTAAGAAGTGGGAGTCTTCACTCTAAAACAAAATTGTATTTTTTATAGAAAATAAGAATATCGCTTTGCAGGAAAAACAAAACTATGAGTAGAATATATAATCGTGGAATGATTTATGGCGGAAATAGCTAAATCAATTCACAGAATATGAGAGCAAAAAAACATGTTTAGTAGAACAGGCTTTGACAAAATTATTGCTAAACTGTTTAAATCAAGGAGTGACAAAATTGAATATTTCAAAATTGAAAAAAGATTTCCTGAAATTCATGGATATTAGCACTGTATTAAGCGAAGAGTCAATGAAAAAACATACGTCTTTTAAAACAGGTGGACCTGCTGACATTTTATTAATAGTGAAATCTGCGAAAGAGATACAAAAAATAATTAAGTATTGTTATGACGATGAAATTCCATACTTCATAATGGGTAACGGGTCTAATCTTCTTGTAAGCGACAAAGGTATAAGAAAAGTTGTTATTAAAATTGCTAATAGTTTTAATAATGTAAAGATAGAAGGGGATAGAATTACTGCAGAGTCAGGAATATTACTATCGCAAATTTCAAATGCTGCACTTCRAGGAAGATTGAGTGGACTTGAATTTGCAGGAGGGATACCAGGCACACTTGGTGGTGCAATAACGATGAATGCGGGCGCATATGGCGGAGAAATGAAAGACATTGTTGTATMATGCAAAGTCATGGATGAGTCTGCAAACATTTTCGAATTGAGTTTAGACGAATTAAGAATGGAATACAGAACTACTGCAATCCAGATTGAGAAATTAATAGTTCTAGAGGTAACTATGAAGCTAAAAAGTAGCGATTATGATTCAATAAAAACGCTTATGGATGATATAAACTTAAAAAGAACTACTAAGCAACCTTTGAACTTACCAAGCGCAGGAAGTATATTTAAAAGACCACCAGGTTTATATGCAGGCWAACTGATTCAAGACTCTTGTTTGCGTGGGTATAAAATAGGAGGGGCACAGGTTTCAGAACTTCATTGTGGTTTTATTGTAAACTGTGGTGGAGCAACATCAAAAGATGTAAGCAATTTAATTTTACACATACAGAATACAGTAAGAGAAAAATATGGAGTGGAATTAAATACTGAGGTAAAAATGATAGGAGGTTAGAAAATGAAGTTTGTAATAATTTCAGGATTATCAGGAGCAGGAAAGAGTCAAACTGTTAAACATATGGAGGATTTCGGCTACTATTGTGTAGATAATTTGCCGCCTTCTTTGATTCCAAAATTTATGGATCTTTGCTATTACTCTAATTCGGAAATAAACAAAATAGCTTTAGTAATAGACATTAGAGGAGGATTGTTTTTTAATGATTTGTTTGACAGCTTAGATGCTATGAAAAAAATGAAGCTGGATTATGAAATATTATTTTTAGATGCAAGTGACGAAGTTTTAATAAAGAGGTTTAAAGAAACTAGAAGAGAACACCCGCTCTCAGCAAATGGATCAATAAATGAAGGAATTATAAAAGAGAGAGAGAAGCTAAGTGATTTACGAGAAGTTGCAACTAACATAATTGACACTACTAATATTAGAACTGCGCAATTAAGAGAAGAATTAAGAAATATATTTATCGAAGGAAACAAATCAGATAGTTTAATGATTTCTATTTTATCTTTTGGGTTTAAGCATGGTATTCCATTAGATGCTGATTTAGTTTTTGATGTAAGATTTTTGCCGAATCCGTTTTATATTGATACATTAAAAACCCTTACAGGAAAAGATGAAGTCGTAAGAAAGTACGTTATGGATTCAAACTATAGTATAGAATTCACTAAAAAACTATTTGATTTAATTAACTTTCTGATTCCAGCATATATTAAAGAAGGAAAGAATAGATTAGTAATCGCTATAGGATGTACCGGAGGTAGACATCGCTCAGTTACAATTTCATACTTGTTACATAAGTATTTAAAAGAAAAAAAATATAGAGCTAGAATGAGCAATAGAGATATTGATTGACAGAAATGGGGGAAATGAGAAAGTGAGATTCTATGATTACAAAAAAATACTGAAAAATTTTCGAGAAATAGCATATAGAATTAAGAGTAAAAGGAAATTAGATAAAACCCATAATAGTATTGTAAAAAAAATATTTGCAAAGCAAAATCCTAAAATTGTTGCTATAGGTGGAGGAACTGGTCTTTCAGTGTTGCTAAGAGGACTAAAGGAATTTACACCTAATATAACTGCAATAGTTACTGTTGCAGACGATGGTGGTGGCTCTGGAAAACTTAGAGAAGATTTAGGAATGCTCCCACCCGGTGATATTAGAAGTTGTATTCTAGCCTTAGCTGAGATGGAACCAACGATGGAAAAGCTGTTTAGATATCGTTTTACAGAAGGAAGTTTAAAGGGTCAGAATTTTGGCAATTTATTTATTGCATCAATGAATGGGATTAGCGAAAATTTTGAAGAGGCTGTAAAAAAAGTAAGCGAAGTTTTAGCTGTAACTGGTAAAGTTATCCCAGTTTCGCTAGATAATATCACCTTATATGCTAAATTAGAAAATGGAAGTGTAATAAAAGGGGAATCTAGTATCCCGATTAAAAGTTTGGAACAACAAAGTGAAATTGATAGAGTATTTATTAAGCCAAAAGAGTCAAAAGCAGTCAAAGATGCGATAACAGCCATCAAAGAAGCGGACTTAATAGTACTAGGTCCAGGAAGTCTTTATACGAGTATTATTCCAAACATATTGATAAATAGTATTTCAAGAGGTTTAATAGATACGAAAGCGACTAAAGTATATATACCAAACATTATGACTCAGCCGGGTGAAACAGACAACTATTCTGTTTTAAGACATGTCGAGGCTATAATAAAACATTGTAGAAATATATCGATAGATTATATTGTGGTAAATTCCAAAAAACTATCAGAAAAAACAGTTGAAAAGTACAAACTTGAAGGCGCAAGGTTAGTAACACTTAATAAATTAGGACGAGAAAAATTAGAAAAACGAAATATCAAAATAATTGAGGAAGAATTAGTTGAAATAAAGAAAGATTACATAAGACATGATACGGTGAAACTTGCTAGAATTTTAGTGGATTTAGCAGTTAGAAGAAAATAGGTGGTTGAAATTTGCTTAGTTGAAAAGAACATTTGCTACTTTTGACAAAGCGAGTGGATTTAGTTGCCGTGAAATACAAAATGCAGACGAATCGGAGGATGAAAACATGAAAATTTATATTAGCGCAGACATCGAAGGCGTAGCAGGTATTGCACATTGGAACGAATGTGACAAGTCTAAAGCAGATTATAAAGAGTTTGCTAAGCAAATGACTTTAGAAGTGAAAGCAGCTTGTGAAGGTGCAACCGAAGCAGGAGCAAGAGAAATATGGGTGAATGATGCTCATGATAGTGGGAGAAATATAGACCACAGCCTACTTCCTAAAAACACAAAAATAATTCGTGGATGGAGCAAACATCCATATGGCATGATGCAAGAAATAGATAGTTCTTTTGATGCATCAATTCTTATTGGGTACCATTCTTATTCCTCATCAGCGGGTAATTTACTGGCGCACACAATGAGTGGACAGTTTCAATCAATTAAAATTAATGGTATGTTATTAAGCGAATTTCTAATTAGCCTGTACACTTCAAATTTAGAAGGGGTACCAGTTGTTTTCTTAAGTGGGGATGAAGGCATATGTGACTCAGGAAGAAAATTTAGCAATAACATCAAAACGGTAGCGACACTTAAGGGAGTAGGAGAATCTGCAATAGGAGAGCATCCTGTTAAGATAACAGAAGAAATTAAAGAGAATGTGAGACTAGCGCTAAAAAATGATATTTCTAAATGCATTATTAACATGCCGAATTTCTATAAAGTTGAAATTGAATTTAAAAAGCCTTCGAATGCATATAGAAATTCATTTTATCCGGGAATGAAACAAGTGAGTGATACAAAAGTAGTTCTAGAAGTGAAAGAGTACTTTGAAGTGTTAAGGATGTTTGTTTTTATCTTGGGGTTTTGACGCCAAGGTGGGAATATGCCACTGAAAAAGCCAAATAATAAGTGTGCGTAATTAGAAATAGAGATTCTTTCATCCCTGTAAAAAACTTTTGGTTGACAATAGAAAGAGGTTCAAATATAATTTCTTTAAGTTACCGATGAGCATAAGAGGTTAGATATTAATATAGTATTGGCAGGAGATGAAGATTTGATTACTAAAAAGATAACAATGCAAGACATAGCAGACAGCTTAGGTGTTAGTAAAGTAACGGTTTCTAAAGCTATCAACGATAAACCTGGAGTTGGACTTGAGCTTAAGAAGAAAATTCTTGATGTTGCTACTGAAATGGATTATAAAATTAATTCAATTGCAAAAGCATTGAAGACAAATCGCACAGGGAATATTGGTGTGATTATTTCAGATGTTTTTTTTACAAAAAACGAGTACTTCTATACAAAAATATTCCGCTATATCGAAATGAATGCTGTTGCGGGCCAATACAACACAATATTAACAATTGCCACAGAAGAAAATGAACTTACGAAAAAAACACCACTTATGTGTATGGAGCAAAAAGTAGATGGACTATTAATATTAGGTCAAATATCAAATCAATATCTGGCACATTTGAAAAGATTGAATACACCAATAGTGCTGATTGATTTTTATTATAGAGATATAAATCTTGATCATATTGTTACAGATAATTTTTATGCGAGTTATATTATTACGAGCCACTTAATTGAAAGTGGTCATACCGATATTGGATTTTGTGGGAATGTAAATTTATATAGTAGTATTCAAGATAGATTTTTAGGATATCAGAAAGCATTATTGGAGAGAAAAATAAAGTATAATGAGTCATTTTTAATAATGGAGAGAGATGATAAAGGTGCATACATTGACATTCAATTGCCAGAAAAAAATGCTACAGCCTATGTATGCAATTGTGATAAGGCAGCGTACTTGCTAGGCAGAAAGCTTAATAGTAAAGGGTTTAAAGTTCCTGGTGATGTCTCTATAGTTGGATTCGATGATGTAGAGTTTAGTACAATGTTTCAACCTAACATTACAACTGTAAGAATTAGGATTGAAGATATGGCGAGGAAAGCAGTGAAGCAGATTATGAGAAGAATTGATCATGATGAAGGTTCTGGGCAGAGAATTGTTATTGGGGCAGAAATTGTGTATCGTGATTCTGTAAAAAAATTAATTGATGATTAATTCACAAACAAGCATATTTGAGAAGGTAAAAAACTGCTCATTTATGGATACTGACCTTCAAATGCGGATAAACCTGTGGGATGGAGCATAAAATCATTAATAATTTGCAAAAAAACTAAAAGAACATTCTTTTAAAAGATGTTCTTTTAGTTTTTAAGCATTATTAAATAGTTAGATTTTATTTTTTTTGCTGAAAGTATAAAAAGATAATTATGAACTGACATTATCACAAGTTAATCATAAGACCAGTAAAAATTTCCTGTACAATCCAAGAAATACATGGTATAATACCTCGACTTCTGCAGTAAAAAAGGGTAAAAAACAGCCTTCAACTCATTAATAGCAACGAGTTTAAGGCTTTGGTTTTTGTCAGAAAGTCATAGTGTTAAATGTAACTTTTTGACACTTCCTAAAACTTTTTTAATTTCTTTTAGCTGCATAAACTTCTTGCTAAAATCAATCCTTAACTCTTTGCCAGTAGCTTCTAAAAGCTTATCATCATAATCAAATAAATAGAAATTTTCTTTGATATGACTACATGACGCTTTAGACAAACTCTCTAGTATTGAAGGTATAGAATACTCTCCTTTTAACCTATACTCTAGTAGTCTTGCAATAACAAGTGAAATAAAACATGTTAAAAAATGTGCATCAATATGATCAATATCTGATAAATATACTGGTCTAGCTTCAAGGTCACTCTTAGTAACTTTAAAAGACTCTTCAATCTTCCAAAGCCCCCTATATATATCTAGGATTTTCTCGTCGCTTTCTTTATACTCACTAGTAACAAGAGCATAATAGCCATCAAACTTCTCTTCCTCACGGAGTTTTTCTTCGTTAAAATATAAAGCTTTTTTTGCATCTTCAAGGAGTTCGCCTGTCTTAGAATCAAAGGTAAGATTTTTAATATACTTAGCAGCGCCATAAGCACTAGACTTGTTGTACTTATAAGGATTACGAATTAAATCTTTAGCCTTTTTAATAGCATTTTCCCTGTCTCTTCTTGCTTTTAGTGCATACTTTGGACTATAGAAAACTACTTGCTTCTCGTGGACAGTTACTTTCTTTTTCTTGCCATTAGTCATTGTAACCCAAATCTCTCTAGGTTCTAGCCTAGATTTTATCTTAAAGCCATCTGCCTTTTCCATGTAGCCCTCATCACTTAATACATAATTCTTGAATTTTTCAGCAGAGCCACGTACTAAATAGCTTAGTACATAGCCATTTTTAGCAGATAAAGTGTAGTAAATATTATCACCTGAAGTTACACCTCTATCTGCAACAACAATAACCCTGCCAAGAGAATAATTACGCTGAATATTGCTAAGCATTGGTATTAGAGTACTACAATCAGCAGTATTACCAGGAAAGAGTTTGTATGAAATTGGAATTCCCTTATCATCTATAAACAGACCCATTTGGATAATAGGATCAGATCTTTTTTCCTTTGAAATGCCCTTTTTGCGCATATCATCAGGCTCGTCAATCTCAAAATAATAGTTAGTTAAATCATAATAAACAAGATCAGTATTTCGATTATATTTTTCCTTAATACGCTCATGTATCCACAACTGAAGTTCCTCTTTATATTTATTAAAAAGACTTAGACATCTGTAAATATCATCTAGTGTGAAATTAGTTTTTTCAAAAAACATTTCCTTGTTATTAAAAGTTTTTCTCTTTGAAGCAGGAAATAGCATACGAGCAAAAACAAGGAGCTTCATAATAGAATTAGCACTGTATTCTTCATTAGTATGGCGCTGTCTATTAGTTAAAAACTTATCTATTTCTAATTCATGATAAATTTTACTAAGCGCAGCGTATCCAAAGTTTTTGCGGTTTGTAGTGGAGATATCTATCTTTTCAGAAAGATTAATACTTAGATTAATAGGTGCATTTTCTTTTTTGTATTCTTCATTCATCTGTCTAGCTACTTCAGTAAAATGCGCAACTGGGTCATCGAATTCTTTTTCTAAAACATCTAAATATCCTAAGGATTTGATTGTCTTAGCTTTAGAATTTTTTGCTTTTTTATCATAATAACCATGAACAATGGACAAATATGTTCTCCCATTTTTTTTGTTAGTAGCTTTTCGCAAAAACATAATAACTTCACTCCTCAAATTATTGATATATAAGCATATTATATCACATCACTCAAGATAAATCAATAGAAATATGACGAAAAATAATAAAAAAAAATATATTGGAGCTAGGTAGCTTCAATAAGTCTAGAAGATTGTCTTTATGAAAGTGCTGCAGAACTCGCGAGTATAAAAAGATAATTATGAACTGACATTATCACAAGTTAATCATAAGACCAGTAAAAATTTCCTGTACAATCCAAGAAATACATAGTATAATACATCTGAGATATATGGTGTAAAATAACGAATAGTCAATATTATTGTAAGGAGGAATAGTGTAAATGTCTAAGTATATTGGAAATGCTTTTATACCTAATGGGGGAGGTGCATCTACAAATGGCTGTGCTATAGCTGGTTGTGGATCCGACAATTGTGGTGGATATGCTTGTGTAGGAGACGGGTGCGTAGGCGTAGGCTGTGGAGTTGCTGGCTGTACTGCAGCGGCTTGCGGTGCAGCTGTTTGCCCTGCAGCTGGTTGTAGCCATGATGCCTGTGGTGCAGCAGCGTGTGGAGGAAATGCTTGTTATTTAAATGGTTGTGCAGCGGCTGCTTGTGGACTTGACTTATGTTTTGCGAACCTTTGCTTTGCATGTTTGGTTGATCTTTTGCCTTGGGAAAACCCATCGGATGCCACTGAGAAGTAGAAATGTCTATGTCCATAAGTTTTTGAACCATTTGACCAAAGATTTTTGAGCCACTAGTGACCATAAAAAAGCGAGTCACCTATGTGGTGGTCCACGGTGTTAAGTTGCTGAATGGTTGAGTCTAAAAGATTCGCCATTCATGATTAGTATTTGAGCATTGAAGGTAACTCTGTCTATTAATGCACTGTTTAACATAGGATCTGGGAAAAACTCCTCCCATTTAGAAAACTCTAGGTGAGTACTGATAATGTATTCATCATTAGGTACAAACGAATGTAAAGGTGTAGCATTGAAGATGGCTTTTGGTTTTCTTTCAAGAGCATACATGTAATGAGTGATTTGTAGCATTCTTGTGTTTTGTGAATACTCTTACATAGCTTGCAACAAAGTCTTTCTTGTAAGTAATTATAATTTCTGAATGTGTGGGTTTGACAAGAACTTCCTTACCTATAAAACTTGTAGGTAAAGAGTATTTGTTTGTTCGTATGTTACAGTTGTATAGAGTGCTTTAGCTGGTTCGAACTTATGCGTAGGCAATTGTAAAAGTACCTTTTTCTCAATGGAAAACACTCATTGCAAGTAAGTTCATGACCAGTGATTTTATGCTCGCCATATATTACACAGTGATTCTCTAAAGTGGTATTGAACTAAGCAACTGATGCAACTGATGCAACATGTGGCATGGGAACCATTGCATTTCGTCTGACGGAATCAAATAAGTTTTCAACAAGACCTTTCTCATTCCTACAACTCTTATTCAGTATATTAGGCTTTAACAAAGTATTTAGCACTATGACAGAGGCGTGCACGGAAGGACTCAACTTTAACTTGTTCATTATTGAGATAAATACAAGCAGATCCAAAATTAACTTGTGTTCTTCTCCTATGTTGAATTCTAAAGGAATAAAGGGTTCTTTTGATTTATTAGATAGCTCATTTACAAGTCGTCTAACAGTAGTGTACGAGGCTGTAAAATCCAGTTCGTCAACGAGGCGATCGTAAATGCGCTTTGCAGTATGGTTTTGTTTGGGGTGAGTATGACTTGCATCAAGTGCAAAACATTCCATGATAGAGTTCTTAACTTGTGGGGGGAGCTACTTTCCCCCTATATGATTTTACAGTTTATATCATATGAGATTTATTATTGGAGTGTCTTAAAAATCAATGTTCTGTTTTGTATAAAGTGGCTCAGAAGTATTGTATCATTCACGCATACACCTACTGGATTAGGTGTATGCATGAGAAATAGAAATAGGTTAAATAGATATTTAACCTTTGTGATAGTTCTAGATTTATTGTAGTAAAAGTATAATCATTAACAATGGTTATACTGTCACCTAACGTATATACCACTGCGTTTAACGGTGCAAGTAAAATTATGACAGTCATGATGTTGTCAGTTGAATTCAACTTTTTCTCGAAATTTGGAGGTGCTTTGGTGAAAATTGTAGAAACGCCTTGGAAAGGGCTATATAAAGCTTCTTTATTCTTATTTGGTATTCCATTTTTCTTAATAGGGCTAATACTTTTAATTATAGGCGGAAATTGGGCATTCATATTAAATGGTGCTGTGTGGATTATTTTTGGTGTGGGACTTAAAATTAAAAGCACTTATAATAGACGCAAACTTGAAACCTTGAAAAGAGAGGGTCTTTGTTATGAGGGCTCTGTGGTAAGCATAATTCCTGCGCCTTGGGTTAAGATCGGAAGTTATGTAACATCGCGCGTTGAATGCGTCTATAAAACTGAAAAAGGCGATTGCTTAGTTAAGAGCGGCTATCATCTTCTATTGCCTTTTGATAGAAGAGAAGATTTATATGCAAAAATCTATTTTGATCATAACAATTTAGAGAATTACATTGTTGAACTTTTTCGAGGAGATACTGGCGTGTTACTTTAATCTAGCACGATTTTATAACTATTAATCTTTCAAGAGGTATTTAATTGCAAAATGTATATATCTAGAAATGAGGTGAACGTAAAATTTCTTCCTGTCATAAATAGGTCGAGAGTAGGGTGCTATTTTCTAATACACTGATATCCTTTCAATCAGAGGTAGCACTTAAGTAATCAGTATTTGTTTGAAAGGGTGCTTTACAAAACTAACAAACTAAACAAGACACTGAAAATTATTTTAAGCAACTCCTTGTTTATGCTGGTAAAATTGTGAAATATTTTAAAATGTAATGACATACTTGGTGTGCAGGAATACAAGTGTTTAAGAGTTTCTCTAAAAACTCATAAAATTTGAGGAGGTTTCTTAATGAAATTATCAAAATATAATCTGTTGGTTCAGTCCAACGATGATGACCAGTATATATTATTTAATACTTTTAATGGGAATTGCATGATGATTAGCCCTAATGTTGCGCATGCGATAGAACAAAACAACTTAGAGTCACTTACAAAAGAAGATACAGAACTCTTTACGCAGACTGGTGTATTGATTCAAAATAATGTCGAAGAAGATAAAATATATTCCTATATGCATAGCCGAGAAAAACATGCCTCAACTCATTTAGCAGCAACTGTACTGTTGACAGAATCATGCAATTTACGCTGTACATATTGCTTCCAGGGTCATGATACTCCGCCTATGACAATGGACGTTGGGCAAGCTGATAGATTTATAAGTTTCTTAACTTCTTCAGCAAAAATCAATGGTTCTAAGCATGTTTCTGTACTCTTATTTGGTGGAGAACCCTTGGTTAATATAGAAATCGGTTTTCATATATTAAGTAAGGTTAAAGAGTTTTGTGAACAAAACGAAATGGTGTTTTCAAGTTCCATAATAACCAATGGTACTTTATTAAATGAAAATATAATTAATAAATTACATGAATTTAACTGCAAAATGATACAAGTAACGCTGGATGGAGTTAAAGAAATACACGATACTCGGAGAATGTTTGCCAACGGCAAAGGTTCTTTTGATGACACGATTAATGCATTGAAGTTGCTAAAAGATAATGGCAAAATTCATACTGTTGTTAGAGTGAATATTGATAAAACAAACCTGCAGGATACTTATCAATTGTTGGAGTATTTAGGAAGAAGCGGGATTGATTTAACAAAGTTCACTGTTGACTTTGGGATTGTCAGAGGAGAAACGAGTGCCTGTGCTGGTTACTCTTCAAAATGTCTTTCTGAAAGTGAGATTGGTGGCGTATTGTACGATTTGTGGAATTTGGCAGAAAAACAGGGATTCAAATATAAGATACGTCCTATGCGAAAGACTATGTATTGCGGGTTGTATAGCAACAATCAATTCACAGTTGCACCAAACTGCGATGTTTATAAATGTTGGGAGCATGTTGGACAGAAGGAACACCTTATGGGGAGAATAGACGATAATGGCAATTTGAGTAATTTGACTTATGCATTTTACGACTGGATGTCCGTAGATCCTCTTAAAAACGAGGAGTGTAGTGAATGTGTTTACCTTCCAGTTTGTGGTGGGGGATGCGGCGTAGTAAGCTATAACGAGTCGGGTACTTATCACTCCAAGGGCTGTTTTAAGATTAAAGGCACTGTTGAAAAGCAAGTCCTCAAATATGTAGAAGATATGACGAACGCAAATATTGATTCTCAAAATAATTGCACATGTGAGGGTGGTTGTGGCAAAAGTGATTCGTAAAATAGTTAAGAATATTCGTTTTATTGTTCAGAATAATATATTTGTTTTGGGAATCGTTTGGCGCATTTCAAAACTACGGTTTGTGATAAAAATAATTGTTACAGTTATTTCGTCAATTTTGCCAACAGTTAATATTATCTTTGTAAAATATGTAATATCTTTATTAGAAAGTGATATATCCAGAACGGAAACTATGCTGCGGCAGCTGTTTGTTGTTATCTTAGGGTTAACGGCTATGCAGCTTATACCTAAGCTTTTCTTTGCTTTTAATAGTGCGCTAATTGAGCCTTTCTTGGCTTCGAAAATTAACAACCATATGAACGAAGTATTTTTTGATAAAGCGAAGACGTTTGAATATAAGCACTTTGAAGATCCGGTTTTTTACGATAAGTACACAAGAGCTTTGGCGCAAGCAGAGAACATTCCACATACTGTTTTTAATTCTTTTTTTCAGTTGTTTGGAAGCATAATCTCTATTTTATCTTTGTCTGTGCTTATAATTTCGATGGATTGGATAGTTATCATGTTTGTCTTGTTCGCAGTTTTGGTGAATTTTATTCAATCCATTGTTTCGGGTAAGCTGAACTTCGATACGACGCAAGATCTTACCCCAATTTCCAGGCGGCAAAACTATATCAAAAGAGTATTGTACAATGCTGCCTATGCAAAGGAAATACAGGGTAATGATGTTATAGATACAGGCAAGAGGTATTATTTCGAGGCATTCGAGAAATTATTGACGATAATTAAAAAATATGGTATTAAAATGCTTGGGCTGAATGTTATTTCAACACTCTTAACGACAGTATCTTCAACGACTATGATGTTATATCTTTTTTCACAGGTGTGGGTTGGGGTTTATTCTATAGCTGATTATTCTGCTCTTACGAGTTCTTCGGGTCAATTTGCAGGTGCATTGAAGGCGTTTTTTGAGAATATTTCTAGTTATTATAGAAACAGCTTAGAAATTGACAATTTAAGGTTTATCTATTTCTACAAAAGGGATGATGCTGATGGTCAATTGACATTAAATGCTGAAAGACCATACACATTAGAAGTAAAAAACTTGTATTTTAAGTATCCCAATTCCGATAAGTATGCCTTAAAGAATATATCTATTAAAATCAATGCAGGAGAAAAGATTTCGCTTGTTGGATTAAATGGCTCGGGGAAAACAACACTTATAAAATTACTGTTAGGTTTGTATCAGCCACAAAAGGGTGAGATACTGATTGATGGGATTAATTTAAAAGAATTTAAAAGAGAAGAAATACAAAAAAAAATAGGTGCAGTTTTTCAGGATTATCAAACTTTCGCTTTTACTATTAAAGAAAATATATCTTTTGAAGAAGAAACAAATGCAAGAGTTGATCACATACTTGAAGAATTAGATTTGATACCTGTAATAGATGCACTACCAAAAGGCATGCAAACGTCTTTATCAAAGGAATTTGATACTGTAGGAACTCTTTTGTCTGGTGGCGAAGCTCAAAAAATATGTATCGCAAGAGCATTAAATAAGGATGCAGGACTTTATATATTTGATGAACCTTCAAGCGCATTAGATCCTATATCGGAATACAAGATGAATAACTTATTATATGAAATAACGAACAAGACTGTTATTTTTATTTCTCATCGACTGACCACGGCTGTTATGGCTGATAATATTTTATTGTTAAATTCGGGGGAATTAGTAGAACAAGGAACCCACGAAGAGTTGATTAAAAGGAAAGGACTTTACTTTGATTTATTTTCGAAACAAGCTGAAAAATATAGTCACGAGTACTCAATTAGTTAATTCTTAAAAACCCTTGAACACTGTATCAAACGCCCGTTTCAGGACTTATCTTTGCGGCTGAGGGTTCTAATGTTAATAGTTGAGGTGGGGATTCAAAAAAAGACCATAGTGACAGTCACCCACATCACTACTCATTTCGGCAACTGAAATTAAAAATAAGTAAAATACATCAAGCACGCTCACTTACATCAATCACCTTCAAAGTTTGTTAAACTGACTTTGGAGGTGATTTCTTGTCAAGAAGATATCGTAAGGATTTCAATGGTGCAATACATCATAACCTAACTTCCCTGCAAAACTCTATAAAAACTCGGCCTCCGCATGTCAAATAAAGCTATATTAATTTCCAGAAAAACACAAAAAGGAGTTTTTGAAACAACGCCGAATTCTTGTGTTAGAAGGCAAAATACAAGGAGCGTGCGTTATGATATCGTGCAAATGAAGTTTATATCGCGTTTTCCTGAAACCTTTTCGCTAACTATCAAGCTTAAAGAAGAAGCACACTCAGAAGATTTTTTTGAAGATATCAAAGTAGCAGGAGAAGAAAATAAAAAAGCTAAATACAAAATATCAAGTTTCACACGCATGTTAGATGAAATAGCTTATAGATTTATTGTGGCTCGTTCTACTGCGCTTAAAGTGTTTATGATGTATGTATTATACTAAAAGTACCCGCAGTATTAATTGAAAAGTATCCAGTTTAATAATAAACTATCTATGAGAAAAACATAGGTGGTGCTGGAGATGATAATTTTGAATAA
>NVVX01000066.1 GCA_002733545.1 Alkaliphilus sp.
GCCTATTCCCTGTTTACCCCAATGATTGTCTATATCGGGGAATCTGCTGTTAGCTTTGTCAATGTCATTGGCTGTTGTTCTACCGTATAACATGTTTAAGACGTGCATTCTGCCACCAGTGTTAGTCATTGTTGGCACTGTACTAACTTCCCCTGCTAGTATCATTCTGTACCATTCTGGAGTGTGACCGTGTTCGTCAGTGCCGATGGCTCTGCTCCCTTGTGCTAGCCCTTGTATATGGTGGGTGGCGAATGCTCCTGCTGTAGTGCTTAAAACCATTAGTAAAGTTAGTGCGATTGTTATTAGCTTTTTCATGTTTTGATCTCCTTCTCTTTTTAATATTTTGGGTTTACAAACTAGACTTATGGTGTATAATAAAAGTACAGATATATAAATAGCAAGTTGCTAGCCTGTAAAGGCTGATCCGTTGATTATTAAGTAATACTAAGATTACCCTATAATGGTCAGATTACAGGGTAATTATTTTTTTTGCCTTCTTTGAGATACACTTATTATCATTACAACTAATGTTGCAAAAGAAATCATAAGTAATATACTTTCAAATATAGACATCGCTTCACCCCCTTTCAAATAAGGGGCATCAGCCACTACCCTGCCCTGCTTGCGCGCATCGCGCAGGCAAGTAAGCAACTTGCTAAACTTAGTATGTCATAGTCAAATTGCTTTTTTGCTATTTTTTTCTTGTTTTCTACAGCCTTACTCTTGCCTTTTGTTCTTCTCTCATAATTGTTACAATACTTGCTTGTCATTGTAACACATATTCACCTAAGTTGTAAACTTTATTTTGCTTGTTACGGGGTCAGGCATGAATAATTAACTTACTCAAATTTTTCATGCCATTCCCAATTTCCTTGTTTTCCGTGTTGTCTATTAAGTTAATTATTCATGCCTGACCCCATTCGCTCCTTATTAAGTTAATTATTCATGCCTGACCCCATTCGCTCCTTATTAAGTTAATTATTCATGCCTGACCCCATTCACTCCCATGCCTGACCCCATTCACTCCGCAAGAGGGCATAATGAAGAGCATGGTACACATACGCACCACGCTCTTTGTTGTTGATAATCTATTTTATTCTAATTATTTCATTTTTTTAGTTATTTCCTTCTTCTATAGCTATTGTTCTTGTAGGAGCATCCCAATTAAGTACTAATCCTAGGTTTTCTAAAATAAATCTCATAGGGACTACTGTTCTCCCTTTCATTTTAATAGCCATTGTCCCTATTACTTGATTTTCTCCATTCACAACAGCTATCTCATCACCAATAATTAACACTATCACCACACCATCTTTCTCAATCGTTACTTTTTGCTCTTCGGCATCCCATGCTACGTTTGCTCCAAAGCTTTCAGATAATGCTCTTACTGGTATTAATGTTCTCTCTGACTTTATTACTGGAGGCGTGTCAAATTTAATATGTCTTCCTCTTGCAAGTACACTCTCTACTGGAAGTACCTTTATATCTTCGTACAACTCTTCTAATTCTTCTGCAATTTTTTCTAAGTCCTCAAGCTCAGATTCTGTATATTTATTTCTAATCTTTTCTCTTAACTGCATTAGTGCTTCAGTTTTTTCTCTTCTAAGGTTCTTTCTTTCTTCTTCTAGTGCTTCAATTCGAATAAGTACTTCTGTTGCTTCTTCGAATTTGTTATCATCTACTAGGTCTTCGTATTTATCTTCAAGGTCATCTATTGCATCTTCTATTATGTCTATCTCATCTTCTAGTAAATCTTTTGCGCTTTCAAGCTTTTCATTTTCTAGATATTTTCTCGCTTCTTCATCAAAGTCATATAGCAAATCGTCTATATCAATTCCACTGTTTATTATGTCAATATTTTTTATAACATCGATTATATTTTGTTTGTATTCTTTCATTACCTCAGCTTTTCGATCAAGCATTTCTTGTATTTCTTCTTTAATGCTTGCAGCTAATTCTATCTTATTAGATTTAACAGCTTTTTCATATGCGTCTTCTAATACTTCTAGTTTATCATCAAGACCATCCATTACATAATCGTAATTTTCTTCAAGTTCGTCTAATTTGTCTTCGTATACATCAGCCTCAAATCCATCATGCAATTCCTCTAATTCTTCTAAAATTTCTTCTGCTCTTTCTATTAAATTATCGATCGGATCCTCTGTTCTCGTTGCATTACCTCTTTCTTTATTACGTCCATATGCATTGCCTTCATTACCTTTCTCCTTTTTTCCATAACCATATTCGTCTTCGTCCTCGTATTCATCTTCGTATTCATCTTCGTATTCATCTTCATCTTCATCTTCGTCTTCATATTCATCTTCGTCTTCATCTTCGTCTTCATATTTATCTTCGTATTCATATTTATCTTCGTATTCATATTTATCTTCGTCTCGGTTATCTTCTTCAACCAGTTGGTTTATTGCAATTGATTCAATATATTCTTCGCTTAAATCAACACCTGCAATTCCTGTTGTTGTTCCTGCAATTATCAATACCAATACTAACAGTATCGAAACTAACATGTTTGATTTTTTCATTTTCTATTCCTCCTATATTTTTTTCTTTGCATGTAAAGTTATACGCACCCCATTAAAAATTTTAGGGGGTCTCAAAAAATAATCCTGCCTACCAGGAATCAGGTCTCTATCCAGATCTTCAAAAATGGTAATGGAAGTTTTTATCCATTACCATCTTCTTCATTGTCGTCGTCTTGCTCACCTTCATCTTGCTCTTCTTCTTCGTCGTCTTCATTTAGTTCTTCTTCATTTAGTTCTTCTTCATTTTCACCCTCATCTTTATTTTCATCATCTTGACCACCTTCATCTTGCTCTTCTTCTTCATGTTGTTTTTCGTCTTCTATATCATCATCTTCTTGCTCTTCTTGCTCTTCTTGCTCTTCCTTTTTTTCCTCTTTTTCCTCTTTTTCTTTTCTCTCCCACTCTTCACTTTCGTATACATCGTCAGCATCAATAACCTCATTATTATCGTCTTGCTCATAGCTATTTTGATAATCCTCTTCACTATTTATTTCTTTTTCTTTTCTATCATTCGATCCGCTTTTTTTCTCTTCATCATATTCTTCATCATATTCTTTATCTTTGCTTTTTCCTCTACTATCCGTTTCATCTTCCTTTTCTCTTATATCTTTGAACCTGTATTCTTTCTCATCTTTTTCGTCTTTTTCGTCTTCGTCTTCGTCTTCGTCTTCATATTCATACTCATACTCATACTCATACTCATATTCGTACTTTCTTTCGTTTTCTATTCTCCTTCTATTATCATCTTCTTTTCCTCTTAAATCGTTTAACCTGTCTTTTTTCTCATTATCTTCTTTTTCGTCATAATCGTCTTCGTTTTCTCTCTTTTCCTCTATTTCTCCTTCATCTTCCTCTTCCTCTTCCTCTTCAGCATCACCAGTATTAGCATCTTCTCTTTCACGCCGCTTATTAATATCCTCAATTATTTCATCTAGTTCTTCATCACTTATGTTTACCAATTCTTCTAAATCTACGATTACTAATTCCTTACTGACACCCGCTGCAATCTCTTTGCCCAACTCTAATGTTGTGGCTGATATCCCGTATTCTTTAGCAGATCTTCTTGATTCGATAGTTAAGTGTAACACTCCTATAAATGCTTCAACATCCTCTTTTACTAAGGTATTCGTCTGCAAACTAATAATTCTCTCCGCTATTATTTCTAAATCTTTGATTTGCATTCCATTATTACTAATTACCGAAAATAGAATATGGTTATTTATTCCGTCCAATAATTGATACCTAGCAGCTTTTTGGGTGAACTGACTAGCTACTACATCTATTTTCTTAAACCTATAATTCATATTTCTCAATATCTCTTCCGCATCCTCATTAAATGTTGTAGCATTTACAACGTAATTATGCTTATTTATCTCAAACTCCACTGACGGATTAATGTCCATAGTTACAAAAGCAAATACCACGTTGCTAAACCTCATATTATAGTATAGCGACGAGAAAACAAATAGCATAAGCATTGCAGCAATTGCAATAATATGCTTGAACTCTACCGCCCTATTTACAAACTCAATCTCTTCTCCTAACTCGCGCTTAAATACTCTGTTGATTTTTTTATACTCACCAGTCGAAGTTAAAACAATTGTATGAAATTTTGCTCTTTCAATAATTATACCTTTCATGTCATCACCGCCCATACAAGAATCTGTAGTTCTTTCTACAATACATCCTTAATATATTCTTTCATGTATTCTAAATCGCTATTCAACAAAATTACATTAGCTATTATGTATTTTCTATGTTTTTCTAACGTTTTTCTACTAGCATCTACGAGCTTAAGAATTTTACTTAATGGAAGCCTTTTTTTCATAAACAATTCGTCTTTTATCTCAACATGTTCATATACTGTTCTTGCCACTTGCAAAATATTCTTTCTTGAGTCTATATGTTTAGGACTTACTTTCGCTAATTCTTCAAATTTTATTGAAAATTCTTCAATCAAAGTTTTATATATCCCTATCTCCATTCTAAGTTCAAGATGTTTATCCTCTTCGCGCATACTCCTTATTGCCACAGTATTCTCAAAATTATCACTTTCTTCTTCTGTCATCTGGCTAAAAAGCATTTCGTTATTGTTTTTGTTCTTTCTATATAAATCAATTAGATCTCTTTTTATAAGCAACCCTGCAAAAGTAAAAAAAGAGGCATTTTTACCTTCTTCAAACTTATCAATCGCTCGATTAAACGCAGTAATAGCAACACTATACTCTTCATCATTTTCAGGCTGAATAAAGCGCCCTTTGCTTTTGCTCGCAACACTTAAGATGAAATTTTTGTGCATACTAATGAATGTATTTCTTAGTTTTTCATCACCATTTTTAATAAGCTCTACTTCTTCTTCAGTTTTTGTTTGCTTGGTCTCGAATAATGAAATTACAGACAAAAAGTTTATCATTTCTTTCACCACCAATGTATACGAAGAATTTATTTATTTTTATAGGGTATTAATCGCTCAGCATCCATACCGCTATAAATCCTAGCGCAAATAGTAAAATCACAAATATATTTATTGAGTAAGGGAGTAGAACTTTTGAAGAACCTACAATTAATCCTGCAAAAAAACACGATAACATTCCCTTATGCTTTTTATATACTTTCTCTAATAAGTTAACTAACGCAAACAGTCCTACCAAGGCACCAATAGCAAAAAAGAATAAATTTGCTATATTCAATTCTTTTAATGATACGAGCACTGTGTCGTAGAGCCCAAATATTATTAATACTGCGCTACCTGAAATGCCGGGAATAATCATAGTAGCTGTGGATATAGCTCCAGTTACTATTAAATGCAGCCAGCTTACTTCTGTTTGAACATTGCTCAAATTAATAGAGTCTCCTACTAAATAATACCCAGAAATAAGCCCGAGCGCAATAAAAGCCAATCTGCGTGCTTTCATAAAAGCTACATCTTTAAGCAGAGCTTTTGTAGATGCTAACAAACAGCCCAAAAGAAAAGCTGCCATCAAATCACGATAAAGCACAAATAGCGAAGCAAATATGCGCCCGCCCGTGTAAATTCCAATCACCACTCCTAAAAGCATTGGTATGTATGGCTTAATCTTAAATTTAGCTAAATCGCTAATCAGTTTTTCATAAGACCCTAATATAACTAGCACAGTTCCTCCACTCATTCCTGGCAAAACTATTACAAATCCCAATATCAGTCCTTGTACTAAAGGATGCATAAATTCCTCCCACTAAACTCTTTTTTCTTTACTGTTTTTTTTACTTATGTATAATAACTTAATTATACTTGTTATGTTATCATATATACATTAATTTTACATTAATTCTTTTTTGTCCATTTAAAAGCGATAATATTTAGTTTTAGCAATATATTAAATTCTTCTTTATATTTTGTCTCTTTAGTAGTATACTAAAATCAACCGTATAAAAAAAATTATATAGATACTTTGAAGGAGGAATTTGTTTATGAAATTGCAAGAGTTATTCGATTTAGCTGTAACGATGGGTAAAGAAAGCGATCCAAGAGGTTTAGAGGGTGTAAATAAAATGCTTTTAAAAAACAAGGAAACCTACGATGATTTAAAAGATGCTGACAAAAAAGARTACGACATGGATAGATTAACTAATCCTTTTGATGATACTAGAATTCTATATGGTAATCCTGAAAAAAAAATAAAAAGAGTCATTATGGGTGTAGATATGGAAGTTGGAGAATTATTATTAGCAGACCGCTTAACTGAAAAAGGACAAACTATCGACTTAGTAATTGCACATCATCCTGAAGGCAAAGCCCTTGCTGCGCTTCACGCAGTAATGCATATGCAAGCGGATATTCTTAACAAGTATGGAGTACCTATTAATGTTGCTGAGGGAATTATGTCATCTAGAATTAGCGAAGTAAAAAGAGGACTAATGCCTATAAATCACAATCGTGCTGTGGATACTGCAAAACTTCTTGATATCCCAATGGCATGCATCCATACACCTACAGACAATTTAGTGGTTAAACATTTACAAACTATTTTCGACACTGAAAAACCTGAAACTCTTGATGACGTCGTAAAATTATTAAAAAAAGAGCCTGAGTACGCTACAGCTGTAAAACACAACGCTGGACCAGCTATTGTAGTTGGTGATAAAAAGCGTCGATCAGGTAAAGTTATGGTAGATATGACAGGTGGAACTGGTGGATCTAAAGAAGCATTTGAGAAATTAGCTATTGCTGGAGTAGGAACACTTGTTGTAATGCATATTGGCGAAGAACATAGAAAAAATGCCGAAAAACATAATCTTAATGTGATAATTGCGGGTCACTTAGCAAGTGATTCTCTAGGTATTAATATTCTAATAGATGAGTTCGAGAAAAAAGGTGTTGAAGTGTTAGTAACTTCAGGACTTATTAGACATAAAAGAAGCTAGTATTCAAAACAATTTGCACGCAAAAAAATCAAAACCAAACAAAAGACAGGGAATGATTCCTGTCTTTTGTTTTCATATCTATAGTCCACCGAGTTTTAGGTAGATTTATTATTCTCCATATACTCAAGTACTTCATTAAACGATATAGGTTTTGAGTAATAATATCCTTGGATGTAATCGACGTTTAATTTTCTAATTCTATCTAACATTAATTTGTCTTCTACACCTTCTGCAACAACACTCATTTTCATATTGTGAGCATATGCAACTACGGCCTGCATCATGTAGAATGCATCGTCATTTTCCAAAGATTTCTCTATTATACTTTTATCAATCTTAAATCCAGCTATAGGAAGCTGTATCAAGTTATTTATAGATGAGTAACCTGCCCCAAAATCATCTATCACTATTAAAACTCCATAGTCTCTAAGTTTCACTATTTTTTCAATAATATCTATATTGGTTTCAATAGCATATGACTCTGTAATCTCCAGAATCACATTCCTTTTATCTACCCCAGTGTTTTCTATAATACTAATAACTTTACTTACAAAACCGTTCTGCATCAGCTGAATAACTGAAATATTTACTGATACTCTTAACTTACCATTATATTTTTCATTGAGTATATTTCCCTGTCTACAAGCTACTTCTAGCACAAAGTCGCCAATTCTATTTATAGCATTGTTTTTTTCAGCTATAGGTATAAACTCAAATGGAGACACAACTCCCAAATCAACATTATGCCACCTTAGAAGCGCCTCCAAACTGGCAACATTACCTGTTTTTGCACAAACGATCGGTTGATAGCTGTAGACTTACGCTTTAATTACCCCTGAATCGTTAGATTATTCTCAAATTAAAATAACATGTAGGTAAAAAAGTGATACAATAATGTGAAACTATAGT
>NVVX01000018.1 GCA_002733545.1 Alkaliphilus sp.
GCACTATATATATTATATCATATTTTTGAAGTTTTGGGAAGTTTTATTGCAAAAGTATTAGAAATTAACCCGAAAAGATTTTACTCCTCAGTGCTGACTGACATAGGGGAAGGCGATTTAATCAACCAAGGTAGATTGACTAACCTTAGTGAAGAGTCAAACGAAATTGGGATTTTGGCGAATTCATTTATTAAGATGATAGAGAGTATGAAAAAGTTGATTTCTGGGATTGTAGACAGTAGCGATAGTGCTGCATCATCAATTGAAGTAGTAGATAAAATCGCATCTGATGTAACAGAATCATTTAATCAAATTTCTGCTACGATAAATGATGTTGCTGAAGGAATTAGTGAACAAGCGAGTAGCACCCAAGAAGGGCATGTAAAAATAAATGAAATATCAAGCAAATTAAGTAAAATTACAAAAGATACTAAACACTGTAACTTGATGACACAAGATGCTTTAGAATTGATTGCTGAAAATTCTGGAAAATTCGAGGAACAAAAAGCTAAAATGAAAGAGAGTATTGACGCTTCTATGAAGGTATCGAAGGCGATCAAAAATCTTGCAAGTAAGACAAATGAGATTGAAGGTATTGCAAGTTCTATCGAAGGTATTGCAGAACAAACTAATTTACTTGCTTTAAATGCTGCTATTGAAGCAGCGCGTGCAGGCGATGCTGGAAGCGGGTTTGCAGTTGTAGCGGACGAAGTAAGGAAACTTGCGACTCAATCAACGAGCGCAACACAAAAAATAAACGGGCTTATTTCTGAAATACAAATTGGCATTAAAACTGCTGAAGATGAAATGAGTAGAGCAGGAGTTGTAGTAGAAGAGCAAAATAAGGCAGTAGATGAAACAGTTAGTGCTTTTGATGAAATAAGCAAAAAAGTAGATAAGGCTTCATTAACATTAAACGAAATTTCTGATGAAACAGTAGTGTTAAATGAAAGAGCCTCAGAAGTAGTAAAAACAATGGAAAATCTTGCGAATATTGCAGAAGAAAACTCTGCCGCAACAGAAGAAATAGCGGCTTCAACAGAACAGAGTTTAGAAAATATGAACAATATAGGCAGTGAAGTTAGTGCTCTAGTAGAATCTATGAGTACTCTTAGAAGTTCGATATCGAGGTTTAAAATAAAATAGAATTAAAAATTGAGGCGTAAGCCTCATTTTTTATACAAAAAATAATAGCTTTAAAGCAAAAGTATGCTACAATATATGCACAATGTATGATAGTGGATATATAATGTATCACTTTGTGAGCTTATTGAAGAGTAAATAATTAATGGGTGGGAGTATAGCAAAATGAAATGCATCAATATTTTATTAGAAAAAGAAACAAAAAATATAGCAACAAAACTTAGTAAATTAGTCAAAAAAGGAGACTTAATATACTTAACAGGGGACTTGGGTGCAGGTAAAACATTGTTTACTCAAGCTTTTGCGTATGGGTTAGGAATTCGCGAGCAAATTACTAGTCCAACTTTTACAATTATTAAAGAGTATGACGGAATAATTCCTCTGTTTCATTTCGATGTTTATAGAATAGAAAGATTAGTACAAATGGATGATTTAGGATATGACGAGTATTTTTTTGGAGACGGAGTATGTGTAATTGAATGGGCATCAATAATAGAAGAGATTTTACCAGATGGACTTTGGGTAGAAATAAACGTGGTTGGTGAGAAGGAAAGAAAAATTTGTTTTAAAGGAACGAACAAATACTATGAAAAAATGGTTGAGGAGCTGTTAAAGTGAAAATATTAGCGATAGACACATCATCATCTGCGACAACTGTAGCATTACTAGATAATGAAAAACTTGTAGCTGAATATACTATCAACAATATAAGTACACATTCCCTAAAACTTTTGCCAATGATTTCTGAAATTTTCAAATCATGTGGGTGGTTGCCTGAAGATATAGATATATTTGGGGTCTCGCTGGGACCAGGTTCTTTTACAGGACTAAGAATTGGAGTGACGACCATTAAAWCTATGGCACAAGCATTAAACAGGCAAGTATACGGAGTTTCGTCTTTGGATGTTTTAGCATACAACTTAATGCATGTAGATGGTATTGTATGCCCAATAATTGATGCACAGCGAGATGAAGTATATGTAGCAACTTACAGACACAATAATAATAAACTAACTCAACTTATGGAGCCATTGATACTTAGTATAGATGAGTTGAAATCGGTAATACTCCAGCAAAAGGAAGATGTATACCTTGTAGGAGCTGCAGCAAATAAACTCCGTTTAAGAATTGAAGAAAAAACCTGTGGGACTAATATGATATTTCCACTAGATTCGCTACTATTGCCACGAGCATACGCTGTAGGAGAACTCGTGAGACAGCATGCACTAGAAGGCAAACTAAAAAAATTAGAAGATATTGTACCGATATATATGAGAAAATCACATGCAGAATACCAGTATGAAGAGAAACAAGCAAATGATAATAAAAGAATCTTCGATTCTAGACCACGGGGATAAACCCCGCGGTATTTTAAAGGATGATTCTCTTGAAACTTTGTCAGGCATTCATCCTCTCCCACAAGGGGAGAGGTTTTCTGCCCAAGTCGTTATAAAGAGAGGCATACATCTCTATTGTAACCCTGAACAAACGCAGTGGTATGAATGGATATCGTGTGTGAAAGCAATATGTGTTTAGTACTAGATAGGAGCGAAAAACATGAGTAATGAGATTAACAAAAATATATTAACATTAGCAATAGAAACAAGTTGCGATGAAACTTCTGTTGCAGTAATGAAAAATGGGCGCGAAGTATTATCAAATATTGTGGCTTCGCAAATTGAACAACATCAAAAATACGGTGGTGTTGTGCCAGAAGTTGCATCTAGAAAACATCTTGAAAATATTAATCAAGTCATAGAGAGAGCGCTAAGCGAAGCGAATCTTTCGTTTGAATCTATCAGTCACGTTGCTGTGACATATGGACCAGGACTAGTAGGGGCATTATTGGTTGGGCTGTCTGCTGCAAAAGCTATATCATTTGCAAGACAGATCCCTTTAACCGGAGTAAACCATATAGAAGGGCATATATATGCTAATTTTATTGAGCATAAAGAATTAGAGCCTCCGTTTATATGCTTAATTGTTTCTGGAGGGCATACTCACCTAGTATATATGAAAAACTATGGAGAATACGAAGTATTAGGTAAAACGAGAGATGATGCTGCTGGCGAAGTATTTGACAAGATAGGTAGGGCGCTGGGGCTTAACTATCCTGGAGGACCTGAAATTGATAAGCTATCGAAAAAAGGCAATAAAGAAGCAATACGTTTTCCTAAGGCATATTTAGAAAGCGGCAGTTATGATTTCAGTTTCAGTGGTTTGAAATCATCGGTATTAAATTATTTAAATAGAGAAAAAATGAAAGGAAGAAAAATTAGAATAGAAGATGTAGCTGCTAGTTTTCAACAATCTGTAATTGAGATACTAGTTGAAAAGACGATAACATGTGCTATTGAGAAAAAAGTGAAATTGATTGTGTTAGCAGGAGGTGTCGCGGCAAATAGTGGTCTAAGAGAGTTGATGGGGGAAGAATGCTCTAAGCATGGATTAGAACTAATATATCCATCAAGAAAACTTTGCACCGATAATGCAGCAATGATTGGGTGTGTAGGCTATTATAATTACATCGTGAATAAAAATTCAAATTTATTTCTAAATGCTAAATCGAATTTGAAATTTGAAAACATGTGACTTAGATAAGTTATAATAAACGATAAAAGACAATCAAAAATCATGCCAATTTAATAGAAAAAACTGCGGATACATCTATAATAATCCATATAGTGAAAAAATTACATAACAAATAGTTCACATAAAGAATGCTTATGAGTAAATTTTTTTGGAGTTATGCACATAAAAATATATACAAGCCTGTGGATAAAGTGGGGAAATTGAARTTTCAACATGGAGAAAGCATGTTTTTTGTGGGTAAGGTTGTGGATAATGTGGATAAATAAATTCAGTTTATTTTTATTCCTCATTATTGTATATAATTCTGCATATAGTGCCAAAGTGCTATATTTGAAAAAAAANTATAAAGCTACCRCCTTGGAGCAAATATCGAATAGGGGACGATTCTTTTGGGGAACAATCGGAAGAATCATCCCTATTGATACTATAGACTATTTTTTTTAGGGGAAAAAGATTGTTTTGAGAGTACTTTCTTTAGAGAATGAACTAATAATATAGCTATAGCAATTTTAACTAAGTCAGGCAGAATAAATGGAAAAACACCGAATTTAAATGCTAAGTCCCAAGTTAAAGAAGCAACGAATTTTAGCTGAACAACACCGATTGAAAATATTGCGAAAACGCCTAATAGCATAGCTAAAGAGTTTACAATAATAAATGACGCAAGAGAACCGGCCCCGCGCGTTGTTTTTCTCTCAACTATAAATCCTATTAAATATGAAGCGACAGGAAACGCAATTAAATATCCGCCGGTAGGACCTATAAGAATCCCTAGACCAGCAGTGAATTGCGAGAAAACAGGCATACCTACTGCTCCAAGAAGCAAGTATACAATTTGTGATAATGCACCAAGTTTGCTTCCTAATAATGCGCCAGATAAAAGAACCGCGATTACTTGTAGCGTAAAAGGAACTGGCGAAAAAGGAAGAGGTATAGCAATTTGTGCAAATACCGCAGTAAGTGCTGCAAATAGGGAACAGACGGACATATTTCTTATTGATAATTTCATTAGTAGTCTCCTTTTGTCAACCTGTAATTTTAATGGGTGACTAAAATAGTCTACTATATTAATCTGAACATGTCAATAAACACCCAATACACGGTTCGTCAGAAGAATCGTGTATTGGGTTGCTATTCAAAGGATTTTTCCCATTTTGAGTACATGTGTTCTAACTTTTCTTTTATAGTAGTAATTTCGCATAGCATTTCACGGCTTTTATTAGCATTCGAGTAAATCTCCTCTTGGCAAAGTAGTGATTCCAATTTAGAATGCTCTTCTTCTAGCAGTGCAATATTATTTTCTAGATTGTCACTTTCTTTTTTTATTTTACGAATACGTATATTATTCTCTTTTTCTTTTTTTCGTCGTTCTTTTTCTTGTGTTTTATTTATTTGTCCGTCATTTTCATTTAATTTACTAAGGCTGGATTCTTTTTTCTTTTCCATATAGTAATCGTAGTTGCCAAGGTATTGATCGACACCTTTTTTATTTAGTTCAAGAATCTTAGTAGAAATACGATTAATAAAGTATCTGTCATGAGAAATCATAAATATTGTTCCATTATACTTAATTAATGCTTCCTCTAGCACTTCTTTAGAATTGATGTCTAAATGATTAGTAGGTTCATCTAATAACAAAAAATTTGATTTTGAGAGAATCAATTTCAAAAGAGACAATCTCGCCTTTTCACCACCACTTAGAACAGAGACAGTTTTAAACACATCGTCACTAGAGAATAAAAAAGAACCAAGCAGCGTCCTGATTTCTGTTTCGGTTTTACCTGGATACAGATCCCATATTTCATCTAAGGTAGTATTTTTATTAGTTAAAGTTTGTTGCTCTTGGTCATAATACCCAACTACAACATTATGTCCGAGTGAAATATAATTAGAGTAGGAGTTAGTTTCGTTTATAAGCATTTTAAAGAGAGTAGTTTTACCAACTCCATTTGGGCCTATTAATGAAACCTTATCGCCTCTATAGATTTTTAAGTTAACATCGTTAAAGAGTGTTGAGCTGCCAAATTTTTTTGATAGATTCTCAATTTGCAATACATTTTTTCCGCTTGTTTCGCGCGCTTCTATATGCATATATGCTTTCTTCGAACTATGAGTAGGCAATTCATGTACTTTTAATTTTGATAATTGTTTTTCTTTGCTTTTTGCCCTGTTCATTAGCTTTTCTGTACCATGCTGCCGTAGTCTTCTAATTATATCTATTTGTCTATCACTTTCTTTTTTATATTTACTAAATTCTCTTGCTTCTTGTTCTTGTCTGATTAGTTTTTCTGCAATATAATTGGAATAATTCCCGTTGTAATTTGAAATGCTGTTATTTTCTATTTCTAATATACTAGTGACTAGTTGGTCCAAGAAATAGCGGTCATGAGACACGATAATAACAGTGCCGTGGTAGTCTCTCATATAGCCTTCGAGCCATTCGACAGCTTGTATGTCTAAATGATTAGTAGGCTCATCTAACAATAATAAAGTAGGTTTTGAGAGCAAAAGTTTAGCTAAAGACAACCTGGTTTTTTCACCACCACTTAATTGATTTACTGGTTGATCTAAATCAGCGGAGCTAAATCCTAACCCATTTAGTACGCCCCGAACTTTACTTCTAAAACTATAACCATCATTTCTTTCGAACTTGTCAGTTAACACTGTATAATCATCCATTATTTTTTCTATTTCATGTAGATTTTTAGATAGTTGACTTTGCTTTGCAATCTCAACTTCTAGCGATCTAAGTCGAAGTTCATCTTTAATAAGTTTAGCAAAGACGGATACAGCTTCGTCATATATGGTATTTTGAGTCTTGAAAATACTATCTTGCTTTAAATAACCAATAACAGCATCTTTGGAAAAATGAATATGCCCTTCGTCATATGGTATCTGTTTAGAGATTATTTTTAAGAGTGTTGTTTTCCCAGTGCCGTTTATACCAATGAGCCCAACTTTTTCACCTTTTCTAATACTAAAACTAATATTCTTTAATATAGAAGTTTCGCCGAATGATTTGCTTATATTGTTGCATGATAAAACTATCACATAAATTCCTCCTAAGCTATAAATACTATTCTAACGTAGAAAAGCAGATATTTCAAATAAATTATTGATTATTCTCATATGAAATTGACTTTGCAAGCAGTTATTGTTACAATAATATCAGAATCTTCGATAAAAACAAAAATTTAGCTCTTGCGAAATTAAGGGAGGCTCTGATTAAATCTCGGATACAAGATTAAAACAATGCGAGAACAATCCAATTACTGTGAGGAGTGGCACGATGGGTAAGAATTATACAAATATTTCTATGGCAGTAATACGTAGATTGCCAAAATATTATCGTTATCTTGGAGAATTAATTGATAAAGAAGTTTATAGAATATCTTCTAGAGAATTGAGCGTAATAACTAGTTTTACAGCTTCACAAATAAGACAGGATCTAAATTGCTTCGGAGGATTTGGACAACAAGGATATGGGTACAATGTTGAAGAACTTAGAGATGAAATTGGAAAGATATTAGGGTTAGGCGCTAATTATAATGCAGTGATTGTAGGTGCAGGTAACTTAGGGCAAGCAATCGCAAACTATCCTTACTTTTCTAAACGAGGGATAAATATTATTGCGCTATTTGATACTAATCCCAAAATAGTCGGTATGAAAATAAGAGATATCAACATTTATGATGTAGAAAATCTTACTGAATATGCCAAAGAAAATAATGTGAAAATTGGAATAATTTGCACTCCTGAGACGGTGGCACAAAAGATAACAGATAGTCTCTGTGCTGCAGATATTAAAGGCATATGGAATTTTGCCCCTATAGACATAAAAACTCCTAAAGAAGTAAAAGTAGAAAATGTCCATTTAGGCGAAAGTTTGCTTACTTTATTGTATCTTTTAAATGAAAAAGATAAGGACTAAAACGATGAACATTATGGCTGTAATGAATGATACGAGTGCTTTTAGGGTGATTGCATGAGAAATTACTATGTTAAAATTTATGAGTATATTGAAAAATTGGTTAGAGATACAATATGTTTTGAAAGAAAAGGAATAAAATGTAACGGAGACACTTTGTCGTTGACAGAAATATTTATATTGAAAACAATAAATAGTTCTAAAAATAAAAAAATTATAGAGATAATGAGGCATTCGGAGGTAGACAAAAATACATTTAGTTTTATTGTTAAAAAACTAGTGAGTATTGACTTTATATGCAAAGAAAAATCTAAGGATGACGGGCGTATTCAATTGTTGAAGCTAACCGACAAAGGAAAAATTTTTCTTGGATCCGCAAAAACGAAGGAGAAAGAAATGCTTTTTGCGCTATTGAGAGATTTTACTTTTAATGAAGAAAAGATAATACTAAAATTTTTGGTTAAATTAGATATGTTAAAAAATGAGAGATGACATGTAAGTTTATCTCTCATTTTTATTGGTACAAGTAATTTTGACATTTCCATTATATCTGTTATTAATTTACGCAGGAACAATAACATCTACCGGACACGCACCAACACAGGCGCCACAGTCTATACATCCAGCGGCATCGATTACGTATTTGTCTTCGCCTTCAGAAATAACATCTACTGGACATTCAGCTACGCAAGCTCCACAATTAATACATCCTTCATTTATTACATAAGCCATATTGTTAACCTCCCTTCTATTTCATCAAAGCTTTTTTAGTATTAGATACTAGAGCTATTATATCAGCAAGCTGAATAAATAACACAGAAATCTAGAATATTAGTATGAAAAGTAGCAATAAGTAATGATTTTCATTGTAAATATATTCAGTATACTGATGGATTCTTCGGTTAAATTATGATAGAATACAATTAGAAAAATAGGGAGGATTCATATGCGAATTTATGCTCTAGTTGGTTCAAGTGGAACAGGTAAGAGTTATCAATCGATGATGTTAGCAAAGAGAGAGCATGTTAAGTACATCATTGACGATGGGCTTTTGATAAAAGGAAATAAGGTATTATGTGGTAGTTCTGCTAAGCGTGAAAAAACGAGGATGGCAGCTGTTAAGAGAGCCTTGTTTATGGATGAAACTCATAAAAATAAAGTAATTGATACAATTAGAGAACAAAGACCGGATGCTTTGCTCATATTAGGTACTTCAGACAAAATGATAAATAAGATAATGAGAACTTTAAAACTAGGAGAACTTACTGAATGTTTTTATATTAGTGATTTAGTTTCAAGAGAAGAAATCGAAAAAGCACAAAAGAGTAGAACTCATGAGGGAAAGCATATCATCCCTGTGCCTACGTTTGAAATCAAAAAGGATTTTTCGGGATAYTTTTTGAATCCATTGAAAATTTTCAGGAAACTTAGTAGAGAAAATGACCAGGAGATTCATGAAAAATCAGTTGTAAGACCAACATTTAGTTATAGAGGGAAATATACAATTTCAGACCGAGTAATTAGAGAAATCGTATATTACGTAGTAAAAAAAACGATAGGTATAGAAAGAGTAATATTCGTAGATTTAATATCAGGAACTAGTGGTGCTAAGATAAAAATAGGTTTGAACGCTATGTACGGAAATCCTATAAAAGCACTAATGGAGCTAGTTCAAGGACAAGTTAAATCTGAAGTAGAAGAAATGACATCGATAAATATTATTGCAGTAGACATATTTGTTAAAAATATCGTAATAAATGAGTAATTTGTTTACTTTATTATAAACTGTGTGTTATAATGCAGATGTATTTTTAAATCACGTTGTAGTGTAAGTTAATAAAATGATAAAATTAGTTGGACATTGTTAATCATATAACAATGAAAACGTTTTCGAGTTCTTATTCCTCGAATGCTAGTCAGGTTTATTCAGATGCTGATAGGTGAGGTTTGTTGTAATATAAAGCTCTTTACTGAWGGCTCTTGAATGAATATATGTAAAATTTATTTTAAAACATTTTAGGAGGCTATTAAAAATGTCCGAAAAAACTTTAAATCCGTTTGAAATTGCACAATTGCAGGTAAAAACAGCCTGCGACAAGTTAGGTACAGATCCAGCAGTTTATGAAATCCTTAAAAATCCTATGAGAGTATTAGAAGTTGCAATCCCAGTTAAAATGGATGATGGAAGCACAAAATCGTTCATTGGCTACAGATCACAACATAACGATGCTGTAGGACCGTTTAAAGGTGGAGTTAGGTTTCATCCTGGTGTAACTAGAGATGAAGTTAAAGCACTGTCGACGTGGATGACATTTAAATGCGGAGTAGTTGGAATTCCATACGGTGGAGGTAAAGGTGGTATTACAGTAGACCCGCATGAACTATCAGAAGGCGAACTTGAAAGATTGTCTAGAGGTTTTGCAAGAGCGATTGCACCATTTATAGGTGAGAAAAAAGACATACCTGCACCAGATGTAAATACAAATGGACAAATAATGACTTGGATGATTGATGAATATGAGAAAACTACTGGTAGATTTGAACCAGGAGCGTTTACAGGAAAACCAGTAGAATTTTATGGGTCTTTAGCAAGAACAGAGGCAACAGGTTATGGAACGGCGATTATGGCTAGAGATGCTGCTAAAGAAATTGGGTTATCTTTAGATGGAGCAACTGTAGCTATTCAAGGATTTGGTAATGTAGGAAGCTATGCAGCTTTATACATTATCGAAATGGGAGCTAAAGTTATTGCAGTATCCGATTCTTCAGGTTGTATTGTCAATGAAGATGGTTTAGATATTGAAAAACTAATTGAATATACAGCAAAAAACAGACATGTAAAAGGTTTTGAAGGCGCAAAAGAAGAACTGTATAGAGATGAAGTCCTAATACAAGATGTAGATATATTGATGCCATGTGCTCTAGAAAACCAAATTACTTCTAAAAATGCTAACGATATTAAAGCTAAGATAGTAAGTGAAGGAGCGAATGGACCAACAACACCAGAAGCTGATAAAATAATGTTTGACAAAGGAATAGTTGTAATTCCAGATATACTTGCTAACGCTGGTGGAGTGACAGTATCTTATTTTGAGTGGGTACAAAACTTAATGAGATACTCATGGGCATTTGATGAAGTACAAGAAAAACAAGAAAAACTGATGGTAAAAGCTTTTAAGGAAATTTGGGAGCTTAAAGAAGAACATAATGTTAATATGCGTACTGCTGGCTATATGATATCAATTAAAAGAATTGCAACAGCAATGAAGCTTAGAGGTTGGTATTAGTTTTAAAGAAAACAAATAAATTAAGCGGGTGCATTTTAGATGACCCGTTTTTTTTGTATAAAAAAACAACTACTAGTTACTATGTAGAAGCTGCTAGGTTGTTAACTACATCAGAAAAACAGTGGTTTGAAAGCTAAGAAGATTCTTTACACAGTTTGTTTAAAATTAATAATTTTTTCGTCAGTTGTTGTCGTAATCATTTCAACAAATTTTTCAGCAATGTAAGGGTGAAACTGAAAACCAGCTTCTTGCTTTAGAATATCAATAGATTCTTGTAAAGGCAAAGCACTTCTATATGCTCTATCACTAGTCATGGCATCATACGCATCAACTACAGTTAAAATAGCAGCATTAAAAGGGATTTGTTTGCCACTAAGCCCATGTGGATAGCCAGTGCCGTCATAACGCTCGTGATGGTGAAGAATTGCTTCGTGTACGCCTTTTAAAAAATTAACATCTTTAAGTATTTTAACACCAAGCTCAGGGTGGTCTTTTATTGATAACATTTCCTGGTTAGTTAATTTAGCAGGTTTATTAAGAATAGAATCATCTATACCTATTTTGCCAATATCATGGAGCAGTCCTGCTTTTCGTAACACATTTATTTGCTTAGGATTTAGTTTTATATATTTACCAAACTCTTCAGCAAGAAAAGCCACCCTCTCTGAATGACCCTTTGTATATTTATCCTTAGCCTCAACAGCATTAGCCAGAGCCGCCATAGTTTGCATATAATAATTTTTTAAATCTACATATAACTGGAATGAATGTCTTGCAAATAATAATGGTGCAAAGAATAAAAGCATTATTAAAACGCCATAGTGTAAATATAAAAGACTGATAAAAATTCCTAAAATAGCAATTACTAATAAATTTGGTATGGCCCAAAGAAACTTACTGAAAAACAAGGAAAAAAAGTTCTTGTTTTGCAGAAGAGTAAATAAACCTGTGATAATTATTGTGTTAATGAGAAGATAAGTCACTATTGTTGAAAACAAGGCAAAGAAGTTATTGTAGAACAATGGGTCAGCGACACGTACGTCAAAGCTGTAGTAAACAATTGATGAAACACCTACATAGATTATTAGCATTGATCCATTAAAAAGAATTTTATAAATAGGGGTATTAAAAACATGTCTTAAGACGCCATCGGGAGTTTTTACATATCTAAGCATTATGCCAAGAGAAGAAGATATAACAGCACCTAGAGGACCTAGGATAACAATAGCAGAAAATACAGTAGCGAAGCTAATAGAAACCGCAGCTTCGTTAGAAAAACGGATAGTTAAAGATTCAGTTAAAAAGGACAAAAGGATGAAAAGAAGTAATAGGTATACGTTAGGCATAGTGAAATTAATTGCTAAAAAAAAGCTAAAAAAAACTGCTAAAACAATTATAGAAACTATATAGAGTTTGGCGATTCTTGGTAATTGATTCATTGAGTTTCCTCCTATATACTAACAAAAATCAACTGTAAGTATTGTTAAAACCAAGAAAAAGATGCAGCAGCACTTAATAAAACTTCAAAGATTGCTGTTAAGATTGCCATTAATTTTGCCTCCCTAATAGTTATCTCTGTTGCGACTCTAGAGCAAACAGGAGATTACGCTTCGCTAGGTAAAGTTAATTTTTCTTTTTTATAGTCTTACAGTCGATTTTTGTTGTAAACAAAATTGATTAGTAAATTGAAAACAAGTTTAAAAATTAAAAGTATAAAAGAATAAAAGTATGAATAATAGCATTATATTCAGTTGTATCACAATTTGACAATTTTTCTATTTACCGCATCTAAAGTAGCTTTTACTATAGATTTTTTAATATCACCATGCACAATAGACGTGCCAAGTAGAGTTTCTTCGATTCGATTTAAGACTACAGTGATTGCGACCACTATAATTTCATTTTTCCCAATAGTAATTTTATCTACATCTTCAGCAATAAAATCAATACTACTTCCGATTATCTGCCTAAGAGCTTCTAAAGTTGCATTTGCAATAATTTTAGAGCTGTTAGTAGTGGTGTTTAGTCCTTCTTTTTCTGAACGAAAGGTAGTACCATTTTGAGTTAAACTAACTCCAACTTTAAATAAATTACCACTAGTTGTATAAAACAATTCATCAATTTCAATTCGTTTATCAGATTTTAAAACTGTAGAATGATTAACTTGTGCTATGCTAATTTTTTTATGGTCGCAGTTAATGTTGAAATTTACAAATAGAATAGATTGAATATCCCTAGAAATTTGTTTAGGATTACGGTCAATAGTAGCCATAACATGCAATTCTACAATCTCATTTTCATTAATTACAACCTTAGTAGAAATAACCCCTAGTATATCTGATAGCACTTTTTCAATTTCAGTTGCTGGCATTGTTGAGTTTTCCATTGAATCCCCCTTGGGTTTTGGCGTCGTATTTTTTGTTGCTTGTTGTGGTTTCACCCTATAGATATATTATGGAAAAGATCTAAATATCCTTCTTTTTTGTTGCAAAATTAAATAATATAGGACTGTTTACCTATTTTTTTTTGTGAAAAACATGTAATAAATAGAAAATGGTAGAGATATGAAGCAAATAGGAATAAAAGTACGAAATAGATAGATGGTAGCAGACTAAATACTGTAATGGGAACTAGTAGCTGCTAACTTATTATAGTCAAGTTTGCTACAACAAGAGCTTTATATTACATTATTATTATGTTAGCACTCGACTGACGTGAGTGCTAACAAAATGCAAAAAATACTTAGTGAATGCAAATAAAGAGGAGGTTTACAATGAATATCAAACCGTTATGCGACAGAGTAGTTATAAAGAAGTTAGAAGCAGAAGAAAAGACAAAGAGTGGTATTGTGCTACCAGGGAGTGCAAAAGAGCAACCACAAATGGCTAAAATTGTAGCTGTAGGACCAGGTGGACTAGTAGAAGGTAAAGAAGTTAAGATGGAAGTAAGTGTAGGAGATAAGGTTATTTTCTCTAAATATGCTGGAACAGAAGTGAAGTTTGAAGGTGAAGAATACACTATTTTAAGACAAAGTGATATCTTAGCAGTTGTAGTGTAGTAATCAAGATTGATATATAGTCTTAAAAAAATTAAAAACAAACAATATAATGGAGGTAAATAATATGGCTAAGGAAATTAAATTTGCTTCAGATGCCAGACGCGCACTAGAAGCAGGAGTGAATAAACTTGCAGATACAGTAGTAATTACTTTAGGACCAAAAGGTAGAAATGTAGTGCTAGATAAAAAATTTGGTGCTCCACTTATTACGAATGATGGTGTTACGATAGCTAGAGAAATTGAATTAGAAGATGCATACGAAAATATGGGAGCACAATTAGTTAAAGAAGTAGCAACTAAGACAAATGACGTTGCTGGTGATGGAACTACGACTGCTATCCTTTTAGCACAAGCTATTATTAGAGAAGGAATGAGAAATGTTGCTGCAGGCGCTAACCCAATGATTTTGAAAAAGGGAATCGAAAAAGCTGTAGAGGTAGCAGTAGAAGAATTAAAAACTGTTTCTGTTCCAGTTGATGATAAAGAATCCATTGCACAAGTAGGAGCTATCGCCGCTGGAGAAAAAGAAATTGGAAATTTAATTGCAGAAGCAATGGAGAAAGTAGGAAAAGACGGAGTAATTACTGTTGAGGAATCAAAATCAATGGGAACAACTCTAGATTTCGTTGAAGGAATGCAGTTCGACAGAGGATATTTGTCGCCTTACATGGTTACTGATGCAGAAAAAATGGAAGCAGTGCTAAATGATCCATACATCTTAATTACAGATAAAAAAATCACTAATGTACAAGAAATTTTACCAATATTAGAACAAATAGTACAACAAGGTAAAAAACTTTTAATAATTGCTGAAGATATTGAAGGCGAAGCACTAGCTACTTTAGTAGTTAACAAACTTAGAGGAACATTTGAATGTGTTGCAATAAAAGCTCCAGGATTTGGAGATAGAAGAAAAGCAATGCTTGAAGACATAGCGGCATTAACTGGAGGAACTGTAGTTTCAGAAGAATTAGGATATGAATTAAAAGAAGCTACATTAGAAATGCTAGGTAGTGCTAGAACAGTAAAAGTAGATAAAGATAACACAACACTTGTTGAAGGCGCAGGAGATAAAAGCAAAATTGAAGATAGAATTCGTCAAATTAAAGCGCAGATTGAAGAATCTACGTCAGAATTTGATAAAGAAAAACTTCAAGAAAGACTTGCAAAACTTTCTGGCGGTGTAGCTGTAATTGAAGTTGGAGCTGCTACAGAAACTGAGCTTAAAGAAAGAAAGCTAAGAATAGAAGATGCACTAAATGCAACAAGAGCTGCTGTAGAAGAAGGCGTAGTTTATGGTGGAGGAACAGCGTTAATTAGCGTAATTCCTGCAGTTGAAGCACTTTTAGCTACTTCAGAAGGCGACGAAAAAACAGGAATCAAAATAATTAGAAGAGCACTTGAAGAACCAGTAAGAAGAATTGCGCAAAATGCAGGACTAGAAGGCTCTGTAGTTGTTGACAAAGTAATTAATTCAGAAAAAGGTATAGGCTTTAATGCACTTACAGGAGAGTATGTAGATATGGTTGCTGCAGGAATTATTGACCCTGCAAAAGTAACGAGATCTGCTCTTCAAAATGCAGCATCTATTTCAGCTTTATTATTAACAACAGAAGGTGCAGTTGTAGATATTAAGGCAGATGAGCCAGCAATGCCTGGTGGAATGGGTGGAATGGGCGGCGGAATGCCGATGATGTAGTAGTATTACATTAGAATTTACATTGTAAAGGAGAGTCCTAGGACTCTCCTTTCTTGTATCAATTAACACATATTATTGTATTTGATTTTGCTCTTGACTAAATTTTGTCTTTGCAGCTTGAACTTCTTGAGCAGGTGCTTGTTTAGTTGGGTACCAACCTCTTTTTTGCATTGCGTCAAATACTTGAAATTGCATTTCTTGTGTTCCTGTTAAGCATGTAGTTAAGTTTTGTCGCAGTTGTGTGCAAGAAGATTCGGTAATCCCTGTATTATAAGCAGAGCTTACTTGTTTTTCACTCAATAAAAGATCGTTCATTAACTCTTGTTCAGTAAAACTTCCTTGTGGATGCATTCTCTTACCTCCTGATTTTTGTATTGTGAATAATGTTTACTTAGTTGAAGATCATGCTAATGTGAATTTAGATAATTAAACAAATCATTATAATGCTGTTTGTGTGTTTGAGCTGATTGCTGGCATAAAGATTTTAATTCTGTGTCGGTACAATACTCTGCATAAGTTGAGTATTTTTTGTTCATTAATAGCTCATAATTCAGTTGATCTTCAATTACTTTTAAATTACCACTGTCCATTTGATTGTTTGCGTTTGTTGGCATAAATATCCTCCTATTTTTTTAACTATGATCTTAATATTATAGTTGTCGACCATGTTAATTATTTTTGTTCTTCTACCAAGTCTGAATCATTTTAGCAGACGATAATATTTTGTGTGTTATCTATAAAAAATATTACTTAAAAATAATGGAATTTTACTTGACAATAGTATTTTCATTTGTTATTTTATAAGGAAACAACAATTAAATAATACTCATATAAGTCCGATAATATGGTTCGGAAGTTTCTACCAAATGACCTTAAATCATTTGACTATGAGTGAATTTTCATTACGAGCTCTTCAGGGTTGTGTAGAGAATTTCCTATACGGTTCTGTTGATATACTACAGAGACTTGTATAATAATTTCACTTATGAGAAATTATTGTACAGGTCTTTAATTTATCTAAAAGAAGATATTTAACTTTAAACTGGGTATAATCAATAAAAGAGGAGATGTTTATGTTGGAAGATAAAATTGTTAAAGAAGGATTTACTTTTGATGATGTGTTATTGATTCCTGCAAAATCAAATATTTTACCACATGAAGTTAATGTAAAAACAAAATTAACAAAAAAAATCGAACTGAATATTCCATTGATGAGTTCTGGAATGGATACTGTTACCGAAGCTAGAATGGCAATTTCTATGGCAAGAGAAGGCGGAATTGGAATCATTCATAAGAATATGAGTATTGAAGAGCAAACTTTAGAAGTAGACAAAGTAAAGAGAAGTGAACATGGAGTTATAGTAGATCCATTTTTTTTATCGCCTAAACATAAAGTAGCTGACGCGTTAGAGTTAATGAAGACGTATCATATTTCAGGAGTCCCTATTACTGTTGATGGTAAACTGGTTGGAATAATTACAAATCGAGATATTCGATTTGAGACTAACTATCAAAAAACAGTAGACGAAGTCATGACAAAAGAAAACCTTGTTACTGCAAAAGAAGGTGTGACAATGGATGAAGCACAAAAAATTCTAATGAAGCACAAAATAGAAAAACTTCCTATTATAAATGAAAAGGGTGACCTCAAAGGACTAATCACTATAAAAGATATTGAGAAAGCCATAAAATACCCTAATTCAGCGAAAGATAGTAGTAAACGACTATTAGTAGGTGCTGCGGTGGGGATAACAAAGGATATGTTTGACAGAATTGAATCGCTAAATAGCGCAAAAGTTGATGTCATAGTTATAGATACAGCCCACGGGCATTCAAAAGGAGTTTTGGAAGCTGTAGCAAAGATAAAAAAAGCATATCCAGAATTAGAATTAATTGCAGGGAATGTTGCAACAGCTGAGGGAACGGTCGATCTGATAAAAGCAGGTGCAGATGCTGTGAAGGTTGGGATTGGACCAGGCTCAATTTGTACGACTAGAGTTGTAGCAGGCATTGGAGTGCCACAAATTACAGCAGTCTATGACTGTGCAAAGGCAGCAAAAAAGTATGATATTCCAGTGATAGCTGATGGTGGTATTAAGTATTCAGGAGATATTCCTAAAGCAATTGCAGTAGGAGCAAATGTAGTTATGATTGGATCTTTGTTAGCTGGAACTGAAGAGAGTCCTGGCGAAACAATCATATTTAGAGGAAGAAGTTTCAAAGTTTATAGAGGTATGGGTTCAATAGGCGCAATGAAAAGTGGAAGTAGTGATAGGTATTTTCAAGAGGAAAAGCAAAAGCTAGTACCAGAAGGTGTAGAAGGAAAAGTGCCGTATAAAGGGATGTTAAGAGATACAGTATTTCAACTGATTGGTGGTTTAAGATCGGGTATGGGGTACTGCGGTACAGGTACGATAAAAGAATTGCAAGAAAAAGGAAAACTCATAAAAATTACTAGTGCTGGCTTAGTAGAAAGTCATCCACACGATATTTCGATTACTAAAGAAGCACCTAATTATAGCATTGCAAATAAATGATGTGGAATTGAGAATTGAAAATTGAGAATGGAGAATTGAAATGGAAAATGAAATAATAGTAGTTTTAGATTTTGGCGGACAATACAATCAGCTAATAGCTAGAAGAGTGAGAGAGCAAAATGTGTATTGCGAAGTTTTACCATATAATGTAGAAGTAAATAAAATTAGGGATATGAATCCAAAAGGCATTATTTTTACAGGAGGACCTGCGAGTGTTTATGGAGAAAAAGCCCCGAAATGTGATAATATGATCTTTGAATTAGAAATTCCAATACTAGGGATTTGTTACGGAGGACAGCTAATAGCTGAAAAATTTGGCGGCAAAGTGACTAGTGCTGATACAAGAGAATATGGCAAGACGGAGCTAAACATTACGAAAAACTCTAAACTATTTAAGGAGGTTTCCGCCAACTCAATATGTTGGATGAGCCATACAGATTCTATAGAAAGCACACCTAAGGATTTTGAAATAACTGCTGCTACAAAGGACTGCCCTGTTGCTGCAATGGAGAATGAATTTGAAAAAATGTATGCAGTACAATTTCACCCTGAAGTGGAACATACGGAAATAGGCAAAGATATTATAAAGAATTTTCTCTACGAGATATGTGAATGCCGTGGAGAATGGACGACTAAGAACTACATTAATGATGAAATTGCTGAAATTAGAAAGCAAGTTGGAAATAAAAAGGTTCTCTGCGCTCTTTCAGGTGGGGTAGACTCTTCTGTTGCTGCGGTATTAGTCAATAAAGCAATAGGTGGTAATTTAACTTGTGTCTTCGTGGATCATGGACTCTTAAGAAAAGATGAAGGAGATTGGGTTGCAGAAATTTTTAAGAATAAATTCGAAATGAATTTTATTAGGGTAAATGCGCGAGATAGGTTTTTGGATAAATTAAAAGGTGTAGATGATCCAGAGAAGAAACGAAAAATTATTGGTGAAGAATTTATACGTTTATTTGAAGATGAAGCAAAAAAACTTGGGCAAATTGATTTTCTTGTACAAGGAACTCTATATCCAGATATTATTGAGAGTGGAACAGAAACAGCTTCAGTAATAAAAAGCCACCATAATGTTGGCGGACTGCCTGAGGATATGTCATTTGAACTTATTGAACCATTTAAGCATCTTTTCAAGGACGAAGTTAGAGAAGTAGGAACGCAGCTGGGATTGCCTGACGAAATTGTATGGCGTCAACCTTTTCCAGGACCAGGGCTAGCTATAAGAATCTTAGGAGAAATAACAGAAGAAAAACTAAATATTGTTAAGGGAGCAGATGCAATCGTTCGTGAAGAAATTAAACTAGCAAACTTGGATAGAGAAATATGGCAGTATTTTGCGTTGTTACCAAACATTAAAAGTGTAGGTGTTATGGGAGACGAAAGGACTTATGCGCACACTGTAGCTATTCGTGCGATAACAAGTTCAGATGCTATGACAGCTGACTGGGCGCGCATTCCATTTGATGTGTTGGAAAAGATGTCAAGAAGAATAGTCAATGAAGTAAAGGGAGTAAATAGAATTGTCTATGACATTACTTCAAAACCACCAGCTACTGTTGAGTGGGAATAATGAGAAACTGCGACTAATTACATAAATCAGTTCGATTAAGTTCGCATTGGTATAAACATAAAAGAAAAAAACTTTAAAAACATTCGTATTTTTTATTGACCTAGTGACTTTGATTTGATATCATGAACTTAAGTTATTATAAAAAAAGGAGGAAGATTGAAAATGTCAAAACTCGATTCATTTTTTAAGTTATCCGAAAAGAAGACGAATATAAAAACTGAAGTATTAGCAGGGACAACAACTTTTATCACAATGGCATATATACTATTTGTAAATCCATCAATTTTATCAATTGCAGGAATGGACTATAATTCCGTTTTTATGGCTACAGCCATTTCCGCAGCAATAGGAACATTGATAATGGGGCTATATGCTAACTTACCATTTGCACAAGCACCAGGAATGGGACTGAATGCATTCTTTACTTTTGGCGTAGTACTGACACTTGGTTATACATGGCAACAAGCACTCGGTATTGTATTTATCTCTGGTATTGTATTTATTATTTTAACAGTTACTGGTGCTAGAAAAGCCATAGTAGAAGCGATCCCTATATCACTAAAGCATGCAATTGGCGGAGGAATAGGATTGTTTATTGCCTTAATTGGTTTCAAGAACGCAAAAATAGTAGTTGCTTCCGAAGCTACATTAGTAACTTTTGGATCATTCGCAGATGCTGGTGTAATCCTTGCGCTAATAGGATTAGTAATCACAGGCGCATTAATGGCGAGAAAGCAAAAAGGAGCCATTTTGATAGGGATTATTGCAACAACTATAATAGGAATTCCAATGGGAGTTACAAACTTAAATCTCATGCAAGAACTCTCTTTTGATATGTCACATACTTTTTTACAGCTTGATCTGGTAGGATTGTTGACAGCTGGAGAGAAGGGATTATTAGGAACAATACTTAGTGTTATTACTGTTGTAATTTCTTTTAGTTTAGTTGATATGTTTGACACTTTAGGAACACTAATAGGAACAGGTGCGAAAGCAAAAATGCTCGATGAAAAAGGAAATTTACCTAATATGAACAAAGCGTTACTTGCGGATGCAGTTGCTACATCAGCTGGTGCATTGCTTGGAACGTCAACTGTTACTACCTATGTAGAATCTGCAGCAGGCGTATCGGAAGGTGGTAAAACAGGTTTAACTTCTGTAACTACAGGCATACTCTTTATTTTATCAATATTTTTAGCTCCTATAGCATTGCTGGTGCCAGGGCAAGCAACAGCACCAGCATTAATTATTGTAGGAATACTAATGATGGGCACATTAAAAGAAATTGATTTTGAAGATTTTGAAGAAGCAATGCCAGCATTTTTTACGCTTGTACTAATGGCATTTTCATTCAGTATTGCAAACGGAATAGCAGCAGGGATTGTATTCTTCTGCATTATTAAACTGCTAGTAGGGAAATATAAAGAAATACATCCTACAATGTACATTTTGGCAATACTTTTTATACTGAAATTTACCATATTCCCTCATTAATAATACATTGTTAAAAGGCAGCTAGGTATATGCTTAGTTGCCTTTTAAGTTTAGAATCTAACGACGGAGGTGTTATATGTGACAAAAGCAATTAATAATAAGAAAATAGGCATTATTGGTGGTGGACAACTTGGCAAAATGATGATTTTAGAAGGAAAGAAAATGGGAATTAGTTTTGTGATTTTAGATCCTGTTAAAGATTGTCCAGCCTCATCTATTGCAGATGAACATATAGTAGCAGATTTTTATGATGTTGATAAAATAAAAGAACTTGCTAAGAAATGTGATGTTATCACTTATGAATTTGAACATATAAATGCAGATATATTGGTAGAGTTAAAGAATGAGGGAAATATTATTTATCCATCCCCTGCATCGCTAAAAATTATTCAAGATAAGTTAAAGCAAAATCAGTTTTTGGAGGAAAATAATTTTCCGACAGCAAACTTTAAAAATATTTCAAATATAGAAGATATTCATTTAGCAATCAAAGAGTATGGTTTGCCGATTATGTTAAAAAGTCGCAAGGGTGGATATGATGGTAAAGGCAATTTTTTAATAAAGAAAGTTGAAAACATATCGGTGGCGTACGAAGAATTGAGTAAAGCAAGTGATTTGTTAATGGTAGAAGAATTTGTTTCATTTGAACTAGAAATTTCTGTTACGGTGGCTAGAGGTACAACGGGAGAGATTAAGGTATATCCAATCTCAGAAAATATTCACCGTGACAATATATTATATACAAGTATTATACCAGCAAGAGTTAATGAAGAAGTTATGCAAAATGCTAAGAAACTTGCATTAGAAATAATTAATCATATTGAGGGTGTAGGGGTATTATGTGTTGAAATGTTTGTAAAAGATACAGGAGAAATCTATGTAAACGAAATTGCTCCAAGAACACATAATTCAGGACACTACACGATTGAAGGTTGTGCAACCTCTCAATTTATGCAACATATAAGGGCTATACTTGGGTTGCCTCTAGGTAGTACTGATTTGATAAGGCCATGTGTGATGATTAATTTGCTAGGAGAATGTGAACACGAGGGCAAGGGAGTAATGATAGGAGCTGAAGAAGCACTATCAATTACTGATGTAAACATTCATTATTATGGGAAAACATTTACTAAACCAGGACGTAAAATGGGGCATATAACAATTTTAGGTGACAGCGTTGACGATGCACTAGTTAAATCTGAAAAAGCAAGAGAATTAGTTAAAATAGTTAGTGACGAAGAGGTGTAAATTATGGGAAAGCCAATTGTAAGTATTATTATGGGTAGTGATTCTGATTTGTCTGTTATGCAAGAAGCAGCGAAATTACTAGAGGAGTTTGAAATATCGTATGAAATATCAATTGTTTCTGCACATAGAACACCTGATAGGTTGTATAAGTACGCAAAAGAAGTAGACACTAGGGGTGTTAAAGTGATTATTGCAGGTGCAGGTGGAGCAGCGCATTTGCCGGGAATGGTAGCATCGCTTACGGTGCTTCCTATTATAGGGGTGCCAATAAAAAGCAAAGCTATGAATGGTATTGATTCGCTATATTCAATTGTTCAAATGCCTGGAGGCGTTCCAGTAGCAAGTATGGCGATTAACGGAGCTAAGAATGCTGCGATTTTTGCAGCGGAGATTATTGGTATTAGCAATAGTACGGTAAAAGAACGATTATTAAAGTATAAAGAGGATATGAGGATTATGGTTGAAGAGATGAAATGTTAAAAACACGAAGGGCTGTTTTGTGGCTGTTCACCGTGAAATACAAAATGCACACAAAACTACCTTAAGTTTTAACAATTCAAAAACGATTGAAACATAAAAATCCTAAACACGCGAACTCGCTTCGCTCAAACAGCGCGTGTTTTATACGGATTTTTATGTTTCAATCGTTAAGAATTGTAGTAAAACTTCCGGATGTTTCGCTTAGCATCTTGTATTTCACTAGAATGTTAAAAAGACAGGGGACGGTCTTCGAGTGTTCCGCTTAAAAGCATGTCGAGGGGACGTTTCGTTTAACAGGTTTTAAAAGTGATAGCATGTCGAGGGGACGTTTCGTTTAACAGGTTTTAAAAGTGATGGGAGGAAAACCAAATGAAAAAACTAGCTATGCTCTATGAAGGAAAAGCAAAAAAAGTATATAAAACAGAAGATGAAAATAAATTTATTGTATATTTCAAAGACGACGCAACAGCTTTTAATGGGTTGAAAAAAGGAACTATTAAGGAAAAGGGAATAGTAAATAATCAAATGTCTGCTATTTTATTTGATTTATTGACTAAAAAAGGAGTTAAAAATCACTTTATCGAGTTACTTAATGAGAGAGAAATGCTTGTTAAGGCGGTTGAAATTTTGCCTATAGAAGTTATAGTGAGAAATATCGCAGCAGGTTCACTATCTAAAAGATTGGGAATTGAAGAAGGAACTGTGTTAAATACAACAGTTTTGGAATTCTCATATAAGAATGATGAATTAGGAGATCCTCTGATTAATGAAGATCATATTAGAATACTTWATTTAGCAAAAGAAAAGCAAGTTGAAATAATAAAATCTTATGCTTTTCAAATTAATAGTATTTTGAAAGAATANTTTTTTAGAGCGAGAATTAAAACTAGTAGATTTCAAGCTAGAATTTGGAGTGCATAAAGGGGGAGTAATTTTAGCTGATGAAATATCTCCAGATACATGTAGGCTATGGGACGTTGACACGGACAGAAAAATGGATAAGGATCGTTTTAGAAGAGACTTAGGTAGTGTTGAGGATGCTTATAAGGAAGTTTTACTAAGGGTTATGAAATGTTAAAAACACAAAAATAGGAGGAAGACATGAAAGCTAAAGTATATGTAAGATTAAAAAAGAGTATTGCAGATCCACAAGGAACGGCAATTAAAGGAATGTTAAATAAAATTGGATTTTCAAAAGTTGAAGATGTGAGAATAGGAAAGCTAATAGAATTAGATTTAGGAGATGTAGCAAAAGAGGATGCAGAAGTACAACTTAATGAAATGTGCAAAAAATTGTTAGCAAATACTGTTATAGAAGACTATAGATTTGAGATTGAAGGCTAGAGAAGGAAGAGGTAAATTAGAAGGAGTGTGTGGCATATGAAATTTGGCATTATTGTATTTCCAGGTTCAAATTGCGATATAGATTGTTATCATGCATTGAAAGTAGAGTTGAAGCAGAATGTAGAATATATATGGCATGATACAGAAAACATAGATGATTTTGATTGCATAATCCTGCCGGGTGGATTTTCTTATGGAGATTATTTGAGATGCGGAGCAGCTGCAGCGAATACAAGAATAATGGAGTCGGTGAAAGAACATGCTCAAAGAGGAAAGCTGGTAATTGGAATTTGTAACGGATTTCAAGTGTTAACAGAGGTAGGATTATTACCGGGAGCATTGATTAGAAATGAAAAACTAAAGTTCATTTGCGACGTTGCACCTGTAAGAGTTGAAAATAACGAGTCTCCTTTTACGAATCAGCTTGTAGAAGGTCAAATAATAAATTTGCCTATAGCACATGGTGAAGGCAATTACGTAGCAACTGAGGAAACGCTAAAAGAACTAAAGGAAAACAAGCAAATATTATTTACCTATCAGAAGAATCCTAATGGATCAATTTTAGATATTGCAGGAATATGTAATGAAAAAAGAAATGTGTTAGGAATGATGCCACATCCTGAACGGGCATGTGAGGCTTTGTTAGGAAACATAGATGGAAAAGCGATATTTGAGTCAATAATACTTTCTCTTCAAGGAGGTACAAAAAAATGAGTTCAAGATATGAAGAAGTAGGCTTGAAACATGATGAATACAAAAAAATATTAGAGTTTTTAGGAAGAGAACCAAATGAATTAGAGCTCAATATGTATGGTGTTATGTGGTCAGAGCATTGTAGTTACAAACATTCCAAAGTATTATTTAAGCATTTTCCTACAGATGGGAAAAATGTACTACAAGGACCAGGAGAAAATGCAGGAATAGTTGATATTGGAGATAATTTAGCTATTGCTATGAAAATAGAGAGTCACAATCATCCTTCTGCAATTGAACCATATCAAGGAGCTGCTACTGGGGTTGGAGGCATAATAAGAGATATCTTTGCGATGGGAGCAAGACCAATTGCGCTACTTAATTCGTTAAGATTTGGAGAAATAGAAAATAGTGATCGAGTTAAATTTTTACTAGATGGAGTAGTAGAAGGCATTGCAGGATATGGAAATTGTATGGGGATTCCTACAGTTGGTGGCGAAGTTTATTTTAACTCATCATATAAAGGCAATCCACTTGTAAATGCAATGTGTGTTGGTGTAATAGAACATAAAAAAATACACAGAGCAAATGCATCAGGTGTAGGTAATTCAATTATGTACATTGGCGCAGCTACTGGAAGAGATGGTATGGGCGGTGCTAGTTTTGCATCTGTAGAACTTACCGAACAATCAGAGGAAAAAAAATCAGCTGTTCAAGTTGGAGATCCATTTATGGAGAAATTATTACTAGAAGCATGTCTTGAACTGTTAGATACAGACTGTATTGTAGGAATTCAAGACTTAGGTGCAGCAGGCTTAACATCAGCATGTTGTGAAACAGCGACCAAAGGCGAAGGTGGAATGGAAATTGATGTATTAAAAGTTCCACGCAGAGAAGAAAACATGTTACCTGTTGAAATAATGATATCTGAATCGCAAGAAAGAATGCTATTGATAGTAAAAAAAGGCAGAGAAAACGAAGTAAGAGAGATAGTTGAAAAATGGAACCTACATGCGGTAACGATTGGTACAGTAACTAACAATGATAGACTAATAGTAAGAGAAGGTAACGTGGTTGTAGGAGATATGCCAGCACAAAGTTTAGATTCGTCAGGTGCTCCAAAATATTATAAAGATTATGAGATACCTAAATATATAGAAGAAGTTAGAAAATTTAGAAGCAGTGATGTTAATGAACCTACTGATTATAATGAAACTCTACTTAAAATGCTAACTGCACCAAATATAGCAAGCAAAGAATGGATTTATAGACAATACGATCATATGGTGAGGACTAATACTGTAGTTGCGCCCGGATCAGATGCTGCTGTAATTAGAATAAGAGGCACGAATAAAGCGATAGCATTAACGACAGATTGTAATAGTAGATTTTGTTATTTGAATCCTAGAGAAGGAAGCAAAATTGCAGTAACTGAAGCTGCAAGAAATATTGTATGTAGTGGAGCAACCCCTATAGCTATTACGGATGGTTTAAACTTCGGAAGTCCAGAAAAACCAGATAGGTTCTGGCAATTTAGAGAATGTATAATTGGAATAGGTGAAGCTTGTAGAGAACTAGACACTCCAGTAATCAGCGGGAATGTTAGTTTTTATAACGAAACAGAAAATAGTGCAATTTATCCGACCCCTATAATAGGGATGGTTGGTGTACTTGATGATGTTAGTAAAGCTTGTACTATGGAATTCAAATCTGCAGGTGACGTTATAATACTACTTGGTAAAACAAAAGATGAAATTGGCGGTAGTGAGTATTTATCTAGAATACACAATTTAGAAAGTGGACATGTTCCATATTTAAATTTTGCATTAGAGAAAAAAATACAAAAATTGATACTATCAGCGATAGATAAAGAACTACTTTGTTCTGCGCATGATCTAAGTGAAGGCGGACTAGCTGTTGCCTTAGCAGAGTGTTGTATAACGAATAAGCTAGGTGCGAAAATTGAGTTAAAAACTAATTTAAGAACAGATATTGAATTGTTTTCAGAAACGCAATCAAGATTTGTTGTTTCACTAAAGCAAAAGGATGTATATGAACTTGTTGTAAAATTAGAAGATGAAAAAATTCCATTTAGCATAATTGGTGAAGTATCAGAAAGTGATTTTAAAATTGATGTAAATAGTGAAGAAGTAGTTAGCTTGAAAACAGAATTAATGGCTGAAAAATGGAGAGGGGCTTTAAAATGTTTGATGGACTAAACCTCGATAAGCTTAAAGAAGAGTGTGGAGTTGTTGGCATATACCATCAGAAAAATGTAGATGTGTCTAAAATGGTGTATTACGGATTGTACGCATTGCAACATAGAGGGCAAGAAAGCGCGGGTATAGCTACAAATGATGGAGTAAGAACTCATCAGCATAAAGCGATGGGTAGAGTCGCAGAAATATTTACGGAAGAAATTTTCAAAAAACTAGAAGGTAATGTAGGAATTGGACATGTTCGATACTCAACAACTGGTGAGAGCTATGTTGGAAATGCGCAGCCCCTAACTGTTTTTTACAGAAGAGGTAGTATTGCTATAGCACATAACGGTAATTTGGTTAATGCTGATTTAATTAGAAATAAATTAGAAGACGATGGTGTAGTGTTTCAAACGTCAATAGACACCGAAGTATTAGTTAACTTAATAGCTAGATACAGTGGAGATGGAATTGAAAACGCAATTGAACGCACTATGAAGTTGGTAAAAGGTTCATATGCGTTGACAGTAATGACAGAAAATCAACTAATCGGTGTAAGGGATCCTCTTGGATTAAGACCACTATGTCTAGGAAAACTTAAAGATGGTTATGTATTAGCGTCTGAAAGCTGTGCATTAGATATATTAGGCGCAGAATTTGTTAGAGATATTGAGCCAGGTGAAATAATAACAATAAATCAAGCTGGCGTAAGTAGTAAAAAGGTTAATGGTGTGAGTAAAAGGGCATCTTGTATTTTCGAATATGTTTATTTTGCTAGACCAGACAGCATAATTGATGGAGTAAGCGTGTACGAAGCTAGAAAAAATGCAGGTAGGCTTTTAGCGAAAGAACATCCAGCAGATGTTGATTTAGTTATTGCTGTGCCAGACACTTCAATCCCTGCCGCAATTGGTTATGCGCAAGCATCAGGTATACCATCGGAAGAAGGGCTAGTTAAGAACAGATATGTCGGAAGGACCTTCATTCAGCCTGACCAATCATCACGAGAAATGGCAGTTAGGTTGAAACTTAATCCATTAAAAAGTGTTGTTAATGGTAAAAGAATTATTGTTATAGATGATTCGATTGTACGAGGAACTACAAGTAAGAAAATTGTAGCAAATTTAAAAGAAGCAGGGGCAACAGAGGTGCATATGCGTGTTAGTTCGCCTCCAGTAGCTCACAGCTGCTATTACGGGATTGATACACCAAACAAAAAGAATTTAATAGGTTCATCACAGTCAGTAGAAGATATTTGCAGAGAAATTGGTGCAGACAGTTTGGGATATCTTAGTACAGATGCTTTAGTAGCGTCGACAGGACTTGGGAATGAACATTTTTGTTTAGCTTGTTTTAACGGAGAGTATCCGATAGATGTTGAAAAAAGCAAATGTGGTAAGAGTTTTAACAGGTTGCAGACACAAAAGGTTAAAAACACATAGAACTACTTTAGTCTTAGACAATTAGGTGAACAAACAAAGTGATTCACACGAAATCAAAGATTTCGGTTCTCTACTTTTCAAAAACTCTTTCGGAGCGAAAGTCCTAAACTCGTGAAGTCGCTTCTTGGCTATGCGTTGCCTGCCTGTGCGTCGCACGCAGACAGGCGCGCAAGCAGGCGCTCAGACAGCACGAGTTATAAACGGATTTTAATATCTCACTCATTAAGAGTTATCATAAAGCCTAAATATATTCTGCTTAACATTTTATGTTTCACTAGATATAGTGCATACCGCGGGATATATTATTGTTGGTATTTGGGTTCTAATCTGAGGATGGAGGTCCAAGGGGCTATATTACGAAACTGTAACTTGAAAGATAAATATTCTTCATATATAATCGATTCAGGACATTCTTTTAAATCAGTCCAACTCATTGCTTTGCGTAGTAACGATATTAGCTGCTGTGAGAAAGTCTACCGTTAGGTTTTGTTATGTATTGTTGAGAGAAGAATAATGGATAAATTAACGATTTCACTTCGTGAGAAGAGGAGGAAGCATTTCATGAAGAAATACATATTTAAAATATTTGGACCCAAATATGATACAAATACTGCCAGCTTATTCTACTGGTTTTATGTAGCAGTAATTTTACCTTTTCACATTTTGTGGGGGATATTAATTTTAGAAGGTTTTTTTCTATCTAGAGCATATAAGGAATCATTTACTGGACTAGGGTTAATTGTATTATCATTTCCTTTTTTTGTTTTGTTTTTCAGAATATTTTACAAAGTGGCGGCTAAAATCTGTAATTGGAAATAGTTTGAATGTTTTAATCTAAAAGGAGTAGATTAAACAATTTTAAAGAGGAGAATAGAAAAATGAGAAAGAGAATGGTAGCAGTTTTAATGTTGGTTTCAACGTTGATACTAATAAGTGGATGTATTGCAGAAACTGAAAAAAGTTCTGAATCTATAAATGATGGAGTAACAAAAGAAACGAAAACATCTGTCGAAATGAAAGAGTCTAGTATGAATACAAAATCTAGCGAAGAAGTAAGAAGAGATATTGAAGAATTTCTGCAAGAACATTATGACAATGTAGTAAAAGGGAATGTAGAAAAAGTCTTGCAACAATTTGTAAACTATGAGACTTTAGTAGATGATCCTTTATTAAGGCTACGAGAAACCATACAAGAAGAGCTAACTCTTATTTCTGAAGAAAATCTCAAAAGCTTAGATTTTTCAATTAATATTATAGCGGAAATTTCAGATAATATCTATGAAGTTCATTTTTTTGAAAAGGCGATAAGTGAAGATGGTGAAATATATTTTAGTGAATTTATAAGATTTTTAACATATTATGAAGATGAAATGAAATCGTATTTTCTAGGATTAACTGGTGAAATGATGGTCGTGTACGAATATACTAGCTATGAAACATCTGAGTCCTTTTCAATGGACACATTTTATTTATATGAAACGGCTAATGGGGTATATTTACACTTGGAAGTCGAAAATTGGGCAGAGGAAAATATCTCACTGGGATGGGTAGACAGTTTTGATTTAGTATTTGAGTTTAAGGATGGGAGTTTTATAAGTTTCAATATGCCTGAAATGCAAATAGATAAAGACATGAAGGCAATATTTACTGTTCGTGCAGCTAATAAAGCATATGCGACTTTTATTGAAGAGCTGAATTTTATTTATGCCAGTGAAGTTAGAGCACTAGGTGACGGAAATATTCCTAATTTAGGTGATGAAGGAATCAACGTTCTATTATATTTAGCAGAGGATGCACCTATAAGTTTCGAGGAAAAACATAGTTTATTAAATCAATGATTTCTGCAAATTGAGATATGGCATAAGGCACTAAACGCAATTATTTTTTTGAAAAAAGCCAACTGCCCTAGAAAAAAACAGAGGAGTGTTTAAAATGCCTGAAATTACTTACAGTAGTGCAGGAGTAGACGTAGACGAAGGACAACGAGCAGTGCAGTTAATGAAAAAGCATGTAAGAAGCACTTTTAATAAACAAGTACTTGATGATTTAGGTGGATTTGGTGGATTATTTGCGCTGGATTTAAAAGGTCTACAAGAGCCAGTGCTCGTGTCTGGGACTGATGGAGTTGGGACGAAACTCAAGATTGCTTTCATGTTAGATAAGCACGACACAATAGGACAAGACTGTGTAGCGATGTGTGTAAATGATGTGTTATGTCAAGGAGCAAAACCGCTGTTTTTCTTGGATTATATCGCTACGGGAAAATTAAGTGCAGAAAAAGTTGCTGATATTGTAAAAGGAATTGCTACAGCGTGTAAAGAAGTTGGTTGCGCCCTGATTGGTGGAGAAACCGCAGAGATGCCAGGCTTTTATTCAGAGGGAGAGTATGATGTAGCAGGTTTTGTTGTTGGAATCGCAGACAAAACTAATATTATTACTGGCAAATCCATAGAAGAAGGCGATGTAATAATTGGGCTTGAATCTAGTGGTTTGCATAGTAATGGTTTCTCATTAGTGAGGAAAGTACTACTTGAATTAAATGAATTCTCACTAGACACGCATTTTAACAGGCTTGGGTCTACACTGGGAGAGGAATTAATAAAACCTACAAAATTATACGTAAAACCGGTATTAGAAGTTATTAAAAGTGTAAACATAAAAGGAATAGTGCATATCACAGGCGGTGGATTTTATGAGAATATTCCTAGGATATTACCTGCTAATGTGAATGCAAAAATAGAATTGCAGAGTTGGAAAGTACCAGAAATATTTAAGTTAATACAAGAACAAGGCAATATAGACAGCGGGGAAATGTTTAAGACCTTTAATATGGGAATAGGCATGATGTTAGTAGTAGATAAAAGCAATGTTAAAAAAACAATAGATATCTTAAATGAAAACGGAGAGAATGCAAAAGAGATAGGGAAAATAGTTAAAGGTAGCAATAAGGTGCTTTTATGTCGAAGCTAAAAATAGCAGTTTTAGTATCTGGAAACGGAACAAACTTACAAGCCTTAATAGATAAAATAGAAGAGGGATATATGAATGCAGAAATATCGGTTGTTGTATCAAATAGAGAAAATGCATATGGCTTGACGAGAGCGTGCAAACACAACATAAGAACAGAAACTGTAGATATAAAGGCGCGCCCAATAAAAAAGGATAGAAACAAAGAGTTAATGAAAGTACTTGATGAGACCAATGTAGAACTAATTGTATTAGCAGGTTTTCTAGAAATAATTTCAGATGAAATCATCGACAAATATGAAAATAAAATTATAAATATACATCCTTCACTTATCCCTAGTTTCGCGGGAAAGGGATATTATGGAGAGAAAGTACACAAAGAAGTTATTAAAAGCGGAGTTAAAATAACTGGGGCAACTGTACACTTTGTAAACAAGGAGACAGACGGAGGTCCGATCATTATGCAAGAATCGGTATCGGTGGACTTTGATGATAATTTAAGTTCAGTTAAGCAGAAAGTGCTAAATATTGAACATGAAATCTTGCCATTAACAGTAAAACTGATTGCAGAGGGAAAGATAGAAGTAATAGAAAATAGGGTGAATGTGAAACCGTAAAAAAATAAGCCGAGGTGATTTTGTGATAAAAAGAGCATTAATAAGCGTTTCAGATAAAAAAGGAATTGTAGAATTTGCAAAACAATTATCAGAACTAGGAATAGAAATCATTTCAACCGGAGGAACTGCAAAAGTTCTTAGAGATTCAGGACTATCGATTAAAGATGTGTCCGAAGTAACAGGATTTCCAGAATGCTTAGATGGAAGAGTAAAGACACTACACCCATTAATTCACAGCGGGATTTTAGCTGTTAGAGATAACAAAGAGCATACTGAAACTATGAGCAAGTTAAACATATCGCTAATTGATATGGTCGTTGTTAATCTGTACCCGTTTAAAGAAACTATACTAAAAGATGATGTCACACTTGAAAATGCAATAGAAAATATTGATATTGGTGGACCTACTATGCTAAGGTCAGCTGCAAAAAACTATAATGATGTCACAGTAGTAGTTGATCCTAAAGATTATGAAAGTATTATTTTAGAGATTGCTGAGAAAAGTACGACTAAATTGAGTACGAGGCAAAAACTAGCTACAAAAGTTTTTGAACATACATGTCATTATGACACTTTGATTGCGAACTATTTAAAGCAAGCAGAAGGAGAACAGCTACACAAATCAGATAAGAACGAATTTCCTGAGACAATTACATTCACGTACGAGAAAGTACAAGATTTAAGATATGGAGAAAACCCGCATCAGAATGCGGCTTTCTATAGAGAAATCAAAAGTAAATCGAGTGGATTATCTAGTGGAACTCAACTTCATGGTAAAGAATTATCTTTCAATAATATAAATGATTCAAACGCCGCAATAGAATTACTCAAAGAATTTGATGAAGCAACTGTTGTAGCTCTTAAACATACAAATCCATGCGGAGTTGCTAGTGCAGATAATATTTATGAAGCATACCAAAAAGCTTATAAAGCAGATCAAGTTTCCATTTTTGGTGGAATAATTGCCGCTAATAGAACAATCGACGAACAAACTGCAATTGTGATGAAAGAGGTATTTTTAGAAACAATTATTGCACCTGATTTTACAGAGAAAGCGTTAAGAATATTGAAAAACAAAAAGAATTTGAGGTTAATAAAATTGTCAAGTATTGCAGAAAAGTTAGAAATAAATTACGATATTAAAAAAAATATTGACGGAATTTTAATTCAAAGCAGGAATACTGACCTGATTAGTAGAATAACAACGGTAACAAAGTGTTCACCATCTGATATACAGATGAAAGATTTGGAGTTTGCATTTAAAATTGTAAAACATGTGAAATCAAATGCCATAGTAATTGCTAAAAATCAGCAAACTTTAGCTATTGGACCAGGACAAACGAGTAGAATTTGGGCTTTGCAAAATGCTATTAGTAATACAGCACACAAGCTTGAGGGGAGCGTGTTGGCATCAGATGCATTTTTCCCATTTAGAGACTGTGTAGACGAGGCAAAAAAAGCAGGAATTGTTGCTATAATTCAGCCAGGTGGTTCAGTTAGAGATGAAGATTCTATTAAAGCATGTGACGAAGCAGGAATAAGCATGATATTTACAGGAATGAGACACTTTAAACATTAAAAAAGGAAATGGAGGATTATTATGAAGCAGAAAAACTATCAAGTTTTACCAGGACCTGAAAGCTATTTGCCACCTGCCGCAGCCTCACAGGGCATCGTTTTGCCAGAAAAAGGCGAAGGTCTTATTGAAGGGCGAATTTATGGAGAAGAAGAAACAATGGTTGCTATTGCAAAAAAATTATTAAATGCAAAAAACCCAACTTTTTTCCCAGGTCCTTTAGTATTATGGGCGTGGAGAGACGGAGTTATTGAAAAAGCTGAGTTACTTAAAGAACTAGCAGATATTGTTGGAGCTAAAATAATTCCAATGCCAGACTACCGACCTAAATATCCAAAAATTAACCCAGAAGAAGAAATTAATCCAAATCATCCTAATTTAACGATATGGCATAATAAAATTGATGCTTGTATATTTATTGGTGTGCATTGTCATTATGCAAATATGGGGCTTAAATTAATTAGAGGGGGAACTAATTGCTATACAATAGCATTATGTGGCGAATATGGTCATGAAGATGCAAATATAACTCTTCGTGATGTTAATCTCGACACTATGAGAAAACTAATCAAAGTAACTAAAGAAGAAAAGAAAAAAATAGGACTAAAAGAAGGAGGGAATGCAAATGGATAAAATTGCAATAAAGCAAAAAGAAGTAGATTTGAATCATTTACTAAAAAAATCAAAGCGAGAAAAACATTTTATCACAGGAAGTGAAGCTGTAAAAGAAGCAATAAAAAGAGCTAACGTTGACATTGCAATTGCATATCCAATCACTCCTCAATCTGAAAGCATGCATTTGGTTGGAGATCTTTATGCAGAAGGCTATGTTAAAGATTATTACCGTGGTGAAAATGAACTCGGTGTTATGTCTGCTATTGCAGGAGCTGCAATGGGAGGAGTAAGAGTATTTACCGCTACAGGGGGACCAGGTACATTACGTGCTATGGAAATGTTTCCAACTTGGGCAGGCTCAAGACTGCCTATTGTCTGTTCGTTTTTAACACGTGGAATTAACTCGCCACTTACGATTCAACCAGACACAATTGAAATGAGCTTTTTACTTGATACTGGTATGCTAATGTTTCACGCCGAAAACTCTCAAGATTTATTTGAGATGATACTTAGCGCTTTTACTATTGCAGAAGAGCCAGATGTACATTTACCAATAGGAGTATTTGCAGATGGATTTTTTACTACACATACAAGAGAAATAATTGAACTACCACAAGAAGATATTAAACTGGCACCATATGATCCATATATTTCACCAGTTCCAGCTATGGACATGGAAACCCCGCCAGTAAGGCAAATGAGAGATCCATTTGTACTAAAGAGTAATTTTATTAGTTATGCGGCTCATGCTTCGTGGCAACAAGAAGTACATGCAGCAAAAGAAAGATCTATTAAGCATATCAATAAGCACCTTGGTGGAATGTTAGAAATAGAAAATGAAGATGCTGAAATTATGATAATAACTTCAGGAACAGCCGTATCTCAGTCAAGAGATGCAATTAAAAGAGCAAAAGAAGAAGGACTAGACGTCGGTCTAGTTAAAATAAAGACTATTCGTCCTTTTCCATACGAAGATATTAGAAGAATAGTGAAGAAAGCTAAGAAGGTCTTAGTCCCAGAATTTAACATTGTAGGATGGTTAGCTAAAGAAATTAGAGCATCAGTTGAAGAGAATTATAAAATAATAGGAGCACCTCGTGTTTTTGGTGGTATGACAATGCCTCCAGAGCTAATACTTGAAGAAATAAGGAGGGCTTGCAAATGAAAGACGGGAAATTAAAGATAGTTCCAGTATTTGAAGATATAATGCCTCAAGAATATATCGATTTGGTAAACAATGGTCTATTTGGTGAAGATTATGGAGTGGAAGATTTAGGTTCTTTCAAAGAGTTACTAGAAGAACATCCACTTTGTGCTGGGTGTGGACTAGCATTAGCAAAAAGGTTAATTGCAGCTTCCTTTCCAAATCCAGAAGATACAATAGTAGTTGGAACTACTGGATGTAGTAGTTTATCATTTACACAAATGGCACTTCACAACATACATTCTATTTTTGGAAACCAAAATGCTGTAGCATCAGGATTAAAAAGAGCATTAAAAATTAGATTCCCAGAAAAAACAAAAGATGTAGTTGTTATTGGTGGAGACGGTGGGCTAGGCGACATCGGCCTGGGCATGGTTATGCATTCATGGTTTAGAGGTGAAAACTTTGCCACAATAATGCTAGATAATGAAGCATATGCAAACACAGGTGGGCAAGAAAGCGGAATGTCAACACTAGGTAAGGTACTAAATATGGCACCTACTGGAAAAAAATTCCCTAAGCTTTCTTTGCCGCAAATTGCTTATGAATCAGGTTGTGTTTATACTGCGTTAGTAAATCCAGCAGATGCTAAAAAATTAGGCAAGATAGTAAAAAATGCAATATTAATGGCTAGAGAATTAGGACCAACTTACGTTCAGATATATTGTCCTTGTCCTACAAACTTTAAATTTAAGCCAGAAGAAACGTTGGATAAATTAAAAGAAAGACGAAAAACAGACTATAAAACACAAGAATTTATTTCTCCAGAAGCTAAACAGTTTATTGAAAGATTGGAGGGTGAAAAATAATGAGTAATAACTTATCTATAAGAATGGCAGGTTTAGGCGGGCAAGGAGTAGTTACGGCTGCAAATATTTTAGGTGGAGCATTAGTAAGAGCTGGGAAACAAAGTACTGTAAACCCGTTCTTTGGTGCGGAAAAAAGACTTGCTCCAGCAGAAAGTTACGTACGTGTATCAGATGAAAAAATTTATGAGCGTGGTGAAATAATTTACCCTGATATCATTATGATTTATCATCCTCACGTAATCACACTTGGGAAGTCGTATACTATGCCTTTCTATGATGGACTTAAAAAGAACGGAATAATAATAATTAACTCCGACGAAGAATTGCCAATGACTGACGAAAATATTGAAAAATTAAAAGAAATTGGAGCTAGAATTTATTATATACCTGCTACAACAATTGCAATTGAAACAGCAGGCACTGAACTTTCAACTAACATGGCTATGTTAGGAGCCTTACTAGAAGTTACAGATTTAGTTTCAATGGATTTCATTAAAGCTTCCCTTGAAGAAAGATTTGGCGGCAAAAAATTTATTGCTTCCGGATCTACTGCAGCACTAGATGATGCTATGAAAGGGAAATTCGATAAAATTTCTCAACTGATTCAAAAAAACATGGAAATTATCGAAGTGTCAGGTGTTAAGATTAAAAAATATTCACTAGAGAAAGGGAGGGTGTAATATGTATTTTGTGGTTAAAGTAGATAAAGAAAAATGTACTGGTTGTAAAATATGTATTTATGCCTGTCCAGAACCAAATGTAATTACGTTTTTAAAAGATGATAAGAAAGTAAAAATAAACGGAATGAAATGCAAAGGCTGCGGATTATGTGTATCTGCATGTCCGTTTAAAGCACTTGAGTTGAAGTAATATGACAGAAGAAAAAGGGATGCTTAGCATCCCTTTTGTTTTAGTGTCATCTTGAGTGAGATGCAGTGAAGTCGAATGGGTCTTGAGAAAGTGGAAAGTTGGAAAGTTGGTTAGGAAAAACGAAAAGATAGGTAGAAGAGAGAGCGAGAAAAAGTGCGAAAAACGCCTTGTCACCCTGAGCAAACGAAGTGAGTCGAATGGGTCTCGCTTTAGGAAAGTATGACTGTATATTTTGAGTTTTACAAGTGTAGAGGCATAGACTATTTCAAAATAGGAGATGATTTTTTGAAAATTTTAGTTGTAGGCAGCGGAGGAAGAGAACACACCTTAGTGTGGAAACTAGCACAAAGTTCTCATGTAGATGAAATATATTGTGCGCCAGGAAACCCAGGAATAGCTGAAATAGCTACTTGTGTTGACATAAATGCAGAAAATGTAGCGGAACTAGTCGAATTTTCCCGGGAAATGAAAATAGACTTAACGATAGTAGGACCAGAAGTACCGTTAGTACTAGGAATTGTAGACGCTTTTCGAGATGCAAAGCTAAGAATTATTGGTCCAACAAAACAGGCAGCAGAATTAGAAGGAAGTAAATCATACTCAAAACATTTCATGAATAAATATAATATTCCTACTGCAAAATTTGACGAAATAAATACTTTAGAAAAAGGTAAAATAGCACTTGGAAATTACTCTTATCCTGTCGTAATTAAAGCAGATGGTTTAGCAGCAGGAAAAGGTGTCTTTATATGTAACAGTTTAAGTGAAGCTGAAGCCTCTCTCGAAACTATAATGAAAGATAATGCGTTTGGAGATGCAGGTAGCAAGGTAGTAATTGAAGAATTTTTAGAAGGAATAGAAACATCTGTTTTATGCTTTATAGACAATAATTCAATCATCCCTATGGTGAGCAGTCAAGACCATAAAAGAATATTAGATGGCGATAAAGGTCCAAATACAGGAGGAATGGGAACTTATTCTCCAAACTATGTGTACACAAAAGAAATTGAAAGACAAGTTGAACGAGAAATACTCTTGCCAACATTAAATGGCATTAAATCAGAAGGTATGGATTATAGAGGAATAATATTTATAGGATTAATGATAACAAAAGAAGGACCTAAAGTCTTAGAATATAACGTGCGCTTAGGCGACCCTGAGACTCAAGTTGTGCTACCAAGATTAGAAACAGATTTAGTAGAAATATTTAACGCAATGCTAGAAAATAAGTTAAGTAAAACAAAAATTGATTGGAACAATAAAGCGGTAGTATGCGTAGTGCTCGCATCTAAAGGCTATCCAGAGAAATATGAAAAAGGAAAAGTAATAGAAGGAATTAAAAATGTAGATGATGATATTTTAGTATTTCACTCTGGAACTGCAATGAAAGAGGGCAAGATAGTAACAAATGGAGGTAGAGTGTTAGGAGTGACAGCAAGAGCGAATACTTTAAAAGAAGCAATAAGTAAGGCGTATAGAAATGTAGAAAAGGTGAAATTTGAAGGTAAAGTTTTTAGGACAGATATTGCGAAAAAGTAAGAAAAGCCTGTCATATGTGATAATTAGCTTTCGCTTCGCTTGAAGGGGATGGATAAAAATGAAATTTATGAAACTTTTATTGAGTATTTTTATTAGTTGTAGTCTTTTGGTCGGCTGCATTTCTAAAATTGAAGAAAAGACTGTGTATTCAGATGCGCTAATCTTTGCTAAAACAGAGGAAATAAACTTAGTTGAAATAAGCAATAAACAAGACAAGACAGGATAGAGATTAAGAATAATAAAACTATTGGGGAATTAGTTGGAAAACTGCAAGGCATCAAGCTGATAAGACTTTCTGTAGAAGAAGAAATAGCTTTATTTGAGAAAGAAGAAATGCTTTATACTATCTCTTTAAGTACCGACCAAGATGGATTAGTCGGAGCGGCTATTATTTTTAATACAGGGGAAATAGTTTTTCCTGATGTTAAAACAATGTATACCGAAGAAAGAACTGTATCTTACATAAATGAGAAAGAAGTGGACGAAAAGCTTGATTCAATAGTATCTTTGATAAAGCAACTAGAATAATAGATCCACACTACACAGAGAAAGACGATTATTGTGCTTTGAAAACAACTGAATCTAGTCCCTTTAATATTTTCAAAATATTAAAGGGATTTTTGTGTTTATATAGAAATATTGTTACAAAGTAGTTATTACACTGAAAGAAAAGAATAAAAAGGTAAAAAGAAGAGAGTTGTACTAATCGAACTATAAATTGTAGCAGCCACTAACAAGGGGCAAACCCTTGTATAACATATAAAAAAGGAGAAATGAAAAATGACTGATGAACAAAGAAAGATGCATAAAAAACTAGCAGTAGACTGTTTTAACAGCACATGGGATTTGATTGATATTAAAGAAAGGACGAAAAAAGAAGATTACATAATGATTAAGACTGCTCTAGATTCGTTGTATCACTGGATGCAGATAGGGGAACCTCTTAACTTTGCCAGAGGCGAATGGCAGGTGTCAAGAGTTTATAGTCTTGCGGGAGATGGCAAAAGCGCRCTTGCTCATGGTGAAAACAGCTTGAAGTACTGCTTGGAAAACGGCATTGGAGGTTTTGATTTGTCATTTGCATATGAATCTATTGCAAGAGCATATAGCTTGTTAGGTGATGAAGAGAATGAAGCAGAATATATTGAACTCGCTAAAGAGAGTGCAGAGWTGATAGGAGATAATGACAACAAAAATTACTTAATATCGGAGTTGAATACAATATAAGTAAAAAACTATGATTCACGGGGGTAATATGATAAAAAAACTGTCAAGCCAGAACAGATAAAATTTGAGAGGAAAACATATAGAATTGATGTTTCTAAAAAACAGAAAAATCTTTTTTCAGAATTGTTTGTAAAACAGTAAATACATGTTATAATAATGGAAATGCATGGTGAAATATTGCTCAATAAGTAGAATATTGTAGAAAATACATGTATCATGGAGAGGAGTTGCTTTACTATAATGTGGGGGGGTTTTATTTTACTGTAACAATGCTAATTAATTAATAAAGGGATGGTGGCATGAGTGAAGGTATAAAGGGGAATGATGATATTTTTAAAAAACTCATTCAAGAATTAAACATTAAAGGGTACTCTAACAAAACTAAAAAATGTTATGAAAACCACATAAAGAGGTTTGTAGTGTATACGGATAAAAACTTGAATGAAATTGAAGAAGAAGARRTTAAGAGGTATGTGGAGTATCTTTTAGAAAAAGATTGTTCGCATAGTTATGCTAATCAAGCAATTAGTAGTATTAAGTTTTTAAATCAACATGTACTTCATAAATCAAAGCTACTAGTTTACGTAAATAGACCTAAAAAGGAATACAAACTACCTAATATCCTTAGTAAAAAAGAAGTGAGAGATATTTTAACCTCATTACAAAACAATAAACACAGGACCATACTAGCACTAATATATTCATCAGGTCTAAGAGTAGGCGAATCTACTAGCCTAAGAATAAATGATATAGATAGTGAGAGAATGTTGATTAAAATTAGACAAGGCAAGGGGAAGAAAGATAGATATGTTATGCTATCTGAAGCTATTCTATTGCAATTGAGAAACTACTACAAAGAATATAGACCTAATAAATGGCTATTTGAAGGGGCTAAGAAACAAGAACATATAACGGAGAGAACTGTACAAAAAGTATTTAAAAATGCGTGTGCAAAAGCAGGTATAAGGAAAGAAGTATCCGTACATAGTTTGCGACATAGCTTCGCAACACATTTGCTAGAGAGTGGCACTGATCTTAGATATATTCAAGAATTATTAGGACATGCAAGCTCAAAAACTACAGAAAGATATACTCATGTAACAAATAAAAATATAACTAAAATTAAAAGTCCGCTAGATGACATCATGGGAATTTAGAATTATCCTATAGTAAAATATGCCCGACATAGTTCGTGAACACATCCATTATTACGGCATTTACGACATTCGTAAATACCTCTATCAAGATGTTGTTCCCGACAGAGAGGCGGAAATTCTATAGTTATATGCAATATTTATTCTTAGATTTGCCTAGGGAAATGTATTAAAGCAAAAGTTAGATCTTAACATATAAAATTGATGGATATCCGGTTTTCATATTGTTTAGTAGTATATTGGAGTGATTTAATTTTATGTTAATGTAGGAGGAGTTTAAAGGTTGATTCTTAATAATAATATTATTGATAAATTAAAATTCGAGTTATTATTAATGGGTTTTAATAATAAGAATTTGATGTTAGAAAAAATTCGTAATAAAGATGGTGTTTTTGTTTATAGGGTAATAATTGATAAACAATCATATGTTATAAAATACTTTGCTAATATTGATTTTACAAGAGAAATTAAAAGCTATGAGATACTGAAATCTGTTGGAGTGCCAACAATTAATACTATTGCCCAAACTAAACATAGTATATTGTTGGAGGATATTTGTAATAGCGATGTTTACAGGCTTGGAATTGCAGAAGACTTAAAGAATGAAAATTCTGCACGAATGATTGCTAAATGGTATAAAATTCTACATGGAAATGGAGAAAATGTTTTTGGACTATCAAATTTATATAATGAAACAGATATTATACAAAAAGATAGAATTCTTAAAATAAAAGAAAAATCAAATACTCAAAATAATCAAGTTTGGGATTTGATTTTAGATAACTTTAATCTCATAAAAAATACAATTTCACAATGCAGACAAACATTAACCTATAATGATTTTTATTGGACAAATTTAATTGTTTCAAAAAACATAACAAAAGCAATGATGTTTGATTATAATTTACTTGGTAGAGGTTATAGATATAGCGATATTAGAAATGTTTGTTCTTCTTTATCTACAACAGCTCAAAGAGTTTTTTTAGACGAGTATGGTAGCTTTGATGAAACAGAAAAAATCATAGATGATGGTATATCTATTCTTGTTACACTTATATTCGCATTTCAAAAAGAAAAATTTCCTGAATGGGGTAAAAGCTCATTAGAGATAACAAAAAACGGAGAGCTTTTTAATCGAATAAATAGAATTATTAATCTCATTTAATAAGCATAATATTAGTTGCTAAGTTTGCATGTAATTTTAGTATATTAACAATATTGGAGAGAAATCTTTGGTTAGGGTATTCCTCTATAGCCAAGAAAAAATACAGCATATAACAATATATTTCCGTACGCTATGCACATCTCTTCACTGGGTGCAAGCACCGCCAAGAAGAAGGGTTCGAGGGTCCAGTTCAGAGACGTCGGAAATATGAGACGTTAACTGAAATCGCACCGCCTAACTGGTTCGGAAGAGCCGGTATCCGTGGCGGCTGAAGATTGAAAACTAATTGTTACAGGAGGTATTTTATGTTTATAGGCAATGAATTTTGGAAAAACTATATGGTTCAATGGTTTGGAGAAGAATTAATTTTCAAATGGGATAAAGTTGTCCAGTTAGATAGTATTAAATCAAACAATAAAAACATTCATCTGGAAGTATACAGTAATTCTGATAAGAATTCTCCTACAATAGTTTTTTCACATGGTATAGCTGGTTATGCTAGAGTACTCTTGCCATTAATAATGCCATTATTTGAAAAGGGTTATAATATTGTAGTACCCGATTTAGAAGGATATGGTTACAATGAGGGGTTAAAGGGTGATTTTGAATGGAATTCCCATGTTCAGAATTTAGTAGATACAGTAGAATATGCGAAGAAGAAATTTAATGGTAAAATTATAATTGGTGGCGCAAGTATGGGAGGTCCATTGGCTTATGCTGCATCCTGCATAATACCTGAAAAAATTGATGCACTAATATGTTGGTGTTTATGGGATTTTAGTGATAGAGAGTTTATGTTAAAAGAAACAAATACCGGACGATTTACTTATATGTTACTACCATTATTTAAATTATTATCAAAACTGATGGGCAATGTAAGAATTAAAACTTATAGTTTAATATCTTATGATACACTTTCAGATTCAAAAGAATTTATTGATTTACTCAAACAAGACCCTCAAGCGGGTACCCATATTACTCTAAGAGGTGCATTAAGTTTATTACTACAAAGCAAACCGAGAATTGCTCATGAGGAATATACTATACCAACATTAGTAGTACAGCCTGGTAAAGATAGAATGACACCAAAATACTACATACAAAAAACATTCGATAAGTTAGGTTCAAATAAAAAGAAATACATCGAATTAGAAGGTGCTGCTCATTTTCCAATCGAAAATGATTACTATAAAACATGGTCTAAGGAAGTCGGTCAATTTATAAAAGAATTATAATTGATATGTTTTATGCGAACATATTTATAAGCAGCCTCCGCCGTCCGTGGCTTCGGCTGAATGGTTGCTATCACGGCGGTGTGACTTCAGCTAACAGCGTGTTTGCGCTTCGCTACGCTCATGTAAATGCCTTTGGCACTTCGCAAACACGCAAAACGTTATAGGAAACTCCTCACTAGGGGATTCCTAATGAGCGTCAAAGAAGATTTTTATAATTCTGCTTGCTTGATAAAACTCTCATAATTTCAATCTCAGATAGAGTATGATTTGGTATGTAAAAAACAATATACGATTCAATAATTAGCATCCTATATTGCTTTATTTTAAGTTGAAGGTCTTTTGGAATAACACCTTTAGAAGGAAAATCGGCTAAGGATTGAACAGCATGATCGATTTTATCAATTAATTTATATGCTGCAGGTGGATTATCAATGGAAATGTAGTTTAAGATATTCCTAACATCATCCATAGCAGTAGGGTAGTAAATTATTTCATATGGTTTAGACATGATATTCATTCCTCAACTTTTCCATAAAAATACTGTGACTTGCTTTTGGTGCTCCATTAGCACGTTCTGCTTCAGCAACTGCAAGTTTTTCATAAAGTTCTAGTTTGGCTTGAAGTTGTTCAAAATAAGCTAAGCTCATAACAACTAAGTCACCTTTGCCGTTTTTAGTAATATAAACAGGTTCAGCATCTTTATGACACGTTTCAGATATTGCATTAAAATTATTTCTTAGGTCAGATATAGGAAGTATTTTGGGCATTTAATCACCTCGTTGTATTATTATGAGTAAATTGTATCATAATTATGATAAATGGTAAAGGTAAATATAATTTTTAATAATATAAGTGTAAATTTGTAGTTTTTGAGGAGCATCCTATAACAAAATATTTCCGTTCGCTAGCGCACATTCATTCTCTTTGGGGAAAGGCGTTGTGGGTCAGAATGAACGTCGGAAATACGAAACGTTAGAAGACATATTAAATGGAGGTAGTTTTGTGAATTACTATATTGGAATGCACAATGAATTTGATAAATCAAAATTTGAAAGAGATATAATAGGTAAGATTTCCGGTATCGAGCTGTGCAATTTTAAGAATATAAGTGAAGTACGAGCTGTAAAAAAACTAGCAGACCAGAAAAATTTAAAATTAGGTATACATTTTCCACTTCTAAGAAGTAGTTATAAATATCGCGATCCAATGGTTACTTCAGTTGAAAAATATGAATACGAGGAAGCTTTTCAAGCGTTAGAAATGGAGCTGAAGTTTGCCAAGCAAATAGAAGCTGAATATTTGTTAATACACTTTCCAAAGCCAATGGTTTTAGACCCGAGATTAAATTGGAGTATGTTGAAATTTGGCACACACGATGCCGTGTATGAAAATGAACTAACTTCGATCGAATTTATTACAACATGTGAATCTGCAATGGATCGACTAGAAAAAATGAGTGAAATCGCAGGTATTCCAATAGTCTTAGAGATTGAAATTATAAACAAATGGTTATATGAAAAGGAGTGGTTTGTGAATCTCCTCGATAAGTATAAAAACATAAGTATTTGTTTGGATTCAGCACGTCTTCATATTCAAGGTGTCATTGATGATAATTTTGATATTTCTCAATTTGTAAGCCGTTTATCGAGTTATACGAAGAATTTGCATATTGCAAATATTCAAGTGAGAAATGGTGTAGAAAAAAGGCATTATCCTGCTTTGCCGGAGTTAAAAGAGCAGGATGGCTGGTGTAATATTGTGCAATTTACCAGTTCAATAGAAGATCGTTCAAAGTTACAAAATGTACTATATGAACATAAATCAGATTCAATAACTTTAGATGAACTAAGAGAATGCTACAGTTGGATTGAGAGTCAACTAGAAACCATTTAAGACATCTTCTAACACATCAATTCCCAACAAATGCCATGTGGTTATTCAATTAAAGTTGTTCCAAAGTTTGAGTTGTTAAAATAGCTAACGTTGTTTTGTAGTGGGCATTCGTCGGGAATTGTGGGAACGTTATATGAAATTTAAAGCTAATTAGAGGGGGAATATCAATGTTATCGCAAAACCAAACGTTAGACTTTTTAATAAACCGGTTAATAAGTGAAGGATTTCCAAGTGAGACTTTAGCAATAGGATATAAATTAGGTGGGCTTAAAGAGATAGAGCTAGCGGTTATTGATATAAATACAAATTTGCCAATAGTCTTGTTTGTTACTATTGAAAATCAGGGAAAAATTGAGGTTAATGGTGGTAGAGCTAGGCTACAGACAATTGCTAAATCACTAGACCAAAGTGTTATCTCTTGCATGGTCTATCCCATAGATGATGAACCATACTTTGGAGTCTATGAGATAAATAATTATGCAGGTGTCATCATAAGTACTAATCTTCCTAAGTTTAATGATAAGTATTATAAAGGGAAGCGTAATGCAATATTGAGTGGAAAAGCAAGGAATGCAGAAAAGAAGAAAAAGTCTGAAGTAAATAGATTAAGTTTTGCCAGTTGGTTAAGTGCATTAATTATTTTTAATATATTTATACTACAGATAATCAAGATAATTGAACTTGATGCAATCAGTATAACTTTAATAGGAGTAATTATTGGATTAGTAATTATTCCTTTTGCTAGCAAAATAAAATTCTTTGGAATTGAATTTGAAAGGTACACTAGAGAAAAAAAAGAGTAGCTGAGTGGCAGTTTCCGCTTTAAACATCATATAACAATATATTTCCGTACGCTACGCACATCTCTTCACCGGGTGCAAGCACCACCTACGAAGAAGGGCGCTGAGGGTCCGGTTCAGAGACATCGGAAATACGGAACGTTATATATCATATTTCACTAGATTCCTTATATTCCAATGTTAAAGGTGGGTAAAGCATGAATCGGAAAAATGTTCAGGTATACATATTTGATGAAAAAGCTAAAAGTCTATTAATGTTGAAACGAACAGTATCGAAATCGGGCTACTGGCAACCGATTTGTGGTGGAATAGAAGTTGATGAATTAGAAGTTGAAGCAGCGGTTCGAGAAGTTGAGGAAGAAACGGGTTATGGAATAGTCCAAAGTATTGAAAAACTCCCTTTCAAGTTTAGTTATTCTGAGCCGAAAAATGGAGTTCTGATAGATATGGAGGACATCTGTTTTTTAGTGAAGGTAGAATCAAAATTTGACGTGAAATTGTCTCGTGAACATGAAACATATAAATGGTGTGAGTTAAACAGAGTAAGCGAACTCACGGATTGGAAACCAATTCAAGATGTGTGCTTATATTTAGAAGAGCGTTTTAAGTAAACCGTGAAATACGACATATAACACAGCAATTCCCAACAAATGCCATGTGGTTAGAAGGTTAAGGTTGTTCCGAAGTTTTAGTTTTTTTAATAGTTTGTGTTGTTTATGAAGTGGGCATTCGTCGGGAATTGTGGGAACGTTATATGGCATTGTGTTCTCATTTCGGAGTTGTTCTTTGTGGTCTTAAAAGCATTATTAGTAAATTTATAATACTTCTTCTAAAGGTAGGCACTTCAAATTCTAATAAAGTAATTTTAATTAAGGTATAGAAAATTAGGAGGTTGAGAATATGAAAACTATAGTAGTATATAAGTCTAAATCAGGATTTTCAAAAAAATATGCTTCATGGATTGCGAATGAATTATCAGCAGATCTTTTCGAACATTCTAATATTACTATTAAAGAACTAGAATCTTATGATACTATAATTTATGGTGGTGGATTGTATGCAAGTGGTATAAATGGAGTAAAGTTAATAACGAAAAATTTACATAGGCTTGAAGATAAAAGAATAGTAGTTTTTGCATCAGGTGCTAGTCCACCCAGAAAAGATGATTTAGAAAAAGTTGAAAATAATAATTTTACGAAAGAGCAACAGAAAAAAATACATTTTTTTTATTTGAGAGGTGGCTTTGATTACAATAAGCTTACACCAATTGATAAACTTTTAATGAAACTATTAAAATGGAGGTTAAAAACGAAAGCTACTTTAACGCCTGATGAAAAAGGAATGTTAGCTTTATATAATATTCCTACAGATTTTACTAAGAGGAAAAACATAGAGGAAATCATCTTGTTAGTAAACTCATAAAATTTTGAAGGATAATTTTTATTATTTGCAAAAAAATTCTATATTTTAAAATGGTAATATTCTGTAGGAATAATTTTATACTTAGGTAATAGCATTACATAGTTGTCTTGGGTAAGGCTCTGGAGATGAGGACACAACGCCAGATAACAAAAGATTTCCGTTCGCTACGCACATCTCTTCACCGGGTGCAAGCACCACCTACGAAGAAGGGCGATGAGGGTCCGGTTCAGAGACGTCGGAAATACGGAACGTTGTGCGAAAGGCAAAACGTCAAGAGGGAGGTAGATTACATGAAAAAGAAACATAAAATAATTTTGGGCATCTTAGTGGTAGTGATCATTGGAGCTTATTTTGGTATCAAAACCATCGAATTAAACCTAGAGCAGCTAAAGGATCTAAAGATATCAAATGTTGATATTTCAAAAGTACCGGATGGGACTTATGCAGGTAGTTACAAAGTCTTTCCAATAATCGCTGAAGTTAAAGTGACTGTAAAGAATCATGAAATAACGGGAATTGAACTGCTAAAACACAAAAGTGGTCAGGGAGCTCCAGCTGAGATGATTCCAAGTAAAGTGGTGGAAGCTCAAACATTGGAAGTAGATGCAGTCTCTGGTGCTACTTATAGTAGCAAAGTAATATTGAAAGCGATAGAAAATGCACTAAATAATACCAACAAATAGATTTTTATTGATCACATATTTTCTAATCTGATTGATATTAAACTGTAAGGAAGAAGGCAGATAAACTAATGAAAACTTTGATTGTTTATGATTCAGTATTTGGTAACACAGAGCAAATAGCTCTGGCAATTGGTAATTCTCTTCGTTCGGGAGAGAGTGTTGCAGCACTCCGGGTAAGCGAAATAAAGCCTGAACACTTAACTGGATTGGGGTTATTAATTGTTGGCTCCCCTACCCGAGCATTTAAACCAACAAAGGCAATTGTTAACTTCCTGAACAAAATTCCTTCAAATGGTCTCAAAGGCGTTAAAGTGTCGGCTTTTGATACTAGGATGTCTATAACCGACGTAAATTCACGCTTGTTAAATATATTAGTGAGACTGTTTGGATATGCTGCTAGTCCCATAGCGGATAAACTCGTGAAAAAAGGAGGAGATCTAATAATTCCACCTGAAGGGTTTTTTGTAAAAGATTCTGAAGGTCCGCTGAAAGATGGCGAACTTGAACGAGCTGCGGACTGGGCGAAGCTAGTCATAAAATAGTAATGACCGCTAAACCAATAATGGAGATTTCAAAATTATACCCTGATATTGAATGGAAGGGAGTAAGAGAAAAAAATAAAGGAAGCCGCCTCTTGCACGTCCTGTGCTCCTGCGGAAAAGGGGGCGGGATTAAGAAATTAAAGATACAACTGGAGGAGGCGCACTGCCCATCGCACAACAGCGCACATATGCTCCGCTCCAGTTGGTCGCTTCGGGCTTCGCCACATTTTGCCTCCACTATCGCTATGGCAAAACGTCATATATGCGCGGAACGTTAACTGAAATAAACTACTATTTTAGAGAGCAAATAATTTATTGTGATAGGAGATTTTATATGAAATATATTATTTGTGTGATAATAGGTTTGATGGTTATTACTATTCTAGGATGCGATAGTAGTAATAGTAGTGAAGGTAATAATGCTAGATTTGAAGTATATATAGGTGAGCAGGACACTTTATCTGGTGAATATATCCTAAGAGACAAACCAGTTTTTACGGATGAAGATATTAAGTCATATGAATGGGATATGCAGATTATTAAATTTAAACAAGAGTATTTGGATCAACTAGATGTGCCTAATATCAAGGATAAGTATTATATTGGTGGTTCTAGGCTGTTGGGTACTCAAGCAAGCGATAAATTTTACATTTATATTAATGATGAACTAATTTATGATGGGTTCTTTATGCAATCAATGGTCTCATCATTTTACCCTATAGGTGCAGTAATTTTTGATGTTAAAGATGGAATACAAATAAGACATAACGATATAATAGGTGGTAAAACAAAAGATTTGAGATATGACGGTAGAATTAAAGATGTAATGAAGACGAAGGGTTTATTTTGAGACTAGTGGAGTAGCCCGTATTTTACATCAGTTAACAATATACTTCCGTTCGCTACGCACATCTCTTCACCGGGTGCAAGCACCACCTACGAAGAAGGGCGCTGAGGGTCCGGTTCAGAGACGTCGGAAATACGAAACGTTATAAGACATTGACTCATTCATGTCGGGGTATTCCTTTAGGGTCATAAATATTATGGACTTTATCCAGTATAAAAATTTTTTTGAGGAGAACAATATATGATTTCTAAATACGACTATATAAAGAACCCATGTTCATCACTTTCAATACCATATTGGAAAGAAGAAAAGGTTTCAGTGCCAGATAATATGCTAATAATTCATGACAAAAATTATAATGATGGATATTTGGATAGTTATGATAATACAAAGTATTTTAGGATTTTACATGACATGAAGTTAATATTAGATGCAGATTTAGATATTAATTATTATATAAAGACAGTTGATATAAATAAAGAAAAGCGAATTGTGACCGATATTATTAATAATTGTTATTCAGATATATCTGTTACAGAAAGCCAAGTGGTTGCTTGGACTAAAGAAAAAGCATATGATAGGAATTTATGGATGTTTATTATGGTGAAAAATACTAACTTACCGGTTGGTTTGGGTATTGCAGATTTTGATAAAAACATAGAAGAGGGTATTTTAGAATGGATACAAGTATTACCTAAATATCGATGTAAAGGAATAGGGAAAGTTATTGTGAATGAGCTACTTAACAGGTTGGAAGTAAAAGCTGAATTTGTTACAGTATCAGGTAAAATTGATGATAAAACAAAACCAGAATCGTTATACAGAAAATGCGGATTCAAGGGTAAGGATATTTGGAATATTATGTATTATAAAAAATAAATATAAGTATACTTTCGATGGCAAAAACATAATGCAAGAAGAATCTAGGGAAGATGCTTCGAAGCTAAATGAGTCAACATCTTATAACAAAATATTTCCGTTCGCTACGCACATCTCTTCACCGGGTGCAAGCACCACCTACGAAGAAGGGCGCTGAGGGTCCGGTTCAGAGACATCGGAAATACGAAACGTTATGCGAAATCTTTTTACTTTAATTTTAAAAGAATTACTTATAAGGAGAATCTATGAAATCAGTAAAAAAGATAATAGTAATAATAATCTCGATAATAATTGTGCTAGGAATTTTAATTGCAATTCCATTATTAATTGAAAAACTCATATTTCAAAATGATGTATTTTCTGTAATTTCAAATGAAGCTTGGACGAGTTTTTTTGGTAGTTACATAGGAGGGGTCTTAGGTGGTATTTGTACCTTACTAGCAATTTATTTTTCTCTCAAAGGTATTAAGGGGTCTATTAAACAAAACAAAGAATCACAACTAATCAATAGTAGAAGTTATATTGATATAGATAATTTTCAAGGCAATATAAAATTGTCAAACTATCCAGGAATGAGTGGTAGGATAAGGATAGTGCATAATAGTTTTTATAAAAAAGCAATCAATTATTTAAAGAAGAAAGAAGAAAGTATTCATGTGGAATATCCGCAAAAAAATCATGAAAAAAAGAGGTTGGCTAAACTAGACATGCTTAATAAGGAAATATTTTCCTATATTATATTAAGTAATATTAGTGACAACCCTATGTATGAATGTAGAGTTGATATTCAACTTTCTAGTAATGGCGAATATATTAGTGATGTATATACGATTCCATGTGTTAGGGGGAATGAGGAAATAGGCATAATGGTCTATGATTGTGATATTAAATGCATGCAAAATATAATAGCTATCAATGTAAAGTATAAGACAAGTATGAATGAAAGAATGGGATATGTGTTCGATTTTAAGAAATCTACTCAAAAATATCTTTTGTTAGATCAACACGGTAAACAGAAAGAGGAACTTATGAAAAATACTTTTGAACCATTAGTATGGACTAAAGTAAAACTATGATTCACCCACAGAAAGCCTGTAATTTCTTCCAGTATACCACATATGGTGTGCGAGGCACGCCCGAACTACTGCATATAGTATGTGCTCGGCTTGGAATTAAGCAATTATGCCTTTTTATGAGCCAATCAAACTATATTAAATAAAAATTATATCAATTGGGTGTAAAAAGACATCACATAACAAAATATTTCAGTTCGCTACGCACATCTCTTCACTGGGTGCAAGCACCGCCTACGAAGAAGGACTTTGGGGGTCCAGTTCAGATACGTCGGAAATACGGAAACGTTATGTGCAATAATTCACTACTTTTGTTAAAACTAAATATTTAGCAAGGAGCAAATCTTATGAATAATGATGATTATTTGGAAGAAAATTATCATTTTGAGGATTGGGAAATAGAGTGCCATTTAATAAACAATAAAAATCATGATAAACTGATTGATTTCAGAAAAAAGTTTGCAGAGAAATATCCAAGAGATTTACATGCTCAACATTCTCTTTGTGATGCATATAATCTGAATAAAGAATATTATAATGCTTTGAATAAATTGACCCAATTATATCAAGAATCACCAGATATGACATCTACAGCATATTTGGTTTTAGAAACACTCTATAATTTAGGAAAAGATGAGAACGATTTTAATTGGATAACAAAACCCAAAGTACTATTAGATAATGTAGAAACAGCAGATATATGTTATAATTTACTAAAGGGCAAGAGAAAACCGCGTGCAATATATGATATTCACACTGATCTATATGGTTACGGATATACTAAGTTTAATGAAGATGATTTATATAATTTACTAAAGAATGATAGTAGATTCATTGTAAAAAAAGATGATTCACCTGAATTATCTGAAGTGAAAAGGAAACCCAGAAGATAAACCTATAATGACAAACTGATAGTGAGTGGTAATTTCCGTGAATTACTACACATAACAAAATATTTCCGTTCGCTACGCACATCTCTTCACCGGGTGCAAGCGCCACCTACGAAGAAAGGCGCTGAGGGTCCGGTTCAGAGACATCGGAAATACGAAACGTTATATGGCATTGTGTTCTCATTTCGGAGTTGTTCTTTGTGGTCTTAAAAGCATTATTAGTAAATTTATAATACTTCTTCTAAAGGTAGGCACTT